>NZ_JBIVTH010000034.1:0-37465 GCF_044756625.1 Streptomyces sp. NPDC091682 | reverse complement strand
GTCGTGGTCCAGCCCGTGTCTCCCTTACCCGCAGGCGTCGTGGTCCAGCCGGTGTCGTCGTTCTTACCCGCAGGGGCCGTGGTCCAGCCGGTGTCGTCCTTACCCGCGGGAGTCGTGGTCCAGCCCGTGTCACCCTTACCCGCAGGCGTCGTGGTCCAGCCGGTGTCGTCGTTCTTACCCGCAGGGGCCGTGGTCCAGCCGGTGTCGCCGCTCTTACCCGCAGGCGCCATGGTCCAGCCCGTGTCCGCGTACTTACCCGCGGGAGCCGTGGTCCAGCCGGTGTCGTCGCTGCTCGTCAGGCCCGTACCCTGACCGTCCCTAGCGCTCCCCGCGTCACTTTCGACGGCGCTGACTGCCCCAAAACCCGCAACGGCGGAGAAAACTATGGCAAGCACCGAGCGAAGCATTCTCTTGTACATGGTCGGCTTCGTCCTCACTTGATGGAATCCTCTCCCCCGCGTGACAGACGATGGCTCATTCAGGCACGTCAATGCCACAGGGACGATGCATCATGTTCTTGCATGTTCAGGACCCTGGGGGGTGGAGATTTGACGCGAAGCGAGACAAAAGCGACACATCCCCACCCTGTGACGTCCATGTGCACCGAGGGGGCGCGGCTCTATGCGACCGCACTGAGTACCGGCCGGATCGCCCGGGGCGAGATCCAGAACGCCCCCTGCCTGCTTGAATTCGCTCTTTTGCAGCCCGACCCGGATGACGCGAACCAGCTCCGCCCGGTTCCGCCGTCCGTAGCTCTGGCCCAACGGCTCCATCCGATTGAACGCGAGATCCAGGACCGCCGGCGCAGCGCTGTAGATCTCACCGACACTTTCGAGCCTTTCCTGGCCATCAGCGCACAGAGCCCGGCCAACACCCACGCCATCACGGTGCTGGAGGGCTTCGAACAGATCAACGCCGCGCTGGACCTCGCGACGGCCGAATGTCACACCGAGGTGCTGACGGTCCAGCCCGGCGGCGCCCGGCCCTCCTTGGCCCTCACCCAAGCCCTGGAGCGCGACCAGCCGCTGATCGACCGCGGGGTCAGCATACGGACCCTGTACCAGCACACCGCGCGGCACAGTCAGGGCACGCTCGCCTACGTGGAGCGGATCTCGATGGGCAAGGTGGAGATCCGCACGCTGGAGGAGCTGATCGAACGCCTGATCATCTTCGACCGCACGGTGGCTTTCATCCCGGTGAGCGACGACCGCCGGGTCGCCCTGGAACTGCGCCACCCGGGCTTGGTCGACTACCTCATCAAGGTGTTCGAGCAGCTGTGGCACCGGGCCGTGCCCCTCCAGGAGGAGGTGACGTACCGCAACGCCCCCGGCGGAATAACGGGCGTCCAGCGGACCATCGCCCAGCTCCTGATCGAGGGCCACGTCGACGAGGCCATCGCGCGCCGCCTCGGCATGAACGTCCGCACCTGTCGGGCGCACATAGCCAAGCTCGCCACCACCCTGGGCAGCGGCAGCCGCGCGCAGCTCGGCTACCTCATCGCCCGGTCCGGCATCCTGGGCCGTCCCCTGGGCCCCGAGCAGGACTGCGAGGGGCATCCGGGCCACGAGGACCTCGACCCGGACCGGGAAGGGCTCTGACGCTCCGCCGGCGGTACAGGTGAGAAGACGAAGGCCCCCGCCCGGACGGCTGTCCGGGCGGGGGCCTTCGTGCGTGCTCGGTCGAAGTCAGTCCATCGGCCGCTTGGGGTTGGGGCGCCAGACCACCAGGGCGCTGCCCGGCTGCGGGGGGCTGTACGGGACCAGGTCGCGCCGGTACGAGGCGTGGACCTGGGCCTCGCGCTGTTGGAGGACCGCCGCGGCGCCGTCCACGGCTGCGGCGAGCTCGGCCACGCGCTGCTGGAGCGCGGCGACTTGGTTCTCCAGTTCGATGATGCGCTTGATGCCCGCCAGGTTGATGCCCTCGTCCTGCGACAGCGCCTGCACCGTGCGGAGCAGCTCGATGTCACGGGCCGAGTAGCGCCGGCCGCGGCCGGCCGTACGGTCCGGGGAGACCAGGCCGAGGCGGTCGTACTGGCGGAGGGTCTGCGGATGCAGACCGGAGAGCTGGGCGGCCACCGAGATCACGTAGACCGGGGTCTCGTCGGTGAGTTGGTAACCGCTTCCCAGACGGGAAGACTGTCGTCGGCGGCCGTCCATGTCATGCTCCCTTCGCGGACTCGAACAGCGCGGAGCGCGGGTCCTCGGACCCCGTCGCCTCGCGGTACATCTCCAGGGCCTCGCGGGCCTTGTCGGACAGTTCGGTCGGGACCGCGACCTCCACCGTGACCAGCAGGTCGCCGCGGGTGCCGTCCTTGCGGACCGCTCCCTTGCCGCGGGCCCGCATGGTGCGACCGCCCGGGGTGCCCGGGGGCAGCTTCAGCGTCACCGAGGGGCCGTTCAGGGTCGGGACCTTGATCTCGGCCCCCAGCGCCGCCTCCGCGAACGTCACGGGCACGGTCACCGTCAGGTTGTCGTCCTTGCGGCCGAAGACCGGGTGGGAACCGACATGCACGACCACGTAGAGGTCACCGCCCGGACCGCCGCGCTCGCCCGGCGCACCCTTGCCGCGCAGCCGGATCCGCTGGCCGTCGGAAACGCCCGCCGGGATCCGGACCTGCATGGTGCGGGAGCTGCGGGCGCGCCCGCTGCCCTTGCAGACGTCGCAGGGGGTCTCCGCGATCAGGCCGCGGCCCTTGCAGTCCGCACAGGGGTCGGTCAACGAGAAGCCGCCGCCGCTGCCCCGCGAGACCTGGCCGGTGCCGACGCAGGTCGGGCACACCCTGGGGGTGCCGTTCTTGTCGCCGGTGCCCGAGCAGGCCTTGCAGGGCGCCTGGGAGGACATCCGCAGCGGGACCGTGGCCCCGTCCACCGCCTCCGTGAAGGAGAGGGTGACCTCCGACTCGATGTCCTGGCCGCGGCGCGGCTGGGTGCGGGTGCCCGCCCCGGGGCCGGCGCCGCGGTTGAAGAGGCCGCCGAAGACGTCACCCAGGCCGCCGCCGAAGCCGCCGGCCTGGCCGGCGCCCTGCTGCTGACCCCCGAAGAGGTCGCCCAGGTCGAAGTTGAACGAGCCGCCGCCGCCCGGCCCGGGGCGGAAGCCACCGTTGCCGAACAGGGCGCGCGCCTCGTCGTACTCCTTGCGCTTCTTGGCGTCGCCGAGGATGTCGTTCGCCTCGGAGATCTCCTTGAAGCGCTCCTCGGCCGAGGCGTCGCCCTTGTTGGCGTCCGGGTGGAACTCGCGTGCGAGCTTCCGGTACGCCTTCTTGATCTCGGCCTCGGTGGCGTCCTTCGGGACACCGAGGACCTTGTAGTAGTCCTTCTCGACGAAGTCCTTCGTGCTCATCCCCGGTGTCCCTCCTCTCGTGCTCCTACGTGTGGTGCATCAGCCCTTGTCGGGGGCATCCGCGTCCAAGCCGTCCGGCGCTTCGCCCTCCGCGACCGCCGAGTCGGAACCGGGGGACTTCGGGGCCGCGCCCGGCTGGGGCTCGGCCACCGCGACCCGTGCGGGACGGATCGTACGCTCGCCGATCCGGTACCCCGGCTGCAGGATCGCCACGCAGGTGTCCTCGGTGATGTCCGGCGCGTACGAGTGCATCAGGGCCTCGTGGATCGTCGGGTCGAAGGGCTCGCCCTCCTTGCCGAACTGCTGCAGGCCCATCTTGGCGGCGACGGTCTCCAGCGATTCGGCCACCGACTTGAAGCCGCCGACCAGCTCGCCGTGCTCCCGCGCCCGGCCGATGTCGTCCAGGGTCGGCAGCAGTTCCGTCAGGAGGGACGCGACCGCGATCTCCTTGACGGTGATCCGGTCCCGCTCCACCCGGCGGCGGTAGTTCTGGTACTCGGCCTGGAGCCGCTGGAGGTCCGTGGTGCGCTCGGAGAGCGCGGTACGGGCCTGGTCCAGCTGCGCCAGCAGCGCCACGTCCTGGCTTGCGTCCCCGGCCGGGGCCGCCTCGTCCTTGGCGGAGTCGGCGGCCTTCGGCTCAGCGTCGTTCTGACCGGCGTCGGGGACTTCGGGCTTCTCGTCGAAGCCCGGGGTCTCCTCCGACATCAGGCAGCGCCGCCCTTCGGCTTCTCGTCGTCGACGATCTCGGCGTCGACGACGTCGTCGTCGGCCTTGGCCTGGCCCGCGTCACCGGCACCGCCGGCGGCCTGGGCGGCCTGCGCGTCGGCGTAGATGGCCTGGCCGAGCTTCTGGCTGACCGCGGCGAGCTTCTCCGTCGCGGTGCGGATCTCGGCCGTGTCCTCGCCCTTGAGCGATTCCTTCAGCTCGGCGACGGCGGACTCGACCTCGGTCTTGACGTCGGCCGGGACCTTGTCCTCGTTGTCCTTGACGAACTTCTCCGTCTGGTAGACGAGCTGCTCGCCCTGGTTGCGGGACTCGGCCGCCTCCTTGCGGCGCAGGTCCTCGTCCGCGTACTGCTCCGCCTCCTGGCGCATGCGGTCGACCTCGTCCTTGCCGAGCGAGGAGCCGCCGGTGACGGTCATCTTCTGCTCCTTGCCCGTGCCAAGGTCCTTGGCCGTGACGTGCATGATGCCGTTCGCGTCGATGTCGAAGGAGACCTCGATCTGCGGGACGCCGCGCGGGGCCGGGGGCAGGCCCGTCAGCTCGAACATGCCGAGCTTCTTGTTGTACGCCGCGATCTCGCGCTCGCCCTGGTAGACCTGGATCTGGACGGACGGCTGGTTGTCCTCGGCCGTCGTGAAGATCTCGGAGCGCTTCGTCGGGATCGTGGTGTTGCGCTCGATCAGCTTGGTCATGATGCCGCCCTTGGTCTCGATGCCGAGGGACAGCGGGGTCACGTCGAGGAGCAGGACGTCCTTGACCTCACCCTTGAGCACACCGGCCTGGAGGGTGGCGCCGATGGCGACGACCTCGTCCGGGTTGACGCCCTTGTTGGCGTCCTGACCGCCGGTGAGCTCCTTGACGAGCTCGGCGACGGCCGGCATACGGGTGGAGCCGCCGACCAGGACCACGTGGTCGATCTCGGACAGCTGGATGCCGGCGTCCTTGATGACGTTGTGGAACGGGGTCTTGCAGCGGTCGAGCAGGTCCGCGGTCAGCTGCTGGAACTGGGCGCGCGTGAGCTTCTCGTCCAGGTGCAGCGGGCCCTCGGCGGAAGCCGTGATGTAGGGCAGGTTGATCGTGGTCTCCGTGGAGGAGGACAGCTCGATCTTCGCCTTCTCGGCGGCCTCGCGCAGACGCTGGAGCGCCATCTTGTCCTTGGACAGGTCGACGCCGTGGCCGCCCACGAACTGCTTCACCAGGTAGTCGACGACGCGCTGGTCCCAGTCGTCGCCACCGAGGTGGTTGTCACCGTTGGTGGCCTTCACCTCGACGACGCCGTCGCCGATCTCCAGGAGCGACACGTCGAAGGTGCCGCCACCGAGGTCGAAGACGAGAATGGTCTGGTCGTCCTTGTCGAGGCCGTAGGCCAGGGCGGCGGCCGTCGGCTCGTTGACGATGCGCAGGACGTTCAGGCCCGCGATCTCACCGGCCTCCTTCGTCGCCTGACGCTCGGAGTCGTTGAAGTAGGCCGGGACGGTGATGACCGCGTCCGTGACCTTCTCGCCCAGGTACGCCTCGGCGTCGCGCTTCAGCTTCTGCAGGATGAAGGCGCTCATCTGCTGCGGGTTGAAGTCCTTGCCATCCAGGTTGATCTTCCAGTCAGTGCCCATGTGGCGCTTGACGGAGCGGATGGTCCGGTCCACGTTCGTGACCGCCTGGCGCTTGGCCACCTCGCCGACGAGGACCTCGCCGTTCTTGGCGAAGGCGACGACGGACGGCGTGGTCCTGGCGCCCTCGGCGTTGGTGATGACGGTGGGCTCGCCGCCTTCCAGAACGCTGACGACGGAGTTAGTGGTGCCCAGGTCGATGCCGACCGCACGTGCCATTTCAATTCCTCCAGCTGACTTGAGTGGAACAGACTCAACCATGCCGCATCGCCGCGCCGGCGTCAACAGAGCTGAGTCGAGTCGACTCAACCTTTAGGCCATGCTTACGCGCAACCACCCTGGACTCCGCCCCACATCCCAGCCCCACATCCCACCCCCACACGCCGGCGGGGCCGGACGATTCGGCCTCGCCGGCGCGTGAGGCACGGGGTCCCGGGACGGCACCCCCGATAGCGGCGGGCGCGGCCGAACGGGTCACCGCGGCCGCGCGCCACCACGAGACCGCCGGAAGCATGCGGCAGCGTGCTGACATGCCCCTCACACTCACCGCTCCGCGCGTACGGGTCCCCGCCGCCCCACCGGCGAAGCGGGTGTGCGACCTCGTCGGGGCAGTGGTGCTGCTCGCAGTGCTCGGCCTGCCGCTCGCGGCCATCACCGCCCTGCTGTGGGCGACCCAGGGCGGCCACCCCTTCGCACGGGCGGCCGCGGTGGGGCTGGCCGGCCGGCCGTTCCGCACGTGGCGCCTGCGCACCGACGACGGCACTGGCCGGATCGGTGCGGTCCTGGACCGCTGCGCCCTCGACGGCCTCCCGCAGCTGCTGAACGTGGTCCGTGGCGAGATGTCGCTCGTCGGGCCGCGCCCGGAAACTCGTACGGACCGCCCCGAGCGACTCCTCGTACGTCCCGGAATGACCGGATTGTGGCAGGTCAGCGCGCGTTCGGACCTCCCCTGGGAGGAGATGGCCCTGCTCGACCGGCATTATGTGGAGAACCACTGGCTCGGGATGGACCTCGCGATCCTGGCGCAGACCCCGCGCGCGGCGTACCGGCAAAGGGTCGCCTGAGCGACACAGATCACCGCACGCTCAGCTACATTGCGGCGTCGGGAATGGGTAACCTCAAGCCTTGACTTCATAAGTTACCGCTTAGTAAGTGCCGCCCGAGGAGCCCTTCCATGCAACTCGCCGCGATCATCGTGTCGCTGGTCCTGACCGTGGTCGGCGTCGCGCTGCTCGCACGAGCCGTGGCGCAGATCTACCGCTTCGTGAAGCTCGGCCAACCCGTACCGGCAGGCAGCCGCACGGACGACCCGAAGGCCCGAACGTTCACCCTCGTCCGCGAGTTCCTCGGCCACAGCCGCATGAACCGCTGGGGCATCGTCGGCTTCGCGCACTGGTTCGTCGCGATCGGCTTCCTGACGCTGCCGCCGACCCTGGCACAGGCCTACGGCCAGCTCTTCCAGGCCGACTGGGTGCTGCCGATCGTCGGCGGCTTCCTGCCGTTCGAGCTCTACATCGAGTTCATCGGCCTGATGACGGTCCTCGGCATCGTCGTCCTGATGGCGATCCGGCTGCTCAGCCTGCCCTCCCGGGCCGGCCGCAAGTCGCGCTTCACCGGCTCGAAGGCCTGGCAGGCGTACTTCGTCGAGTACATCATCCTGACCATCGGCCTCGCGATCCTGTGCCTGCGCGGCCTCGAGGGCGCGATCCACCACGTGGACAGCTACGAGCCGGCGTACTTCGTCTCGTACCCGCTGGTCCTGGCCTTCGACGGGCTTTCGACGAGCGCGCTGCAGAACGCCATCTACTTCACCGCGATGATCAAGATCGGCACCTCGCTGATCTGGATGATCGTGGTCTCGCTCAACACCAACATGGGTGTCGCCTGGCACCGCTTCCTCGGCTTCCCGAACATCTGGTTCAAGCGGAACGCGGACGGCGCCACGGCGCTCGGCGCCCTGCAGCCGATGACCTCGGGCGGCAAGGAGATCGACTTCGAGGACCCGGGCGAGGACGACAACTTCGGCGTCTCCCAGGTCGAGCAGTTCTCCTGGAAGGGCATCCTCGACTTCTCCACGTGCACGGAGTGCGGTCGCTGCCAGTCGCAGTGCCCGGCCTGGAACACGGGCAAGCCGCTGTCCCCCAAGCTGCTCATCATGTCGCTGCGCGACCACGCGCACGCCAAGGCCCCGTACCTGCTGGCCGGTGGCGGCAAGGACATGGAGGGCAACGAGAAGGCCACGGCGGAGCAGCTCGCCGGTGTCCCGGCCGCCGCTCTCGCGGAGGCCGAGCGCCCGCTGATCGGGACCGCCGAGGAGAACGGCGTCATCGACCCGGACGTGCTGTGGTCCTGCACCACCTGCGGTGCGTGCGTGGAGCAGTGCCCGGTCGACATCGAGCACATCGACCACATCGTCGACATGCGCCGCTACCAGGTGATGATCGAGAGCGCGTTCCCGTCGGAGGCGGGCACGATGCTCAAGAACCTGGAGAAGAAGGGCAACCCCTGGGGCCTGGCGAAGAAGCAGCGCGTCGAGTGGACCAAGGAGGTGGACTTCGAGGTCCCGATCATCGGGAAGGACGCGGAGGACCTCTCCGAGTTCGACTACCTCTACTGGGTCGGCTGCGCCGGCGCCCTGGAGGACCGGGCCAAGAAGACCACGAAGGCCTTCGCGGAGCTGCTGAACATCGCGGGCGTCAAGTTCGCGATCATGGGCGGCGACGAGAAGTGCACCGGTGACTCGCCGCGCCGCCTGGGCAACGAGCCGCTGTTCCAGCAGCTGGGCCAGGAGAACGTGGCCATGCTGAACATGGCCTTCGGCGAGGACGACGAGGACCCGTCGACGAAGAAGCCGAAGTCGGCGAAGCGGATCGTCTCGACCTGCCCGCACTGCTTCAACACCATCGCGAACGAGTACCCGCAGTTGGGCGGCGAGTACGAGGTCATCCACCACACGCAGCTCCTCCAGCACCTGATCGACGAGGGTCGCCTCACGCCGGTCACTCCGGTCGACGGCCTGATCACGTACCACGACCCGTGCTACCTGGGCCGGCACAACAAGGTCTACACGCCGCCGCGCGAGATCATGTCGGCCGTGCCGGGCCTGCGCCAGCAGGAGATGCACCGCCACAAGGAGCGGGGCTTCTGCTGTGGCGCCGGCGGCGCGCGGATGTGGATGGAGGAGCGGATCGGCAAGCGCATCAACAACGAGCGCGTCGACGAGGCCCTGTCCCTGAACCCGGACATCGTCTCCACCGCCTGCCCCTTCTGCCTCGTGATGCTCACCGACTCGGTGAACGGCAAGAAGAACGACGGTCAGGCGAAGGAACACGTCCAGGTGGTCGACGTGGCGCAGCTGCTGCTCGACTCGGTGAAGGCCCCGGGTCCGACGGAGGAGGAGCTGGCCGCGCTCGCGGCGGAGGCCGAGGCGGAAGCCAAGGCCGAGGCGGAGGCGGCTGCCGCGAAGGCGGCGGCGGAGGCGGAAGCCAAGGCGAAGGCGGCGGCCGCGAAGGCAGAAGCCGAGGCGAAGGCGGCGGCCGAGGCGGAAGCCAAGGCGGCGGCCGAGGCGGAAGCCAAGGCGGCGGCCGAGGCGAAGGCTGCCGCCGAGGCAGAGCCGGAGGCCGAGGCGAAGCCCGAGGCAGAGCCGGAGGCCGCGGCCGAGACGGAAGGGGAGGCGGCTGAGGCCGCCACCGAGCCTGCGGCGACCGCCGAGACCGACGCGAAGGCCGACGCCGAGGCCGACGCCGAGACCGCGGACAAGCCCGAGGCCAAGCCCGAGGCCGACGCCGAGACTGCGGACAAGCCCGAGGCCGACGCCAAGTAGGACGCCCGCAGGGCGCCCGCAGGACTCCTGCAGGGCACCCGCACCGGAACGGCCGGTCCCCACCCGGGGGACCGGCCGTTCCGTCATATGGGTACGGGTACGGGTACGGGAGGGACTCAGCCCTGGCCCCGCAGCACGGCGAAGCCCAGCCCGGTCGCATCCGCCGCATCCGCCGCGGCCGTACCGCTGCCCGGGGCGACCGCCTTCGCGCCCTTCCCGGCGCTCCGCCCCACCGGGTCGACCGTGTGGTTCTCGATCAGCCTGCCGCTGAAGTCGTACACCCAGCTGTTCCCGCCGCCCCTGCCGTCGACGACGACGAACTTCTCGCGCTCGCCCTCCCGGACGAGCCCGTACGTCCAGCCGTCGTGGTGGACGCTCGGACGCCGCAGGTCGATCGTGGCGAGCGCGGCGCGGCCCTTCGGCGTGGAGATCTCGACGCGCTTGCCGTGCGGGCCGTCCACGAGCCTGGCGGTCCGCCCGTCGGGCATGGTGATCCGCACGGAGCTCTCCTTCCCGACCTGCGGCTTCGGCGCGCCGACCATCCAGGAGGTGACCGTGCCGTTCGGGCGGAGCACGACGCGCAGGCCGTTGCTCTGCCCGTACGACACCGCCCCGTCCTTGGCGACCAGTGTGTCCAGCTTCGTGGAACCGGCGAGTACGTCCGCCTCGAAGTGGCTCTTGCCCACCTTGTAGACCTTGGCGACGGACCCGTCCGCCAGCTTCACGGTGGTGACGTACGCGCGGACGCTCGCGGTCTGTTCGACGGACGGCAGCACCTCCGGCCCTGGTACGGCCGGAGAGTCCGCGAAGGCGGACCCGACCGGGAGGGCCAGGACGGTGGCCGCGCCGACGAAGACGGCGGCGCTGCGGAGGCTGGTTCGGCGAGTGATGCGCATGTGGGGCTCTTCCGTGTCTCGTGTACTCGTGCTCTTCGTGGTCGTTCGTGGCCGTTCGCGCTGCGTGGCGACGACGAGTACGAAGCTACGGACCCGATATGTGCGTATCCCATCGGGAATGTAACAAAGAGCCCCAGAACACAACACAGGCCCGTAAATCGGACGTGCAGCACGATCGGACACGGGGTGGGGACAGCACCTCCGGGAACCCCTAAGGGATGTCACAGGTCAGCCGCAAAGGGTGGCTGTTCCGGCTGCCCGTCCACCGATGCTCGTCGGACCAGGTACGTTCGATCACGTGGCTGGATTCAGGATCGGACGCGGCAGGGACAACAACCGCTCTCCGCAACAACCCCCGCAGCAGCAGCAGTCGTACGGTCAGCAGCAACCGCCGCCGTACGGCCAGCCGCCCTACCCTCCCGTCGGCGGCCCGCCGCCGCAGCAGCAGTGGCCGCAGCCGGGCGCGGGAGGTCATGGCGAGCCGGAGTACTTCGACCCGTACGGGCAGCAGCAGCCGCACGCGCAGCAGCCCCCGTACGGCCACGGAGGCGGGGGCCACGGCGGCGGGGGCTACAACGACAACCCGGGGCACACCCAGGTCTTCGCCATCGGCGAGGACCCGTACGGCCAGGGCGCTACGTACCAGGCGGGTGCGGCCTCGGCGGTGCCGTCCGGACCGCGGTTGCCGTGGAAGGAACTGCTCCGCGGCATCGTGACGCGGCCCGGGCAGACCTTCCTCCAGATGCGCGACTACGCCGTCTGGGGCCCCGCACTGATCGTGACCTTCCTCTACGGGCTCCTCGCGGTGTTCGGCCTCGACGACGCCCGCGACGACGTCATCAAGGCGACCGTGCCGAAGGCCATCCCGATCGTCCTGTCCGCCGGCGTGGCCTTCGTCATCTGCGGCCTGATCCTGGGCGCGGTGACGCACACCCTGGCCCGCCAGCTGGGCGGCGACGGCGCGTGGCAGCCGACGGTGGGCCTGTCGATGCTGGTCATGTCGATCACGGACGCGCCGCGCCTGCTGTTCGCGGTGTTCCTCGGCGGCGACAACATGGTCGTACAGGTACTGGGCTGGGCCACGTGGGTAGCGGCCGGAGCCCTGTTCACCTCGCTGATCAGCAAGTCGCACGACCTGCCGTGGCCGAAGGCCCTGGGCGCGTCCGCGATCCAGCTGGTCGCACTGCTGTCGATCATCAAGCTGGGCACGATCTAACCGCGACCGCGCCCCGCACACGAAAGGGCCCGCCGCGCACTGTCCGCGCGGCGGGCCCTCTGCACGATGCCGGTCGGCTAGGCGTCGAGGACCTGGCCCTCGCGCTTGACGACGGGCGGCTCGACCGACCAGGGGAAGTTGATCCACTCGTCGGTCTTCTTCCACACGTACTCGCACTTCACGAGGGAGTGGGACTTCTCGTAGACGACGGCGGAGCGCACCTCGGCGACGTGGCCCAGGCAGAAGTCGTGGACGAGCTTCAGCGTCTTGCCGGTGTCGGCCACGTCATCGGCGATGAGGACCTTCTTGTCGGTGAAGTCGATCGCCTCGGGCACGGGCGCCAGCATGACCGGCATCTCCAGCGTGGTGCCGACGCCGGTGTAGAACTCCACGTTCACCAGGTGGATGTTCTTGCAGTCGAGCGCGTACGCCAGGCCGCCGGCGACGAACACCCCGCCGCGGGCGATGCTCAGGATGATGTCGGGCTCGTAGCCGTCGTCGGCGATCGTCTGCGCCAGCTCGCGCACGGCGCGCCCGAAGCCGTCGTAGGTCAGGTTCTCGCGTACGTCGCTCATGCCTCGTGCCTCACCTGGGTGCGGTGGAAGTTCTGGAAGGAGCGCGAGGCGGTCGGCCCGCGCTGCCCCTGGTACCTGGATCCGTAGCGCTCGCTGCCGTACGGGAACTCGGCGGGCGAGCTGAGCCGGAACATGCACAGCTGCCCGATCTTCATGCCCGGCCAGAGCTTGATCGGCAGGGTGGCGAGGTTCGACAGCTCCAGGGTCACGTGACCCGAGAACCCGGGGTCGATGAACCCGGCGGTCGAATGCGTCACCAGGCCGAGGCGGCCCAGGCTCGACTTCCCCTCCAGCCTGGAGGCGATGTCGTCGGGCAGCGAGATGACCTCGTACGTCGAGGCGAGGACGAACTCACCGGGGTGGAGGATGAACGCCTCGTCGCCCTCCGGCTCGACCATCCGGGTCAGGTCCGGCTGCTCGATCGCCGGATCGATGTGGGCGTAGCGGTGGTTCTCGAACACCCGGAAGTACCGGTCGAGACGTACATCGATGCTGGAGGGCTGCACCATCGATTCCTCGAACGGGTCGATGCGAACCCGTCCGCTGTCGATCTCGGCCCGGATGTCTTTGTCAGAGAGAAGCACGTCCCGAGGATACGCAGAGCGCGCGGGCCACCCCCAATCGAGAGCGCCGACCCGCGCGCCCGCCCCTGCGACTACCGCTTCGCGCCGCCCACGGGCACGGCGTGCCGCAACCGCGCGCACCGCGGGCACCGCAGCAGCCGCCCGGGCCCGATCCGGCCGGCACCGAGGTGCTGCAGCGGGAAGAAGGCGGTACTGAAAACGTGCCCTTCGGCACAACGGACGACGGTGTGCTCCATCGAGTCCCTTTCCCCAACGAGCCGTACTGCGACGAATCGCCACATTAGGGGATGATCGGCACCCACTCCAGCCGCCGCTCCACACCCACACGTTACGCCCCAACTCCCGGGCCCACACGCCCCGGTGTACGCCACACAGGACAACGACCCCGCGGCAAATTCACCGGGGGTCGATCATGAGGTAGAGTGAGCAACGCTAGGGATCCAGGCAACTGACCCAGCATGCGGATGTAGTTTAATGGTAGAACATGAGCTTCCCAAGCTTATAGCGCGGGTTCGATTCCCGTCATCCGCTCTTCGAAGAAGGCCCAGGTCACAGACCTGGGCCTTCTTCGTTGTCTAGACCGGTTCAGGAGTCCCGCACCACTTGCGCACCACTTGACCCCTGCGCCGCCTGCTCGGCGGCCTTCTCCCGGGCGGCGCGCACCATCCCGTCCAGCCCGCCGGCCACCTCCTTCTGCCGCTCGTGATCAGAGTGTTGGTAGATCAACGCGGCCTTCTCCGACGACTGACCGGCGCGGACCATCGTGTCCTTCAACGTCGCCCCGGACCGCGTCGACAGGGTGTGCCCGGTGTGACGAAGGTCGTAGAACCTGAACGACTTCGGCATGCCGACCTTCACCCGCGCCTTGGCCCACTTCCGCCCGAACGTCGTACGCCGGAACGGCGCCCCCTTCTCCCCCACAAAGACGAGACCCTCGGGTCCCTCCTCCGCGTACCACTCGACGTGGCGCCGCAGCTCTTCCCGGAGGAATTCCGGCAGGACGACGACTCGCTTCCCCGCCTCCGATTTCGTGGGGCCCTCGGCCCGCTTCCCGGTGTTGAGCTCGGGCGCTGCGGTCCGCACTCGGATCATCATGTTGTCGAGATCCACATCCTTCCGGCGCAGTCCGGCCTGCTCCTCCGGTCGCATCGGCCCGTATGCGCCGAGGTAGACCATCAGCCGCCACCGGATCCCGACCGCATCGGCGAGCGCGTCCACCTGGGCGACCGTTGCGATCTCCCGTTCGGCCGCCGCCTCCTTGCCGGCGCCCCTGATACGGCACGGGTTTCGCCGGATCAGCTCGTCATCCGCCGCCGTCTCCAGGATCGCCTTCAAGAGCCGGTAGGACTTGGCCACCGTGGTCGGGGCCTTGGTCGTCGCGAGCCTCTCAGCGCGCCACTCCCGGATGCGGGGCGGGGTGATCTCGTCCAAGTCCCAGCCCTCAAAGGTCGGCAGGATGTGCAGACGGAGCAGGCGGAGGTACAGCTCGACCGTGAGGGCGCCCAGTTCCCGCTCCGCAACCCACTTCCGGGCGTACTCCTCGAAGTTGACCGCCCCGGCGTCGGGGTCCCGCCAGGCACCCCGGGTGAGGTCTGCCTCCACCTGGGAGAGCCAAACCTCGGCCGCGGCCTCGGTCTCGAAGGTCTCCGGGGACCGCCGCCGTACCCCCGTCGGGTCGAGGTAGGAAGCGGTCCAGAACCCGGAGCGGTACTGACGGACCGCTCCGAACCTCCGCTTGCCCTTGCTCTTCTTGCTGCGCTTCCCGGCCACTACGCCGCCCTCCGCATCCGTCGGCGGACGGGCACGGCCGGGACTTCACTGGCGCGCATGTACTCCTCCAGCACGCTCACGGCGATGCGCACGTGAGTGCCGAACTTGCTGTAGCTGATCCGGCGTTCGGCCACGAGCCGCCGGACGAACCGCTCGTCCTTCATGCCCAAGTGAATGGATGCCTGCTTCACGCTCAAGAACTGATCGTCGAGGGGGGACGTCTGCGTACTCGGTGCGGACGTCAAGTGCCGCATGCGGGCAGCGCTGCTCACGCTCAGTGCCTCCTGGAGAGGTGGGGCCTTCCGGCCCTGCTCGTAGAAATCCGCTACTGCCGCTACCTCCGCTACCGCCCTGGTCAGGGGCTTGTTTTTGGTAGCGGATTGGGTAGCGGTAGCGGATAGATGCGCGACCGGCCCGGCCGTTGGGGGCCGGGCCGGTAGCGGGAGTTGCGGTTGGGGTAGCGGATGTTCTTGGGCTATCCGCTACCTCCGGCAGGCCTGTGACCTGCCCGGTAGCGGAGGTAGCGGAAGTAGCGGATTCTCAGGGGGTGGGGGGAGGGCAGTACCTCGTCCACGCGTCCGCGAGGTCGGCCGCGTAGTAGCCCTTGAGGACCGCTCCGCCGCTTTTGATGTTGCGCGGCTCGATGGGCTTGTTGTCCCCAGTCATGTACTCGCCGAGCATCTTCGCCAGCCCCCGGGAGGTCAGCGGCTTGCCGCCCATGTCCGCCCACGGCGCTTCCTCCAGCGCGTAGAGGCGGTCCAGGACGGAGATGGTGGGCAGTCGCTCGATCCCGTTGAGGACGTGGTCGCGCAGGTCGGTCAGCAGCCGGATCCCGATGCTGCCCTTGTCGTCCTGCTTGGAGGCGGCGACGATCTGCGCGCACGCGGCCCGGGCCCGTGCCGGCCAGTCGCCCCCGGCGGCGTCCGCGACGGTGATGAGGGGCTCCCAGACGTCGGCGGGCCGGTCGGTGACCTCGTCGGGCATCTCGGGGAACACCCCGTCGACGAGGTGGCGGACGCTGTCCGCCCAGACGGCGAGCCGGTCGCGCAGGGCGTGGCCTTCGGGGGCGTGGAGGCGGCGGCGGAACGGCTGGACGCGCTCGTTGCGGGCCCGGCGGCGCATCCGGATGATGACCGACCGGGTCAGGATCGTGTCCGGGAGCGAGCCGAGTCCGGCCATGGCGACCACGCAGAAGCTGGGGAACTCCTGGACGGTCTGGTTGGTGCCGTCCCCGACGCACCGCCACATGCCGGCGCCCCGGTGGTGGCCTGCGTTGAGGAACCCGCGCAGAGGCTCGTTGTCCCCGGCCTTGGGTCCGAAGATCGTGTCGACCTCGTCGAAGAGGATCGTGGGACGGGTCTCCAGGGTGGAGACGGCCCGGAACAGGACCGGTGCGGAGGCGTTCGCCGCGACGAGGGGCTGGGGGACGAGGGTTTCCACGATCTCCAGCGCGCGGGACTTCCCCGATCCCGGTTCGGGGGAGAGGAACGCGAGGCGCGGGGTGGAGTCGAAGCAGTCGAGCAGGTGCGCGTGCGCGTCCCAGAGGGCGACGGCGACGTAGGCGGCTTCGGTGGGGAAGACGTTGAAGCGGCGGTGGAAGGCCTCCACCTCGTCCAGCAGCCGGGATCCGTCCGTGGTGGTGTCGGGCGCGGTGCGGGTGTGTGTGGCGGTGGTCATGCGGCCTTCCTCCGGGCGTTGGCGACGCGGCCGAGCGGGCAGACGGCGCGGTGGTCTTCGTGGACTTGGATCAGGGCGAGGACGTTGCTGCGGCCGACCGCGCTGCGGTCGTGGCCGCACTCGCACTTCGAGTGCGCGGTCGGCACCGCCCGCGCGGACGGGGCGCAGATGTGCAGAACGGCGACGACGTACCGGCCGTCCCGCACCCGCGGGTCAGGACGAAGGGCAGAAGGGACGCCTTCGGCGACGACCTTCAGCGCGCCACGGCCGTCCGGGGTGCGGGCCGGTTCGGCGGACCGGGCCCCGGTGGGGGTGACGGGAAGGCTCTTCAGGGAGGGGCGGGGGCGGCCGGTCATGCCGTGCGCCGCATCGTGTTGCGGGCGATCGACCAGTTCAGACCCGATCGGATCGTGGTGCGGCACTCGGCAGACGGCATGCCGGCCGACTCCCCCGCCGCCTGAAGAGCCTCCTCCACCACACTCCGGGGGAGGTCGCCGACGGCGATGAACCGCCCCAGAGCCCGGGCGGCCCGCAGCAGCGTCCCGTTCCGCTCGCCCTGCGACGCGCACTCCACGGAGGCGGTCTCCGCAGTCAGAGCCGCGGCCGCGTACCGGCCCGACTTCACCGCGGACGGCCGGCCGGTGAGCGTCCGCAACGCCTGCTTGGGCGCGAGGAGCCCGTACAGCCATGCGGGGAACGGGGCAGGGGCGACCGGGGCGGTCACCTCGTAGGCGCCGGACGGGGTGAGGCTGCCGGGGGCGACGACGTACCCGCCCCACGCCCGGGTGTCGATCAGTGCCCCGAGCCTGCCCGCGCTGTTGCCCAGCCGGACCCCGGCCGGAGCGGTGAAGTACAGGTGGGACCCGCCGGAGGGAGTCCGCACCGTGAGCGTGGACGGGACGGCCTGCCCGGCGCGCTCGCAGAGCGCCCGAAAGGTGTCCGCGCCGCAAGGCGTGTCCGAACTGCCCTTGCTCTTCGGCATGTCGAGGTCGACGACGACGAGTCCGGAGGGGCCGGTGGCGATCCCGACGTTGAAGGGGAGCCGGTCCCACGCCCGCCGGATCCGGTCCGGGTCGCTGCTCGCCCGGTCCTCCCACTTGCGATGACCGCCCGCGCAGTCCCCGAGACCCGGGCAGTGCTCCGTCCCGTGGAGCGCGGGTCGCTTCTGGCCCGGCCGGAGCGGGAACACGCTCCATCCCAGAGCGGCGGCATCGAGCGCGGCGGTCAGCAGCGCGGATGCGGATTGATGAGCCATGCTGGATTCCTCCAGTAGGTGCTGGAAGAGGGCGGCCCGGACTTTGCCGAGACGGGGCCGCCCTCGCTGATTTCAGTGGCGGGTGTGGTCGGTCGCCAGGTCCGTCAGCCGCTTCGCCTCGTCAGGGGTGACGTGGCGGAAGCGGACCGACACGCGGCAGCCGGGGTGCGGGCAGCCCACGGTGCGCGTGCCGGTGAGGAGTGCGAGCGCGTCACCGACGCGCTCGCTCAGGGGCTCGGGCTGGTTCACGCGGTGGCCTTTCAGCGGTTGTTGAAGGTGCCGGTGGCGCGGCCGAACATCCCGGACGCGCTGATGTTCTGGGTGATGTGCTGCACCGGCCCCGCACCCCGGCCGCCGCCCCTGCGAGTGCGGAGGGCGAGGGGTACGAGGGCGCCGGCGGCGATGAGGGCGACGGTCGCCCAGAGGGCTTCGGTCATGGCGATCAGTCCCGGGGTGGCGTAGGAGATCCCGAACCCGGCCGCGGCGATCCCGCCGCCCAGGGTCGGGGCGAGGAGCGCGGTGGTCTTTGCCCAGCGGGGGATCCCCTCCGGCTGGACGCGTTCCGTTTCGGCGGCCGGGGCGGGGTGGGGGTGGGTGTAGGCGAGGGTGCGAATCCCGTTGGGCAGGGTCACCCAGTCCACGCCAGGCGGGACTTCGGCCGGCAGCAGAACGGTGTGCGTCTCGACCGTGCTGGGCCGGTGGATGGGGTCGCCGTAGCGGGTGGCGGGGGTGGTGATCGTGCGGTTCGGTTCATGCACGTCGGGCTCCTTCAGGCAGATGGATGGCTGTGCGGGGTGCCTGTCATCCGGTCTGTCACCTGTCTGTCACCTGTCACCTGTCTGTCACCTGTCATCCGCAGGTCACAGCAGGGGTGACAGGCTTCCCGGCCCTCAGAGAGGGTGTTCGGGGAGGGCGTGACAGGTGACAGACAGGTGGCCGGGGTCAGGCTTCGGGGAGGTGGCGGCGGTGGACGTAGCGGGCCTTGCTGCCCTCTCCGACACGGGTGATCTCGCCGGTCTCGGCCCACTCCTTCAGCCACCTCTGGATGACCGGCCGCCGGGTCCCGTACGTGTCCTTCAGGTTCCGTTCCATCGCGGATGCGCCGGTGCCGGTGGGCCCGGCGGCGATGATCAGGTCGAGTGCGGCCTGCCGCGCGTCGGGCTGTTCCGGTTCCCGCACGGGGCGGTCGGCCGTCCACGAGGACGGGTCGGACCAGTCCGCGAGCCCGTCGCTCTCGGCCCAGGCTTCGGGGTCGGCGGACGGCATCCGGAACATGGCCTCCAGCTCGTCCGCGCCCGGGGTGGGGACCGGGCGCGGCTGGTCCCATCCGGCGGTGGCCTTCCACTGCCCGCCGCCCGGGCGGCCCGGCAGCGGCCCCGGACCGGAAGCCGGGGCGCCGGTGGTGACCGGGGCTCCCCACAGGTGGCCGCATCGTGCCTGGCTCCAGCGTTCGGTGTAGGCGGGGCCGGCGGCTTGGAGTGAGACGTCATCGAGGGTGGGGCGGCGGTGGGCGGTGGCGCGGGTGACGGCGTCGATGCCGGAGGGGGTGATGCGCCACTGCTGGGCGGTCTTGGGCTGCTTGCCCTCGGTCCCGACCAGCATGGATCCCGGTCCGGAGAAGGAGTTTTCGGCGGTGAGGGCGCGCCAGCCGAAGAGGTGGCCGAGTTCGGAGTCCTCGTTGGCGCCGGTGCAGACGCGGTTGGAGGCCATCTTCCGCACCATCGGGTCCGGCAGGACATCCTGCGTGACCCGCAGGGCGGAAATCACGGCGCGGATGGCCATGGCGCGGGCGACGCGGATGACCTTCACGACCCCCGCCATCACCTCTTTCGCGGCCTTGGTGGCGGAGACCTCGGCGCTCTCGTCCATGATGATCACGATCTCGGGGATCTGCGGGGAGACGGGGAGCTTGTCGTCGTCCTCGTCCCGCATGTGCTGCTGGTAGGCGATCTTCCGGGTGTTGGCGATGGCGATCGCCGCGTCGAGCATGAGCTTGGCCTCAGCCGGCGTGGACGCCAGCCAGTCCACCCCCGGCGCCGGAACCTCGCCCCGCTGGGCGGGGTCGGTCTGGGCTTCGCGCCAGGCGTGCAGCCACGGGAGCCCGAGGCTGCCGGCGTTGAGGTCGATGACCCACACGAGCGTGTCGTTGGTCTGGGCGAGGCGGGCGATCAGGGTCTGGAGCCAGTTCGTCTTGCCGCTGCCTGTGCCACCGGCGACGACGGTGGAAGCCTGCCGCATGTCCAGCTCCGCCCGCCCCCCGTCCGACAGCAGGGCGATCGGGGCAGGGTTGTTGACGGTAGTGGTCTCTTCCATCTCCTCCACCGGGAACGGGATCTCCTGCCCCTGGTAGGTCTTGGTCGCCACCTCGATCAGCAGCCGCCGCCGCGACACCCCGGGGAGGACCTGAAGGCCGCAGCCGTCGGGCAGGTCAAGGTCGGAGGCGAGCGCGTCGGTACGGTCGGCGACGTGCTTGCGGGTGACACCGCCCTCGGGCAGTTCGATCTCGACTGTGTAGCCCATGCCGGAAGGCCAGTGCTCGATCCCCTGCACACTCACGTTCTCCACCCGGCACACCCGGGCGATCCGCTCGACCCACTCCGCAGCGAGCGCACGGCGGGTGCCGATGGACAGGAGGAGACGGCGGCGGGCCTGCTCGGTCTCCTCGTGCGCCGCGAACCCCGCCGCCAGCGTCCCGGTCGCGATCCCGCCCACGAGGAGCGAGCCGAGACCGGTCAGCGTCACCGGACCGCCCGCGGTGAGGGCCCAGCAGGACCAGGTGCCGGCCGCGGTCCAGCACGCGGCACGGAAGGCGACGGTGGCGCCCGTCAGCCGGTTGCGCCACCCGGCCACGGACGAGCCGACCGCCCCGGCCGCACCCGCGGCGAGCGCGTACCCGGACGGCATGCCCGCGGAGTGGGCGAGGGCGGTGGTCACGAGGGTTCCGGCGGTGGCATTCAGGGTGCCGGTCAGGATGCCGTGCGGGGCCTTCCAATCGACCCGCACGGTGTTCTTGTTGCTGCTCACAGGTGTTCTCTCCTTGCGATGACAGCGGCCCGCCCCCCGACGTGGGGGGCGGGCCGAACGGTGGTGCAGGGGTGGGGGGTTGGGGTTAGACGTTCCAGCGGCGTTCGCCGTCGATGCCGTTGCGGGGGTTCTCGATCCGCTCGATGTCCTCGGCGTGGACGCGCCGGTAGACGGTGCCGACCTCGTCCAGGGCGCTGACGACGCGGCTCATGGCGCGGTAGCCCTCGCCGATCTCCTCCACCACCAGCGGGTCGACAGGGAGCTTCTCCTGCGACAGCTCCGCCAGCACCCGCAGGGTTTCCTGCACCGTGGACATCGCCTCGGGCAGGTCGTCGATGAGGGCCTGGAACTCGGCCATGTACTCCGGGTCGAACGTCGACGCGGCCTGGAGCATGACCTCGGCGGCGTCGGACAGACGGGTGAACGCGGTACCGGACTCGGACACGATGCCTCCACTACGGTCGGCCCCCGCCAGAACGACGGGCCGGGACTTCACGGACTGCAGGACCGGCGCGAGCAGCCGGTCCTTGGGGCGGTTGGGGTTGTTCACCTGCGTCGCTGGGACCGGCACCTCGGGCTTGTCGCCGTCGGTGGCCGTGCCGTTGATCGCGGCGTCGCGGGCGGCCTTCACCTGCCGGGCACGACAGGCCAGCCGCCGCCACACGGCCCGCATGTGCCGGGTGGCGACGCCCGGCTTCTTCCAGTTCCACACCCCCGACACCAGCCCCGCCCCGGCGGCCAGCAGCGCGCTGCCCGTCATCCGGGCCGCGTGCCGCAGTGCGGAGCGGCGCAGGGCCTTCTGCCGTATCGCCGCGGGCGTGGCTTTGGGGGTGGGGTTGCCGGCCGGGTCGAGTCCGGACTGCCGACGGGCCTTCGCCTCACCCCTCGCCACGCGCTGTGCGGACCGCTCGGCGGCCTTCGACGTCCGGGTCGGGGCGCCCGCGGTGTAGCGGGCGTGCCCGGCCCGGACCGCGCCGACCGCGGCCCGCCGGGCCGCCTTGACCAGTGCGCCGCTCCGGCGGTGCTGCGGCTTGTCGGAACCGCCCGACGAGACGGGGCGGGACGAGGGGGTGTTGAGCTTGCTGTTGTGGTTCTTGGGCGATCCGCCCGGGGACGGGCCGGTCCTTGTCGTGCCGGGTGTCTGCTTACCGGTGGACCGCCCGTCATCGCGGTGACGGCCCAGGTTGCGGGCCGCCGCCCGCAGACCAGCAGCGGAAGACCCGGGGCCCTTGCCGAGCAGCCCACCGGAACGCGGTCCGGACGGGCGGCGGTGGCCGCCGACCGACCCGCCCGACGAGGACGAGGAGCGGTCTCGGCTCCCGGCCGGGGTGCGCTGCTGGGGAAGGGACTTGGACTTGCTTGCCGCCCGGCGGGCGGCGATGCGGCGGCCCAGGCCGGTGGCTGCGGCGGCGCCCATGACGGCGCCGGTCACGGCCAGACCGGCCGTACTGCCCACGGCCACCGCGCCGGCCGCCACCGCACCCAGGGCATTCGCCCCGGCTACGGCCAGCGGCACACCCGGCAACGGCGCCAGGTTCTCAGCAGCGGCGGATGCGGGCGGGGTTGGAGTAGATGGTGCTTGCGGCACCACTTCGACGACTGTCTCGGTCATGCTGTACGAGCCCCCTTCGGGGGATGAGGGGCCCGGCCGGTTGCTGTAGGAGGCGGTGGCCGGGCCCTGCTGATACAGGCAGGTCAGAGGTGGTTGGGCTCGAAGCTGAAGAACACGACGGTGGCGCGCTCCAGCTCCGGGAACTGGCGGGTCACGTGCTGGCGGACGGCGACGAACACGTCGTGCCGGGTCGCGCCGGGGTCCGGGTTCCAGGTGCCGTACTCGGTGGCCGCGGCGCGGCCGGGCAGCTCCAGCGTGAGGATCCACTGGTGCGAGCCCTGCGGGGCTGCATCGGGGCGGGCGTTGGGCATGGTTACGGCACTCTCCAAGCTGGGTTGGCTTTCAGGCGACGCACTGTTCGGGGTAGGCGCACGGGGTGCACATGCCGAGCGAGGCCGGGATCACGTATCCGGCGTCACGGCGGCAGGTCGGGCACCAGCGGCGGGCCGCATTGGCCTTCTCCAGGGCCGCGGCCCTGCTAGCGGTCATCGGACGGACCGGGCGGGCCCGGTCGATCCGGTAGAGGTAGGCGACCAGCGGGCCCCGCCGGCGGCGGGGCCGCTCCAGCTGGGCGACGACATCCTGGCCACCCGGCCGGAGGCCGAGGGCGCGGAGTTGTCGGCGGGTGGCGAGGCCGTCGGGGGCGAGGTGCCACCGGTAGACGGGGAGGGTGGCGGTGGCCATCAGGACACCGTCACGGTGAGGACGTCGCGGGCTTGCCGGGACTCGTTGAGGCGCTGGTAGATCTTGTGGACGTAGGAGGTGGAACGGGTGGAAAGCCGGGCCGCCTCCGGCAGGGACGTGCCTTGCACCCAGCAGGCGCGGATCACGTTCGCGGCCTCTTCCGCCGACAGCCGGGCCGGTTCCAGCTCCTTGCGGTGGACGGGGGTGGACGCCAGGGGGAAGAGCGGGTGGAACACCTGCCGGTCACCACAGATGACCAGCGGAATCGGCCGAACCGGCGCGGCCACCGGTTCCTGCACCGTAGTCACCGGCCCGGGGTCGGTGGGAGGGGTGGACGGTGCGGGGGCGGGGGTGGTGTCCACCTCGTCCACCTCGGCGTCCACCTGGGCTTGCAGTTCGGTGATTTTGGTCAGGATCTGGTGCCGGTAGTGGCTGATGGCTTCGGCCAGAACGATCAGAAGGACCGGGGGGACGGAGTGGAGGACGAGACCGGCCGGGTCCACCTCCCGGGGAATCCCGAAGGAAGATCCTGCCGGCCAGAGCGAGGTCCAGCAGTTCATCACCCAGGTCCCGAGACCGGCGAACCACCGCAGCACCGTCGCCCACCCCGACGGGTAAAGGCCGTACTCCGACAGACGCCCGTCAAAGATCAGAACAGTGCCGAGCGCTACCGCCACCATCGGGTCCAGCAGCCACGCGATCCACACGGACACGTGATGGTCGATGGCGAACATCGTCACGTTCGACGCGGTGAACACCAGCGCCACGGACGCCACGGCCACCAGGACTCGCGTCAGCCGCGACAGCAGACCCGTCAGGGCGGCGATCTGCTCGATCGGAGGGCGGCCGTTCACCGGCCGCCCTCGTTCTTGTCGGGCTCGAACGGGGTGTAGGTGATGGGCTCCTCGGCGGTCCGGGTGCGGATCGCGCCCGCTGCCAGTCGCGGGTCCCGGGTGACGGTCCGGTTGATCTGCACGATGATCCGCACGGCGAGGGCCCGGCGCTCCAGCAGCCGGTAGTAGGCCTGCTCGTCGGCCTCCGCGATCGACGGCAGCGGCAAATTTAGCGCTTCCACGATCGCGTCCAGCAGGTCGACGTGGGCTTCGGTGTGGTCGCTCATGCCGCGTCTCCCGAGACCTGCGTACCGGCGACGCGGTTGGCCGCGTCCCGGCGGGCGGTCAACACCCGGTGGTGCGCCCGCCGGATCCGGCGTCCGTCGAACTCCGACGCCGTCCGGTCCAGCAGCACGATCAGCGCGTCCAACAACTCGACCTCGGCCAGAACCACGGGCATCTCGGCCTCGATCGCCTCCAGCTCCGCGTCCGACGGCTCCAAACCGTCGGCCCACGGCGTAACAACGTCCTGAAGTGCAGCGATGGACTTCATTGGGTCTAGCTCCTTCGGTAGAGGAACGGGCCCGAACAGCAGCCCCGGTGTTCCAGCACCGGGGCTGCACGTCGTTGTGGAACAGGAAGAACTCCGGCTCCCCTCAACCCCGCCCGTACACCGCCGAAGTGGCGGACGGGCGGAGGAGGCAACCAGCCGTAGCCGTGTGACTGCGGAAGTTGGTGATTCACGTGTCTCGCCTTCGGGAGCGCGCTCCCGTTGCAGGCGTGCGAGACGGTGACCTTTCGGTCTTGCCCTCCGGTTGACCAGGGACCCGGGACCCTCGGCCCGCTCTGTCCCGGGCCCCTTGACCTCAGCAAGCCCTGAAACAAGGCACGTCGAGGTCCCGCACTCCCCGGGCGGTGAGACCGCCTGGTGAGTACATCCCTAAGGTTCCCTAGGGTTCCCTGCGGTGTCAAGCAGTAAGCTAGGGAACCTCAGGGATGTCACGACGAGGAGCGAACGACATGGCAGGCCAGGCCGACAATCGGGCGCCTTACGCGAGGATCGCTGCCCACTACGCCGAGCTGATCGCATCCGGCCAGCTGCAGCCGGGGACCCTCATGCCGAGCATCAAGAACCTCTCGGAGGAGTGGCGGGTCAGCACGGCCACAGTCGAGAAGGCGCTGCGCAAGCTCCGCAACGACGGACTCATTCGGGGTATCCACGGCATCGGCACCGAAGTCTTGGACCCGCCTTCTCCCATGTCCTCCGGTTCTCAGCGACAGGACCGCGGACGCCGTACAGGATCCAGCTGGGGAGACGGAGAGCGCTCCGACTCGCACCAGGCCGCCGTGGTGCCGGCGCCCGCGGATGTGGCGCAGGCTCTGGACGTTCAGCCCGGCTCCGAAGTGGTCCGCCGTAGCCGCGTCTACCGGGACCGGCACGGCATCGTCGCGCACAGCACGTCGTGGATTCCCGCTCGCTACGCCCAGCTGATCCCGCAGCTGGCAATGAGCGAGCGGCTGACCGGGGGTACCTCGCTGCAGCTCATCTCGGAGGCGACCGGACACCCGATCAGCCACCGCATCGACACCGCCTCCGCCTCCCGCCTGACCCCTGAGTACGCGGAACTCCTGGAGCTGGATCTCGACGACACACCTGCGGACCCGGTTGTCGTCATGACCGCGAAGTTCGTCGACAACGAAGGCAACATCGTGGAGTACGGCGTAGACCTCGGTGGCCCCGGCCGGACATGGCGAACGGAATCCGAGGTCGTTGCATGAGCGGCACTGACGAAACGCAGGCGCGCCTCACGCCGCCCCACCCGCCGATCTGCGTCCTCATGGTGGGACTTCCCGGTTCCGGCAAGACCACCCTGTCCCGCGCCCTCACCGACCGCGGCTTCGTGCGCCTGTGCCCGGATGAGGAGATGTTCCGCCGGCACGGCGTCTACGGGGTGGACTTCCCCCGAGGTCTCTTTCCGACCCTGGAGCGCCCTGTGCTCGAAGACGTGGCAGTCGAGCTGACGGAGCACCTGAAAGGCGGGCACGACGTGGTGGTCGACCACGGCTTCTGGACGCCGCAGGAGCGAGCCAAATGGCGGTCGATCGCCACCGACGCGGGAGCAACCCCGCTCCTCGTCTATCTGGCAGTGAGCCATGACGAGTTGTGGGACCGGATCAGCAGGCGCAACGAGTTTCACGCGAACGACCCGAACGCGATCTACTTCTCGGAGAGCGACCTCCAGCGCTACCGCACCCGATTCTTCCCGCCCCAGGCTGATGAACCACACCTGCGGTACGACGGCGATCCCGCGACCGTGATCGGCGCTCTGCAGAGCTTCCACTGACGCTGCCGATGTGCCGTGACGCACAGCCCGACCATCTCCCGGAGGGTGACGCGGTAAGGCTTTCCCTACCCCATCAAGGCACCCGCCGCGCACAGCGCGGCGAGCGCGCCTGTCGCCCGGGCCTGCGCTCCTGTCTCCGCCCCGCTCCACCCCGGCCGTCGGCCGCGCGCCAGACGGCACGGGTTCGATGGAGGGACTACCGCGGTACGGCTGACGCACCCGAGCCCATGACGGCGCCCCAAGCCCACCAAGCACCAGCGCTGAGCGGAACCACGACTCCGCCCGTCACCACCAGTCCCAGCCCTCTAACGCAGGCCCCAGCGAAACGCCCCGCGCCATCGATAGCCGAGCGCCGGGAACCCAAGGTCCGACACCGCCAGCCGCTCAAAGGTGTGGGTCGACGGCAGACGGGATGACAGCAGGGCCGCTCTCAGCCGCGGGCACTCCGTCGCGTCAGCACGCTGAAAGCGCACAGCTCTCAACCTAGGTCGTCAAAACTCACAATCGACCGGTCAGGCCCAAAGGTGCTGACCTTCATGCGAGCCGGACGTCCTGGCGACGCATCCAGGACTCCCGTGACGACGACACGCCGACGGTCTCCATGATATTGAGCAGCGCGCCTATAAGTTCCGAGATCCAAGTCGAACGAGACAGATCGCTTTCGCCCCTCGATCACAGTATCTAGGGAAACTCGACCGCTCTCCTCATTCTCCTTAAGCGCCATCCTTCTGATCACGCCATATAGAACAACTTCCGAAGGCTCATCAGATTCCTTCAGTTCACTTTGGACTTCTTCGAGAATCTCCGCATTCATGCTGGAGAACTCAATGTGGCGCGTCAAATCATCAGGGACCGGTGAGGCTGGGGCCCAGTTAAAGGCGATGTCGAAGAGTTCAACCTTCCCCTTTCCAATGACTTCAAGGACTGCCGCACAAAGTTCACTAGACACGCCCTCGCCGACCGAATCGCGAATGTCCGACCTCGTAGGCATTCGATCGCGCCGCATGGTCATTTCGGCTAGGGCTTCAAGCGAGCGTGACAGCGTTGCTAGGACTCGCCTATCGAAATAGGTGTCCTCAGACGCCACGTCCAGATGCGGCAAACCTTCGTCGTCGCGCATCGTTGCGCCGAATCGAGCATTACTGATGACAGGCAGGACATAGGAGCCCGGCCGAGTCTGCCCCAGGCGAAGCCGGCGCGCATGGGCGTGGGCTGCTCGGGGGATACCCCTGCCGTAGTAGCCCTGCCGATGGATCGTGGCGGCCGCAGCAGAAACCATCAGATGGTTAGCTGCATTGAAAAGCCCAAGTCCCGCTTGAAGAGAGATTGTCCCCTCGTCGATATCGTCGTCCTGAGCCCGAAGGTCCGTGACATCTAGGAACTGTCGCGAGATATCCCGCGCCACATCTTCAGGAGACCTGCGCTCAAGCCTAGCCACTTCGGTAGTCAAGATTTCGACAGTTTTCCGGAAGTCCGGCGCCTCTACGATTCGAGGCACGAGGACGGCCGATCCGATGTCGTTAATCGACTGCCAGAGTTCTGCCAGAGGACCCGTGCGTGCTCGCACCCAACCCGAACGGCTGAGGTAGCTGGCGAGCTCGTCGGGTCCAACTTCGGAGGTAATCACGCGATAGCCTCCCCCGGTGCTGCGTCAAATCCAAAAAGTCTTTGATGTGCGAACTCGAACATCACATCAAGGCCGGCAGAATCCAGTTTCTGCGCCCTGGGAAGATGAATCCTCTTACTTACACCACCGCTAGCCTCTTCGGCGTCCTGAATCTGGGCATAAAAGCCCGAGCAGCGCACCAAAATGGAGTCTGGTTCGTGCGCGAGCCAGGTGGCGACGTCCCGGGGGACCACTACCACGCCCAAATACCCCGGGGCGGTTCGGAAGGCGCCACGCAGCTTGTCGTATGTAGGTACATCGAGGTTGTAAGTGAGCGTCGTTCCATCGGCCAAGAAATGCGGGTCGAAAGTGCATTTCATCTGCAATTCGACGAGACGATGATCCCGCTTCAGCGTGGCGTCCACGCCATCCTTGTCTACGTTCCACGAAGCGACGGTAGCTTCAGCCGCAGTGGCTACGGCCAGAACATAGGCAAGGCTGATCTGCTCCTGTTGCCAGGTGGCAGGGTCCCCCACGCGGTCTCCTCGACGCTGGCCGGCCACAACGATCAACAGAATACCGCGCGTTGCCGCGTCTGAACCCGGATGCAACCAACGTTCGCACCCACACGCCAGGGGTGCTGCCGTACTCATGGGCCTGCACCTCCACCTGCCGTCGCTCGGTTCCAGCCAGATTGACATGCCCCTCAGACAACGCAAGTGCAGCGCGATGACGATTTGACGCAACTCCTGGTCGCTGGCATGGCTCAGGCCTGGATATCTCACTAATTTTCGCCCTCTTTGTAGGCATACCACCCCAGCATGGCGAGCGTAAAATCGAACACCTGAGCGTACGCCCTAGGCCCGGAGCGAGCCACTGGGGGGTTGGGGAAGGAGGGTGCACGCTGGGTCGACCTCGCACGCTTCCTTAGGTCCAGATCGGATAAACAATTTCGACATCCGATTCTGATGTGCCATCCTCAGCGTCAATATCCCCCTACTTGAGGGGGCCTTGTCGAAGGAGGCTCGTGAACGTGACGGCTACGCCTGAGGCGCAGTGGACACTCCAGCCCGGCGAGACGATCAAGCGCCTGGAGTTGCACGCCCTCTTTGGCGGACGGACGCAGGGCGGGATCGGCCCTTCCGCGAAGACCCCCAACGTGTTCGTCTTCACCGACCCGGTGGCGGGCGAGAAGCACGGCTACTACGACGACTGGATGCCGGACGGTCGCTTCCACTACAGCGGAGAAGGCCAGTACGGGGACCAGCGGATGCTGTCCGGCAACGCGAGCATCCTCAACCATCAGGCTGAGGGACGTGCGCTGCGCGTCTTTCAAGGCGCCCGCGGGACCGTCACCTACCGTGGCGAGTTCGTGGTCGACCAGGACGCCCCCTGGTACGAGGCAGACGCACCCGAGACCAACGACGGCCCGCTTCGCAAGGTCATCATCTTCCGTCTCAAGCCAGTCGACACCGAGCCGAAGAAGCCCGCCACCAAGCTGGGGCGCCTCCTCAGCGACGACCCAAGCAAGGTGGACGAGCTCCCGCTGGAGCGGAACGAAACCGAGAAGTCGTTCGTCAATCCCAACGGTGAGACCTACGAGGCGGAGCGTCGGGAAGCCAAGCTGGTGAAGGCCTTCGCCGACTACCTCACGGGCAAGGGTCACGAGTCCTGCCGGCACAGGCTGTTGCCCCCGGGTGAGAGCCGCCCGCTGTTCACCGATCTGTACTCCAAGCAGCTCGGGCTTCTCGTGGAGGCCAAGGGCAGCGTCACCCGCGAGAACGTCCGCATGGCCATCGGGCAGCTCGCGGACTACAGCAGGTTCGTGGACCACTCCGTCCGCGCCATCCTCCTGCCCTCCCAGCCGCGCAAGGACCTGCTCGACCTCGCCCAGAGCCAGGAATGTGTCGTGATCTGGCCCGAGGGCAAGAGCTACGGCAGCACCGAACCGGACCTCATTCCGTAATCTGCAGGCCCGGGCAGGGATGTCAGGGCCAGGGGCCGGCTGGGCGTTGGAGGGTGCCAACAGCCGGGGCTCTGGTGTCACCTTTGGGAAATCGGCCCAAGGGAGCCCCTTCAACTGTGCCCGTCTACGGCAGCGTGGGCAGGTCCCTTGTCCACTTCTTCGTCCAGTGGGCAGGTACACACCGCTGTTCGCCGCTGTGCTGGTGCTGCTTCCACCCCAGGACGCGCGCAAGCCCCGGGAGGGGCGTGCGGACAGTTAGAAAGCGTGTGGGCCGCGGCACATCATGAGCTCAAGAGCCGCACCACCTGCGCACCACCTAGGGGGGTCAACCACGGTCAATCACGGATACGTCCACACCCTGGGTTCGTCGCCCGACGAGTTATCACAGCAGGTCAGAGGGCCAAGCAGGGACCGAGGAGCAAGATTCCCAAGCTTATAGCGCGGGTTCGATTCCCGTCATCCGCTCCATAACAAAGCCCCAGGTCAGCGACCTGGGGCTTGTTTGTTGTCCAGACCTCTCAGCGCTCGCTGCGCCCTCTGTGCGCCTCAACTCCCGCGAACACCCTGGCCGGAGACCTTTCGCCGGCACCTCCCAGCTCGTCCACCTCGTCGGCTGGATGGCCCAGGACGAAGGCGACACCCCGAACTCCGCGGACTCACCCAGCGCTACTACGCGCACTCCTTCCGCCTGCGATGGCCGAGGTCTTCGAAAAAGGTGGGCGGCGACCGATGAGTTCCTCCATGATCCACAGTCATAGATCATGTTGGTCCACCCCAGCCGCGAGTGCGGTCGGAGCGTGCACCGGACGAACCTGCTGAGAACCAGACACGAGACACCGAGGAACCCCAGATGCGCACCCTGATCAGCTCCGCCTTCATATCGCTCGACGGCGTCGTGGACTCCCCCGGCGGCGAGCCCGGGTACCGGAACACGGGGTGGACCTTCAAGGACGTCGAGTTCCTCCCCGAGGCCTTCGAGATCAAGATCCGGGAGCAGAAGGAGGCCGGCGCGATCCTGCTGGGCCGGACCAGCTACGAGGCGTTCAGCCAGGTGTGGCCCGACATGGCGGACTTCGCCGACTACAAGGTGATGCCGAAGTACGTCGTCTCCACCACCCTCGGCGAGGACGACCTGGTGTCGAACTGGGGTGAGACGACGATCCTGCGCTCGCTCGACGAGGTCGCCGCGCTGAAGGAGACCGAGGGCGGGCCGATCATCGTCCACGGCAGTGCCTCCCTGAACCGGGCGCTCTCGGACGCCGGTCTGATCGACCGCTACCACCTGGTTGTCTTCCCCCTGCTGCTCGGGGCGGGCAAGCGGCTCTTCAGCGCCACCGACAAGGACACCCAGAAGCTGAAGCTCGTCGAGCACGAGGCCTACGCCAACGGTCTACAGAAGCAGGTATTCGACGTCATCCGCTGACAAGGCTCCATCTCGCCTGGATGTGCGACGTCCAGCCGGTCGAGATGGAGGCAGCCGGGAGTCGGGTGACCCGTCGCGGCAACTTGGCGGCCGCGCGCGGGTACCACTCCTTGGCCTTGATCACCCGGCCCGTCTTGTTCAGCCACTGGTACACAGATGAAGGAGCGCGGCATGTCCAGCGACCGTCTCATGCGCATCCACAGCGCCGAGTTCCAGGCCATGTCCAAGAGGGTCCTGCGGGTCACCGAGCTCACCTCCCGCCTGAACGTCCTGCCCTTCGAGGACGAAGCAGGCAAGGCGGATTTGTTCGAACAGATCCTCGGGAAGCCGCTGCCGCCGAGAGTCACGATCTATCCGCCCTTCTACACGGACCACGGCCTGAACCTCGACCTCGCCGAACGCGTCTTCATCAACCAGAACTGCACTTTCCTGGACTACGCCGGCATCCGGATCGCCGAGCGCGTGATGATCGGACCGAAGGTCACGTTCATCACCAGCGGCCACCCCGTTGATCCTGAGGAGCGGAGGCTGTACCTCACCGGAGCGCCCATCGACGTGGCGGAGAACGTGTGGATCGGTGCCGGTGCCACGATCCTGCCCGGCGTCAGCATCGGCCGTGACGCTGTGATCGCCGCCGGCGCAGTCGTGGCCGATGACGTTCCGCCGGCAAGCTTGGTGACCGGTAGCAAGGCAACCGTGCACCGAAAGTGGTGACGGTCCGGCGCGGCATGGATCAATCGACAGAGTGGAGCCTGCTGACCAGGAGTTTCCGGACCTCGGCGGACCGACCCGGATGGCCCAGCAGGATCTTGGCGGGACTTGCAATCCGTTGACTGTCGGTTCGAGCCAGCCCACTTGCGAACGCAAGGCCGGGGGAGGTCGGCTATTGACGCCAACTCCCATTGTCAGCATCGGCATGACTCAAACGTCGCCGTGAGTCCTGGCGCCAGGGGCGTGCCCCAGCCGTGCCCTTCCGAGCGGTGAACAGCGGTCAGAACGGGTACGCAGACGCCGCCCTAACAGGGCTGCAGAGAAGAGGAAACCGCAGGTCAAGAGCTGTACAGCGCATCTGCGCGCCATAGATTCCCAAGCTTATAGCGCGGGTTCGATTCCCGTCATCCGCTCTTGAACAAGCCCCAGGTCACGAGACCTGGGGCTTGTTTGTTGTCTAGACCCCTCAGGGGTCGCCGTGCGCTCCACGTGCCCCGTCTCGCATGAATGCCCTGCCTGGAGGGCCCGCGGCTCGTTGCCCGCACCGCCTCGACGCGGATGCGTCTCACATCGCGAGACGCATTTCTTGTGACCTGCGTCAGGCCTGATCGGTGGGCTGTGAATCCGCGCCTACCAAGCGGGGATTGGACTGCCGTCTCCCGCCCCCCACTTGACGGCACACTGGCGGCAGCGGCCTCAGCGCCGCTGGAGGCGGAAGTCCGGACAGGTGTCGGGTCGTCGGCGTAGATGAAGGTCCGCTTGGCGTCAATGCCGATGGACAGCAGGTCGATGGTGTCGGGGGTGGGCAGGTCCGGCTTGGGCGGGTCGAAGCTCAGGCGGAGCAGGGCGTGCCGGTTGCCGGCAGAGGGCTGGTCGAGTTCCCAGGTGCCGGTGGTGCTGAAGGAGGTCCCCAGCTCGTTACGGAAGGAGTCGCCCGTGGGCCAGCTCCGGCCAGTGGCAGGCGGGCCCCCTTGGCCTCGAGTGAGCCCTCGCAGTCGCCCTCACGGTCCGCGCTGCTCGCGGGGGCGGTTGTGCCGCAGGCGGCCGGGCACCGTCAGGATCGATCGTCCTGAACGCCGATCTCCGCCCAGATCGACTTCCCACCGGCCCGGTGGCGTGTTCCCCAGCGCTCAGCGAACTGAGCGACGAGCAGTAGCCCGCGCCCGCCTTCGTCGAATATGCGCGCTCGCCTCATGTGCGGGGCGGTGCTGCTGCCGTCAGAGACCTCGCAGATGAGCACGGTGTCGCGGATCAGGCGCAGCTGAATGGGAGGGGTGCCGTACCGGATCGCGTTGGTGACCAGTTCACTCACCACCAGCTCGGCGGTAAACACCACCTCATGCAGTCCCCAGTCCGCGAGGCGGCGGGAGACCTTGTCACGGGCGTCGGCCACGGCGGCCGGGTCGGAAGGCAGATCCCAGGTGGCCACCTGACCCGCGTCGAGGACCCGGGTGCGGGCGACGAGCAGTGCGACATCATCCGCCTGCTGTGCGGGGAGCAGATCCTGGACCAGGTCGTCACAGGTTGCCTCCAGCGAGTGAGCAGGGCGCTCCAGCCGCCGACGCAGTAGCGCCATGCCCTTGCCGAGGTCGTGTTCGGGGACCTCGACGAGACCGTCCGTGTACAGCACGAGGACGCTGCCTCGGGGCACTTCCCATTCGACCGCTTCGAAAGGCAGCCCGCCGACTCCCAGCGGCGGCCCGACAGGAAGATCTATGAACTCCGCCTTGCCGTCGGGCGTGACCACGGCGGGCGGGGGGTGGCCCGCGCCTGCGGCGGCGCAGCGTCGCGAGACCGGGTCGTAGACCAGATACAGACATGTGGCGATGAGATCGGTGACGATCTCAGCCTCGGGATCCTCCGCGTCCTCCTCCGCCCTGAGGTGGGTGACAAGGTCGTCGAGATGGACGAGGAGCTCCTCGGGGGGCAGGTCGACGTCCGCCAGCGTGCGTACCGCGGTCCGAAGCCGCCCCATGGTGGCGGAGGCACGCAGACCATGGCCCACCACATCTCCGACGACCAGGGCGACCCGTGCGCCCGACAGCGGGATCACATCGAACCAGTCGCCGCCCAGCCCTGCCCGGGACCGGGCCGGGAGGTAGCGGTAGGCCACCTCCACTGCCTCTTGGGCGGGGAGTCGCTGTGGCAGCAGGCTTCGTTGCAGGGCCAGAGCTGTGGCTCGCTCGCGGGTGAAGCGTCGGGCGTTGTCCACGGCCACGGCAGCGCGTGCGGCGATTTCCTCGGCAAGGAGCAGATCGTCTTCGTCGAAGGAGTCCCGGCAGCGGTGGCGGACGAGTACGGCCACGCCAAGCGTGATGCCGCGGGCCCGCAGCGGGATGACCATGATCGAATGCATCCCGAAGTCGCGGACCTTCCCTGCGCGCTCGGGGTCGGCGACCTGCCAGCTCTCGATGGCTTCGTCCAGGGTGCGGTGCAGCGACGACCGGCCCGTATTCAGGCAGCGGGCGGGGGGCGAGGATTCCGGGTAGTAGTCCACCTCGCCCGGTTGGATCACCGACTCGGGGGTGCCGGGGAGGATGGACCCCTGCGCGGCGCGGCGCAGCGCTACGGAGCCGGTGGCGGACGGCCTGGGCTCGACACCGCGGAACAGCCCGTCCAGCAGGTCGACGCTGATGAAGTCGGCGAGCCGCCCCACCGCCACGTCTGCCATCTCCTGGGCCGTGCGCATCACGTCGAGGGTGCTACCCACCTGTGCGCTGACGTCGTTCAGCAGGGCGAGCCGTTCCCGGGCCCGGTGCTGTTCGGTGACGTCGAGCGCGACGAGCTGCACGTGTCGCACCTGTCCTGCCGGGTTCCTCAGGGGGGAGACGGAGACGGCCCAGTACTTGTCGCGGGCTCCGCGCCGCGGTCGGCCATGCACCTGGAACCGCTCCGGCTCTCCCGTCTCGAACACCCGGCGCATGCCCTCTTCGACCGTGGTGCAGATGTGGGGAGGCAGGATGTCGGTGACCCGCCGACCACGCATCTGCTCCTCCGTGAGGCCCAGTTCGCGGGCCGCACCGGCGCTCCCCCGCAAGGCCCGCAACTCGGCGTCGTAGAGCATCACAGGGAGGTGGCACTGCGCGAAGGCCTCCTCTGTCGTCGCCTCGTCCTTGTCTGGACGTGGCTGCTGCTGCGGCGTGACCATGAAGAGCCACTGTGTGTTGCCCTCACGGTCGAGCGACGTGTACGCCTGCAACTCGGCATTCAGGTAGTCGCCGTCTTGATGCCGCAGCGGGATCGGCCCGCGCCCCTCGAGAATCGCGGAGAAAAGCACTTCGGCGTCGGTGTTCCCGCCGAGCAGACGTGCCGCGGGACGCCCGACGACGTCCCTGTATGAGTACCCGAGCAACCGCTGTGCGCCGGAACTCCACCCCGTCACGATTCCCCGCGCGTCGACGACTGCCGTAGCCGAGGTGGCCTGATCCGGGAACTGATCGAGGTCGTTTCGGAAGGGGCCTGCATTTTCCATGTCCATTCATCGCCCATCCTGCCCTGGGGCTCTCGGGGGCTGAGGAGACTCAGCAGAGACCGCAGGCCGGCGAAAACCTCGTATCCGTCACGTCGGCTCCCTTCTTACTTGTAACTCTCCTCGCGCGCACGCGCAGGTCGGCGGGCGCGGAAGGGACGCCGCACCAAAACCGCTGCGTACCTGTCCGACAAGAGCACGTGGCCCCGGAGAGGCACTCATCGAAACGTAAAGCCCCAGCTCAACGCCCCGCCACCTCCCTCGCTGCACGGTCGGCAGTACGTCGGGCGTCAGCTGTACGAGTCTGCCGGCGGGCAGACTGCCCCGGAACGCATTCAGCACACATGAGGAGGGAATCCGTTCGCGGGCCCACCGATGGTCCTCAGCCTTTCGCCTTCCCTCCGTACCCTCGCAGGAACGCCCTACAGCCTGACCAGGACCCGAAGGCTCGGGCTCGAGCTGCTGCCCAGCCCCTGACCTGGGGCCGAGGCTGTCGGCCGTCAACAGATGCACCACCAGCCTCGGCAGTGTCCTCGCCTGCCGGACGCTGTCAGGTTCGTGACTGTGACGATCAGGCGGTCCTGGGCGACCAGGCCGTGGAGCTTGGCCCCAGCGTGCCACTACGTGCCAGTCAGGGCGGTCAACAGCGGTCAACACTGGTGCGACCGAACCCCGCACCGGCGCGACCAAGGGCATGTTTCCGCAGCTCAGAGACCACATGCGGCTCAAGCGCCGAGTGATTCCCAAGCTTATAGCGCGGGTTCGATTCCCGTCATCCGCTCTTGAACGAAGGCCCAGGTCACCGACCTGGGCCTTCGTCGTTGTCTAGACCTCTCCACCCTCGCCGTGCCCTCCACGTGCCCCAACTGGCGGAAATCCCCTGCTCGGAGGGGCAGCCGCGCACCACTTGCACCACACGGGCCCCGCCGATCTCGGATCGCGAGACGCGTTCTCGATGACCTGCGTCACATGACTGCACCCGCCGCGTGAATTCGCTTCCCCAAAGAGGCGGTTGGCCGAAAGGGCCAGGCGGCAGACCCGCGACGGGACTACCTAGTACCGCGTCAGGCAACGTTCGCCCCCTTGACGAGGGTGGACTGCTACCGCACGCAGGAGCCGTCCGGCGTCATGTCCGGGGAACCCATCCCGAAGGAGTACAGGAGGGTCAGCACACAGGCCGCCACGAACAGGGCCACCCATTTGATCTCGGGTTCTGTCTGATCCGGTAGCACCGCCACCAAGATGGTCTGGAAAAGCCCGAGCAGTAGGGTCATGCCGATCCAGGCGAACGGCATGATCATCACAAATCCCGTACGGGTCGGCGCGTCCATGCCGTGCGCACAGTCCGCCCACCTTTGCGATGCCAGAGCGGTTCCCATCACAGTGCCCGCCACGGCGAGCAGCGGCCCCGTCACGAACCACCCCAAGCCGGGCTCCTTGCCCTCCCTCGATGCAGTCATCTGTGCCTGGCCTCTCCCTTTCGATCTCACGTACCGGAGCACACACGCCCCCGAACCCCTGCCCGGTTCCCGCGCCGAGAGCGCCATCCCGCTGCCCTTGGCCGCATTTCAGGCCGTCTCAACGAACATGTCGAACTGCATCGCTGAGCACACCGGAGCTAGTGCCGCATCAGACAACCTCCGCCCCGTGCGTCGTACCGATGAGGCGGGGTGGAAGATAGCCCCGTGAGCTTCGATCTTGCGGTTCTGGCGATGGACGAATCAGCCGACGCTGCGGCGGCGCGTGCGATGTTCGATCGGCACCTCCGACCACCACGACGAGGGTGAGTTGGATGAGCGAGTGGTCGGGTTCTATGAGCAGCTGCGCTCGCTGTTCCCAGACCGCCCCCCCTTCGCCGCAGAGTCGCCGTGGATGTCGACGCCGCTGACGATCGGTATCGACCCCGTGATCATGAATCTGAGCTTCTCGTCGCGGAGCGACGCGGCAATCAAGGCGATCGAGGAGCTTGTCAGCGGAGTTCCGCCTGGTCATCTGGGATCCGCAGTCCCAGGACGCCCATCTGCTGGGGCCTGATTGACGAGGCGCTCTGCTCGATTCAGGCGATGTTCGCCCTGCTGACGACGCTGCGGAGGCGCTCATCCTGGGCGTGCTTGTTCCGCCAGATGATGTAGCGGCGGATCATGCTGCCCTGCTCCCTGTGGCTGGCGTGGTCGGTGCCGTCGAGGGCGAAGTAGCGCAGGGCGGTGAACTGGGCCTCGATCCGGTTAAGCCCAATGCCGTTGACTTTGGGGTGATTTGGCGGTTCAACGGATACCAGGGGGTGGTGTCCGATGAGCGCTCGGTTGGTGGACCGGATCGGGCTGGGG
>NZ_JBIVTH010000033.1:0-52078 GCF_044756625.1 Streptomyces sp. NPDC091682 | reverse complement strand
GGGGAGCGGGGACGGGGAGGGGTGTCCCCGCAGGACGAGCGCGCAACCACCGTACGCAGCCGAGACCTGCCCGCCTGGCGCGAGCCGAGGAGACATCCCTCCCCGGCACCGCGGACCGGCCCACACCGGGCCCGGATCCCGGCCCGCAGGCCGACCCCCACCGGCCCCGCGGGAGCGCCCCGCACCGACCCCGCGGGAGCGAACCGTAGGTCGACGCGGCCCGGCCGGAGGCCGAGGGGGCCGGGGGTACCCCGGGCCGTCACCGCCACCCCCGCGGGAGCGGACTGGCGTGGCGGGAACTCCTCGTCCCGCCCAGGAGTCGGATGCTATGCAGACAAAACCGGCGCCCCCGGGGGAAGGCAGGAGCACGTGGAGAACCGCAGCACCACCGGAGGTACCAGAACCGCACCACCGCCCACCCGTGGCGCGTTCGTGTTCAGCGCCGCCGATGAGGAGCGCCGCCGCGGGGTCCGCCGGATGAAGGCCACCGCGACCGGTCTGCTGATCCTGGTCGCGCTGGTCTACGTACTCGCCAAGTACGCCCAGCACGCCTGGGGCGCGGGCGGCTGGGCCGCGTACGTCGCCGCCGCGGCCGAGGCCGGCATGGTCGGCGCGCTCGCGGACTGGTTCGCCGTGACCGCCCTCTTCCGCCACCCGCTCGGCCTGCCCATCCCGCACACTGCGATCATCCCGACCAAGAAGGACCAGCTCGGCGTCACCCTGGGCGAGTTCGTCGGGGAGAACTTCCTCTCCGCCGACGTGGTCCGGGCCCGGCTCCACGCCCTCGGCATCGGCGGCCGGCTCGGTTCTTGGCTCGCCGAGCCCGTGCACGCCGACCGGGTCACGGCCGAGCTCGCGGCCGCCCTGCGCGGTGCGCTGACCGTGCTGCGCGACTCCGACGTGCAGGCCGTGGTGGGCGAGGCCATCACCCGGCGTGCCGAGACCGCCGAGATCGCGCCGGGCATCGGCAAGACCCTGGAGCGGGTCGTCGAGGACGGCGGCCACCGCCGCGCCGTCGACCTCGTCTGCGCCAAGGCGCACGACTGGCTCGTCACGCACGGGGCCTCGATCACGGACGCGGTCCAGGGCGGCGCTCCGGGATGGACCCCGCGGTTCGTGGACCGCAAGGTGGGCGAGCGCGTCTACAAGGAGCTGCTGCGCTTCGTCACGGAGATGCGGGACATGCCCGAGCATCCGGCGCGCGGGGCGGTGGACCGTTTCCTGGCGGACTTCGCGGCCGACCTCCAGTCGGACACGGAGACCCGCGCGAAGGTGGAGCGGCTCAAGTCCGAGATCCTGGCGCGCGACGAGGTCCAGGACGTCATCGCCTCCGCCTGGTCGGCGATCCGGTCGATGATCATCTCGGCGGCGGAGGACGAGCAGAGCGAGCTGCGCCTGCGGGTCCGTGCCTCGCTGATCTCCTTCGGTGCGCGCCTGGCCACCGACGGCCGCCTGCAGGCGAAGGTGGAGGGCTGGATCGAGGGCGCGGTCGTCTATGTCGTCACCACCTACCGGACCGAGATCACCTCGCTGATCACGGACACGGTGGCGGGCTGGGACGCCGAGCACACCTCCCGCAAGATCGAGGCCCACATCGGCCGTGACCTGCAGTTCATCCGGATCAACGGCACGGTGGTCGGCGCTCTGGCGGGCCTGCTGATCTATACGGTGTCCCGCGCCTTCGGGGCGTAGGACGGCGGGAGCGGCAGTTCCAGCTGGGCGTGCCCGCGGGCGGTGACCTGTGGGGGCGCGGGGCGGGCGGCGCCCAGTACGAGGAGGGCGCGCAGGGCGGCGATCACGTCCGCCGGCCTGTCGCGCAGGATGCCGGGGGTCGTACTGGCCACCAGGACTCCCCGGGACTCCAGGCGCAGCCGCCGGTGCAGGGTGGCTTGCCAGGCGTCGCGCGTGTAGTGGTACTCCGCGGAGTCGATCTCCAGGGCCACGCCCTCCCGGGGCCAGTACGCGTCCGGGCTGGCGAGGAAGGCTCCGCCCGGGTCGTGGAGGCGGGCGTTCCAGAGCGGGTCCGGGAGGTCGGTCGCCGCCAGGGCGTCGCGTGCGCGGCCCTCGGCGATCGAGCGGACCCCGGCGACCAGCTCCGCGGCCGCGGCCCGTACGGCGGGGCGGCTGCGGACGCGGCCCGCGCGCAGTTCGGCGTGCAGGTCGTGCGGGTGGCACCAGCCGCCCTGGACGACGTTGGCCAGTACGGAGCGCACCAGATCGGCATCGTCCGTACGGGACGCGAAGTCGGCGGCGGCCCGGATCGGGCGGGCGCTGGGGACGCCGCAGATGTGGAGGGTGGCGGGCCAGCGCGAGGTCGAGCGGGGCCGGGCCCGGCCGGTGGCGGCCGGCGAGCGCGGGGCGCGGACGAGGACGTCCAGCGGTTCGGGCGGGGCGTCGCGGACGCCCAGGAGGGCGAGGGCGGCGCCGCCGGTGAGCGCGGCGGTGGACCCGGAGAGCGGATCGGCCGCGGGGTGGGCGGCGTACAGGACGGCGGAGAGCGCCTGCTGCCTGGGGTCGGGCGGGCCGGTCTGCAGGAGGTACACCCGTGGCAGGAGCCGCTGCCAGGGACCTCCGCGGCGGCTGCGGCCGCTGATGGTGCCGGCCGGGATCCCGGCCTGTGTGAGCTGGTGGTGGGTGGCCATGTTGAGCTGCCGCTGGGCGAGGCGGGCGAGGCGGGCGAGGCGGGCGGGCGGAGTGTTGTGGGCGATCATGCCCCGGTAGGCCCGGTGGTGCGCGCCCGATGCTCAGGCCGAGGGGTGGTTCGGGGCGAGGAAGACGACGACGCCGTTCTGTGTGTCGGGCAGGGGGGTGACCTCGTGCCAGCCAAGGCGCCGGTAGGTGGCGACGGTGTCGGTGGCCACCCGGGCGGTCAGCAGCCAGGCGCGGTCGTCGGGGGCGTCGGAGGTGATCTCGGCGAGGAGGGCGCGCCCCGTGCCGGTCCCGCGCGCGTGCGGGCGTACGGCGAGTTCGTCGATCTCCAGTGCGCCGACGAGGAGTTCGCGCACGCGCTGCCGGCCGAGCTGCGCGGAGACCTGCCCGTAGCCGCGGTCGCGGGGGAAGGCCTTGGGGGTCAGCCAGCCGGTGGCGAAGCCGTCGATGCCGGCGGGCGACTGCGCGAAGGCGGTACGGAATCCGGCGCGGCGGCTGTCGGCCTGGAGTCGGAGCGAGAACTGGCGAATGGTTTCTTCATCCTCGTTCCACGGGGGCGCGGAGAACACTTCGCTGTAGGCGTCGGCCAGTTCGTCCGATAGGTCCAGCACGGCCGGTCCGTAACAGATCACGTTTGCAGCTCCTTGGGCCGGCTTGGGCGACTTGGGTCGTATCGCCCGTGTAGGAGAGTGAATCTACGCCGGGGAGGTTCCACGGAGGGCACCTACGCGGATCCGGAGTGTGTGCGACAAATCCGACTTCCGTACGGCGGCCCGGACCGCCCGTATCGCCGCCCCGGGCCCGGCGTTGAACCCGTGTGTCCAGCTCTCTCCTGCGCAAAGCCCTGGTCGGCCTCGCCGCGTGCGCCGTGGCGTTCTTCATCACCCTGGGCGTCATCGCCGTCCTGCCCCGCGCCGTCCAGGACGCCGTCCCGCCCGGCGTCCTCGGCGGAGCCGTCGTGGTCCTGGGCGTGACGACCGCGCGCCGCTTCACCCGGCGCGCGCGTTAGCCTCGTCCGGAGACGTTCGAACGGCTGGAGGCCCCGACGATGGCGCAGATCGCGCAGATTCCCACCTCTGCACTAGCGGCGGCCGGCCTGGTCGGCGGCTACGCCACGGCCCGGTGGACCGGTGTACGCCCGCTCGGCGGCGTGGTCCTCGCGGCCGCCGGTACCCTCGCGGCCCGTGAATGGCGCCGCCGCACGACCCCGACGACGACGGCCCTCCTCGGCGCGGCCTACGTCGCCGCGTTCGCGGGATCGCATCCCCTGGCGAAGAAGATCGGCGCCTGGCCGGCGGTCTTCACGGCCGCCGCCGCGGTGGCCACGGCCTCCTACGCGGCGGCGGACCGCTGAGGACCGTTGCGTCATAGCCCCTGGTGGTTGGCCCCGGTGCTCAGCCCCCCCTGTGCTGAGCACCCCGTGTTCAGCCCCCGTGGCACTCCGAATACGGCTTGCCCGACGTGCACCAGCAGGAGGCCGTGGGGGTCGGGGGCCAGGAGGTGGCCTTGCCGCGGGCCGCCAGGGTCGTGGCGTATTCGGCCAGGAGGGACGGGGAAGCCGGGGAAGTCTTCTCCGACGCGGCGAATGCCTCGTAGGAGGGGACGCTCGCCGTGACGATGCCGAGGTTCGTGGTGCCCGAGGCGGCCAGGGCGCGGAGGGACGTTTCGATCTCCCGCAGGTGGGCCTCGTGCGAGGGGTATTCGGAGGCGAGCGTCGGGTAGCTGGTCAGCAGCTCTGACAGTTCGCGCTGCGGCCAGTGCAGGATCGCCACCGGGAAGGGGCGGGAGAGCGCCGCGCGGCGGTCGCCCAGTTCGGCGCGCAGGCGGGCGATCTCGGCGCGCAGTTCGGCGGGGTCGTCGGAGCCCAGGGCCCAGATGCGCTTCGGGTCGTGGAGCTCGTCGAGGGGGATCGGTCCGATGTGGCGGGTGTCCGCGACCATGTCCCAGTCGTCGTGCGGGAGCCCGAGGAGGCGGCGTACGCGGTGGCGGCCCGTGAGGAGGGCGGTGGTGGCCGGGGTCAGCGGGTCGTCTTCGGCGATGAGGAGGGTGGCCGCCTCGGTGAAGCAGTCGTGCGAGGCCTCCAACTCGTCGTGGGCCTCCAGGGCTTCCGCGATGACCTCCCACGGCGCCGGGTCCTTGGGCGAGGCGGCACGGATGCCCGTGATGAGGGCGCGTGCCTCCGCCTCGTGGCCGTACTCCCAGAGGTTCGCCGCCTGGAGGGCCTTGATCAGGTGGGGGTCGGCGGGCGAGGAGGAGAGGAGTTGGTCGTACAGGGCACTCGCCCGGTCGCGTGCGTCGGCCAGTTCGAGGTGGGCCGCGGCCTGGAGGAGCAAGGGCTCCTGGTCCTCGGGGTAGCGGGTCGCCGTGCGGATGAGGCGCTCGGCTTCGGCGATGTGCTCGGCAGGCGTGTCGGGGCGCATGGTTCACACCGTACTGCCGCTGGTCAGTTGGCGGGGGAGGACTTAGGGTGCCGCCCGTGCGAGATCGCGTACCCGTGGTGGTGCAGGGGAGCGGCCGGCGGGAGCGCCGGGCCGGTCTCGCGGCGGTGTTGTGGGCGGGCGCCGAGCTGATCGTCACCGTGGGCGTGGTGGTCCTGTTGCTGGTGGTGCATCAGGTGTGGTGGACCAATCGGCAGGCGGCGGCCGGCGCGCAGGAGCAGGTCCAGGCACTGGAGCGGTCCTGGGGCGACGGTCCCGACCGTGGTTCCGGGGCCGGTGGTGGGGCCGAAGTGGGCGGCGGGGACGGGGCGGGCGTCGGTGGCGGTGGCGTTCCGGCGGCGGGGCCGGAGTCGAGCGGGCCGGCGGATCCGGGGGCGGCGGCCGCGGCGACCCGGGCCGGCAGGTCCGCCGGCGGGCCGGACGGGCCTGCCGGGCGGGACCGGGCGTACGCCGTGCTGCGGATCCCGCGCCTCGGGCTCGTCGTGCCCGTCGCGCAGGGCGTCGACAAGCGGGCCGTCCTGGACAAGGGCTACGCCGGTCAGTACCCGGGGACCGCCGGGCCGGGTGCGCAGGGGAACTTCGCTCTGGCCGGGCACCGGAACACGCACGGCGAGCCGTTCAGGTACGTCAACCGGTTGCGGGCGGGGGACGAACTGATCGTCGACGTGCGCGGGCGCCGGTTCACGTACGTGGTCGGGAAGGTCCTGGGCGAGACCACCGAGCGGGACACCGGAGTGATCGCACCCGTGCCGCGCAGCGTGGTGAAACCGGACCAGGGGTACAGCGAGCCCGGGGCGTACATCACGCTCACCACCTGCACGCCCGAGTACAGCTCGAAGTACCGGCTGGTGGTCTGGGGGACCCTACTCAAGTCTTCCTGACCTTGATACTTGCGGCCGATGGATCTGCCGGTGGGCCCGGTTACCATCGATCTCGTACGGGAGTTCGTGCGCGGGAGTGGAGAGGGGGAGGTCCGTATGGCTCGGCAACGACGCGGCGGCCGCCTGCTGTCCTACGCCCTGTTCGCGCGGATCTCATGGGCCTCGCGGATCTCGCGGGCCCTTGCCCTGTTGCTCCCGCTCGTGCTGCTCGGGGGATTCCTCGGGCTGTTCGCCGGGGAGGGCGGGCTGGGCGCCGTGGTGGTCGCCCTCGCGGCCACCGTCGCCGTGGGCACCGCGGCTCTCGCCGCCGCCGCGCGGCTCGTGCGGCCCGTGCCGCCGCACCGAATACGCACCGCGATCCGTGATCGCGAGCAGCGCACGGCGTTCCTGCCGCAGCGTGATCCCGATGCCTCGGGCCGGTCGAGGCCCAGGGCGCCCGGCCGTCTCGTCCCGACGGCCGCGTAGGGGCGCGCAGTACTTCTCGCCTTCTGCTGACTGATCACTGTTGTCGCCCCTCGCGGGTCGTCACGCCGAAATGCATCTCTTTCGACGTTCGACGAGACCCTTCGGAGGGCCCGCGTGTCCGTTTTCACCCACCTTGTTGCTGAGCTGGGCCGGCTTTTGGAGCCGGTGTTGGCGCAGTCCGCGACCGCTGCCGCGATCGTGCTGTTCACCGTGCTCGTACGGCTCGCGCTGCACCCGTTGAGTCGGGCCGCCTTCCGGGGAGCGACTCCTGCGGCGGGGTGCCTGCCGATTCTGCTGCAGTTGCCGGTGTTCTTCGTGATGTACCAGGCGTTCTCCTCCACCGAGGTGGGCGGGAAGGCGAACGAGCTGCTTGGGCACCGGCTCTTCGCCGCGCCGCTGGGGGCCCGGTGGACCGATGCGCTAGGCGAGGGCGGCCCGTTCGGGGCGCAGGGGCTGGTGTTCCTCGGGCTGTTCGGGGCGATCGCGGTGGTGGCCGCCTGGAGCGCGGTGCGGGGGCGCCGGACGGCCGCCTCGGTCGCTGCGGCCGCCGCTGCGGCTGCCGCCGACCCGAAGAAGCCGGCCGGTCGGGTCGCCCCCAAGGGCGGAGCGAAGGCGGGGGTCACGTCGGGGGCCGGGGGCGGGGTCATGGCCGAGGTGAGCGCCGAGCAGCAGGAGGTCATGCGCAAGTTGGGCGGCGTACTGCCCCTGCTGTCGTTCGGGACGCTGATCACGGCTGCCGTGGTGCCGCTGGCCGCCGGGCTGTACCTGCTGACCACCACCGCGTGGTCGGTGGCGGAGCGTACCTGGCTCCAGTACCGCAAGGAGCGGGCGGAGCAGCTGACGGGTGGAGGCGAGCGTTCCAGTCTGTGAACAGGGTCTTGCGGATTGGGTGGCCATCTTGGAGGATCAACCAATCCTCCGATGGCCGCAACCCATCGGCCGGCCCTGGGCACGCCCCCGGGCCGACCACCCACGACCACGGGAGAATGCCCATGAAGCTGCTGCGTGTCGGACCCGCAGGGTCGGAGCGCCCCGCGCTGCTCGACCGGGACGGGACCCTGCGCGACCTGTCCGGCCTGATCACGGATGTGGACGGCGGCCTGCTCGCTGACGACTTCGTCCTGACCCGGGTACGGGACGCGGCCGAATCCGGCGAGCTTCCGGTCCTGAGCGGCGAAGGTCTGCGCATCGGCGCTCCGGTCGGCCGCATCGGCAAGGTCGTGGGCATCGGCCTGAACTACTTCGGGCACGCCGCCGAGATCGGCGCGGAGCCGCCGGCCGAGCCGATCCTGTTCCTGAAGGCCCCGGACACCGTGGTCGGCCCCGACGACACCGTGCTGATCCCGCGCGGCAGCGTGAAGACCGACTGGGAGGCCGAGCTCGGCGTCGTCATCGGCAGCACCGCCCGCTACCTGGACTCCGCCGTGCAGGGACTTGCGCACGTCGGCGGGTACGTGCTCGTCAACGACGTCTCGGAGCGCGAGTTCCAGATCGAGCGCGGCGGCACCTGGGACAAGGGCAAGAACTGCGAGACCTTCACCCCGCTCGGCCCCTGGCTGCTCACCGCCGACGAGGTGCCGAACCCGCAGGTCCTGGACGTGAAGCTGTGGGTCAACGGTGAGCTCAAGCAGAACGGCAACACCGCGGACCAGATCTTCCCGGTCGGCGAGGTCGTCCGGTACCTGAGCCACTTCATGACCTTGTACCCGGGCGACGTCATCGTCACCGGTACGCCGGGTGGCGTGGCCATGGGGCAGCCGGAGCCGAAGCCCTACCTGCGGGCCGGTGACGTGGTGGAGGTGGAGATCACGGGTCTCGGCCGGCAGTGCCAGGAGTTCAAGGGCGCGTAGTCGGTCACGGGTGCGGTCACGGTCACGGGGCGGGTCTGCCGCCGGCAGTCACGCCCCGCACCCGTGCCTTCGCCTGCTCCTCGTATCCGGGGCTTCGGCCGTCAGGCGGGATCGGACGCCACGGCCGGAAGCTCCACGATCACGCCCTCCTCGGACGACCGGCGGGCCGCCTCCAGTACGTCGAGGCAGTGCGCGGCCTCGATCGCCGTCACGGGCGCGGGCCCGCCCGTGCGCAGGGCGGTTGCGACCGCCGCGTAGTACGCCGGGTAGTCGCCCTGCTCGGTCGGGACCGGGATCCCGCCGCCGGTCAGCGGGGACTCGCCGGAACCGAGGAGTCCCCACAGGTGCGGGGGCTCCTCGCCCCAGGGCAGGTCCCCGTCCGGCCGCAGCCCCTCGCGCAGGGCGCCCTCCTGCGGGTCGAGGCCGTACTTCACGTAGCCGGCCCGGGAGCCTAGGACGCGGAACCGTGGTCCGAGCTGGGCGGTGGTCGCGCTGACGTAGAGGTGGGAGCGGACTCCGTTCGCGTGCGTGACCGCGATGAAGGTGTCGTCGTCGGTCTCGGCGCCCGGGCGGCGAGAGTCGGCCTCCGCGTAGACCCGTACGGCCGGGCCGAACAGCACCAGCGCCTGGTCCACGACGTGACTGCCGAGGTCGTACAGCAAGCCGCCGATCTCCTCGGGGGCGCCCGACTCGCGCCAGCCGCCCTTCAGCTGCGGGCGCCAGCGCTCGAAACGGGATTCGAAGCGCTGTACTTCGCCGAGTTCGCCGCCGGCGATGAGGCGGCGCACGGTGAGGAAGTCGTTGTCCCAGCGGCGGTTCTGGAAGACGGAGAGGAAGGTACCGCTTCGGTCCGCGAGGGCGGCGAGCGCGCGGGCCTCGGCGGCGGTGGCGGCGAGCGGCTTGTCCACGACCACCGGGAGGCCGGCTTCGAGTGCGGTGGTGGCGAGCGGGACGTGCGTCCGGTTGGGGGAAGCGATCACGACCAGGTCGAGGTCCCGGTCCCACAACTCAGCGGCGGTGGCGGCGATGCGCACGCCGGGGAACTCCGCGCGGGCACGGGCCTGTCGGGCCGGGTCGGAGGTGACGACGGAGTCGAGGGCGAGCCCGTCCGTGGCGGCCACGAGGGGGGCGTGGAAGACGGAGCCGGCGAGTCCGTAGCCGATGAGGCCGACGCGGAGGGGGGTGGTAGGGGCGGAGGTGCTCATGGGGACCACTTTGGCGACACTGTTGTCAAAGTGCAAGGAGGGTGGACAATGGGCGGGTGAACAGGGGTAGCGGGGAGAGCCGTGGCGGGGTGAACCTGCCTGCACTGCGCGGGTACAACGAGGCACTGCTGTTGGATCTGCTGCGCGGCGCCGGCCCGGCGGGCCTGGGTCGCGCCGAACTCGCCGCCCGTACGGGGCTCACCCCGCAGGCCGTCAGCAAGATCACGGCCCGACTCTGGGCGGACGGGTTGATCGCGGAGGCCGGACGCGCCGCGTCCACCGGCGGCAAGCCGCGCACCCTGCTCCAGCTGGTGCCGCACGTACGTCACGCCGTCGGAGTGCAGCTGGACCGTGACGAGCTCCGGGCGGTACGGGTGGACCTGGCGGGCCGCGTCGTCGCCGAGAGCGGTGGCCCGCTGGACTTCGGGCTCGGCCCGGAGGCGGCGGTGGAGGCGATCGTACGGGCGGTCGCGAGGGTCGCGGACCCGGCCGGGCTGCCGCTCCTGGGCGTCGGGGTGGCCGCACCGGGGCCGCTCGACCACCGGGCCGGGTCGATGGGGCGGGTGACGGGGTTTCCGAGCTGGAAGGGCTTCCCGCTGCGGGGGGTGTTGGAGGGGCTGCTGGGCCTGCCGGTGCTCCTGGACAAGGACACGAACGCCGGTGCGGCCGCGGCCGCCGGGGCGTGGCTCCGGGTCGCCTGGCCGGACGCGGACGCGGATGTGGCTGCCCAGGCGGGCGTGCAGGCGGACGTCGGGCGTGGGGCGGACGTCGGGCCGGATGCGGCTGCGTATGCCGGCGGCGGATCCCCCACCTGCGTGTACCTGCACGTCGGGACCGGGATCGGAGCGGGACTGTGGTTGGGCGGCGGGGTCTACCGGGGGGCCCGCTCGGCGGCGGGGGAGTTCGGTCACCAGGTGCTCCTGCTGGACGGCCCGCCGTGCCGGTGCGGGGCGCGGGGCTGCATGGAGGTGCTGTGCCTGGGGGCGGTGGCCCGGGGTGATCTCGCCGAGGCGGCACGGATCCTGGGCGAGGGTGCGGCCAATTTGGTCGCGCTGCTGGACGTGGACCGGGTGCTGCTCGGCGGGCGCGTGGTGGCGGCGGCGCCGGAGGTCTTCGTGGCCGGGGTCGGGGCCGTCCTCGCGGCCCGCGCGTTGGATCCGGCCCGCCCGGTGGTCGCCCTGGCGGGAGCCGGTGTGGCGGAGGGCGCGGCGGAGCTGGCGCTGGCGCCACTGTTCGGGCGCGCGGGCTGAAACGGCGGGGCTCCCCCGGGTCCCGTACCTCGAAGGGCGGTGAGGCACTTGACCTCATCCGCCATCCAGGCGTAAACCGGAGCAACTCGGGCGCGGCTCCCCGTGGGGGATCGCGCGGGGGTGGCAGGGTGCGGGCAGGGTCGGGGTGATTGTCACCTCGTCCGATCATCGTCCCGTCCGGCGAGCAGCGAAGGTCTTCCATGCGACTGCGCAAAGCCCTTGCCCTCACCGCCGCCCTCTCCGCTGCCCTGGTCGCCGCCACCGCGCCCACCGCCGGAGCCGATATCGGCGCGGGCGGCGGACGCCCTGCACCCGCACTGCCCTCGCGCACGCTGGCCACCTGCGGCGACGGGAAGAGCAGCGCCTTCCCCATCGGGGCGCGGATCCGCGGAGGTCCGGCCGTGTACCGCACCGGTGCCGGGCTGCAGACCTGGTACCTGGACCTGACCAACACCACCAACTCCGAGTGCACGGCCATCCACCCGATCGTCGTCTTCGCGGACAAGGCCCACACCCTGCGCCCCGCGCACCTGCGCATGGAGTTCGATGCCCCGGGCGGCACCTTCCCCGTCAGTCTGGAGAGCAGCGACCGCGACGAGATCATCGCCGTTTTCGACGGCGGCGACGCCTTTCCGGGCTTCGCGGTGGGCCCCGGCGGTTCCCTCACCGTCAAGGTGGGCCTCTCCTTCGCCCCCGACGCGCCCGTCGGCGAGGTCGTCGCCGACGCCGCCCTCGTTCAGCGCAAGGGGGACGACGGCGACTGGATCGGCGAGGCGGGCGGCTACCGGTTCTCGGTCGAGGGGCCGGAGGATCCCGTCGAAGCGGGCTCCCTCGCCCACACCGGCCCGCGCGATTGGGTGTACGGCACGGGCGCAGTGGCCGCGCTCGCCACCGGTGGCGGCCTCCTGCTGGGGGCCCGCCGACTGCGCCGTTCCGCACGCTGAACCGCCCGTCGGCCGTTCCGCGCGCTGAACCGTCCGCCAGTCTTCCGGCGGGCGTCCGCAGGCGGCTCGTCGAGCGTCCGTGAGCCGTCCGCGAGCCGTCCGCGAGCCGTCCGGGACCGTCCGTGAGCCGCCCGCGCTTCGCCCGTGCCCCGTCACCTCGCGGCGCCGGCCGCCCCGCATAGAGTCCCACCGTGGAAGAACAGACCCAGCGGCACCGCCCCGGCTCACCCGTGCGTTCCGGCATTCCCGAGCACGGTCGCATCCCCAAGTACTACGCCGTCAAGGCCCGGATCGCCGAGCTCCTCGACGAGCTCGGCGAGGGCGGCGCACTGCCCACCGAGCGCGATCTCGCCGAGCGGTACGAGGTGTCCCGCGAGACCGTCCGCCAGGCCCTGCGCGAGCTGCTGCTGGAGGGCCGGCTGCGCCGTTCCGGCCGCGGGACCGTCGCCGCCGGACCCAAGTTGGAACAGCCGCTGTCCCTCGCCAGCTACACCGAGGGCGTGCGCCGCCAGGGCCGCCGTCCGGGCCGTCACCTCATCGGCCTGGAGCAGTTTCCCTGCCCGCCCAACGTCGCTCCCGGCATCGGGGCCGAGCCCGGGGAGCCCGTCTGGCACCTGGAGCGCGTCCTGCTCGCCGACGACGAGCGCGTCGGCCTGGAGAGCACGTACATCAGGGTGGCCCGGGCCCCCCGCCTGGACAGCGACTTCCAGCCCGACTCCTCCTTCTACGGGTACCTCCGCGACAGCCTCGGCATCTCCTTCGGCGAGGCCGACGAGAAGCTGGAGACGGTCCTGGCGACCCCGCGCGAAGCCCTGCTGATCGGCACCCCGCCCGCCCTGCCCATGCTGCTCATCCACCGCTTCTCGCGGGACCAGGACGGCCGGCCGCTGGAGCGGGTGCGTTCGCTCTACCGTGGTGACCGGTTCAGCTTCACGACCCGACTGCGCGCCGAATAGCCCAGGATCCATCGGTGCGTACCGGGCAGAAAGGGACGCATTGATGTCACGAGAAGATAACGGGTCTAGTCCAAGCGTCGAGGGTTGTTCACCGGGCGGTTGCCGGACCGATCCTCCCGGGTCACGGACCCGACCCACCGTTGGCGGCGTGAGAGTCATAGTCGTCGGAGGCGGCGTGGTCGGCACCATGCACGCCTGGCAAGCAGTCGAACGCGGCCACGAGGTCGTCCAGATCGAGCGAGAGACGGAGGCCCGCGGCGCGTCCCTGCGCAATTTCGGCCAGATCTGGGTCAGCGGACGGGCCGGGGGAGAGGAGCTGGACACCGCCCTGCGGGCCCGCGAGCTCTGGGAGCGCATCGGCGCGGAGGTGCCCGGCCTGGGCTTCCGCGCCAACGGTTCCCTCACCCCCGTCCGCACCCCCCGCGAACTCGCGGTCGCCGAGGCGGCCCTGGCCCGCCCGGACGCCGCCGCCCGCGGCTACAAGCTGCTCACCGCGGCCGAGGCGCGGGAGGTCAACCCGGCCCTGCGCGGCGCGTTCGAGGCGGCCCTGTGGTGCGAGCGGGACGCGGCCGTCGAGCCGCGCACCGCGCAACTCCACCTCCGGGAGGCCCTGCGCACCCGCGCCGCCGGCCGCTACGCCTTCCTCGCCGGTCGCGAGGTCCGCGAAGTGGTCGGCCCCGCAGCCGTCCGCGACGACCACGGCGACGTCCACCGCGCCGACGCGGTGGTCCTGGCCACCGGGGCCTGGCTGTCCGGCCTGGTCCGCGAACTGGTCCCCGACCTGCCCGTGCGCCGCGTCCGCCTCCAAATGATGCAGACCGACCCGCTCGGCGAGTCGTTGCCCACCTCGGTGGCGGACGCCGACAGCTTCCGCTACTACCCCGCCTACGAGTCCCCCGCCCTCGACGCGCTCAACGCCGAGCAGGAGCAGGCGCCGATCGCCGCCGAACACAAGATGCAGCTGCTGATGGTCCAGCGCTGGGACGGCGGACTGACCATCGGCGACACCCACGAGTACGAGCACCCCTTCGCCTTCGACACCCTCGAAGACCCCTACGAGCACGTCGCCGCCGTGGCCGGATCCTTCCTCGGCCGCCCGCTGCCGAGGATCCGCCACCGCTGGGCGGGCGTGTACGCGCAGTGCACGGACACCACCCGCGTCGTCCACCGCCAGCAGGTGGCCGACGGCGTCTGGCTGGTGACCGGACCCGGCGGGCGCGGCATGACCTGCTCGCCCGCCATAGCCGAGACCACCGCGAACGAACTGGGCTGGTAAGTCAGATGAGCGACAGCAACCGCGACAGCAGCACCACGCACGGAACCGACGGCACCCGCCGCAAGCTGGTCGTCCTCGACATGGCCGGCACCACCGTCGCCGACGGAGGACTCGTCGAGCGAGCCTTCGAGCAGGCCGCCGAGCGGCTCGGCGTCCGGCCCGGGACCCCCGACCACGCCGAGAAGCTCCAGTACGTCCTCGACACCATGGGCGAGTCCAAGATCTCGGTCTTCCGCCACCTCTTCGGCACGGAGGAACTCGCCCGCCGCGCCAACTCCGCCTTCGAGGAGGCCTACGGCGCCCTCGTCGACGGCGGTCTCGTCACCCCGCTCCCCGGCGCCCGCGCCGCGATCGAGCAGCTCCGCGCCGACGGCCGCACCGTCGTCCTGACCACCGGCTTCGCCCGGGTCACCCAGGACGCCATCCTCGACGCCCTCGGCTGGCAGGACCTCGCCGACTTCACCCTCTGCCCCGCCGACGCGGGCGGCCGCGGCCGCCCGTACCCGGACATGGTGCTGACCGCGTTCCTGCGCACCGGAGCCGTGGCCGACGTGCGCGACGTCGTGGTCGCGGGCGACACCGCCTACGACGTGCTCAGCGGCCGACGCGCCGGCGCCGGGACCGTGGCGGGCGTCCTCACCGGAGCCCACGACCGCGCGGCGCTGACGGAACACGGCGCGACCCACGTCCTGGCCTCCGTCGCCGAACTTCCCTCGCTGCTACTGGAGTCGCCGTGAGCGGCATCCGTTTCGACGGGGTCAGCGTCGCCTACGGCGGCAACACCGTCCTGGACTGCCTCGACCTGACCGTCGAACCGGGCGAGGTGATGGCCCTGCTCGGCCCCTCCGGCTCCGGCAAGACCACGGCCCTGCGCGCCGTCGCCGGATTCGTACGACCCGTTGCGGGGCGGGTGTTGATCGGCGGCCGGGACGTCACCGCGCTCCCGCCGCACCAGCGCGGCATCGGCATGGTCGTCCAGCAGTACGCGCTCTTCCCGCACATGCGGGTCGAGGACAACGTCGCCTTCGGCCTCAGGGCCCAGAAGGCCCCCAGGGCCGAGATCCCCGGCCGGGTCGCCGAAGCCCTCGAACTCACCGGCATGGCCGCCTACGCGCGGCGCTACCCCCGCGAGCTCTCCGGCGGCCAGCAACAGCGCGTGGCCATCGCCCGCGCCCTCGCCATCCGCCCCGGGGTGCTCCTGCTCGACGAGCCGCTGTCCGCCCTCGACGCGCAGCTGCGCTCCGGGATGCTCACCGAGCTGGCCCGGCTGCACCGCGAACTGCCCGACGTATCGATTCTGTACGTCACCCACGACCAGGTGGAGGCACTCACCCTGGCCGACCGGATCGCCGTCATGGACCGGGCCCGGCTGCAGGACTGCGGGACCCCCCAGGAGCTGTACCGGGCCCCGCGCACCGCGTTCACCGCCTCGTTCGTCGGCAACGCGAACCTGTTGCCGGTCACCGTGGCCGAGGGGGGCGCACTGTTCGCCGGGTACCCCCTGGCCCTGGACCGCGGCCGCGCGGCGCCGGGCTCGACGGCCACCCTGTGCGTACGGCCGCACCTGCTCGGCCTCGGCACCGGCCCCAACGCGCTGAGCGGGACGATCACCGAGGTGCAGTGGCGCGGCTCGACGCACCGGCTGTACGTGGACGTCGGCGGGCACCGCGTGAAGGCGGACCTCCCCGAGCTGCGGGAGACGCCCGCGCTGGGGGACCGGGTCACGCTGCACTTCGAGCCGCGGGACGCGGTGCTGTTGGGGGCGGGGGTGTCCCGTGCGTGACGCCTCGCGGCGAGCCGAACCCCCACGGGGCTCCGCCCCGGACCCCGCGCCTCAATCGCCGGCGGGGCTGGATGGTGAGCCGGCGGGGCTGGATGGTGCGACGGCTGGGCTGGATGGTGCGCCGGCAGGGGTGAGGGTGCCGCGCGGCGTGTGGGCCCTGCCGCCCGTGGTCGTGCTCGCGCTGGTTTTCCTGTACCCGCTCGCGCTGGTCGTCCAGCAGTCCCTCAGCCCCGAGAACGGCGGCGGCGCCTTCGACGCGTACGCCTCCGTCTTCGCCTCGCAGGGCTTCCGCGAGGCCCTCGGGACGACCGTCTGGCTGGCCGTCGGCGCGACCGCCGGCTGCCTCGTACTCGGCTTCGTGCTCGCGCTGATCATCGCCTTCGTGCCCTTCCCCGGGGCCCGTGGCGTCGCCAAGTTCATCGATGTCTTCCTCTCCTTCCCCTCCTTCCTCATCACCCTCGCCCTCCTCTTCGTCTACGGCACGGTCGGCATGGCCAACGGCCTCGTCACCGATCTCACCGGCGCCGCCGAGGGTCCCTTCCGCTTCCTCACCACGCCCTGGGGCGTCCTGCTCGCGGAGATCACGTACTTCACGCCCTTCGTGATGCGCCCGCTGCTCGCCGCCTTCTCCCAGCTGGACACCGCCCAGCTGGAGGTCGCCGCCGGCCTCGGCGCCCGGCCCGCCCGGATCGTCCGGCAGGTGATCCTGCCCGAGGCCCTCCCGGCCCTCGCCGCGGGCGGCAGCCTCGTCCTGGTCATGTGCCTGAACGAGTTCGGCATCGTCCTGTTCACCGGCGCCAAGGACGTCACGACCCTCCCGATGCTCATCTACGGCAAGGCCATCCTCGAATCCGACTACGCGGCCGCCTGCGTGGTCGCCGTCGTCAACATCGCGATATCCGTCGGCCTGTTCGGCCTCTACCGGACGGTGGGCAAGCGTGCTGGTGCATAGCAAGAGCGGCCGATGGGCCGCCTGGGGCCTCTTCGGCCTCCTCTTCCTGCCGCTGTTCGCGCTGCCCCTGCTCGTCGTGGTCGGGGCCTCCTTCGCCACCCACTGGTCCGGGGCCCTCCCGTCCGGACCGACCACCGAGAACTACGCGGCCGCCGTGCGCGGCGAGTCCCTCCGGGCCCTGACCACCAGCCTGGTCACCGCCCTCGCCGCCAGCCTCCTCGCGCTCACCGTCGGCACCTGGGCCGCGCTCGCCGCGGCCACGCTGAACAAGCGCGGGAAACGTTTCCTGGACGCGCTGTTCGTGCTGCCCGTCGCCGTGCCGTCGGTGGTCGTCGGCCTCGCCGTGCTCGTCGCCTTCAGCCGGCCCCCGGTCCTGCTCAACGGCACCAGCACGATCGTCGTCCTGGCGCACACGATCCTCGTCACGGCATTCGCCCACCAGTCGGTTTCGGCGGCGATCGTACGGCTCGACCCGGCGTACGAGCAGGCCGCCGCCTCCCTGGGCGCCCGTCCCGCGTACGTCCTGTGGCGGGTCAAACTCCCCCTCCTGCTGCCGTCCCTCACCGCGGCGGCCGGCCTCTGCTTCGCCCTGTCCATGGGCGAGCTGAGCGCCACGATGATGCTCTACCCGCCGGACTGGACGCCCCTCCCGGTCCGCATCTTCACCGCCACCGACCGCGGTTCGCTCTACGGCGGCTCCGCCGTCGCCGTGGTCCTGATGGCCACCACCCTGCTGGTCCTCCTGCTCGTGTCCCGCGTCCGCACCAGGGCCTCCTACCGCTGAACCGCCCTCCCCTGCGATTCCCCTTCCCCGTACCCGACTCCCCTTCTCCGTAAGGAAGTTCCATGACAGGCAAGAGACTCCTGCGCACCGCCACCGTCGTCACCGGCAGCCTCGCCCTCGCCTCCTCCCTCACCGCCTGCGGAGCCGGCTCCTCCGCCGCCGACTCCGAGGGCGGCGAGAAGGTCGTCACCGTCTACAGCGCCGACGGCCTCAAGAGCGAGAAGGGCGACGGCTGGTACGACAAGGTCTTCGCCGACTTCACCAAGAAGACCGGCATCGAGGTCAAGTACGTCGAGGGCGGGTCCGGCGAGATGGTGCAGCGCGCCGTCCGCGAGAAGACCAACACCCAAGCCGACGTACTGATCACCCTGCCGCCCTTCATCCAGCAGGCCGACGGCAAGGGCCTGCTGCAGTCCTACAAGCCGCAGGGTTCCGAGAAGGTCAACGGCGCGGACAAGGCAGCCGACGGCAAGTGGACCTCGGTCGTCAACAACTACTTCGGCTTCGTCTACAACAAGAAGGAACTCGCCGAGGCCCCCAAGACCTGGGAGGAGCTGCTGGACGCCCGGTACAAGGGCAAGTTGCAGTACTCCACCCCGGGCGTCGCGGGCGATGGCACCGCCGTGCTCATCAAGTCGATGCACGACTTCGGCGGCAAGGACGCGGCGATGGACTACCTGAAGAAGCTCCAGGCCAACAACGTCGGCCCGTCCTCCTCCACCAGCAAGCTGGCGCCCAAGACCGACAAGGGCGAGCTGCTCGTGGCCAACGGTGACGTCCAGATGAACTTCGCGCAGTCCAAGTCCATGCCGAACCTGGGCATCTGGTTCCCGGCGAAGGAGGGCGGCAAGCCCACCAGCTTCGCCCTGCCGTACGCGGCCGGCCTCGTCAACGGGGCCCCGCACACCGAGAACGGCAAGAAGCTCCTCGATTTCCTGCTCAGCGAGGAGGCCCAGCAGCTGGTCAGCGGGGTCGGCGGCGGCTTCCCGGCGCGCACCGACGTCAAGCCGACCGACGCCAACGCCATCGAACTCACCAAGCTCATGACGGGCGTGGAGATCTTCGAGCCGAACTGGTCCGACATCGACGAGAACCTCACCGGCTACGTCGACGCGTGGAAGTCGGCAACCGGAAGCTGACCGGTTACTCCCTGGCCACCCCCGACCGTCAGAGTGACCTTTGCCTGGGGGTCCCCCCGGACGAAGTCTGGGGGATAGGTCTGGACCGAGGACCGCACCTTCGGTCCGGACCCGGTGCACGTCGAAACTCCCCCGCTCCTTTCGCCGCTCACTTGCTCCCAGGAGGAGTACGTGTCCCCTGCCCTGCCCGGACGTCGTGCCGTTGCCGCGACCGCCGTCACCTCCGCCCTGATCGCTGCCGCCGTCCTGGCCACCCCCGCCGGCGCCGCCGCGGCGGCCAACACCGACAAGGTGCTCGTCATCGGCATCGACGGCGCGGTCCTGGACCGCGTCAAGGTCGCCAACGCACCCCACCTGAACGGCCTGATGGCGCAAGGGCTGACGGCCCGCAGCACCCTCTACGCGAGCCCGATGGCCGCCACCTCTTCGGGACCCGGCTGGTCCACCATCGCCACCGGGGTGTGGCCCGACAAGCACGGCGTGAAGGACAACTCCTTCACCGGCAAGAACTACGCCGCCCACCCGGACTTCCTGACCCGCATCGAGAACGCCAAGCCGGCCCTCAACACATACGCGGCCGCCGACTGGGAGCCCATCACCTCCACCGACCAGAACGGCCCGATCTTCTCCTCGAAGGTCGACAAGCGCCTTTCCCTCAAGGGCGACCGCGACGGCTACCGCACCGAGGACCCGAAGATCGCCGCGGCCGCGGCCGCCGAACTGCAGGGCCAGAACCCGGACGCCGCCTTCGTCTACCTCGGCGAGATCGACGCGGCCGGCCACTCCTACGGCGCGGCCAGCCAGCAGTACCTCGACACCATCGCCCGCGTCGACACCCTGGTCGGCCAGCTCCTCACCGCCGTCAAGAACCGCCCGACCTACGCCCAGGAGAACTGGAAGATCCTGGTCACCACCGACCACGGCCACACCGACTCCGGCGGTCACGGCGGGTCGACCATCCAGGAGCGCGGCACCTTCGTCATCGCCAAGGGCGCCGGCATCCCGGCCGGCTCCGTACGCGCCGACGTGCGACTGGCCGACGTCGCCGCCACCGCGCTCGCCCAGGTCGGCGTCAGCGGCTCCGGCCTCGACGGCGTCCCGCTGAACGCCCCGGACGACGACCCCTTCGACACCCTGCGCCCGAACCTCCGGGCCAGGGTGGACGAGACGGGCATCCCGGCCGGGGTGAAGGGCTTCACGCACACCCCGCCCGCCGGCTGGTCCGTCGACAACTCCAAGATGGGCGCGGGCGGCGTCACCGAGTGGGCCGGCTGGGCCTTCGCGACCGACGAGTTCTGGAGCCAGTCGCAGCGCGACCAGTGGCGCGAGCTGAACGTCCGCTCCCGAGACGTCTTCGCCGTCGCCGACTCCGACGAGTGGGACGACAAGAGCCACACCGGCACCTTCGACTCCACCCTCTCCACCCCCAAGTGGGCGGTCAGCGGCGGCAGCAAGCGGAATCTGACCTTCCAGACGCACTACCGCCACGAGGCCGGCCAGACCGCCCAGGTCCTGGTCTCCTACAACGGCGGCGCCCCGACCGTGGTGAAGACCTACGCCGCCGACGCGGTCGCCGGGTCCGAGTCCCTCGCCCTCCAGGTCCCGGCCGGCGCCACCGACGTGCAGGTCCGCTTCCGCTACAGCGGCAACAACAACTGGTTCTGGACCGTCGACAACGTCCGCCTGGGCTGACCGCTCCCCGGTCCCCGGTCCGGGCCGTGGACAGCAGGAACGTCCGCGGCCCGGCCCCGATAGGGTGGTAGAGACCAGAGGTCGCAGGTCACCGAGAGCGGAGAACAGTCCAGTGGCAGAGCGCAAGCCGATCGAATCCTGGCTCACCGACATGGACGGGGTCCTCATCCACGAGGGCACCCCGATCCCCGGCGCCGATGCCTTCATCAAGCGGCTGCGCGAGTCCGGCAAGCCCTTCCTGGTGCTGACCAACAACTCGATCTACACCCCCCGCGACCTCCAGGCCCGCCTGAGCCGCATGGGGCTGCAGGTTCCCGTCGAGAACATCTGGACCTCGGCGCTGGCCACCGCGAAGTTCCTCGACGACCAGCGTCCGGGCGGTACGGCGTACGTCATCGGCGAGGCGGGCCTGACCACCGCCCTCCACGACATCGGCTACATCCTGACCGACCACGAGCCCGACTACGTGGTCCTCGGCGAGACCCGGACGTACAGCTTCGAGGCGATGACGAAGGCGGTCCGCCTGATCAACGCGGGCGCGCGCTTCATCTGCACCAACCCCGACGAGACCGGCCCCTCCACCGAGGGCCCGCTCCCGGCCACCGGCGCCGTCGCCGCGCTGATCACCAAGGCGACCGGCAAGAAGCCGTACTTCGCGGGCAAGCCGAACCCGCTGATGATGCGCACCGGCCTGAACGCCATCGGCGCGCACTCGGAGACCAGCGCGATGATCGGCGACCGGATGGACACCGACGTGCTGGCCGGTCTGGAGGCGGGCATGCAGACCTTCCTCGTCCTCACCGGCCTGACGACCGAACAGGACACCGAGAAGTTCCCGTTCCGCCCGACCAAGACGGTCGCCTCGATCGCGGACCTGGTCGACCTGATCTGACGCGGGTACGCGGGTACGCGGTGTGCGGCGTACGGCCGAACGGGCGTACCGCGTTTGGGGCGTGCGGCCGACACGTACGGCGCCGCTCCGGATGCGCGGTGGCGCGCCGCGCGTGAATCTCCTTGTCGAGGAGGTTCACCATGCGCAGTGTTCCGATCGCTGTCCGCGCCACCGCGATGGCCATCGCCCTGGCGGCATTCTCGGCGGTGACCGCGCCGATCGCCCTCGCGGGCGAGGAGGACCGCGGTGACCGCGGCAGCGTCACGGTCGACCCGAATCCGGCTCACCCCGGAGCGCAGGTCAAGCTGCGCGTCCAGGGCTGTGACGGCACCCGCGGAGCGGCCAAGTCCGCCGCCTTCGTGTCGGACGTCGACCTCTACGGCCGCGACGGCGGCCGTAGCCCGCTCTACGGCGACGCGATGATCCGCTCGCACGTTTCGCCCGGCTGGCACTCCGTCCGGGTGACGTGCGACGGGCACGACAGGGTCAGCGGCTCCGTCCAGATCTCCGAGTACCGTCCGTCCCACCACGCCTCGCCCGTCTGGCCGGTGCACGCGGGCGGCGGCGGCATGTCCGCCGAGCTCGCGGCGGAGTCGGCCAAGAAGGCCCACGGCGCCGACGGGCCGGGGCTGCCGCACACGGTGATCGGCGCGGTCCTCGCCGCGGTCGCCACCCTGGCCGTCGCGGGCCGGGCGCTGGCCCTGCGCCGCCGCCGCAGCGGCGAGTGAGGCCGGTGCCGGTGGGCGCCGGTGGGCGCCGGTGAACGAGTACGACGCGTACGACGCGGGCAACGCGGGCAACGAGGACAAGGCCTCCGCCGGCGGCCGGCTGCTGACCTTCGCCGCCTGGGCGGTACTGGTGCTCGGCCTGTGGCTGTGGGGCCGCCAGCTCACCGTGGCGCCGCCCCCGCCCGCCGGTCAGGCCGGCGGGACGGTCGGTCCGGGGCTGCCGGCCGCGCACGCCCCGCTCGCCGCGGCCCCGCCCCAGCGCGTCGACGTGCCCTCCATAGGCATCCAGGCCCCGGTGATCAGCCGGGACCTGGACAAGGACGGGGCGATCGAGCCGCCCCCGTACGACCAGCCGGGCACGGTGGGCTGGTGGGGCCGGGGCACCCAGCCGGGGATGGCCGGGACGGCGCTGATGGTGGGGCACGTGGACACCCGGTCCAAGCCGGCGGTGTTCTACGGTCTGAGCTCCGCGCAGCCGGGCGACAAGGTGCGGGTGGTGCGGACGGACGGTTCGGTCGCCGAGTTCACGATCGAGGACGTACGGGTCTACGAGCGCGCGGCCTTCGACGCGCACAAGGCCTACGGCCCGCGGGTCCGGGGCCGCGCGGAGCTGAGGCTGCTGACCTGCGGGGGCTCGTACGACAAGGTGGCCAAGGAGTACACGGCGAACGTGGTGGTCTCCGCCTACCTGACGGGCGTGGGCGCCCGCCCGGGCGCACCGGGAACCGCGGCCTGAGCGGCCGTGCCGCCGGCGGAGAACGAAGAAGCCCCCGCAGCTTTCGCTGCGGGGGCTTCTCCCGTCTGTGCGCCGCCAGGGACTCGAACCCCGGACCCGCTGATTAAGAGTCAGCTGCTCTAACCAACTGAGCTAGCGGCGCTTGCTGACAGGGAAAACTCTACCCCACCTCCAGGGGTGTCCGTGACCAGCCACGCCCGCCTTGTCCGATTAACCCATGTTTGAGGGGTCTATCGTGCACCATATGTCTGCGCGCGCCACACCTGATGCCTCATCAGGTGTGGCTCCGGCCGACCGGTGACGAGTGGACGAGCAGGGGAGTGGACGGAACCGCATGACGATGCAGCCTCCGACGCATGTGCAGATGCCGATGCCCGGTTTCGAGGAGTACGAGCCCGCGGGCGACTGTGCGTGCCGGGGCTGCGCCCAGCGCCGCCGCGCCCTCGCCCGCGCGCGGGCCGTACCGCTCCGGGACGGGGGGCACCCGGCCGCACGCGGCGCCCGCCGGGCGCTGGTACTGGCCACCGCCGCGGGAGTGGTCCTGGGCGGCGGCAGTACGACCGCGGTGGCCGCGGCCACCCCGACGCCGACGCCGACGCCGACCCCGGGGCCGGCGGTCCTGGACGACCCGAGCTCGCCGCAGGGCGCCCGGACCCCGCTGCACGGCCCCAAGGGCGGGCCGGTGGGGAAGCCCGGCGCCCCGGCCAAGCCCGGCGCGGTGCGGCGGATCGACCGAGCGACGATCATCAACCGGGCGAAGCTGTGGCTGGACGCGGAAGTCCCGTACAGCATGTCCGAGTACTGGACGGACGGGTACCGACAGGACTGCTCGGGCTACGTCTCCATGGTCTGGAACCTCGGGTCGAACGAATGGACCGGCAGCCTCGACAAGTTCGCCACCAAGATCGAAAAGGATGAGCTGCTGCCGGGGGACATGCTCCTCTTCCACAACCCGGCGGACCCCAACAACGGCTCGCACGTGGTCATCTTCGGCGGCTGGGTCGACTCGACGCACACGCACTACGTCGCCTACGAGCAGACGCGCCCCAACACGCGGAAGCTGGCCACGCCCTACGGGTACTGGAGCAACGCGACGAAGTACGTCCCGTACCGCTTCAACGGCGTGCCGGCCGGGATCATGCCGGAGGTCCCGGCCGCCCCGACCCCACCGGGCGCCCAGCCGCCGGCGGGCTCCAAGCCGGGGGACGTGACGGTCTTCCCGGGCGCGGACAAGTTCGGCCCCGGCGCCACGAACGACCACGTGGCCCAGCTCGGCCGGATGCTGATCGAGCGCGGCGCGTACCGCTTCTTCCCCAAGGGGGTGGCCGACCGGGTGTGGAGCGACCACGACAAGCTCGCCACCGCCGCCTTCCAGCGCGCCCAGGGTTGGACGGGTGCGGACGCCGACGGGATTCCGGGTGCGCACACCTGGAAGCTGCTGGTCGAGAAGCAGGGCAAGAACATCCCGCCGACGGTGGGTGCCGCGCCGGGGCCGGGCGGCGTACGGGCCTACCCGGGCGCCTTGGTGTTCCGCCCCGGCCAGTCGAACGAGGCCATCAGGGCCCTCGGCCGCCAGCTGGTGAAGAAGGGCTTCGGCAAGTACTACACATCCGGTCCGGACCTGCGCTGGAGCGAGGCCGACCGCCGCAACGTCGAGGCCTTCCAGCGCGCGCAGGGCTGGACCGGCGCCTCGGCCAACGGCTACCCGGGCCCGGAAACCTGGCGCCGGCTGTTCGCATGACGGAGGTAACGATGTTCCCCACGCGCACCACCTCGACGACGGGCACCCTCCGAGTGCCGCCGCTTGGCGCCCCGGTGGCGGTCCGCGCGGCGGATCCCGCCCCCGTGCCGGAGCCCGCACCCGCCCCCGCGCCCGTTTCCGTGCCCGCCCCCGAGCCCGCCGCCCCGGTGGCAGCTCGCCCGGTGTGGGCCGCGGACCCGACGCCCGTGCCCGAGCCGACGCCCGTGCCCGCCCGCGGCCTTGAGTCCGCCGTCCCGGTGGCAGCCCGCCCGGTGTGGGCCGCGGAGCCGACGCCCGTGCCGGAACCGGTGCGCGCGACCGTCGCCGTCGCCGTCGCGGCGCCGCGCGACGCCGCCCCGCAGGGCCCGCCGCCCGCCCCGACGGGCGGCCCCGCCGCGTCGGAGCCCGCCGGCGCCGCCGAGACCTCGTTCGGCTGGGCCGCGGCGCGGGCCACCCGCCCGGCGCCCGAGCTGCCGTACGGGTGGGAGGTGCCGGCGGCCCGGGCCCACCCGTACGACGAGGGGGGCCAGGGCGTCGCCGGCCTCGACATCCCGCACCCGCAGGACGCGGAGGTCCCCGTCGGGCCGGCCACCCTGCGCCTGCGGACCGCCGAGGCCGGCATGGACACCGAGTTCACGGCCGAGGCCGAGGCCGAGGCCGAAGCCGCGCCCGAAGCCAAGGCTGCGCCCGCGCCCGCAACCGAAACCGAGCCCGAGGCCACGCCCGAACCAGTGGCCGAGTTCGAGCCGGAGCCCGGGCCGGAGTTCGCGTTCGAGTTCGAGCCGGAGCCCGGGCCGAAGGCCGGGGCGGAGCCCGAATCCGAGCCCGAGTCCCTCGCCGCTCCCGAACCCGTGGACGCGGCGCCACCGCCGCACTCCGGCATCCCCGGACCCGGACCGGTCGAGATCGTCGCCCAGGCGGTGGCCCGCGGCCTGGGCGAGGCCGGGGCGGCCCCGGAGCTCCCGCGCTCCGGAGCCCACCGGGGTACCTCGGTCACCGAGGTGCCGGTACACCTCCCGTTCCAGAGCACGCAGCAGCAGCCAGCCGTACACGTACCCGCGCCGCAGGCCACCGCACCCGCGCCGCAGGCACCCCGCCCCGCCCCCGGCCGCCGGGTCCCCCGCGGTGACGACCGGCTCCGGGAGCACAGGGGCCCGGTGCTGCCCGGCTGGGTCGGCGTGATCGTCGGCGGGACGGCCCTCGCCGGTTGCGCGGCCGTGCTCTGGCGGGCCGGGGTCGTCCCCGCCGCCTTCGTCGCCGCCTTCGGCGCGGCCCCCCGCGCCTACCACGGCCTGCGCGCCACCCACTGGCCGCCGCTCGCCTTCCTCGGGATCGTCGCCCTCGTGTCGCTCGGCGGACTCGGTCGGGCCCGCGCCGGCCACGCCTGGGTGCTCACCCTCTTCGGCCGCTACCGCGGCACGGTCCGGCGTACCGGCCTGACCTGGGTGAGCCCCCTGCTGCTGCGCCGCCGGGTCGACGTGCGCCTGCGCCACTGGCGCAGCGACCCGATGCCCGCCGTGGACGCCGGCGGCCTCGCCCTCCAGGTCGTCGTCCAGGTCGTCTGGCAGGTCAAGGACACCGCACGCGCCACCCTCGCCGTCGAGGACCACACGGAGTACCTCGCCGAGCAGGTCGAATCGGCCATGGCCCGCGTGCTGTCGCAGCTGCCCGCAGACGCCTTCCACGAGGACGCCCCGACCCTGCGCGACGCCGAGGCCGTCGGTGACGCGCTGACCCGGATGCTCGCGGCCGAGACCGAGGCGGTCGGGATCGAGGTGTTCTCGGCCCAGCCGACACGGATCGAGTACGCGGCCGAGGTGGCCGAGGCCATGCGCCGCCGCCGGGTCGCGGCGATCGACGCCAAACACCGGGACACCGTACTGAGCTCGGTCGTGGACGCCGTCGACGACACCGTCCACCGGCTGACCTCGCGCGGGCTGGTCGAGCTCGACGACTACGAGCGCAAGGCGCTGGTGAAGGACCTCACGGTCGCCTTCTACACGGGACGCTCCGAGTAGGGAGCGGACGTCCAGCGGTACGGGAACGGGTGGCCGGAAGGTAGCGGACCACCCGTTTTCCCATTGGTCTGGACATGGCCAACTCTCGTCAATAATCTGGGACTTGGTCTAGACCTAACCCCCACCTGCGCGCGCTCTCATCGAACTCCCCCCACGTTCAAGGAGCATCATGCGTCCCATCCGCATGCCCAGAATGCCCAAACGGGCCGGCATCGCCGCGCTCGGCCTCGGCCTCGTCGCCGGAATCACCCTCGTCGGCGCCCCCGCCGCCAGTAGCCACGGCTACACCGACACCCCGATCAGCCGCCAGAAGCTCTGCGCCAACCGCACCGTTACCAACTGCGGTGCGATCCAGTGGGAGCCGCAGAGCGTCGAGGGCTTCAAGGGGTTCCCGGCCGCCGGTCCCGCCGACGGCAAGATATGTTCCGGCGGACTCTCCCAGTTCTCCGAGCTCGACGACCCGCGCGGCGGCGCCTGGCCCACCACCAAGGTGACCAGCGGGCAGAGCTACTCTTTCCGGTGGCAGTTCACCGCCAACCACTCCACCACCGACATCAAGTACTACGTCACCAAGAACGGCTGGACCGGCACCAAGGCCCTCACCCGCGCCGACCTCGAACCCCAGCCCTTCCTCGCGGTCGCCTACAACGGCGCCCGCCCCGCCATGACCACCGTCCACCAGGGAGTCTTGCCGAGCGGCAAGACGGGCCGGCACCTGATCCTGGCCGTCTGGACCGTCAACGACACCCCGATGGCCTTCTACGCCTGCTCCGACGTTCAATTCTGACGCTACGTCAGCTACCCTCCGGCGGCATGCGGACGACGCCTGCACCCGAAACCGTCGCGGAGCTCATAGCGCGCCAATGGGGCGACCACCGGCCCGGGCTGAAGCACGAGAACGGTGTCCTCACCCACCACCGGACCGCCCAGGAGGCCGCCGCGCGCGCCGCGCTCCTCGTCGACCTCATGCCCGCGGAGGCCGAGCCGCACCTCGGGGTCCTGCTCGACAACACCCCCGAGTTCCCGTTCTGGCTCGGCGCGGCGGCCCTCGCCGGGGCCGCCGTCGCCGGGATCAACCCCACCAGGCGCGGCCCCGAGCTCGCCCGCGACATCCTGCACACCGACTGCCGGATCCTGATCACCGAGCGCGCCCACCTGCCGCTGCTGCGCGGCCTCGACCTGCCCGGCGTACGCGTCCTGGTCACCGGCACGGAGGAGTACGAGGCCCTGCTCGCCCCGTATGCCGCCGCCAAGCCCGGCGAAGCCGCGCTGCGCGCCCCCGCCCCCGACTCCCGCCTCCTCCTCTACTTCACCTCCGGCTCCACCGGCGCCCCCAAGGCCGCCATCTGCAGCCAGGGCCGGCTCGCGGCCGCCGGAGCGGCGCTGGCCCGCCAGTTCACCGTCACCCCGGACGACGTCCACTACATCTGCATGCCGCTCTTCCACGGCAACGCCGTCATCGCCGACTGGCTGCCGGCGCTCGTCGGCGGGGCCCCGGTGGCGCTGCGCCGCCGCTTCTCGGCCTCCGCGTTCCTGGACGACGTACGGGCGTACGGGGCCACGTACTTCACCTACGTCGGGCGGGCGGTCCAGTACCTCCTGGCCACCGAACCCCGCCCCGACGACCGCGCCCACACCCTGCGCCTCGGCTTCGGCACCGAAGCCGGGGCGGTGGACGCGGCCCGCTTCGCCGAACGGTTCGGGGTCCGGCTGGTGGAGGGCTACGGAGCCACCGAGGGCGGCGCCTCCGTCCAACGCACCCCGGACACCCCGCCGGGCGCCCTGGGTCGGGCGGGCGCGGGCGACGACCTGGCGGTGATCGACCCGGAGACGGGCGTCGAATGCCCGCCCGCGGTCCTCGACCCGGACGGCCGCCTCCTGGGCGGTTCGGCGGCGATCGGCGAACTGGTCAACCGCGGCCGCAGCCTGTTCGAGGGCTACTGGCGCAACCCGGACGCGGAGGCCGACCGCACCCGCGACGGCTGGTACTGGACGGGCGACCTCTTCTTCCGCGACGGAGCGGGCTTCCTCTACTTCGCGGGCCGCACCGACGACCGGCTCCGCGTCGACAGCGAGAACCTCGCCGCGGCGGTGATCGAGAACATCCTGGCCCGCTGGACGGACGCGGCGGCGGTCGCCGTCTACGCCGTCCCCGACGAGGTGGCGGGGGACCAGGTCATGGCGGCCCTCGCCCTCCGGGAGGGCGCGGCCTTCGACCCGTCCGCCTTCGAGACCTTCCTCTCCAGCCAGCCGGACCTCGGCACGAAGATGGCCCCGCGCTACGTCCGCATCGTCGAGACCATGCCGACCACGGCGACGAACAAGATCCACCGCGTCTCCCTCCGCCGCGAGGGCTTCCAATGCGAAGACCCCGTCTGGCACCGCTCCCCGGCCGGGAGCTACCGCCGCCTGGACGCGGCCGCCCTGACCGCACTCATGGCGGAGTACGAGTCGCACGGCCGGTCCGACCTACTGACCCACTGACCGGGAAATCCAGCCCCGCCGGCGTGTGAGGCGCGGGGTCGGGCGGCGCCCCGGGGTGGGGCTGGGCATACCCCGCTGACGCCCGCTGGGGCCATGTTCACCCCGCCGGGTCCGCGGCTAGCGTTCCCGCATGGACGATCACCCGCGTACCCCCTGGCCCGCCCTGGCCCGCGGCCGGTACCTCCGTTCCGCCTGGCCCTGGCGGGCCGCCGGGTACCTCGCCGGGGGCGCCCTCGCCGGGATCCCCCTGCTCCTCGTCCTCGTCCTCCTCACCGCGGCCGGCGCCGCGCTCAGCCCCTTCCTCGTCGGCCTGCCGCTGCTCGCCCTGCTCGGGCTCGTCGGCGTACCGACCGGCGCCGTCGAGCGCCGCCGGCTGGGCCTCGTCGACCGCGGCCCCGCCGGCACCCCCCACCGCACGCCGGCCGAACCCGGCCTCCTCGCCTGGGCCAGGCTGCGCTACCGCGAGCAGGCCACCTGGCGCGAGCTCGCCTACGCCGTCCTGCACGGCCTCCTCCTCTGGTGGGTCGACCTCGCCGCCGTCGCGGCCCTGCTCGGCCTGCCGCTGTTCCTGGTCACCACCCCGCTCCAGCTGGCCCTCGCCGCTGACGGCGAGGTCAAGGTGGTCAAGCTGTGGCTGATCACCTCCTACCCGCCCGCCTTCGCGATCGCCGCCGCCGGGGCCGTGCTGCTCCCCGCCCTCCTCCTTCCGCTCGGCGCCCTCGCCGGGGCCCGCGCCGCCCTCACCCGCGCCCTGCTCGCGCCCCGCGAGCGCGAGCTCCAGGGCCTGCTCGCCGAGGTCACCCGCTCCCGGGCCCGGCTCGTCGACGCCTTCGAGGCCGAGCGCCGCCGGATCGAGCGCGACCTCCACGACGGCGCCCAGCAGCGGCTCGTCGCCCTCGCCATGACCCTCGGCCTGGCCCGCCTCGACGCACCCCCGGGCCCGCTCGCCGACCGGCTACGGGCCGCCCACGACGAGGCCGGCAAGGTCCTCGCAGAACTGCGCGAGCTGATCCACGGCATCCATCCGCAGGTCCTCACCGACTACGGCCTCACCGGGGCCCTCGCCGACGTCGCCGAGCGTTCCGCCGTCCCCGTGGACGCCGATCTGAGCACCGGCCTGCCGCGCCTCCCGGAGTCCGTCGAGGCCGCCGCCTACTTCGGGGTCTGCGAGGCCCTCGCCAACATCGGCAAGCACAGCGGCGCGGCCCGCGCCGCCGTCACCGCCCGGCACACCGGCGCCGCGCTGCTCATAGACGTCACCGAAGACGGCCGCGGCGGCGCGGATGCGGCCGCCGGGTCCGGGCTCACCGGATTGGCCGACCGGATCGCGGTCCTCGATGGCACACTGACGATCACCAGCCCGCCCGGCGGCCCCACCGTTCTGAGCCTGGAGATCCCTTGTCCGGTGAGCCCTTGAAGATCGTCCTCGCCGAGGACGGGGTCCTGCTGCGCGAAGGGCTCGTCGGCCTGCTGACGCGTTTCGGCCACCGGGTGGCGGCGGCCGTCGGGGACGCGGACGAGCTCCGTCGCGCCGTGGCCGTCCACGACCCGGACGTCGTCGTGACCGACGTACGGATGCCCCCGGGCCTGGCCGACGACGGACTGCGCGCCGCCGTGGAGCTCCGGGCCGCGCGCCCGACCCTGCCGGTGCTGGTGCTCAGCCAGTACGTGCAGCGCTCGTACGCCGCCGACCTGCTGGATTCCGGGGACGGCGGCGGCGTCGGCTACCTGCTGAAGGACCGGGTCGGGCAGGTGGAGCAGTTCCTCGACGCGGTGGTGACGGTGGCCGCCGGCGGCACGGTGGTGGACCCGGAGGTCGTGCGCCAGCTCCTGCGCCGGCGGCGCGACCCGCTGGCCGCGCTGACCCCGCGGGAACGGGAGGTCCTGGGCCTGGTGGCGGAGGGGAAGTCGAACGGCGCCGTGGCCCGGGAGCTGGTGGTGTCCGAGGCGGCCGTCGGCAAGCACATCGGGAACATCCTGGGAAAGCTCGACCTGCCGCCCGCGGAGGACACCCACCGCCGGGTCCTGGCGGTCCTCGCCTACCTCCGCGGCTAATGGTTTTGAGCACCCCTGAGGACCAGGTAGTATTTTCTCTGTCAGCAGGCGCCGCTAGCTCAGTTGGTTAGAGCAGCTGACTCTTAATCAGCGGGTCCGGGGTTCGAGTCCCTGGCGGCGCACCTGTCCTTCGGGCGGTTTCCGGTTTCACCGGGAACCGCCCGAAGTGTTTTCCGAGCCTTCTGGGCCTAGTGTCGCCCCGCTGTCGCCCCAGTCGCCGTTCCTAGAGCGTGAGCGACAGCAGCAGAGGTGCGGCCTTCCGGTTCAAGGTGTCCGCCGCGGCGCGCAGCCGGTGTGCGTGCTCGACCGGCATCGACAGGGCCAGACAGCCCACCGAGGCGCCGGCCGTGATCGGGACCGCCGCACAGACCGTACCCACGGCGTATTCCTGCAGGTCCAGCATGGGCACGGTGGCCGGCTGGGCGTCCAGCTTGGAGAACAGGATCCGCTCGTTCACGATCGTCTTCGACGTGAGCCGGGCGATCTTGTGGCGGGACAGGTGGTCGCGCCGCCCGTTCAGGTCGAGCTGCGTCAGCAGACACTTGCCGACCGCACTGGCGTGCGCTGCGGAGCGGAAGTCGACCCACTCGTGCACCTTCGGCGTGCGGGGACTGTCCGCGAACTGCGTGATCCTGACCTCGCCGTCCACGTACCGGCTGATGTAGACGGCCGCGCCGACCGAGTCGCGCAGTCGGTCCAGGGTCTCCTGGAGCTTGTCGGTGAGCGCTTGCTGCCGGTCGATGCCGGAGCCGAGCAGGACGAGGGAATCCCCTATGGCGTAAGCGCCGTCGGACACCTGCAGGACGTATCCCTCGCGGCGCAGCATCAGCAGCATAGGAGCGAGATGGGCTGCGGGCAGGCCGGTCTCACGCGCGATCTGCACGTCCGTCACACCACCGGTGTGACGTGCGATCGTTTCGAGTACGCGTAGTGCGTACTGCACCGAGTGGAACGGCGCGGTCGGCTCGGGCTTCAGCGCCACGGTTTCCCCCCTAGCAGGTTGTTACCGCTTGCCCTACCACGATAGCCATCAAGAGGCCCATGTGGAGCGCCGGTTGGGGAGATTGCTGGCTCAATTATGTCTGTCTGCCTGGACCTACTCCATTGGCATATGCCAGTGGCATGACCATCAGTCGGCCCCCCGCGGGAATGCCCGGCGACCGCCCATGGTTCGAGTTCTTCGTACGGTGTCGTACTGATGCCGCACGCCCAGGAGAGCGAAACGGGAGCGACGATGAGTGACGCAGGGGACGACGTACGGGCCCACGTGAGGGCGGGCGCGGCGGAGAACCGGAACGCGAGCGGGATCCGCGCCACCGCGCACGGCCGGGCGACCGTACCGCTCTCCGTCCTGGACCTCGTCACCGTCGGCGCGGGCAGCACCGCCCACGCCTCCCTCCGTACGAGCGTCGAGATCGCCCGCCTCGCCGAATCCCGCGGCTACCACCGCCACTGGGTCGCCGAACACCACTCCATGCCCGGCGTCGCCAGCTCCTCGCCCGCCGTGATCCTGGCCCACCTCGCCGCGCACACCTCCCGCATCCGGCTCGGTTCCGGCGGGGTCATGCTGCCCAACCACGCCCCGCTCGCCGTCGCCGAGCAGTTCGGCACCCTGGAGGCGCTCGCCCCGGGCCGGATCGACCTCGGACTCGGCCGCGCCCCGGGCACCGACGGCCGCACCGCCCTCGCACTGCGCGGACCGGGCCGCCTCGACGAGGCCGCCGACGAGTTCCCGCGGCAGCTCGCGGAGCTCACCCGCTTCCTCGACGACGACTTCCCCGACGGGCACCCGTACGCCCGCGTGCACGCCGTACCCGGCCCGGTCCAGGGCCCCGCCGGCCGGCCGCCGCTGTGGCTGCTCGGCTCCTCCGGCTTCAGCGCCCGCCTCGCCGGCGAGCTCGGCCTGCCCTTCGCCTACGCCCACCACTTCTCGGCGGCCGGCACCCTGCCCGCGCTCGACCTCTACCGCCAGAGCTTCCGCCCCTCGGCCGTCCTCGACGCGCCCTACGCCGTCATCGGGGTCTCCGCGCTCGCCGCCGACACCGACGCGGCGGCCCGCGCCCAGGTGCTCACGGGCGCGCTGTCGATGCTGCGCCTGCGCACCGGACGGCCCGGCCTGATCCCGACGCCCGAAGAGGCGGCGGCGTACGCGTTCTCCCCGCTGGAGCGGGAGTTCGTCGACAGCTGGCTCGCGAACGTCGTCCACGGCACCCCCGACGAGGTCCGCACCGGGCTCGACGACCTGGCCAAGCGAACGGGTGCGGACGAGCTGATGCTGACCACCAACGCCCACAGCGGGGCCGCCCGGTTGCGCTCGTACGAGCTCGTCGCAGACGTGTACGGGATGCCGGTGGAGGTACCCGCCGCCGATTGACCCCGCGCGAACGGCGTTTGGCTGGTTTGTTGCCGAAACCTTGCACGGAGCTGCCTGAAGGCAGCCTTAAACCGCTCGTCACCCGGGGTGGCGGGCGGTTTCTGTTGTGCGCTCAGGTCTCTGACTTGGGGAAATAGCGCGTGAGTGGTCTAGTCCTTCTTTGGTCCGAACCATTGACGTGGGGGTGGAGTGATCGCTATCACTTCTCTCACCCGAACCGCTTGAACTCCCCTCCCACCCCCACGGAGACAGCTCATGCACATCCGTAAACCCCTCATCGCGGCCGCCGCCACGGCCGCGCTGGCCGCCGGAGCGCTGGCCTCCTTCGCGGGACTCGGCACCGCCCAGGCCGCCGGCGTCCCGGCCGGCGCCGCGGCAGCGGCGGGCGGCGTCCGCATCGCCTACTACGACCAGTGGAGCGTGTACGGCAACGCCTTCTACCCCAAGCACCTCGACACCCGGGGCATAGCGGGCAAGCTGGACGTCATCAACTACTCGTTCGGCAACATCCACCCCACCAACCTCACCTGTTTCGAGGCGAACAAGGCGGCGGGCGACGACAACAACCCCAACGCCGGTGACGGCGCGGGCGACTCCTGCGCCGACTACCAGAAGTCCTTCAGCGCCGCGGACAGCGTCAGCGGGGTCGCCGACAAGTGGGACCAGCCGATCGTCGGCGTCTTCAACCAGTTCAAGCAGCTGAAGGCCAAGTACCCCCAGCTGAAGATCAACATCTCGCTGGGCGGCTGGACCTACTCCAAGTACTTCAGCGACGCGGCCAAGACCGACGCCTCCCGCAAGAAGCTGGTCTCCTCCTGCATCGACCAGTACATCAAGGGCAACCTCCCGGTCGAGGGCGGCTACGGCGGCCAGGGCGTCGCGGCCGGCATCTTCGACGGCATCGACATCGACTGGGAGTACCCGGGCTCCTCCGGCGGCCACCTCGGCAACCACTACGCCCCCGAGGACAAGCAGAACTTCACGCTCCTGCTCAAGGAGTTCCGCGAGCAGCTCGACGCCTACGGCCAGGCCAACGGCGGCAAGAAGTTCCTGCTGACCGCCGCCCTCCCGGCCGGCCAGGACAAGATCAAGTACATCGAGACGGACAAGATCGGTTCGTACCTCGACTACGCGAACATCATGACGTACGACATGCACGGAGCCTGGGACGGCGACGGCCCGACCTACCACCAGTCCCCGCTCTACTCCGGGGCGAACGACCCGACCGACCCGATCGCGCCGGGCACCCAGAAGTACAGCGTCGACAACGCGATCGACTCCTGGATCGACGGCAACCCGGCCTACGGCATCACCGGCGGCTTTCCCGCCAACAAGCTGACGCTGGGCTACGAGTTCTACTACCGCGGCTGGAAGGGCGTCCCCGCCGGGGCGAACAACGGCCTCGCCCAGTCCGCGACCGGCGCCTCGGGCGCCCGCCCCACCAGCCAGCAGGCCGGCATCGCCAACTACAAGGAGCTCGGCGGCCTCGTCGACAACCCGGCGACCACCTTCTGGGACGACCAGGCCAAGGCCTCGTACTTCTACAAGGACGGCGAGTTCTTCACCGGCCTGAACCAGAAGTCCATCCAGGCCCGGGTCGACTACGGCAAGCAGCGCGGCCTGGCCGGCGCGATGATGTACTCCCTGCTCGGCCTGGACAACAACACCACCCTGCTGAACCAGATCTCGGACGCCCTCGGCGGCACCACCGTCCCGCCGACCACCCCGCCGACGACGCCTCCGACCACTCCGCCCACGACCCCGCCGACCACGCCCCCGACCACCCCGCCGACGGGCTGCGGCTCGACGCCGGCGTACGTCGCGGGCACGGTCTACACGGCCGGCAACGAGGTCGCGCACAACGGCCGCAAGTACAAGGCCCAGTGGTGGACGCAGAACGAGACCCCGGCACCACGGGTGAGTGGGGCGTCTGGAAGGACCTCGGCGCCTGCTGATCTCCCCCCACCCCGCGCCGAGCGACACCTCCGCCCTGCCCCTCACCGGGGTGGGGCGGCGGTGTGTCACGTGACTCCTCCCCCTCCTGAAGGAGGGGGCTTCTCGCTAGGCCGGGTTGGCGTCGCGACGGACCAGCCCGGCCCGTAGAACGTTCAAGGCGCCCACCGTGTCTGCGTGCGCGTGGTGGCCGCAGGCGACGCAGTGGAACCTCTGCTGGGTGGGCCGGTTCTCTGCTCCGACGTGCCCGCATTGGGGACAGGTCCGGGAGGTGTTGCGGGGGTCCACAGCGATCAGCTCTCGTCCGGCGCTTTCAGCCTTGGCGTGCAGGATCTTCAGGAACACCCCCCATCCGGCATCCGAGACTGAGCGGTTGAGTCCGGCCTTCGTGGCGGCCCCGTTGGGCAAAAAGCTGCCGGGATGGTCAGGGTCGGGTTTCGCTTTGGGCGCCCTGACCATGTTGCGGATCTTGAGGTCTTCGTGCGCAATGAAGTCGTGTTGGCGGACCAGGTCCAGGGCGGTTTTGTGGGCGTGGTCGAGGCGCTGGCGGCGGACCTTGCGGTGCAGGTCGGCAACCTTGCGGACGGTCTTCTTGCGCCGGTTGCTTCGGCGCTCGCACCGGGCAAGGGCCTGCTGTGCGGCTCCGAGCTTCGCGGCAACCTTCCGCCCGTGGCGCGGGTTCTCGACAAACCCGCCGCTGGAGTCGGCGAGGAAGTGGGTCAAACCCATGTCAATTCCAGCCGTGCTGCCCGTTTTGGGCTTCGGCTCGGGCTGTGCCTGCTCGGCGGTCAGGATCACATACCAGCGTTTTCCCTCGCGCTTGACGGTGATGGTCTTGACCTTGCCGGTCAATGGCCGGTGCTGGTTGACCTTGACGTGCCCCACACCCTGGAAGCGGACGCAGGTGACCGGGTCGTGCGGGGTGGAGTCCCATCGGCAGCCGTCGCCGTCCTCGGGGAACTCCACCGTGTCGAACCGGTTCATCCCGCGAAAGCGCGGGTAGCCAGGCGTGTCACCGGACTTGACGCGGCGGAAGAACGCGGCGAACGCCTTGGCGAGACGGCGCAGTGTCGCCTGCTGAGAGGAGAACGACCAGCGGCCCTGACACTCCGGGTCGAACGCCCGGATCTCCTTGAGCTGCGCGGACTGCATCCCGTACTGGACACTCGTCTTCGACACATGCCGCCAGGCGTCCCGGCGTTCCTGCAACGCGCCGTTGTAGAGCGAGCAGTGATCGCGCAGCATCTCGCCCAGCGCGACCTGCTGCCCGGCAGTGGGCCGCATGAGGAACTTGTACGCACGGATCACCTGGCCCACCCCCTTTCGGTGCTGTGATTCAACCTAGCGATACCCACGCAGGACCAGGGACGGTTACCGGATTTTGCGCACCGCTGCGTATCCAACTCGTTACGCTCGGAGATAGGCTGTACTTCCTGATCGGAGTGACCGTCCCATGGCTCAGGTCCGTGAAATCGATCCCAGTGCCTCGCCGCTGGACTACTACAGCTACGAGCTGCGCCGACTGAGAGAAGAGGCCGGCCTCAAGCAGGCGCAGCTGGGCGCGATCATCTTCTGTACGGGCTCCCTGATCGGCATGATCGAGAACGGCAAGCGGGTCCCGACGCGGGACTTCTCGGAACGGGTGGACGCGGCCCTGGGCACGGACGGGCACTTCTCCCGCCTGGTGGGGCTGGTCCTGCGGAGCGTGTTGCCGACGTGGTTCCAGCCGTTCGCAGAGATGGAGGCTCGGGCCTCGTACATCTCCACGTATCAGGCGCAGTTGGTGTACGGGCTGTTGCAGACGCCTGACTACGCGCGCGCTGTGCTGGCCAGCGGACTGCCGGAGGAGTTGGACGACATGCTGGCCGCACGACTGGACCGTCAGCGAATCCTGGACCGGGAGCACCCGCCCATGGTGTGGGTGGTGCTCGACGAGGCTGCGTTGTACCGACCGATCGGCGGCCTGGACGTCATGCGGGACCAGCTGGCCCACCTACTGCGCTTTCGAGAGAAGCGCTGGGTAAGGATCCAGGTGCTGCCCTTCGCGGCAGGTGAACACGCCAGCCTGATCGGCTCGTTCACTGCCATGAGGTTCGACGATGACCCAGACATGGTCTACTCGGAGGACCTCATCTCCGGACACATGACGGCCAACCCTGACACGGTCAAAGAAGCCTCGCTTCGTTACGCTCACGTGCAGGCCGCTGCTCTCTCCGTTGAGGCTTCGGCGGCACTGATTGTCCGCGTAATGGAGGAACGTTATGGGCATCAACCAGAACCTGACCAACGCGCGGTGGCGTAAGTCGAGCTACAGCGGGAACACCGGCGGCGAATGCGTCGAGTGCGCCCCGCTCGGCTCCGCCGCCTGGCGCAAGGCCTCGTACAGCGGAAACACCGGCGGCGACTGCGTCGAGGTGGCCGCCCAGCCCTGCAAGGTGGCGGTCCGGGACTCCAAGAACCCCGGCGGCCCCGCCTTCACCGTCACCCCGGAGGCGTTCACGGCGTTCGTCCGGAGTCTCTGAGGCGATCTCCCGGCAGCCCTGGGATGCGGGGCGGTCGGGAGTGGTCGACGCTGGAAGGGCGGGCCTGTGGCCCCATTGTGGAGTTCTCCGGCCAGGGCTCGCTCTTCCTCCCCCTCGCGTGAGGAGTCGACCCATGCGCGACGACTTCCGTTTGGCCATCAGGGCCGCCCCGACGTACAGCCGGGGTGAACCGGTGTCACTCATCTTCGAGCTGGAGAACCTGGGCGACAGGGACTACCGGCTACTTGTGTGGAACACCCCCCTCGAAGGTGAAGTCTTCAACTTCCTTGAGGTGCGGCACGAAAGCCAGGCCGTTCCCTACGACGGACGGCTGGTCAGCCGTACTGACCCCGGTCCGGACTCCTACCGCACCCTCCGCATCGGCGAGACCATCGTCGAGGAGCTCGACGTCACCGAGTCGTTCGCGCTGGACGAGCCCGGTACGTACGAGGTCACCCTGCTGGTGCGCTTCGCCGATGTCATCCCCGTCGTGGGGCCGGACGCCATCACCTCACGCCCCCGGCACGAGCACCAGGGACTCACCCTCGATCCGGTCAGCACGTGCTTCGACCTCCTGCCGGACGGCACCGCACGGGCCACGTCCGGCGAGCGGGCGCGCAGGGAGGGGCCGAGGGACGACGCCCGGCGGGTCGTGATCGCCCCGGACACGGAGCGGCCGTCGGCGCTGCTGCGGGACATCGTGCTTCCCCCGGGGTTCGCCGAGGTGTTCGCCGCGCACGACAACGCGTGCGCCTGGCTGGACGCGTCCATCGCCGAGCTGGACAGCTGGAGCGGCCGGACGGACAACAGCCTCTACCGGGAATGGTTCGGGGTGGACAGCGTCTCCCGCTACAAGACCGTGCGGGACCGCATGGCCGGGACGCGCGCCTGGATGAACAGGGAGATCACCTACGACCTGAGCCCTCCGAGCTGCGGAGCCAACACCACCAACTACACCCACCTCGGATCGGACACCGTCTACGTCTGTCCGGCCTTCTACACGCTCCCGGCGACCGGAACCGATTCCCGGTTCGGGGCCGTCGCGCACGAGTGGAGCCACGCGGCCACGAACGTCGACACCGACGACATCGTCTACGGCCTTCCGGCCTCGCGCGCCCTCGCGATCAGCAACCCGGACAAGGCGGCGAAGAACGCCGACAACTACAGCTCCTTCGTCGAAACGCTCAGCCTCCGCATGCTGACCGCGCCCGTCTTCTGGCCCAACGGCAAGGTGTACGTGTTCGCCGGCGGCCAGTACTACCGGATCGACCCCGCCAGCCGGCGGGTCGACCCCGGCTACCCGCTGCCCATCAACCCGAACTGGCCCGGACTGTGGGGCGACCGGATCGACGCCGGTGTGGTGTGGCCCAACGGCAAGGCGTACTTCTTCCGCGACAGCCAGTACATGCGCTACGACATCGCGACCGACAAGGTGGACGCGGGCTACCCGCTGCCCATCGGCCAGTTCTGGCCCGGTCTGTGGGGCGACCGGATCGACGCGGCGATCGTCTGGAACAACGGCAAGGCCTACTTCTTCCGTGACAACCAGTACATGCGCTACGACATCGCCGCCGACAAGGTGGACCCCGGCTACCCCAAGCCGATCGCCGGCAACTGGCCCGGCCTGTGGGGCGACGGCATCCAGGGCGCCGTGATGTGGAACGACGGCAAGGCGTACCTGATGCGCGGCTGGCAGTACGTCGGCTACGACGTCGCCGCGGACCGGGTCGCCCCGGCCTACCCGCGGGCGATCGGCGAGAACTGGCCCGGACTCTGGAGCGGCGGAGGCCTCGACGCGGCCATCATGTACAACAACGGCAACGCCTACTTCATGCGCGGCACCCACTACAGGGGCTACGACATCGCGGAAGACCGGGTCGTCGACCCCACCTACGAACTGACCATCGCCGGGAACTGGCCGGGCCTGTGGGACACCGTCGACTCGGGCATCCCGTGGCCCAACGGGAAGGTCTACTTCTTCCGCGGCAGGCAGTACGTGCGCTGGGACATCGCGACCAACCGGGTGGACCCCGGCTACCCGCGGCCGATCGCCGGGAACTGGCCCGGCCTGTGGAGCGACCGGATCGATGCCGCCGTCCTGTGGCCCACCAACGGCAAGGCGTACTTCTTCCGCGGCAACCAGTACATGCGGTACGACATCGCCACCGACAAGGTGGACCCCGGATACCCACTGCCGATCAGCCCGTACTGGCCCGGTCTGTGGAGCGACGGGGTCGACGCCGGGATCGTGTGGGACAACGGGAAGGCGTACTTCTTCAAGGGCTCGCAGTACGTGCGGTACGACATCGCCGCCGACCGGGTCGACGACGGCTACCCGCTGCCCATCGGCTCCAACTGGCCGGGCCTGCCCGGCCGCACGGCGTAGGCCACCGGAAGCGCTGGCCCGCAGGTCGAGAACGGCGAAGCGGAACGGCTAGCCGGGGTGCTCCGCGCCCGGTCTGGTGCCGATCATCTCGGCGATCCGCTCCGGTCCCACGGCCCGCGAGTAGAGCCAGCCCTGGCCCGTGTCGCAGCCCACGCGCCGCAGCCGCGCCGCCTGTCCGGCGGTCTCCACGCATTCCGCGGTCACCGTCAGGCCGAGCCGGTGCGCGAGCTGGACCAGGGCTTCGACGATCGTCTCGTCGGCCGGGTTCGGGTGCGAGCCCTCCTCGTAGCGGAATCCGCGCACGAACGAACCGTCCAGTTTCAGAACGGACACGGGAAGTCTGCTGAGGTAGGCGAGGTTCGAATAGCCGGTGCCGAAATCGTCGATCGCGATCCGCACGCCCATGTCGCTGAGCGCCTGAAGGGCTTGCAGGGGGCGCCCGGCCGAGCCCATCACCGCCGACTCGGTGAGCTCCAGTTGGAGCAGCTGCGGGGCGAGGCCCGTTTCGGCCAGGATCTCCGCGACGTCGCCCACGAGGTCCGAGTCCCAGACCTGCCGGACGGCGACGTTGACGGACACGAAGACCGGGGCGTCGCTGGGCTGTTCGATCTGCCAGCGGCGGGCCTGCCGGCAGGCGGTCCGCAGGACCCACTGTCCCAACTGGACGATGGAACCGTCCTCTTCGGCGATCCCGATGAACCGATTCGGCGTGAGCGTGCCGAACTGCGGGTGGTTCCAGCGCACCAGGGCCTCGACCCCGCGCACCGCGCCGCTCTCCAGGTCCACCAGCGGCTGATACTCCAGCTCGAACTCCCCCCGGTCCACGGCCCGTCGGAGCGTGGAGGAGAGCGCCTGGCGGGTCATGCGGTGCGCGTTGCGCTCCGGGTCGAACAGCGTCCAACGGGCCTTGCCGTCCGCCTTGGCCCAGTACAGGGTCGTGTCGGCGGCCTGCATCAGGCCGGTCGCCGAGGTGCCGGCCGCCGCCCGCTCCACGACCCCGATGGAGGCGGAGACGGACAGCCGCTGCCCGGCCAGGTCGAAGGGTTCCTGTACGGCGGTCAGCACGCTCCGCGCCAGGTCCGCGAGCTGTTCGGTGCCGGTGGAGTCCTCGACCAGCAGGGCGAACTCGTCGCCGCCGAGGCGTGCGACCAGGTGCCCGCCGGTGCGTCCGTAACCCGACTGGTCGGCGCACTGGGTGAGCCGGGCGGCGACGGCGGTGAGCAGCCGGTCGCCGACCCGGTGGCCGAGGGTGTCGTTCACGGCCTTGAACCCGTCGAGGTCCAGGTAGCACAGTCCGATCCGGCCCGTGCCGCCGCCGTGTTCGTACGAGGCGGCCTCCAGGGCGGCGGAGAGCCGCTCGAAGAACAGCGCGCGGTTCGGCAGGCGCGTGACCGGATCGTGCATCTGGAGGTGGCGCAGGCGGGCCTGGAGGTCGCGGCGGTCGCTGATGTCGGCCACCGACAGCAGGACGTCCCCGGTGTCGGGGACGGGCCCGAGGGTGACCTCGGTCCAGAGCGAGTGCCCGTCGGGATGCTTGAGGCGGCGGGTGCAGCGCAGTCGGGCTTGGCGGCCGCGGAGCACCTCCTGGTACGCGGCCCACGTGCGGGCCTCGGCGGCCAGGTCGACCAGGTCGGCGGCGGGCCGGTGGACGAGCGTGTGCGGTTCGCTGCCGAGCAGCCCGGCGAAGGCCTGGTTGGCGGCGACCACGTAGCCCTCGCGGTCGACGACGGCCATGGCGAGGTGGGCCGCGTTGAAGGCGGCCCGGTAGTCGCGCAGGTCGGAGTCGGCGGCGCGGTACGGCGGGGCCGGCGCGGCCTGGACGGCCTGGGCGGCCGATGTCGACGGCACTGCCGGCACTGCCGGGTGACGCTCCGTAATGGCCGATCGGATGCTGTCGGCCGCCGAACCGGTTCCTTCTGAGGTTCCGCTCACCGTTGGCTCCCGCAGTGTTCGTGAGTGTCCGCGCAGGAAAGTGTGCCGATCATAGAGGCTGCGGGGAGGCCCTATCCAGCGGCGCCACGGGTTGAGACGGTTCGGTTCGGTGTGATGACGGATCGGTGACGGAAGACCGGGCGATCGTTTCTGCGCGGCTCTGAGCATGCCGAGGCCCCTGCTGATCTCAGGTGATCGGTCGTGACTTTCTGTAGGTGGGGGCGTGAAGTTCGAGGGTCACCGACTTGCCGTACGGCTCACTCGTGTGGGGCAGCGGAACAGGGCATTAGTAAGACAATCGCCTCAAGGTGGATGAACAGGCACGAATCCACCACCGGAGGTCGATGTGGCGCGACAGCAGACACCCGGGGGAGTGGAACGCTCCCGCATCCGAAGTACCGCCGCGGCGCTCACCTCCCTGACGGCGCTCGCCGCCATGTCGCTCGTCGCCGGTCCCGCGGTGGCCGACTCGGGAGCCGGACCCTGCGCGCTGACCCGCACCTCGGCGCACCACTCCCTCGGCCTGGACACCTGGAACGGCGCCTACCCCAAACCCGAGCGCACCCTCAACGCCGTCATGGTCTTCCTCTCCTTCCCCGACCACCGCAGCGCCCTGACCACCGAGCAGATCGTCGGCGACTACTTCCCCGCCACCAGCGACTTCTTCCAGCAGGCCTCGTACGGGCGGTTCCGGCTGGTCCCGCACCCGCAGAAGCAGTGGATCCAGATGCCCAAGCCGTCCACCGCGTACGGGATAAAGCGGGACTGGGCCCCCGGGGACCGGGCCTCCTACCTGCGGGACGCGGTCGCCACCGCCGACGCCCAGGTGGACTTCCGCAAGTACGACGTCGTTTACTTCGTCGCCGACCCGGACGCGCCCGGCGTGGACTCCGACGCCACGAAGGTCGTCAACTTCGAGCACCCGATCGTCGCGGACGGCACGGAACTGCGGCGGATCGTCACCGTCTTCGAGCGCCACCCGCCGGACCGGAACGTGCTCGCCCACGAGACCGGGCACGTCTTCGACCTGCCCGACCTCTACCACCGACCCACGGACGGCAAGGGCGACTGGGACACCTACGTCGGGGACTGGGACGTCATGGGCAGCCAGTTCGGCATGGCCCCCGACCTCTTCGCCTGGCACAAGTGGAAGCTGGGCTGGCTGGACGCCTCCCAGGTGGACTGCGTGCAGACGGGATCCTCGCTGCACACCCTGCAGCCGCTGGCCCAGGCCCCGCTGAGCGGCGGAACGGGCGGCACGCGGCTCGCGGTGATCCGCACGGGCCCCGGCAGCGCGATCGCCGTCGAGGCGCGGGGCTCCGCCGGCAACGACGGGGACACGTGCACGGAGGGCGTCCTGGTCTACCGGGTGCGCAACGAGGCGTCGTCGGGCGGCGGCCCGATCGAGGTGCTGGACGCGCACCCGTCGACGGAGGCGTGCTGGGACCGCTCGGTGTACCCGCCGCTGGCGGACGCACCGCTGGAGGTCGGCGAGACGTACACCGTGCCGGGCGAGCGGATCACCATCGAGGTCGCGGACCGCACCCGGTCCGGCGCGTACACCGTGAAGATCACGACGTGACGGCCGGGCGCGCCGCGGGACACCCCGCGGCGCGCCCCGCCGGACGGCCCCGCCGGACAACGAAGAAGGCCCCCACTTGCGTGGGGGCCTTCTTCCGTCTGTGCGCCGCCAGGGACTCGAACCCCGGACCCGCTGATTAAGAGTCAGCTGCTCTAACCAACTGAGCTAGCGGCGCTTGTCTGACGTGGAAGACATTAGCAGGAGGATCGGCGGAACGAAAAATCGATATCCCCAGGTCCGGTCGGTGCGGGGGTGCGGGCCGCCCGTACGAAGGCCCAGAGCAGGGCCTCGGGCCCGGGAAGCCAGGGCTCGCGCGCGTCGGGGGCCACGAGCCACCGGGACGGCCCGGGCGTGGCGGCCAGCGGCGGCACGGTGACCGCGTCGCCCCGGCCGTGGCACAGCGGCGCCGGGGCGGTGCGGGAGCCTCCCCACTCCTCCCACGCCAAGAGGGCCGGCAGCCGGTGCGCGGTGCCGGGCGCGGCGAAGAGCAGCATCCGGCCGCGGTGCACGGCGACCGGCCCGGAGCCGGGGCCCTCGGCCCAGAGCAGGTCGAGGATGCGGCGCCCGAGGACCAGCGGGACGTTGACGACGTCGAAGGGATCGCCGCAGGGCAGCGTGGCGGGCAGCCCGGGACGGGCCTCCCACACCGCGAGGGTGCGCCGGGGATGGGCGGCTCCGGAGGTGAGCCAGGCGGCGCCCTGGGGGGTGACGTGGGTGGCGGGCGCGGTGCGGGTGCGCTCGTTGCGCGCATGGAGGGCGGTGCAGCCGGGAGCCGTCGTCAGCGTCGTCATATGCCACTGTCTACCCGCCGTAGCGGACTAGTATCCGCGAGTTACGAAAAACCGGGACGGCGGGGCCGCCGGCGGAGTATGGTGCGCCCCTCGAACCGCCGCAGGTGCCGGACGCCCGGCCCCCGCGGCGATCGGTCGAGGGGTTACGGCATGCCCGTGCCGCGCTGGAGGGTCTCGCCGAATTCGATCATCTTGCGGGCGTAGTCCTCGGTCCACTCCGCCTGTTCGGCGATCAGGGCCGGTGAGAGCCGGTCGAACCGGCGGGGATCCGCCAGCTGGGCCGCCGCCAGGGCCTGGAACTCCACCGCCCGCTCCTGCGCGGCCCGGAAGGCCAGCGTCAGCTCGGTCGCGCGGGTCAGAAGCTCCCGAGGGTCCTCGATCGACTCGAGGTCGAAGAAGTGCTCAGGGTCCGCCACGGCCTCCGAGGGCTCGAAGAGCAGAGGCGCCGGCCGCAGCCGCCGCTCGGTCCGCTCGGGCTCTGCCATGCGTGTCCTCCTGCTGCGCGTACGACGTGATTCCGGGCCACCGTCCATTGTCCAACGCCGCGCAAGACCCCTGCGCGACGGGCTAGAACACCCGTATGGCCGATGAGGTGCACGAGCAGGTGGAAAGGCCCAGTGACGGGGGAGTCGCACGGGCGATCGGGACGCGCCCCCTCCGGCCCACGTCGCGCTGACCGGCCGTCAGTCGCACGCCTCCGCGCCCGGGCGGCCGGCACCGCCCCCGTGCCGCCCGCCCCGGTGGCGGAGGCGGGCGGCGCCCTCGGCTACGGCGTACGGCTGCGCACGCACGCCGCGTACGACCATCCGGTGGGGACCCTGCTCACGCCGTGACGGCCTCGGCGGCGCGCCCCGCCGCCAGCTCGGCCACGTCGTCCAGGACCCCGGCGAGCTCGCCCGCGAGCGTCTCCGGGGCCCGGAAGCCCTCGGGGCCGAGCAGCTTGGGGATGCCCGGGATCGCGACGGAGCGCTCGGCGGGCAGCATGCCGAGACGGGTGAGGACCGGCAGCAGCATCTCGGCGGCCGGGGCGCCGCCGGTGGGGCCGGCGCTGTAGCTGACGATGCCGACCGGCTTGCCCTTCCACTCGTTGTAGAGGAAGTCGATGGCGTTCTTGAAGGGGGCGGTGAAGCCGCCGTTGTACATCGGCAGGACGAAGAGGAAGGCGTCGGCCGAGTCGACCAGGGCGCTCCAGTCGCGGGTGTGCTGGTGCGCGTAGTTGCCGGTGGAGGCGTACTCCGGCTCGTTGAGGAAGGGCAGGGCGATCTCGGCGAGGTCGACGGAGGTGACGTCGAAGCCGCCGCGCCCGCGGGCCTGCTCGGTCACCCAGCGGGCGAGCGGGCGGCCGGCGGAGGTGGGGCGGGTGGCGGCGGAGATGACGTGCAGGCGGGTCATGGCGAGGACTTCCGGTCGGCGTGATCATTGATGTGTCGGTTGATCAAACCCAGAATCTGAATGACATGTCAACCAGGTAAGTGATGTGTCACCGACCTGGTTAGAGTGGCGGGCATGACCCCCGCACCGCAGCCCGGGCCCCGCTGGCTCACCGAGTCCGAACAGGACGCCTGGTACGCGTGGCGGCGGATGTTCCCGCTGGTCAACGCGGAGATCGCACGCGACCTCAGCCAGGACAGCGGGCTCTCCGAAGCCGACTACGACGTCCTGTCGGTGCTCGGCTCCACGGACGGCCACCGGATGCGCATCAGCGCGCTGGCCGAGCTGATGCGCTGGTCCCGCAGCCGGCTGTCCCACCAGCTCACCCGCATGGAGCAGCGCGGCGCCGTCCGCCGCGAGGAGGTGGCCGCCGACGGCCGGGGCGCGGAGGTCGTCCTCACCGACGCCGGCGTCACCGCGATCACGGACGCGGCCCCGCTCCACGTGGAGTCCGTCCGCCACCACCTGATCGACGTCCTGACCCCGGAACAGCTGCGCACCCTGGCCGAGGTCGGCGAAACCCTCCACGCGCACCTGGGTGCCCGCCGCGAGCCCTGACCCGGTGGCCGCGTAGGCCTCAGCCGGTCCAGCCGGAGATCCGCACGTGCGTGACGTCCCCGTCCTCGTAGTCGAGCTCGATGTTCACCGCGTCCGCGAGTCGGTGGCCGGCTTCGTCCTTGACGGGCGCGTGACCCGGCAGCGGCGGGCTCGCGCACGCGTCGCTGTCCAGGCAGCCCATGGAAAACGTCGCCTCGGGATAGGAGGTCCGCAGCCATGCCTCCGTCTCCTTCCGGGGCGCGCGGAAGTCCAGGTCGTACGAGATGCTCATCCACTGGCCCGTCGTGCACCGCCGGTCGTGCGTCCCCGCGGGCAGCTCGGCAGCGCGGACGAACGCGGCCGCCTTGTCGCACGGCGCGCCCAGGACGCCGACGAAGGCAGCCGACACCTGATACGCGTACCAGCCTCCGAAGGCCAGTACGGCTGTCGTGGCGGTGATCGCGAGCCACACCGTGATGCGCTTGCGTCGTACGGATATCACTTGAAAACCCCCTGGTCACATTCACTTGAACATGTTCAAGGATGTGCGCGGAGGGGTCTTCGGTTCCACCCGTGCCGATCTTCAGGGCCGCCAGGGGACCCGGTGCTCGGCCAGGTGGGCGAGCACCGAATGGTTCGCTTCCCAGCCGTCCGGGAATTTGACCGTCACGCCCAACTGGACCGGTTCCGTCGAGGGATGGTCGTCCAGGAGTTCCGCTATGCCCGCCCGGGCCACCACCACGCACGCGTGCCGGTGCCGGGAGGCCAGTACGCACAGGCGGCCCGTCTCCAGGTGGAAGGCCGTCGCGTCCGGGCGGCCCGACAGCGGGTGGAGGACCACTGTGAGGTCGTACTCGCGGCCCTGGAGCCGGTTCGCGGTGTCCACCGTGACCCCCGAGACCCCGAGCGAGGCCAGCGCCGCACGGACCGCGGCCGCCTGGTCCCGGTGGGCCGTGCCGACCGCGATCCGATCCGCCGTCAGCGGGGCCGGGTCCGGGGACTGCTCGTCCGAGGTCACCGCCCCGCGGTCCAGGGCCCGGCGGACCACCAGGGCCACCGCCCGCACCGCCTCCGGGTCCGTGCGCGGGGTGTGCCGCGCGGGCAGCTCCAGCAGGCCCCAGCCCGCCTCGGCCGCCTCGTCCAGCACCCGGTCCGGACCCGACCCGTCCGAAGGCACCCCGTACGACAGCCGCCGCTCGCCCGGGCCCGTACCGCTACGGAACTGCGTGTACGGGTAGAAGGCGCGGGAGACCAACGGCGCCGCCGACGCCGGGAGCCGCCAGGACACCGGCAACCGGTGCTGCGGCAGCTGCGGATTGTGCGCGAGCAGGGTGCTCACCGCAGAGGCGGACGGGTCGTAGGACAGGCCCGCCCACTGCTCCGCGCCGACCACGCTGAACGGGTCCAACTGCCCCGGGTCGCCCACGAACAGCGCCCGCTCGAACAACCCGGCCACGGCCAGCAGCGCGTCCGAACGCATCTGGTACGCCTCGTCGACGATCGCGTGCTGCCACGGCTCGACGTCCTTGACGAAGGCCCACTTGGCCGCCGTGGAGATGGTGATCGGCAGCTCCGCGAGGTCCTTCGGCTTGGCCGACAAAGTGACCGAGGGCAGCTCGCGCAGCGCCGGGTCGTAGGCGTCCCCGTCACTGCTGTGCAGCCGGCCCACCTTCAGCTCCGGGTCCTTGTCGGCGAGGCGCAGCACCAGGTCGTCGACCTGCGCGTTGGTCTGCGCCACCACCATCAGGCGGCGTCCGGCCGCGGCCAGCTCGCGGGCCGCACGGACCACGAGCGTGGACTTGCCGGCCCCGGGCGGGGAGTCGACGACCACGCCCCGCTCGGACCCGTGCAGGGTGTCGGCCAGGATCGCGGCGGTCGCCCGGGCGGCCGCCGCGCCCGGGTCGAAGGGGGCGGTCGTGGTCACAGCAGGTCCTCGTCGGTCACGGAGTCGGGCAGGGGAAGGGCGCCCGCCGACCCCGGCGGGCCGCCGTGCGTCCACGGGGTCTGCTCGGGCTCCGGCAGTTTCGGGCCGCCGCGCGCATCGTGCTCGAAGAGCGTCCAGCAGAGCTGGTCGCCCTTCTCCGGGACCGTCCCCGGCTCGGGGTCCCGGCCGCGGCCCATCTTGTCGAGGAGCCGCAGGACCAGCCGCCCGTCCTCCTCGAAGCGGACGAACTGTGCGCTCTGCGGGCGCCCCTCCAGCGAGCGGAACACCTTCCCGCCGCCCTCGTCGGCGAGCTGCGGGCGGTCCTCCGTCACCACGGTCACCAGCGGGCGCGGGCTCGGCCGCTTCGACTCCGTCCACTCCATCACCACCTCGGTGACCTCACCGGCGAAGGCCTCGCCCGCGAGCCGTCGGCCCGCCATCACCAGGGGGTCGTCCAGGGCCTCCTGCGCGTCCAGCCGCACCTGTTCGGTCTCCCGCACGGCCAGCTTCTGGGCCGCCGTCACCGCGTCGTCGCGGCGCGGCTGCGGCGGCTCACCGGCCCGTACGCGGTCGCGGTGGCCGGTGTAGGACCAGCGGTCGCGCGTCCAGCGTTCCTCCGCGCGCTCGCCCGGCGGCAGGGCGCGCAGCAGGTCGATCGCCTGCCACGTCTGCCACCAGGTGCCCGACAGCTGGGATTCGACCAGCCGGTGCACCTCCTGCTCGGCCGCCCGGACATGGCGGTCGTCGTCGCCGGGGCCGGCCGCCAGGGCCGCGCGCGCGGCGTCGTAGCGGGTGATGGCGGGAGCCAGCAGCTTGTTGTCGAAAGCCGGATCGGTGGCCGGACCCGCGGGCGGGCACAGCAGCTGGCCGTCCCGGTCACGACCCAGCTCGGCCCGGTGCGCCTCCTCGGCGCCCGACCGGCCCGCGGGCGGGGCGATCCAGCCCAGGAGCGCGCCCAGGTGCTGGTCCTCCAGGTTGCTCTGGCCGGTGGCCCAGTGCCGGGACAGCAGGTCGGTGGCCGACAGCAGCATCGAGGAGCCGGGCACCCGAGAGCGCTCGGCGAGGTGGGTGAACCAGCGGCCGAGCATCGGCACCTGCGAGGGCGCCGGATACGGATTGTCCGGATCCTCCTCGGCGGTGCGCCGGAACCGCATCGAGCGCCCCAGCAGCCGGACGTACTCGATGCCCGCCCGGCTCGGCACGATCAGCTGCGGCGCGTCCACGCACAGCTCGGTCTCGACCTTGACCCGCTTGCCCGTCTCCGGGTCGGTCTCGCTGCGTTCGGCCGGCTCCACGACGTCCGCGTACGCGTCGATGTGGCCCAGCACCTGCACGGCCAGATCGGCGAGGAAGGCCCAGCGCCGGTCGCGGTCGCGCGGCTGGGGTATCACGAACACCCGCGGCTCGTGCCGGTCGGTGCCGACCATCGCACCGAGCGGGGCGCCCGCCTCACCGGCCGTCGTCAGCGGCACGAAAACCATCGGGCGCTCGCTCAGGTGACGGTGGCGCACGGTCGCGAGCGGCTGGGCGCGGCCCGCACGTACGGCCTCCAGCCGGGCCAGCGTGTTCAGCAGGGACATGCGGGGGTCTCCGGGGCGTGGTGCGGCGGACGGGCGGCGGCGGCCAGTTCCAGGGCCTCGGCGCGCAACCGGGCGGCGCGGTGCAGCGCGGCGGCGGTCGGATCCTCGGCGCAGCCGAAGCCGGCGGCCGCCGCGAGGGCGGCCTCGACGGTGGTCAGCGCACCCAGCTCACCCCGTACCGACCGGCCCAGCGCGGTGACCTGGTCGGCGGCGCGGGCCCGGTCGCGGCAGTGGAAGGCGAGCTCACAGGCGGCCAGGCACTCGGGGGCGTAGGCGGCGTCGACCGCGGAGACCGCCTCGACCAGCTGCTCGGGGGTCCGCGTCGCCGGGTCGAAGCTGAGGCCCTCGGGCAGGGCGGCGGCCAGCTCCTCGACGCGGGTCAGCCGGTCCAGCTGGCGGCGGGTCACGGAGCGCTCGCGGCGGATGTCGACGGGGGCGGCGGTGGGCAGGTTCGAGAAGTCCTTGGGGCAGACCAGCAGCACGGTGTGGCCGACCTCGGCGCCGGGCAGTTTCCCGGCGGTCTGCTCCAGGGCCAGGACGTAGACGGCGGCCTGCCGGGCGGCGGCGCCCACCTTCGCGGCGTCGGCGGCGCCGTCGACCATCGGGAACGACTTGATCTCCACGACGGTCCAGCGGCCGTCGGGGTGGACCACGACGGCGTCGGGCTCCAGATAGGCGGGGGAGCCGGCCACCTCCAGGGCGAGCATCGGGTGGTCCAGCAGCGTCCAGGCCCCGGAGTCCCGGCCGGCGGCGGTCGCCTCGCGCAGGGCGAGCGCGGTCCGCGCGGCGCGGCCCTCGGGTCCGGCGGCGGTCAGGTCGGGTACGCGGGCACCGGCCCCGGGGGACCCGGGCGACTCCGCGGTCGGCGCGAGGTGCGCGTGGACCAGCCGCAGCAGCTCGGCCCCGCCGTCGCCCTTGACCTTGGCCTCGAAGGAGTTCCCGCGGACTATGGCGAACTGCGACTGCCCGAAGGAAGCGGGGGAGCCGAGCGCCGTGGCCAGGGCGGTCTTGTCCACCCCGGCGCCGTCGAGCAGGGCGCGTCTGCCGCAGCCGGGATTGGCGGCGAGGGCCGCCAGTGCCCGGGCGTCGAGCGGACGGGGCGGCACGGCGGGGCCGCGCAGACCGGCGAGCCGCTGCCGCAGGGTCGTCGGCTGCGCGGGGCTGCTGGGCGGGTAAGAGCTCACCCGCGGAAGTGTCCCATCCACCACTGACAATCGTGGAAGGAGCGCGGAAACCGGTGGTGGGGGCCGGTGATGGATGATGGACGGACCTCGAACGAACCGGGAGAAGTGACATGGCCCCCCGCATCCTGCTGGCCCGCCACGGCCAGACGGCGTGGTCCCAGCTCGGCAAGCACACCGGACGCACGGACGTGCCGATGCTGGAGGAGGGCAAGTTGGGCGCGAAGCTGCTCGGCGAGCGGCTGGCCCGTGACCCGTGGCGGGGGCTACCGGGCGTCGAGGTCCGCACCAGCCCGCTCGTGCGGGCGAGCGAGAGCTGCGACCTGGCGGGCTTCGGAGCCCGGGCCGAACCGTGGGACGCGCTGATGGAGTGGGACTACGGCGACTACGAGGGCATGACCCCGGCCGAGATCCAGGCCGTCCGGCCGGGCTGGCTGATCTGGCGCGACGGCGTACCGGGCGGCGAGTCCGTGGCGGACGTGGCGGCCCGCGCGGACGAGGTGGTCGCCTGGGCCCGCTCGGCGGAGCGCGACGTCCTGGTCTTCGCGCACGGGCACATCCTGCGCACGCTGGCCGCGCGCTGGCTGGGCTTCGAGGCCTCCTTCGGCGCCCGCATCCGGCTGGAGCCGACCTCCCTCTCGGTCCTCGGCTGGGCCTACGGCGCGCCGGCGCTGGAACGCTGGAACGACACGGGTCACCTGGACGCGTAACCCTGCGGGCTCGCTCGGCGGTGTGCGGCGGGTCCGGACCCGTGCCGTTGCCCTGCGGGCTTGCTCGGTGGTGTGCGGCGGGTCCGGATCCGTGCCGGGCTCCGCCTCAAACGCTGGCGGGGCTGGAAATGCGGGCCCGTGCCGTGTGCGGTGGCGGGGGTCGGGGGGGGGGGGGGGGGGGGGGGGGGGGGGGGGGGGGGGGGGGGGGGGGGGGGGGGGGGGGGGGGGGGGGGGGGGGGGGGGGGGGGGGGGGGGGG
>NZ_JBIVTH010000032.1:0-67112 GCF_044756625.1 Streptomyces sp. NPDC091682 | reverse complement strand
TCCCCGAACCATTCCCCTTGCACCACGAGAACGAGTCTGGCCCCACCGCTGACGCGGCGGGGCCAGAACCCAACATCTTCATCAGTTTCCTAGGCGGTCCCTTTCGGATCTTGCCAGGTACGCGATGCCCGGCACGACGCCCGGCAGCGTTGTCGGGGCGCGCCCGAGTACGTCCAGTACGCGGTGCGCCCTCCGCCTCGCCATGCACGGCACCGGCGCTGCCCCGGGCACCGGCCCGGCTCCGTTTTGCTCCTGAGCGGGCCCAGACACCGCCCCGAGCCCGCCCGGGTCAGCTCCGATCCAGCCTCTGTCCTGCGCCGTCCGGCCACATCGAGAACTGGTGACGGTGCTCCTGGGCCGCCCCTAGGGCATGCCTGACCTGCCCTTTCCCGGGCGCCCGGGGTGTTTCACGTGAAACACCCCGGGCCGTTCGCCCAGCACGTGAGACCGGCAGTCTGGACCCCTGCGCTGAGTCTGGAAAGATAGGCGCGACGATGACGTCGCCCCCAGGTCAGGGCCCGCAAGAAGCACACTCCCCGCACAACCAAGGAGCCGGCAGATGCCCATCGCAACCCCCGAGGTCTACAACGAGATGCTCGACCGGGCGAAGGCAGGCAAGTTCGCCTACCCGGCCATCAACGTGACCTCCTCCCAGACCCTGCACGCTGCCCTGCGCGGCTTCGCGGAGGCCGAGAGCGACGGCATCATCCAGATCTCCACCGGTGGTGCGGAGTTCCTGGGTGGCCAGCACAACAAGGACATGGTCACGGGCGCGGTCGCCCTGGCCGAGTTCGCGCACATCGTGGCCGCCAAGTACGACATCACGGTCGCCCTGCACACGGACCACTGCCCGAAGGACAAGCTGGACGGCTACGTACGTCCGCTGCTCGACATCTCCGCCGAGCGCGTGGCCCGCGGTCTGAACCCGCTCTTCCAGTCGCACATGTGGGACGGCTCCGCCGAGACCCTGGCCGACAACCTGGCCATCGGTCAGGAGCTGCTCGCCAAGGCCGTCGCCGCCAAGATCATCCTTGAGGTCGAGATCACTCCGACCGGCGGCGAGGAGGACGGCGTCAGCCACGAGATCAACGACGAGCTGTACACCACCGTCGACGACGCGATCCGCACCGCCGAGGCCCTCGGCCTGGGCGAGAAGGGCCGCTACCTGCTTGCCGCCTCCTTCGGCAACGTCCACGGCGTCTACAAGCCGGGCAACGTCGTCCTGCGCCCCGAGCTCCTCAAGGACCTCCAGGCCGGTGTCGCCGAGAAGTACGGCAAGGCTTCCCCGTTCGACTTCGTCTTCCACGGCGGCTCGGGCTCCACGGCCGAGGAGATCGCCACCGCGCTGGAGAACGGCGTCGTGAAGATGAACCTCGACACCGACACCCAGTACGCCTTCACCCGCCCGGTCGTGGACCACATGTTCAGCAACTACGCCGGTGTGCTGAAGGTCGACGGCGAGGTCGGCACGAAGTCGAAGTACGACCCCCGCACCTGGGGCAAGGCCGCCGAGGCGGGCATGGCCGCGCGCGTCGCCGAGGCGTGCGCGAACCTGCGCTCCACCGGCACCAAGCTGAAGTAGTCGCCCACAGCGAGCCACACCGCAGGGCCCGGCCCCGTCCCACGACGGAAGCCGGGCCCTGCGGCGTTCCCCGCGGCGGTGCGGGGCTGCGTGCCAGTGCATGCGGCGGGGTGGCGACAGCGAGGGGGACAGCGGGTTTTGCGGACCACCGCACCCGGCCGTGTGCCTGACGCGGCAGCGGTGCGGGGCTGCGGGCCGGTGCATGCGGTTTTGCGGACCACCGCACCCGGCAAACTGGGGGCATGTCCATTCACCAGAACCTGCTCGGGGGCCCCGCCCCCACCCACCTGCCCGACGAGCCCGGCCGCGAGGCCATCGACGCCGGCACCCCCGCCGTCGAGGTGGCGGCCGCGCACCCCACGTCGTCCCTCGCCTGGGCGATCCTCGCCGACGAGGCCTTCGCCGCCGGCAGCACGGTGGAGTCGTACGCCTACGCCCGTACGGGCTACCACCGCGGCCTCGACGCGCTGCGCCGCGCCGGATGGAAGGGGCACGGCCCGGTGCCGTGGGAGCACGAGCCGAACCGCGGCTTCCTGCGCGCCCTGCACGCCCTGGCCCGCGCGGCCGAGGCGATCGGCGAGAAGGAGGAGTACGAGCGCTGCTCGACCTTCCTGCGCGACTCGTCGCCGACGGCCGCGGACACGCTGAGCGCCTGATTCCGTACGGCGGGGAGTGACACGCACGAAATTGTGTGGTCTGTGTCACTCTCCGCTGGAGCGTCGGCGCGACGGTGTCCTATGCTGCGGGCAGGGGACCGGGGCTCCACTCACCTCACGGAAGGGGCGGACCGCTACCCGGAAGCACGTGTCGAGGAGACAGCGATGTCGAAAACCCTTGATGCCTCCGGAGTCGGCGGGTCGGAAACCCCGAACCTCGACTTCGATGGCACGACCCCGTACGAGGACTACGTCCAGGCGGACGTCCTCACCCACCTCCAGCACCTCCGCTCGGACGACCCGGGCGAGATGGTCTTCCTGGTCACGACCCAGGTCATGGAGCTGTGGTTCACGGTCATCGTCCACGAGTGGGAAACCGCCGCGAAGGCTCTGCGCGAGGACCGGATCCCGGTCGCGATGGATGCGCTGAAACGTTCCCTCCGTGAGCTGGAGGCCCTCAACGCCTCCTGGCGCCCGCTCGCCCAACTCACCCCGGGACAGTTCAACGCCTACCGCGCCGCCCTCGGCGAAGGTTCCGGTTTCCAGTCGGCGATGTACCGCCGGATGGAGTTCCTGCTCGGCGAGAAGTCCTCCTCCATGCTGGTCCCGCACCGGGGCGCCCCGCGCGTCCACGCGGAGCTGGAGAAGGCCCTGCACGAGCCCAGCCTCTACGACGAGGTGCTGCGCCTGCTCGCCCGCCGCGGCCTGCCGGTCCCGGACGCCGTCCTGAACCGCGACCTGTCGCTGCGCTACGAGCCCTCGGCCGAGGTCGAGGCCGTCTGGACGGGGCTGTACGCCGCCCCGGACGACAACGAGACCGTGGACCTGCACCGCCTCGGCGAGGTCCTCACGGATGTCGCGGAGCTCGTCTGGCGCTGGCGCAACGACCACCTGGTGGCCACCCGCCGCGCGATGGGCGCGAAGACGGGCACGGGCGGCTCGGCCGGCGTGACCTGGCTGGAGAAGCGCGCGACGAAGAACGTCTTCCCGGAGCTCTGGACGGCCCGCAGCTATGTCTGACAACTCCACTGACATAGCGACGGACATGGCGGCAGACCCTTCGGCGGACGTGTCGGCGGACCTGCGCAGCCGTGCGGCCGAGCTGGACGCCGCCGACGCGCTCGCGAAGCTCCGCGAGCGCTTCACCCTCCCCGACGGGGTCGTCTACCTGGACGGCAACTCCCTCGGCGCCCTCCCGGCCGGTGTCGCGGACACCACCGCCGACGTCGTCGCCAGGCAGTGGGGCGAGCTCCTCATCCGGTCCTGGGACGAGAGCGGTTGGTGGACCGCGCCCGAGCGGATCGGCGACAAGGTCGCCCCGCTCATCGGCGCGGCCCCCGGCCAGGTGGTCGTCGGTGACTCCACCAGCGTCAACCTCTTCAAGGCACTGGTCGGCGCCGCCCGTCTCGCGGCACCCGGTCGGACGAAGCTGCTGGTCGACGCCGCCACCTTCCCCACCGACGGCTACATCGCGCAGTCGGCGGCCCGGATGACGGGCCTGACCGTCGTCCCGGTGGACCCCTCGCACGCGGCCGGGGCCATGGACGAGGACACCGCCGTGGTGCTCCTCAACCACGTCGACTACCGCAGCGGACGGCTCCACGACCTGCCCGCCCTCACCGCGGCGGCCCGCGCCGTCGGGGCGGTCACGGTCTGGGACCTGTGCCACTCCGCCGGGGCCCTTCCCGTTGGCCTCGACGAACACGCCGTCGACCTCGCGGTGGGCTGTACGTACAAGTACCTCAACGGCGGCCCCGGCGCGCCCGCGTACCTGTACATCGCCGCCCGCCACCAGGCCGGATTCGACTCCCCGCTCCCGGGCTGGAACGGCCACGCGGATCCGTTCGCGATGACCCCGACCTTCGAGGCGGCCCGGGGCGCGACCCGCGGGCGCGTCGGCACGCCGGACATCCTGTCCATGCTGGCCCTGGAGTCGGCGCTCGACGCCTGGGACGGGGTGTCCGTCGAAGACGTACGGGCCAAGTCCCTCGCCCTGACCGACTTCTTCCTCGAATGCGTGGCGGCGTACGTCCCGCAGGGCCGGGTCGAGTCGGTCACCCCGGCCGAGCACGGCCACCGCGGGAGCCAGATCTCGCTGCGGACCGAGAACGCCCGCGAGGTCATGGGAGAGCTGATCTCCCGCGGCGTCATCGGCGACTTCCGGGCACCCGACGTCCTGCGCTTCGGCTTCACGCCGCTCTACGTCGGTTTCGCCGACGCCGAGCGTGCCGCGCGGACACTGGGTCACATTTTCGGGTGACCCGGTAGCGAAACGTCACATCACCGGGCGGACGGGGCTTTGGCCCCGTCCGCCCGGTCATATTCCGGTCCCCGCAGGGAAGTGCCTGTTCCAGACTGATACGGTCCCGCTCTGCCGGAACTCCGGACATCTGTCCCCGCTGTCCCACGCGTTACCGAGAGGTTGAGCCGATGACGGACCCCGCCGCAGTGGAACGGGATGCCGCGGAGGCCGCCTCGGCCTTCGCCCACCCGACCGTGGCGCCGGACGCGACCGCCGCGTACGGGGAACACCCCGACCACGTCGTCGACTTCTACGCCCCGCGCGGCGACGCCAAGGAGCCGGCCCCGCTCGTGGTGTTGCTGCACGGGGGCGCCTGGCGGTCCCCGTACGACCGGCAACACCTCACGCCGTTCGCCGACTTCCTGGCCCGCCGGGGTTTCGCCGTCGCCAACGTCGAGTACCGGCGCGGCAGTTCCCTCCCGCACCAGAACGCCGAGGCGCCGGTCGCCGGGCGCTGGCCGGAGACCTTCGACGACGTCGCCGCCGCGATGGACGCCCTGCCGGGGCTGGTGGCCGGCGCGCTCCCGCAGGCCGATGTCCGCCGCACGGTCGTCACCGGCCACTCGGCCGGCGGCCACCTCGCACTGTGGGCCGCGGCCCGGCACGTGCTCCCGACCGGCTCCCCGTGGCGGCTGCCCGCCCCGCCGATGCTGCGGGGCGTGGTGGCGCTGGCCCCGATCGCGGACTTCGCGGTGGCGGAGGAACTGGGCGTGTGCGGCGGCGCGAGCGCGCAGCTGCTGGGCGGGGCCGACCACTGGGACGAGCGGCTGCCGCACGCCGATCCGGCGGCGCTGCTGCCGACGGGGATCGCCACGGCGGTGGTCCAGGGCCGGGACGACATCGTGGTCCCGCCGCAGGTGGCCGAGGCGTACGTGGCGGCGGCCGCGAAGGCGGGGGAGATGGTCGGACTGACCCTGCTGGACGCGGTCGGTCACTTCCCGCTGATCGACCCGGCGGCGGACGCGTGCGCGGTGGTCGCCGAGGAGATCTCGCAGCTCGCCTGGTAGCGCCCGGCGGCGCGGCCCACCGCCGCGGCCGGGCCGGTGCTCAGCAGTCGTAGCTGTGGGCGTACGGGGTGTCCGGGCAGCTGCGGCAGACGAAGAAGTACATGCCGCCGAGGTCTCCCATGTCCATGCCGTGCCCGAACCCGTCCACGGCGGCGGGGTCCGCCTCGGCCCGCCACGACGGGGTCGCGGCCCCTTCCTGGCCGGGGTCCCGGTCGTCCAGGGGAAGCCAACGGCCCGCGCCCGGTTCGGTCGCGGTGACGCTGAGCAGGTGTTGCATACGGGTGCCGCAGCCCGTGCAGTCGGGCCAGTGGGGCGGCTGGGTCCACCCCGGGTAGCCGCCGACCTTGCTCTGCTGCGTGGTGGCCACGTCGAAGTAGCCGTAGCCCCGCTCCTCTTGGAAGGCCTCGAACCGCTCGGCGAGCAGATCGCCGAGCCCCTCGGGCATGTCCCAGTTCGGGTATTCCACCGCGGGGGTGGGGGACACCGTGCACGGGCGGGGCAGGAACTCCTCCTCGACGGTGTGCGGGCGGGGCGGTTCCCCGAGGACGGCACCCGCGGCCGTCGTCGTCGCGCTGCGCCAGAGCAGCCGCGGGGCGGCCGCGTACGGGGCGGACTCGTGGACCAGCGGGCACCACAGGATCTGCAACAGGTCGGTTCCGGCCGGGAAGACCAGGCCCGGCACGTCCCGTGCGTACAGCTGGACCACCGGGAGCATCGCGACCGGCTCGGGTCCGACGGGCGGGCTGAGCGGCTTGTAGTGGCCCGGTTCGGCGCACATCGGCCACGGCTCGTCCGCCGGCCACAGCAGCGGCCCGCCGAGGGAGCTGTCACCGGGGCCCGGTCGGCCTGCCCGCGGGTAGAGCAGGGTGACCTCGCGGGCCGAGCCGGTCAGCTCCGGGAAGACCGCCTCCACGTCGAAGGGGATCGGTGCGAGCGGCCGGGGCCCGGCCGGCCGGGCCTGAGCGGTGGTCTGCTGTGGATGCCCCGACGGCATGGACGCCCCCCTTGATCGTGTCGCGCGTCACGACCCTAACCCCCGCCTCTGACAGCCGGCCGGCCACAGCACTAGCGATCCGGTTTGCCCGGGGCCAGCTGTTCCACCAGTTCGGCCAGGTCCTCGCAGACCTGCTCGATCTTCAGGCGGACGTTGTTCTGCTCGGTGACCAGGGCCGACAGCAGTAGCCCGGTCAGGGCCGCCGCACCGTTGAAGCCCTGGAGGTTGATCATGACTTCGAGGAGGGTGTGGTGGGCGAACGGCCCGGCGTGGGCGGTTGCCGCGGCGATCGTCAGGACCGACACCAGCAGGGTGATCGGAGCGCTCCCGGCGAGCTGGAAGCGTACGGCCGCCCAGATGATCAGAGGGAAGACGAGGAAGAGCAGCGAGAGGGGGCTCCGGGTGGCCACGAGCGTGACGGCGACGGCGGCGACCACCAGGGCCGCCGCCTCGGCCGCACGGTAGCCCTCCCGGGGCCGCCGGACCGTCAGGAGCCGGCCCAGGACGAGCAGGAGCGGGGTCACCACGAGCACGCCCATCGCGTCCCCGGCCCACCAGGCCGACCAGACCGGCCAGAACTGCGACATCGGCAGGTCCCCGGTGAGCACCAGCGTCCAGGTCCCGACCGTCGCGCTGATCAGCATGGGCAGCAGACCGCCCAGGAAGACCAGCGCCAGGGCGTCCCGCAGCCGGTCCATCTCGGTACGGAAACCCACCCGGCGCAGCATCAGGTACGCGCAGACGGGGGCGAGGACGTTCCCCGCGACGATGATCAGGCCCGGCGGGTCGAAATCGGTGATCTGCTCGATGGTGAGGTACGTACCGAGCGCGATCCCCGGCCACGCCCGCAGGCCCAGCCAGAGCAGGGAGGTCACCGCGATGCCCGTCGGCAGCCACAGGGGCGTGACCTCGGCGCCGTTGACGACGACGCGCTGGTGCAGGCCGATCAGTCCGCCCAGGTAGTAGGCGACGGCGACGGCGAGGATCGGCAGCAGAGCTGCGGGTAGACGTCGCCATCCCTCGGTGCGCACCACAGCATCAGACAACAGCCCGGCGCCCCCGCGGGCCGTGACACGCGCGAGGCCCTGTTACCGGCCGAGCCAACGGAACTGAATGTCGTCCGGCTCGTCCCGACGCTCCAGCACTCCCGCCGCCGTCAACTGCACAAGTACCTCGTGCAGTGCGTTCCCCAACGGGTTGTCGGTCCAGAACACCCACTTGACCTGCGTGAACGTCTCGGTCTCGGGGAAAATCCCCAGCGAGCGGCCCACCTCGAAGGCAGCGCCGTCCCAGTGGTTCCAGTCAGCCAAGCTCTCGGACAGATCCATGAGGAGATCGTGGCAGCACGCCCTCGAAGTCGGTAAACGTTTTCGGTCGCGGCGCTAGCCCGACTCTTCCGGATCGGGCCGGGCGTCGTGGCTGAGCACGAGCACGGCGGCGTCATCGGCGTGGCCGGTGGAGTCGGCCACCTTCATCACCTCGCTGGCCAACTCGTCCGGATCGGTGCCCGCGGCCTCCCGCACGACCCCGGCCACCCGCTCCAGCCCCACCTCGATCGGGAACTTCGGACCCTCCACCACGCCGTCGGTGAGCAGCACGATCGACCCCGCCTGCGTCAGCCGGCGCCGGGTCACCGCGTACCCCGCCCCGGACACCAGGTTCAGCGGCGGGCCGCCGTCGTCCTCGGATATGCCGTACGCGCCGTCGACGGTGGCCCAGACCGCCGGAACGTGTCCGGCCCGGGCGGTTTCCAGCTCCTGCGTCTCCGGATCGAAGCGGAGCAGGCTGCAGGTCGCGAAGAGGTCGCGGTCCATGGAGAGCAGCACTTCGTTGGCCCGGCTCAGCACCTCGCCCGGATCGACGACGACGGCGGCCACGGCCCGCAGACAGATCCGTACCTGCCCCATGAAGGCGGCCGCCTCCACGTCGTGCCCCTGGACGTCACCGATGCAGAAGGCGAGCGCACCCTCGGGCAGCCGGAACCCGTCGTACCAGTCGCCGCCGATGTCCAGGCCGTGCCGGGCGGGTGCGTAGCGGGCGGCGGTCCGCAGGCCCGGCAGCGCGGGCAGCGAGGCGGGCAGCATCTCGCTCTGCAGCGCCTCGGCCAGGTCCACCCGGGCCTGCTGCAGCTCCACCCCGCGGCGGGCCTGGTCGGCGAGCCGCCCGAGCGTGCTGAGCAGGTCGGCGCTGGCCGCCCGCGGGGCACGGCGAGGAGTCACGGATCGCTCCGAGGTGCATCCATTCGTCCCTGCTTCCGCTGCGCGAAAAGCTCGTGCACATCATATTTCCGCCCACCCGGAATCCGCTCCCCGAGACCCGCTCCCCGAGCCCCGGCCCGCCCGCAGGCCCCCGCAGCGGCCTCCGGGGGCGTGCGGCGCCCGTGGAAGCCGGTGGGGGCCTCAGCCCCACTGCTCGTCGGCGAGCGAGCCGACCGGCTGCGGCTTGCCGATGACGGCCAGGGCGATGAAGAAGCCGATCTGTCCGATCGCGATGGTGAGGGTGGCGAGGGCCTTCTCGTCGTAGTGCGCGGCGACCTCGGCGTACAGCGCGTCGGTGACCCGCTCGCGGCCGTGCGGGGCGGGCTGGAGGGTGGCCTCCACCAGGGCGAGGGCGGCGCGCTCGGCGGGCGTGAAGTAGGGGGCGTCCTGCCAGGAGGAGACGGCCGTGATGCGCTCGGCCTTTTCTCGCCGCCCCGGAAACGCCGGAGGGGCGGCGGGCGCGGGGTGCGCCTGCCGCCCCTCCGGGGGACCGGGATTTTTACAGGAACGAGTTGATCTCGATCGTTTCGGTACGGCCGGGGCCGACGCCGATCGCGGAGATCGGGGCGCCCGACATCTCCTCCAGGGCCTTGACGTAGGCCTGGGCGTTCGCCGGCAGGTCCTCGAAGGTCTTGGCCTTGGTGATGTCCTCGGACCAGCCGGGGAGGTATTCGTAGATCGGCTTCGCGTGGTGGAAGTCCGTCTGCGAGTACGGCAGCTCCTCGACGCGCTTGCCGTCGATCTCGTACGCGACGCAGACCGGGATCTGCTCCCAGCCGGTCAGTACGTCCAGCTTGGTGAGGAAGAAGTCGGTGAGGCCGTTCACACGGGTGGCGTAACGTGCGATCGGCGCGTCGAACCAACCGCAGCGGCGGTCACGTCCGGTGGTCACGCCGCGCTCGCCGCCGATGCGGCGCAGGTCCTCGCCGTCCTGGTCGAACAGTTCGGTCGGGAACGGGCCCGCGCCGACTCGGGTCGTGTAGGCCTTGAGGATGCCGATGACCCGGCTGATCTTCGTCGGGCCCACGCCGGTGCCGGTGCAGGCGCCGCCGGCGGTCGGGTTGGACGAGGTGACGAAGGGATAGGTGCCGTGGTCGACGTCGAGCAGGGTGCCCTGGCCGCCCTCGAACAGCACGACCTTGTCCTCGTCCAGCGCGTTGTTGAGGATCAGGGTGGTGTCGGCGACGTACGGCTTGATCTGCTCCGCGTACTGGAGCATCTCCTCGACGATCTGGGCGGCGTCGATCGCGCGGCGGTTGTAGAGCTTCGCGAGGAGCTGGTTCTTGCCCTCCAGCGCCGCTTCGACCTTCTGGATGAGGATCGACTCGTCGTAGAGGTCCTGGACGCGGATGCCGACGCGGTTGATCTTGTCCGCGTACGTCGGGCCGATGCCGCGACCGGTGGTGCCGATCTTGCGCTTGCCGAGGAAGCGCTCGCCGACCTTGTCGAGGGTGACGTTGTACGGCGTGATCAGGTGCGCGTTGCCGCTGAGGAGCAGCTTGGAGGTGTCGATGCCGCGCTCGTTCAGGCCGCGCAGCTCGGAGAGCAGGACGGCCGGGTCGACGACGACACCGTTACCGATGACCGGGGTGCATCCGGGGGAGAGGATGCCGGAAGGGAGAAGGTGCAGTGCGTACTTCTGGTCGCCCACGACGACCGTGTGGCCGGCATTGTTGCCGCCCTGGTAGCGCACTACATAGTCAACGGATCCACCGAGCAGGTCGGTGGCCTTTCCCTTGCCCTCGTCACCCCACTGAGCTCCGAGCAGCACAAGAGCGGGCACAGGCGTACACCTCTTCCGGATGGGGCATGTCCAAGGTCAGGGGGCGTACGACGATGTACACCGCAGGCTGAGCCGTCGGACCGGTACCCCGGAATAGACGAAGGCCCTGGCGCAATAGCGCAAGGGCCTCTTGCACAAAGATGCTACCCGAGGAAGGACCGAGGTGTCGGCTCCAGAGCCCACCATGAGCCAAGCGGGCGCGCCGGTAGGCGGCCTGCTCGTGCTCGTCGACCCGGTCGCACGCCGTCTCGACGGCGAGTCCGTGCGGATCGCGAAGGATGTGTTGTCAGCGGGCGCGGCAGCGAAAATCTGCCTCCCGGATTCGCAGGAGGAATTTGCGCGGGCGCTCGCCCGCCGGGGTCATAGGCGGCTGGTGATCGTCGGTGACGACCGGGCGCTGGTGCGCGCCGTGGGGCTGCTGCACCGGGAGCGCGGGCTGGGGGAGGGGCCCCTGGCGCTGGTCCCGGTGGGCCCGGTGGGGTCGCTGGGACTGGCGAGGTCCCTCGGCGTGCCGCTTTCGGCCGTTTCGGCGGCCCGGGCGGTCCTCGACGGTGCGGTGCGCACCTGTGACCTGCTGGTCGACGACAGCGACGGAGTGGTGCTCGGCGCGCTGCGGATCCCGCCGGTGCACGGGGTCCCGCGGCCCGCCGGGCCGTCCGTGTGGAGCGCGTACCGCTCGCTGGTGCGGACGCTGGTCCGGCCGGTGGCGGCGGCCGGCGGCGCGGCCACGAGCCGGCACCGGCTGCGGGTCGAGGCCGACGGGGTGCTGCTGGCGGACGTGGACCGGCCCGTGGAGGATGTCTCGGTTCGCACCCGGGACGACGGCGGTGCGGCGGAGGTCGTGGTCCGGACGGGTGGCGGCAGCTCCGCCGAATCGACGGTCACGGCCCGGGCGAAGACGGTGACGGTGTCGGGCGCGGACTTCCGCTACCGGGCGGACGCGGCGCTGACCGGCCCGGTCCGCCGCCGTACGTGGACCCTGCGCCCGGGGGCGTGGACGCTCACCGTGCCCCGGTGACCACACCGGGTACACGGGGTGCGCCGGGTACCCGGTGTGGATACGTCCGCGACCGCTCCGGGCCGCTCCCCGGACCTCTGCCACCGGCAGCGGCCCCGCAGGTCCGGGGAGGTGCCGGTCAGGCGCCGACGTACGCCGCGAGGTGCTCGCCGGTGAGGGTGGAGCGGTCCTCCACGAGGTCGGCCGGGGTGCCCTCGAAGACGATCCGGCCGCCGTCGTGACCGGCGCCGGGACCGAGGTCGATGATCCAGTCGGCGTGCGCCATGACCGCCTGGTGGTGCTCGATGACGATCACCGACTTCCCGGAGTCGACCAGCCGGTCGAGCAGGCCGAGCAGCTGCTCCACGTCGGCGAGGTGCAGGCCGGTGGTCGGTTCGTCGAGGACGTAGACGCCGCCCTTCTCCGCCATGTGGGTGGCCAGCTTGAGGCGCTGCCGCTCGCCGCCGGACAGCGTCGTGAGCGGCTGGCCGAGGCTGAGGTAGCCGAGCCCGACGTCCGCGAGCCGGGTGAGGATGCGGTGCGCGGCGGGCGTGTGCGCCTCGCCCGCGCCGAAGAACTCCTCGGCCTCGGTCACCGACATCGCGAGCACCTCGCTGATGTCGCGGCCGCCCAGGTGGTACTCCAGCACCGACGCCTCGAACCGCTTGCCCTCGCACTCCTCGCAGGTGGTCGAGACGCCGGCCATCATCGCCAGGTCGGTGTAGATGACGCCGGCGCCGTTGCACGTGGGGCAGGCGCCCTCGGAGTTGGCGCTGAACAGGGCCGGCTTCACTCCGTTGACCTTGGCGAACGCCTTGCGGATCGGGTCGAGCAGCCCGGTGTAGGTCGCCGGGTTGCTCCGGCGCGAGCCGCGGATCGCGCCCTGGTCGATGGAGACCACGTCCGCGTCGGGGGAGAGCGACTTGTGCAGCAGCGAGCTCTTGCCGGAACCGGCGACGCCGGTGACGACCGTGAGCACCCCGAGCGGGACGTCGACGTCGACGTCGCGCAAGTTGTTCGCCGTGGCTCCGCGGATCTCCAGCGCGCCGGTGGGCTTGCGCACCGACGGTTTGAGCTTGGCCCGGTCGTCGAGGTGGCGGCCGGTGATGGTGCCGCCGGAGCGCAGCCCCTCGACGGTGCCCTCGTAGCAGACGGTGCCGCCCGCGGTGCCCGCGCCGGGGCCGATGTCGACGACGTGGTCGGCGATCGCGATGGTCTCCGGCTTGTGCTCCACGACGAGCACGGTGTTGCCCTTGTCGCGCAGCCGTAGGAGCAGGTCGTTCATGCGCTGGATGTCGTGCGGGTGCAGGCCGATGGTGGGCTCGTCGAAGACGTAGGTGACGTCGGTGAGCGAGGAGCCGAGGTGGCGGATCATCTTGACGCGTTGCGCCTCGCCGCCCGACAGGGTGCCGGAGGCCCGGTCGAGCGAGAGGTAGCCGAGGCCGATCTCCACGAACGAGTCGAGGGTGAGCTGCAGTGCGGTGAGCAGCGGGGCGACCGAGGGCTCGGCGAGGCCGCGCACCCACTCGGCGAGGTCGCTGATCTGCATGGTGCAGGCGTCGGCGATGCTGATCTTCTTGATCTTCGAGGACCGGGCGCCCTCGCTGAGCCGGGTGCCCTCGCACTCGGGACAGACGGTGAAGGTGACCGCCCGTTCCACGAAGGCCCGGATGTGCGGCTGCATCGCTTCCTTGTCCTTCGACAGGAAGGACTTCTGGATCTTGGGGATGAGGCCCTCGTAGGTGAGGTTGACGCCCTCGACCTTGACCTTGGTGGGTTCCCGGTAGAGGAAGTCCTGCATCTCCTTCTTGGTGTACTTGCGGATCGGCTTGTCCGGGTCGAGGAAGCCCGACTCGGCGTAGACCCGCACGGTCCAGAAGCTGTCGGACTTCCAGCCGGGGATGGTGAACGCGCCCTCGGCGAGCGACTTGGAGTCGTCGTAGAGCTGGGTGAGGTCGATGTCGGAGACCGAGCCGCGGCCCTCGCAGCGCACGCACATGCCGCCGGTGCGGGAGAAGGTCGCCTTCACGGTCTTGGTCTTGGCGGCGCCGCGCTCGACCGTGATGCCGCCGCTGGCCCGGACGGAGGCGACGTTGAAGGAGTAGGCGCTGGGCGGGCCGATGTGCGGCTTGCCGAGCCGGCTGAAGAGGATGCGCAGCATGGCGTTGGCGTCGGTCGCGGTGCCGACGGTGGAGCGGGGGTCGCCGCCCATGCGCTGCTGGTCGACGGTGATCGCGGTGGTGAGTCCGTCGAGTACGTCGACTTCGGGGCGGGCCAGCGTGGGCATGAAGCCCTGGACGAAGGTGCTGTAGGTCTCGTTGATCATCCGCTGGGACTCGGCGGCGATCGTGTCGAACACCAGGGAGCTCTTGCCCGAACCGGAGACTCCGGTGAACACCGTCAGCCGGCGCTTGGGGATCTCGATGCTGACGTCCTTGAGGTTGTTCACGCGTGCACCGTGCACGCGGATCAGACCGTGGCTGTCGGCAGCGTGCGGCGTCTGCGGTGCGGGCGACGTGGGGTCCGGCTCGGTGGCCCTGCTCATCGTGTCTCCATCTCTCGGGCGGGCCGCCTGCGCGGACTCCTGCGGCAGTCGGCGGTCAGGACTTACGGGGCTGGTTGAAGCGCAGCATGTTGCCCGCCGGGTCCCGGAAGGCGCAGTCGCGGACGCCGTACGGCTGGTCGACGGGCTCCTGCAGCACCTCCCCGCCGGCGGCCCGGATGTGTTCGAAGGTGGCGTCGACGTCGTCCGTGGAGAAGATCACGCCGCGCAGCAGGCCCTTGGCCAGCAGCTCCGCCATGGCCTGCCGGTCGGCCGCCGAGGCGCCCGGGTCGGCGAGCGGCGGTTCGAGGACGATCTCCACGTCCGGCTGGGTGGGGGAGCCGACGGTCACCCAGCGCATCCCTTCGAACCCGACGTCGTTGCGGACTTCCAGGCCGAGCACGTCGCGGTAGAAGGCGAGCGCCTTGTCGTGGTCGTCGACTGCGATGAAGCACTGCGAGAGGTTGATGTCCATGCCGTCGACGCTACGAGGAGGGTGCGGATTTCGCTTCTCCGATCCTGACCGGTCGCGTGTGGATCTTGGCGACGCAGGCCGGGATCGCCGCGCCGTCGTCGTGGTTGCGGGCCCGGTAGGCGCTCGGGGTCTCGCCGACGAGCTCGGTGAAGCGCGAGCTGAAGGACCCCAGCGAGGTACATCCGACGGCGAAGCAGACGTCCGTCACGCTCATGTCGCCGCGTCGCAGCAGCGCCTTCGCGCGCTCGACGCGGCGGGTCATGAGGTAGCTGTACGGGGTTTCCCCGAAGGCGGTGCGGAAGCTGCGGGAGAAGTGTCCCGGCGACATGAGGGCGACGTTCGCGAGTGCTTGGACGTCCAGTGGCTCCGCGTACGCGCGGTCCATCATGTCCCGGGCGCGGCGCAGCCGTACCAGGTCCTCCAGGTTCATGCGTTCCAGCATGGCACGCGGGAGGTTTTCCGTCTGCGGGTATCGGTGCTTCCGGATCTTTTGCGCGGGGACGGCGCGCGGACCGGCAGACCGTGGCCGCAGGGGTCCCGAACGGCGGCGCCACCAGGCGCATCGCTCTGCGCCGGGTGTTCTGCACGACCCTTCAGGTCGTCTTCGACCACACGTAGAGGGTGCCCGTCACGGTCGGATCACCGCCGTTACTGGCTGCGATGTGCTCGATCACCGCCATGGCGATGGCTCCCCGGTCGGTGACGGAGCAGAGGGAGGCCCCTACAACGATCCCTCTAGCCTCCCGGTCGGCGATCCTTGTCATGTTTACGGGGCCCAGGCCGGTGTTGGCCGCGGCCTTGCACGAGGCGAAAGACTGGGGGGTGCTCTTCCGCAGGATCCCGACCGTGGCCTGGGGCATCGCCCGGAGGTGGTAGTCGCAGCTTTCGTTCCAGTAGAGGAGTTCCGCGCCCCCCGCTTCGACTTCTGTCGGCCTGGTGACGTTCTGCGGCACGACGATCCGGCTCTGGCCTGTGTCGAGGTCGGTCAGCTGTTCCTCGAAGTTGGTGCACTGGCCGGGAGTGATGCCGAACATCGTCTGGTTCAGCGTGTACCCGGCGGGGGACGCGAGGTCGGCCGCGGGGGGTGACGTCTTGGAAGGTAAGGGTGAGATCGAGGGGGGAGGGGCGATGCCGGACGTCGGCGGAGAGGTGCTCAGGGCGGGACCGTTCGCCTGGCTCCCAGGAGAGCTGTTGCCCGTAGTCGCTACCGGCGCCGGCGGAGCTTTGGTCGCAGGCGCCGGGTTGTTGGTGGTGGTGACGAAGACGCTGGCCGCGATGCCCGCAAGAGGAACGACGATCCCCGCGACCCACCAAGCCCAGCGGGGAGGTCCGGGGCGGGGAGGTTCGGTGGGTGTGGGTACGGTCGGAGCGTAGGCCGGTCTCGGTGGCACACCTGGCGTCGGGTCTGTCCCCATGTCCCCTCCGGACGACGCAGCTGACGGAGGATCACCATAGTCATCCTCGGCCGGGGTGATCGAGGGCTTTGTGCTCCGTGGGCCGCCGAATCCTTGCCGGCTCGGGCCTGCTCGAGCAGGCCCGAGCCGGCTCAGCCCAGGCCGATCGTCGCCTTGTGGGCCCGCCAGCGGTCCATGAGGCCCAGCATCTCGCCCTGCATGAACTCGAAGAAGGCCGCCGTCTCCGCGACGCGCGCCCCGGCGCGGGAGTCCGTACCGAGGGTGGCCGCCCCTTCGCGCAGGGTCTTCTCCCACAGGGTCAGGACCTGGTCGCGGCGCGTGAAGGTCTCGTACCAGAGCTCGTTGTGCAGCACGTACCGGTCGCGGCGCGAGCCCGGTTCGCGTTCGCGGCTGACCATGTTGACCTGGGTCAGGTAGGACACGGCGCCCGACACCGCGGCCGGGCTGATCTGCAGGGCCTCGCCCAGTTCCGCCGAGGTCATCGCGCCGCCGTCGCTGGCCAGTAGCTGGGCGAAGACGCGCGCGGCCATCCGCTGCATCCCGGCCTCGGTCAGCTGCGCGGCGAACCGCTCGACGAAGCGGGAGACCCCGTCCCCGTCCCGGGTGCCGGCGGTGCCCGCACCATCGGTTCCCGCATCGGTCCCCGCGTCCACATTCACCATGTCGTCTGCCACCTTCCCGATTTTACGCGATTCCTGAGATTCTCAAGCTTCACAAATTTGTGAAACTAGCGTACGTTCGGAAGTATGACGAAGGCAATCAGCGTTGCCGGCCTCCACAAGGCATTCGGCCGCACCCGCGCACTGGACGGACTCGACCTCTCGGTCACCACCGGCGAGGTCCACGGCTTCCTCGGCCCGAACGGTGCCGGCAAGTCCACCACCATCCGGGTCCTGCTGGGCCTGCTGCGCGCCGATTCCGGCGCCGCCGAGCTCCTCGGCGGCGACCCCTGGGCCGACGCGGTCGCCCTCCACCGCCGCGTCGCCTACGTCCCCGGAGACGTCACCCTGTGGCGCAACCTCTCCGGCGGCGAGGTCATAGACCTCTACGGACGACTCCGCGGCGGCCTCGACCGGACCCGGCGCGCCGAGCTCGTCGAGCGGTTCGAGCTGGACCCCACCAAGAAGGGGCGCACGTACTCCAAGGGCAACCGGCAGAAGGTCGCCCTCGTCGCCGCCTTCGCCTCCGACGTCGAACTGCTCGTCCTCGACGAACCCACCTCCGGCCTCGACCCGCTGATGGAGGAGGTCTTCCAGGACTGCGTCACCGAGGCCCGCGCCGCCGGACGCACCATCCTGCTCAGCTCGCACATCCTCAGCGAGGTCGAGGCCCTCTGCGACCGGGTCAGCATCATCCGCAACGGCCGCACGGTGGAGACCGGCACCCTCGCCGAACTCCGCCACCTCACCCGTACGTCGATCAGCGCCGAGCTCGCCGGCCCGCCGAACGGCCTCACGCACCTGCCGGGCGTGTACGACGTCCAGGTGCAGGGGCTGAAGGTCCGCCTGCAGGCCGACACGGACAAGTTGGACGCGGTGCTCCGCTCCCTCACCGCGTCCGGGCTGCGGTCGCTGACCTCGACCCCGCCCACCCTCGAAGAGCTCTTCCTGCGCCACTACACCGAAGAGGCGTCCCGATGAAGAACCAATTGGCCGGTACCGGGGCGCTGCTGCGACTCGCCCTGCGCCGCGACCGCGTGATGATGCCGGTGTGGACCCTGGTCACCACGCTCATGGTCGTGAGCATGCCCGGCTCGCTGGGGAGCGTGTACGCCACCGCCGCCGAACGCGCCCGGGCCGCCGCCTCGATGAACGCCAACGGCTCGATGCGCGCCCTGTACGGACCGGTCTTCGGTGATTCGCTCGGCGCCCTGACCGCCTGGCGGGGCGGTGTCTACGCCGCCGTCCTCGCGGCCGCCATGAGCCTGATCATCGTCGTCCGACACACTCGCGAGGAGGAGGAGACGGGCCGTCAGGAGCTGCTCTCCGCAGCGATGGTGGGCAGGCGTGCCCCGCTGACCGCCGCCCTGCTCACTGCCTTCGTGGCCAACGCCTGTATCGCCCTGTTCGTGGCGGGTGGTCTCGCGGGGCAGGGCGTACCGGGCGCGGTCGCCCTCGGCCTGGCCGTCGCGGCCACCGGGACGTTCTTCGCCTGCACGGCAGCCATCGCCGCCCAGCTGACCGAGAGCGCCCGCGCCGCCAAGGGGATCACGGCTGCCGTGCTCGGCGCCGCCTTCGTCCTGAAGGCCGCGGGCGACGCCGGTACGGGGGGCGGGAGGTCGGCCCTGACCTGGGCCTCGCCGCTCGGCTGGGTGGAGAACGTACGGGCCTTCGCCGCCGAACGCTGGTGGGTGCTCCTCCTGCTCGCCGCCGCCACCGCGGTGCAGGCGGGCGCCGCGTACGCCCTGGCCGGGCGCCGTGACCTGGGCATGAGCTTCCTGCCCTCACGGCCGGGGCCGGCCGAGGGGCGCCTGGGCACGGCGGGTGCGCTGGCCTGGCGGCTGCAGCGCGGCAGCGTGCTGGGCTGGGGCGCGGGCTTCCTGATCGCCGGCGTCGTCTTCGGCGGGATGGCGGACGGCGCCGCGGACCTGGTCGGCGACAACGACCGGACCCGCGAGATCATCGAGCGGATGGGCGGGCAGGGCGGGCAGGGCGGGTCGGGCGGGGCGGGTGCGCAGGTCGCGCAGGGTGCGCTCACCGATGCCTTCCTCGCCACGATGACCGGCATGTTCGGCATGGTCGCCGCCCTGTACGCAGTCTCCTCCGTGCTCCGCCTGAGTGGTGAGGAGTCGGGCCGGCGCGCGGAACCGCTGCTCGCGAACGCGGTCGGCCGGCTGCGCTGGGCCGGCGGCCACCTGGCCGTGGCCTTCGGCGGCTCGGCGCTGATCCTGCTGTTGGCGGGCCTCGGTCTCGGCCTCGGGCACGGCCGCGAGCCGGGTGCGGCGATCGGCGCCGCGCTCGCCCAGCTCCCGGCGGTGTGGCTGATCGGGGCGCTGGCGGCGCTGCTGTACGGCGCGGTTCCGCAGTACGCGGCGGCCGCCTGGGCGGTGGCCGGGGGTGTGCTGGCCCTGGGCTGGATCGGCCCGGCGCTGAACCTTCCGCAGGCCGCCCTGAACCTCTCGCCCTTCGCCCACCTGCCCCGGCTCCCGGGAGCGCAGGCCATGGACCCGGCGCCGCTGCTGGTGCTGACCGTGCTGGCGGTGGCCCTGACGGCGGCGGGCCTCGGCGCCCTGCGCCGCCGCGACATGGTCGCCTAGAACTCCACCAGCATTCGCTCCAGCCCCCGAATGACGTACCCGTCCCGCCGCTGCGGCTCCTCGACGAGCCGCAGCGGCGGGACTCCGTCCGCCAGGAGGGCCCCGAAGGAAGCCTCCAGCTCCCGCCGCGCCAGCGGCGCGCCGAGGCAGTAGTGGATCCCGGCCCCGAAGGTCAGGTGCGGGTTGTCGGCCCGTACGAGGTCCAGCGCGTCGGGATCGTCGAAGCGCGCGGGATCCCGGTTCGCAGACCCGAAGAGCAGCGCGACCTCGGCACCGCGGGGGATGACGGTGTCACCGATCCGGATGTCGTCGAGCACCCAGCGCTCGAACATCTGGAGGGGAGTGTCGTAGCGCATGAGTTCGTCCACAGCTGTGGACAACTTTTCGGGATCGCGGTTCGCACGGAGCGCGGCGAGCTGATCGGGGTTGCGGAACAGCGCCCACCACCCGTTGACGGTCGTGTTGACGGTGGCCTCGTGCCCGGCGTTCAGCAGGAGCACACAGGTGGAGATCATCTCCTGCTCGCTGAGCCGCCCCTCCTCATCGTGGGCGGCGATCAGCCCGGAGATCAAATCCTCCCCCGGGCGGCTCCGCCGCTCGGCGATCAGCCCCCGCAGGTAGGCGCTGAACTCGATGCTCGCCCGCACCGCGCGCCGCGCCGTCTCCTCGTCGGGCCGGAGCTCGAACATCCCGCAGATGTCCGCCGACCAGGGCCGCAGCAATGTGCGGTCCGCCTCGGGCACGCCCAGCAGTTCCGCGATCACCGCCACCGGCAGCGGCTCGGCGACGACGGTGAGTAGATCCCCGCCCCCGTCCGCACGCAGCCGCCCCACCAACTCCCCGGCCATCCGCTGCACCGCGGGCACGAGCTGCTCCACGGTCCGCGGGGTGAAGGCCTTCGCCACCAGCCTGCGCACCCGCGCGTGCGCGGGATCCTCCAGGTCCAGCAGGCCGTTGCCGTTGAGCACGTGGAAGGGCTCGTGCTCCGGCGGCGGCGCCTCGCGGCCGAACTCCTCGTGTGAGAACCGGTGGAGGTAGGTCCGCCCCAGCCGCCGGTCCCTCAGCAGCGCACTCACATCCGCGTAGTGCGGCACCAGCCACTGCCCGGTGGCCTCGCACCACACGGCCCGCCCCTGCTCCCGCAACTCCTTGTACGCCGGATACGGATCGGCGACGAACGCGGCATCCCACGGATCAAAACCCATCCCTGCACCCTAAACGCAGCCGCGCCCGATCAGGCGGGTGTCACCAAGCGGGTCTCGTACGCGTACACGGCCGCCTGTGTCCGGTCCCGCAGGCCCAGCTTGACCAGGATCCGGCTCACATGGGTCTTGATGGTGGACTCGGCGACGACCAGCCGGTCGGCTATCTCCGCATTGGACAGCCCCTGCGCGATCAGTACCAGCACCTCCGTCTCCCGCTCCGTCAGCTCCCCCGCACCCGACGGGTCCGCCAGCTTGCGGGCCTGGGATATCTTCGAAAATTCCACGATCAGCCGCTTGGTCACCGACGGCGCCAGCAGGGCCTCCCCGGCAGCCACCACCCTTACCCCGTCAGCCAGCTGACGGGCCGACGCATCCTTGAGCAGGAACCCGGAGGCTCCGGCCCGCAGTGCCTGGTACACGTACTCGTCGAGGTCGAAGGTCGTCAGGACCAGCACCTTCGCGTCCGTGTCGGCGGCCACGATCTCCCGCGTGGCCTCCAGCCCGTTCATCCGCGGCATCCGGATGTCCATCAGCACCACATCCGGCTGCAACGCCGCCACCTGCTCGATGGCCTCCCGACCGTCAACCGCCTCGCCGACCACCTCGATGCCGTCCATCGCGTTCAGCAGAACGGAGAACCCCTCGCGCACCATCGCCTGGTCGTCGACGATCAGGACCCTGATCGTCATACCGTCCCCTCCCGCGGCTCCGGTGCCGACTCCGCACGGTGGGGCACTGGTATGAACACCGCCACCTCATACCCGCCCGCCGACGTCCGGCCGGCCGTCATCTCACCCTCCAGCATCGCCACCCGCTCCCGCATGCCGGTGATTCCGTGCCCGGCCCCCGGCGAGGGCCGTGCGTCCCCGGTCGCCCGGTCGTTGACGATCCGTATGCCCAGGCCGCCCAGCACATAGGAGACCTCTACCTCGGCTGCGGCTCCCGGCGCGTGCCGCAGCGTGTTGCTGAGGGCCTCCTGAACGATGCGGTACGCCGACAGCTCCACGCCCTGCGGCAGCTCCCGCACCGAGCCCGTGATCGTCTTCTGCACGCTCAGGCCGGCATCCCGCACATTGGCCAGCAGCCCCTCCAGCGAGGCCAGCGTCGGCTGCGGGGCGTCCGGGGCCTCGTAGTCCGCGGAGCGCACCACACCCAACACCCGCCGCAGCTCCGTCAGGGCCGCCACCGCGTTCTCCCGGATGGTGACGAACGCCGCCTCCAGCTCCGGCGGCGGGTTCTTCACCCGGTACGGCGCGGCCTCCGCCTGGATCGCCACCACCGACATGTGGTGGGCCACCACGTCGTGCAACTCCCGCGCGATCGTGGTCCGCTCCTCCAGCAGCGTCCGCTTGTCCCGCTCGACGGCCGTAACCTCTTGCTGCGCGCTCACCTCGGCCCGGGCATCGCGGCGTATCCGGATACTGCTGGCAATCACCAGGGCGAAGGCCGAGGCCACCGCCATTTCGGGCAGGTTCGACCCCCAGCGGCCGTTGAACAGCACGGAGATCACGGTTCCCAGCACGAGGGTGAGCGCCCACATCCAGGCCGCCACCCGGGGCCCGGTCCGCAGCGTGACGAGGAACATGACCACGATGTACGCGAAGAAACTGCTTTCGGTCCACGGCCAGTTGTAGCCGCCCCCGATACCGGCCGTCACCACCGTCATCGCGATGGCCGCCCACCAAGCGCCGACCGGCCGCACCAGTGTCATCAGGACCGGGGTCGCGGTCAGCACCGCCATGGCGATCGGCCCCAGGTCGCCCCAGGCCGCCGACTGCGTGTTGAGCGCGACCATTCCGACGAAGAAGGCCAGGAACCCCACCGCCGCATACCGCCGCCACGGCGCGTACCGGCGCAGCACCCCGGGAAGTCGGCGCACGAAGCGCCCGGAGGTCTTCGCCAGCGGCAGCGGCCGGTAGGCGAAGGCATCGGTGACGAGATCCCGGCGAAGGGTCGCTATCACCTCCGATGCCACTCGGAACTCAGGTGCCCGGGATGTCCCCCCGGTGGTCGTCTCGGTCATACACACCACCGTAGGTCCGTACCGCCCTCGTCCGCGTCGCCGCTGATGGGGATTTCCCGGGGTCCCTCTCAAGTACTACGAGGGTCCGTTCAATAGCCCGTCGGGCGGATCAGACCCGTCTCGTACGCGAACACCGCCGCCTGCGTGCGGTCCCGCAGACCCAGCTTCACCAGGATCCGGCTCACATGCGTCTTCACCGTCTGCTCGGCCAGCACCAGGTGCTCCGAGATCTCGGCGTTCGACAGGCCCTGGGCGATCAGCGACAGCACCTCCGTCTCCCGCTCGGTCAGTGCCTCGATCCGGGCCCGTGACGGCGCGCGCGGCGCTCCCAGCCGGGAGAACTCCGTGATCAGCCGCTTCGTGATGTTCGGCGAGAGCAGCGCCTCGCCGGCCGCCACCACCCGCACCGCCTCGGCGAGCTGGTCGGCCGACGCGTCCTTGAGCAGGAACCCGGAGGCTCCGGCCCGCAGCGCCTCGTACACGTACTCGTCGAGATCGAAGGTGGTCAGCACCAGCACCTTCACCGCGGCGTCCGGTACCGCGGTGATGACGGACGTGGCCTCGATCCCGCCCATCCCGGGCATACGGATGTCCATCAGCACCACGTCCGGGGCCAGCTCGGCCACCTTCGCGACCGCGTCCGCCCCGTCCACCGCCTGCCCGACGACCTCTATGTCGGGCTGCGCGTTGAGAAGCACGGTGAAGCCCTGCCGGACCATCATCTGGTCGTCGGCGATCATCACCTTGATCGGGGTGCTCATGAAGCCCTCTTCGTCTCGGAGTCGGGGACCGCGGGCATGTCCTGCGGGTCCATCGGGAGTACGGCGCTCACCTCGTACCCCCCGTCGGGGCGCGGGCCGGCGGCCAGTTCGCCCCCCAGCATGCCCGCCCGCTCCCGCATCCCCAGCAGCCCGTGCCCCGCACCGGGCGAGGGCGGGGCCGGCCGGGTCGGGGCGCTGTTCGCGACGCACAGGTGCAGATCACGTGGCCCGTACGCGATGCCCACCTCCACCCGTGAACCGGGCGCATGACGAAGAGCGTTGCTCAGCGCCTCCTGCACGATCCGGTACGCGGTGAGCTCCACGCCCGGAGTCAGCGGTCGCCGTATCCCCGCGATCTCGGTCGTGACGTCCAGGCCGGCCCCCCGCACGTTGTCCACGAGGCCGTCGAGCTCGCCGAGGGTGGGCTGCGGATGATGGGGGTTCGCGGGGTCGTCTGGCCGTTCGGACCGCAGCACGCCCAGCACCCGCCGCAGCTCCGTCAGCGCCTCCAGCGCGTTCTCCCGGATGCCGGCCAGGTTCTCCTTGAGCTCCTCGGACGGGTTCTCCACCAGGTGCGGGGCGACCTGCGCCTGGATGGAGATCACCGACATGTGGTGGGCGACGACGTCGTGCAGTTCCCGGGCGATCCGGCTGCGCTCCTCCAGCAGGGCGCGCCGGGCCCGCTCCTCCTCGGTGAGGGTCTCCTGCCGGGCGAGTTTGCCGTGGGCGAGGCGGGTGGCCCGCAGGGCGTAACCGAGGATCCCCACGAACGCGAAGAGGAGGGTCACGCCGCCGATGATGGTCTGGCTCTGCGGCGGCCTGAGGACGATGTCGGCCAGCCCGTTGAGGGTGAGCGTGATGCCGATGACCGAGGCGGTCACCCGGGGCGGCACCCGCAGGGCGACCATCAGAATCACGGGCGCGAGCGTGAACGGCCCGGCGGGCGTCCAGGGCCAGGACTGCCCCGGGCCGACATGGCCGTGGATGGCCCAGGCGACCAGGCCGGAGGCGACGAGCCCGAGCCACCAGGCGGCGATCGGCCGGAACATGCTGAGCACGACGGACGCGGAGGTCAACAGTGACAGCACCACCAGGGCCGAACCACGTACCTCGTAATGGTCGTTCATCACCATCGCGGTGAGGACACCGCAGGGAATGGCCACGTAACAGAGGACCGCATGCGGCAGCCATGCCAGCCAGCGTGGCCGCGCCATCCTCGGCAGGGGGTCCCGCCGCAGGGTGAACAACTCCCGGGCCAGGCCGAGCGGCAGGCGGATGCGGACGTCGGCGGCAGGTGGCTCGGTCTGCTGGTTCACGCCGTCCAGGCTAAGGCGGGCGCTAGACATGGTTGATCTCCTCGGCGGGGTCCGTCCTGGGGCGGGGGACCGCGGCAGCACGGGCGGTACGGGACGGCTTCGAACGGCCGGTGGCCTGTTCGTGGATGCGGAACGCGGCCCAGCAGAGCGACAGCGCGGCGGCGAACACCGGCAGCCACAGCAGCCGGGCTGCTATCCAGCCGGCCGAGTCGGGCACCGTGTGCAGCCCGGGCAGGTCGGCCGAGACCAGCAGTCCGAGGGCGGTGACGGCCATCATGGCGGTCTGGTGCCACAGGAAGACGGTCATGGCGGAGAGGTTCACCAGGGCGACCTTCGCCCAAGCCGTCGGCCGTCGCATGGCCCGGGCCAGCGGGTCGCGCACCAGGAGCGCCAGCCCGCACTGGGCCAGCCCGAAGGCGGCCGCAGCCAGCGTCGGCGGGTTCAGGTTCGATACGGCGGCCCCGGGGACACCCACCATCGACGCCGGGTACCCGCCCCAGAGGATCAGCGCGGCCGTGGCCAGGACGCCCGCGCCGAGCAGGAGCAGCGCCTGGTCGCGCCGGACGAACGCTCCGCGGGACCAGGCGGCGCCCAGGGTGAAGGGGACGAGCCAACCCGCGGCCACATTGACCCAACCGATCCACTCGGGGCCGTCCAGTCCGAAGCGCCACATGTCGACGGCGGCCACCACGGCCAGTGGCCACAGCGGGCTGAGCCGGGCCACGAACGGGGTCGCGGCGGTGAGCGCTGCGAATACCAGCAGGAACCACAGCGGGGAGAGCACCAGTTTGACCAGCGACCGGACGGTGGCGAACTCCGCCCCGCCGATCAGCATCCCTGCGGCGACGACCGTCCAGAGAACCAGCACCGCGGCGACCGGACGGAACAGCCGCCCCAGTCGCTGCCGGGCCCACGCGCCGTGCGAGAGCCCGCGCTCGCGCGCCGACGCGTACCCACGGGCGGCGACATGACCACCCACCAGGAAGAAGACGGACAGCGTCTGGAACACCCAGGACACCGGGGCCAGCCACGGCATGTGGGCCAGCGGACTGGTGGTGCTCAGACCGCCGTCGCGTGCGGTCAGCGCGGTGACCAACCAGTGGCCGAGGACCACGCCGAGGATCGCGAAGGCCCGCAGCGCGTCCACGGCCCGGTCACGGTCGTTCGGGGTGGCGGCGTCGATGCCCGCGGCCAGGGTGGACCACCGGGCCCGGAACTCAACCATGGTCGGCCTCCGATGAGGTGGTGGTGCCCAGGACGATGGAGGCCAGGCCGTCGAGGGATTCGGTGCCCGGCTTGAGGTAGTCGCTGTGCCCGACGGCGCCGGCGGTGAAGGACCGGGCCCCGAAGGCGGGGTCGACCGGGTCGGTGCCGAAGCCGATCCCGCCGAACCGCACGTGCGGGACGTTGCCTATCCAGTCGCCGCTGCCCCGGCCGGCCCAGACCCGGGCCCGGGTCGGCAGCTCACGGGCGGATCCGGCCCCGGTGCCCGGGCTGCCGAACAGCACCATGTCGCTGACCACGGACCCGGTAGCCGTCCGGGCGCAGACCACGGAGCCGTAGGAGTGGCACAGCAAGGAGAGCCGGGCGCCGGGTCCCGATATGTTGCGCAACCGCTGCAGGAAGGGGGCAAGTTCGGCAGCGGCCGCGTCGGCGCGGTCGGCGCTGAGGACGGTGGTGCTCACCGTTCCGGGGGTGTCGTACCCGAGCCAGGCGACCACGGCGGAGCGTGGATGCTCGGCTTGCAGGCGCTGCTGGAGGGAGACGGCTCCGGCCCGGAACCGCTCGTAGGTGTCCAGGGTGGTATCGGACCCGGGCACCAGGACGGCGACCCGGTCGGCGCTCTCCAACTCGCCGAACACCTCGACGGCGCGGCCCCTGCCGCGGCCGTCGAAGGTGAGGAACCGGGCTGCTCCGTCCGACCCCATGACGCGCAGCCTGGCCGCCCGGCCGGGGCGGTCGGCGTCCTCGGCGGTACGGGCCGCCTCGGCGAGGTTGGCGCTGTTGGCGGCGTACCGGCTGTGGGGGGTGGCGTCCTCGGAGAACGTGGCGGGCGCGGGAGCCGGGACGTTCGGGGAGGCCGCGGCGGACACAGGGACCACCACGGCCGCGGCGACCAGTGCGGCCAGCAGGCCGCGGCGCAGCCGGCCACCACCGGACCCCGCCCTGCCCGTGGAGAGCGCCGTGCCCGACCCGCAGGTCCTTCCGAAGGTCCCTGCCTGCGCCCCCGCCCCTGCCTGCGCCCCCGTCGCCGTCCCCGTCCCCGTTGCCATGGTCCTCTTCCTTCGGTTGCCGGAAGAGCCGTGAACGCTCTTCTCTGCTACCGAAGTTAGGAATCCGGGCCCGTGGTCGGCGTCACGCCATGGAGCCGTGTTCGCACTTGGCTCTCAGGTATGACGGGGGATACCTAAGAGCCAGGAGCACGACCGTCACGACGTCACGACGTCACGACGTCACGACGTCGTGACGTCGTGACGTCACGACCATCACTGCGCAACGACCATCACGTCGTCGCCACCCGCACACCGAAGCCGATCAGGACGACACCCGTCGTCCGGTCCAGTGCCCGCCGGACCCGCGGCCGCGCGAAGAACCGCCCGGCGCGCGACAGCACGTACACGTACGTACCCAGCCAGACCACCGTCAGCAGCACATGGAGCAGGACCAGCAGCGCCATGCCGACCGCCGGGCGCAGGCCGGGCGGGGCGAGGGCGGGCAGCAGCCCCGTGTAGAAGACGGCGATCTTGGGATTGAGGACGTTGGCGACCAGACCGGTCCGCCAGGCTCCGCCGCCGCCCGTTCCGGGCCGTACCTGCGCGCGCTCCTTGCGCTCCCCGGGCTCCCCGCGCTCCCCGGGCTCCACCGACCCCGCCCCCGGCCGTAGCAGGGCCCGGACGCCGAGCCAGCACAGATACGCGGCACCTGCCAGTTTCACCACCAGGTACACCTCGGCCGAGGCGGCGAGCAGCGCAGCGAGCCCCGCCACGGTGAGGGCGCCCCAGATCAACAGCCCGACGGCGATCCCGGCGACGGTGCGCAGCCCGTCACCGCGCCCCCGGGTGATGGCCCGTTTAGTAACGATCGCCATGTCCGGGCCGGGGACGAGGGTGAGGAGCGCCAGGATGCCGGTCGCGCCGAGAAGAGCGGTGAGCACGCGGCTCAGTCTGCCACCAGGGGTTCGACGTACCCCGCCCGCCAGCGGGGTGCCGGGTCCTGGCCGGGGCTGGTCCAGTACTCCCTCGCCCCCACGATCTCCCCGTCCCGCACGGTCCAGAGGGAGACGGCCCGGTAGACGACGTGGTCCTGAGGTATCTCCACCTCGGTGACCACGAGGTTCCCATCGGCCAGGATCCGCAGCAGTTCCACGGATCTCTCGTCCGAGTAGCCGTCGTCGCTGTTCACGGCTATGAAGTTGGCGCGCCCCACGATGCGCTCACCGCTCACGGGCCATTCGATGACCGCGTCCTCGGCGATGAGCCCGGCCACGCCGTCCCAGTCACGTGCCTCGATTCGCTCCCACAGTTGTGCCACTACCTTCAACGGCTCCATGTGCCGCAGTGTCCGACAGCCCCGTTATACGTAACAAGCTTTGCTTGCAGGCTTATTGACTTCGACACAATCGTTCGCCGCGGGCCTGCGCGGCGTGGGCACGGTGCCGCGGGCGGTGTCGTCCGGGCTCATTCCGGCGCGGATGCGGAAACGGCGGTGGACGGTGTGGCGGACTCCAGCGCGTCCAGTGCCGTGGCCAGCCGTTCCAGTGCGCGGACCGTCTCCGCGAAGGCGGCGTCGCCCAGCTCCGCCGTGAGGCGGGCCGCCAGAGCCGCGTGCCCCGGGCCGATCCGGTCCACCGCGCCCCGTCCGTCCTCCGTGGGACGCAGCAGTTTCGCCCGCCGGTGGGCGGGGTTCGGGGCGTATTCCGCCAACCCCTTGGCGACCAGCAGGTCCGCGATGCGCTGCACGCTCTGCCGGGTGATGCCCATGTTCCGGGCGATGCCCGCGACGGGCAGCGGCTCCCGCAGTACCGCGCCCAGGACCTGCCACCAGGCGGCCGTCAGCCCGGCCGGCTTGGCCAGCTCTTCCGAGATGGCGAGGAACTGGCCGTTCAGCCGGAACACCCCGAGCGCGGTGCGGCTCAGCAGGTCCTGCTGGGTACGGGCGTCCGTGAGGTCCCCCGGCCCGCCGAGGTCCCCCAGGTCGGTCGGGCCCCGGGCGGCCCCAGGGTCCCCGGCGGGCAGCAGCTCGTGCGTCGCCTCACGCATCGCCGGCCGCCGATGCCGCCATCAGGACCGGGTACGCGCTGACGTCCGAGTCGTGGAAGAGCCCGTACCAGGCGTCCAGGACGTCCGGCTTGTAGACGTCCAGACGGGCGAAGACCTCGCGGGCGAAGGCCACCGGCTCCGTCGGCCCCGCCGTGATCAGGTTGCCGTCGGTCACCGCATCGGCCTCGACGTAGCGCTCGGCGCCCCCGTAGCCGGGCTGCTCGGCGAGGTAGAAGGAGGCGGCGCTGGTGTGGGTCCGGCCGTCCAGCAGCCCCTCGCGGGCGAGGCCCGCGGTGGCTCCGCAGATCGCCGCGACCGGCACTCCGGCGGCCAGGAACTCCCGCGCCTTGGCCGCGAACGGCGCCAGGTCGTCGCTCGTGTCCCACAGGGACGCGCCCGTGAGGATCAGCAGCGAGGAGTCCTCCGGTCGCAGGTCGGCCAGGGCCAGGTCGGGCTGGATGCGGACGCCGCCCATGGTGGTGACCGGCTGCGCCGCGCTCGGGCCGACCGTGCGCACGGTGTGGCCGCGCTGGGTGAGGTGCGCGGTGGTGTGGCCGGTCTCCCAGTCCGCGTACGTGTCGTAGACCGCGAGGTGGACGGGCTTGCGCGGGGTCTCGCTCATGGTGCTTTCGCCTCCAGCGTGGTTCCTGCTCTATGACAATAGACTGTCATAACGACAGGATGCTGTCAATCCAAGGGAGGGGTTGGAGCCCCCTCGCAGACAGACTGCCGAGAGCGGCCCCCCACCCCCATACAGTCCGCCGATATCCCGCTCCACCTGCGCACTTCTAGCGTGACGACATGACCCCTCATGTCACCCCGCACACCCTTGCCACCGTGAAGGACGCAGATCGGAAGCATGTCTTCCACTCCTGGTCCGCCCAGGCCCTGATCGACCCCCTCGCCGTCGCCGGGGCCGAGGGGTCGTACTTCTGGGACTACGAGGGCAAGCGGTTCCTCGACTTTTCCTCCCAGTTGGTCAACACCAACATCGGCCACCAGCACCCCAAGGTCGTCGCCGCGATCCAGGAGCAGGCCGCCCGGCTCTGCACCCTCGCGCCCGGCTTCGCCGTCGACGTCCGCTCCGAGGCCGCACGCCTCATCGCCGAGCGGACCCCGGGCGACCTGGACAAGGTCTTCTTCACCAACGGCGGCGCCGAGGCTGTCGAGAACGCCGTGCGCATGGCCCGTCTGCACACGGGTCGCGCCAAGGTGCTCTCCACCTACCGCTCCTACCACGGGGCCACCGCCGCCGCGATCAACCTGACCGGCGACCCGCGCCGCTGGCCCTCCGACACGGCCGCCGCCGGCGTCGTCCACTTCTGGGGCCCGTACCTCTACCGCTCCGCCTTCCACGCCACCACCGAGGCCGAGGAGTGCGCCCGCGCCCTCGCCCACCTCGCCGACACCATTGCCTTCGAGGGGCCGCAGACCATCGCGGCGATCATCCTGGAGAGCGTGCCCGGCACCGCAGGCATCATGACCCCGCCCGCCGGCTACCTCGCGGGCGTGCGCGAGCTCTGCGACCGCTACGGCATCGTCTTCATCCTGGACGAGGTCATGTCGGGCTTCGGCCGCACCGGCAAGTGGTTCGCGGCCGACCACTGGGGCGTCACCCCCGACCTGATCACCTTCGCCAAGGGCGTGAACAGCGGCTACGTCCCGCTCGGCGGCGTGGCCATCTCGGCCGCCATCGCCGAGACCTTCGCCACCCGCCCCTACCCGGGCGGACTCACGTACTCCGGCCACCCCCTGGCCTGCGCCGCCGCCGTCGCGACGATCAACACGATGGAGGAGGAGGGCATCGTGGAGCACGCCGCCCACCTCGGTGAGAACGTGATCGGCCCGGCCCTCGCCGAGATCGCCGAGCGCCACCCCTCGGTCGGCGAGGTCCGCGGGCTGGGCGCCTTCTGGGCCCTGGAACTCGTACGGGACAAGGAGACGCGCGAGCCGCTCGTGCCGTACAACGCGGCCGGCGCGGACAACGCGCCGATGGCCGAGTTCGCGGCGGCCTGCAAGGCGTCGGGCCTGTGGCCCTTCGTGAACATGAACCGCACCCACGTGGTCCCGCCCTGCAACGTCACGGAGGCGGAGGCCAAGGAGGGCCTGGCCCTGCTGGACGAGGCGCTGACGGTAGCCGACCGCCACACCACGGCCGGCTAGACCCGCCCGCCCGGAGGGAACGGGTCCGGTCAGCCATCCGCCCCGCACCGGATCCGCACCCGATCCGCATCTGCCCCCGCACCGGATCCGCATCCGGCGCCCGCATCGACATCCGCACCCGGGCGCCGGGTGCGGACGTCGGATATCGGTTAGCTACCGATCGGTTTTCAGCCGCGCTGTCTGGCCTATGGTGTCCGGAGCTCTACGACAGGAGACGGACCCCTATGCCAGGCAGCGGAGCTGTCACCCGCAACACGCTCCGCCAGCAGATCGCGGACGCGCTGCGTGACGAGGTGCTCGCGGGACGCCTGCCTCCGGGGACCGAGTTCACCGTCAAGCAGATCGCCGAGCAGTACGAGGTCTCCGCGACCCCGGTGCGCGAGGCGCTCGTGGACCTCTCGGCCCAAGGGCTGCTCGAACTGGTCCAGCACCGCGGCTTCCGGGTGCGGGTCTTCTCCGTGGACGACTTCCGGGGCATGGTCGAGGCCCGCTCGCTCGTCGTGGACGGGATCTTCCGCCGCCTCGCCGAGCGCGGCACCACCCCCGGCTCCGCCGAGCTGCTGGTGTCGGTGCGCCGCCGGGGCGAAGAGGCCCGACGGGCCGCGCAGAGCGGTTCGCTCGAAGTGCTGATCGGCTACGACCTGCGCTTCTGGCGGGAGTTGAGCGGGCTGGTCGCCAACACCTACATCTCCGAGTTCTTGCACCGCATCCGCGTGCAATGCTGGGTCTTCGCCGTCCCCCACCTCCAGCGCGAGCCGCAGCTGCGGGCGGCGCTGTGGGACGGCCACAGTGACTTGGTGGACGCGGTGACGCTGGCCGACGCCGACGCGGTGCGCGGCATCGTGCACGGCTACAACGAGCACGCGCTGGCCTGGGCCGCCCGCCTCTGAAGGTCGAGGTTCTGCGCACCCCTTCGCGGAGGGTGTCCGGCCCACTACGCTGGCCGGATCGGCGACAACGACTGATCGGAGGCCGAGTGGCCTGTGACCTGTGGCTGGTCCCCCTTGTCGACGTGCTGTGCCACAGCCCCGACAATCCCTTCGCGGAAGAGATCGCCTCGTACGACAGGGCGCTGGGCGCGGCCGGCCTGCCGTCCGTGCCCGTGTTCGCGTACATGCCGGGCCTGAGCGGGGACGTCGCCCCGGTCGCCGGCTTCGACTACGACGCCCTGCACTTCCTGCGGCGGGCGTACATGCTCCAGCTCTGCGGACTGCCCGTGACCCCGGTGGACGAGCTCGGCGGGGACTACGAGCAACTGCTGGAGATGTTCGAGCCCACGGCCCAGCAGTCGCACCTGGTGTGGCACTACGACCACGCCGGGGCCTACGTCCCGGTGGACTTCGCGGCTCCGCTGGCGAACGAGGAGCTGCTGGCCGGTGGCGGGCCGCTGGGGTCCGGGCAGGGGCTGCTGCGGGAGCTGCTGTTCGTGGCCCCCGCCATCGGGATAGACCCGGGGAACCCGCCCGCCGCACCGGCGCCGCCGGGGCGGCCGACGCTGCTGGAGGAGCCGGCGGGGCCGATTCCGTACGACGACAGCCCCTTCGCCCGTGAGCGGCACGTGTGGCTGGGACTGCACGCGGCCGCGACGCGGAGCCTCGGCCAGGGGTCGATGATCATCTTCAGCTGAACGGCGCCGGTGGGCGAGGTACGGGTATGGGTACGGGTCCGGGTCCGGGTACGGTTCCGCTGCGCGGAACCCCGGCCCCCGCCCGTGTCCCGCGGCGGCACCGGCCCCCGCCCGTGCCCTCCGGCTCCGCCCGTGCCCCCGCGACCCCCGCTGGACCTGCTCGCGCCTCAGCGCGGCTGCTCCGGCGGCCGCTGCCGGGGCATGTTCGGTCTGGTGCCCGGCGGCAGCGGGAAGCGGGCGGGCGGGACGCTCGCGTCCGGGCGCCCGCCGGGGGCTCCCAGCGACTGCATCACCAGGGGCGCGGGCCCGGCCCGGAACTCCACCATCCAGTCCGCCGTTTCCGAGCGCACCAGCTCGGTGACGTCCTCCGAGAAGCGGCGCAACACGGTCAGGCACCGCTCCGCTGCCTCGCTGGCCGTGCCCTCGGTGGGTCCGAGCACCTCGCGCACGTTCTCCGAGGCCCAGTCGAACTGGAGGGTCTGGAGCCGGCGCTGCACGGCCTGGGCCGTGGCTACGTTCCGCATCCACCCGGACGTCAGCCCGAAGAACCGGTCGCAGGCCAGCGCGGCCGCGCCCAGCAGCAGCGCGAGGTAGCCGTACGTGGAGGCGCCCGGGATCGAGCCCGTCAGCTCCAGCAGCGGCATCGAGGCACCCGTGAGGGCGCCCACGGCCGCCCCGGCGCGCAGCACGCGCGCACCGCGCCGCTTCCAGGCCCGGTCGGACAGGTACCACTCGGCGGTGCGCAGCGCATCGGCCTCGACCCGCCGGTAGAGCTCGTCGAGCCGCTCGGCGGGCTCGCCCCAGTCCCCGAGGGGGAACGGCCGGCCGGTCAGATCGCCCGCCGCCATCGGTCCGCCGCCTTCCTCCCGGGGATCCCGGGGTGGCCCCTCGGGCTGCATCTCCGGCTGGCTCACCCGGCACTCCCTCTGCCTGCGCTGACGTGTGGTGGTGCGCGTGTGCGCAATGATGCGCATGCTCTTCCTACCTTCGATTGACGGGCGATGGGCGACGATTCCCGGGATTTCCGCCCGCAAGGAGGTCTCCATCAGGTACGCGCACGCCTCGTCTCTCACTCGAAAGAGTTGGTCCTCACGGCGTAGGGCGCGGGGCCCGGGGAGCACGTAGGCTCAGATTGACCAGCGTTCCGAAGGTCTCGACGTACAACGTATGGAGTGAGTGCCCTGTGATTCCCGGTGGTGGCCAGCCCAACATGCAGCAGCTGCTCCAGCAGGCCCAGAAGATGCAGCAGGATCTCGCGGCCGCGCAGGAGGAGCTCGCACGGACCGAGGTCGAGGGCCAGGCCGGCGGCGGTCTGGTGAGGGCGACCGTTACCGGATCCGGTGAGCTGCGGGCGCTGGTGATCGACCCGAAGGCCGTGGACCCCGAAGACACGGAGACGCTCGCCGACCTGGTGGTCGCCGCGGTGCAGGCGGCCAACGAGAATGCCCAGGCGCTCCAGCAGCAGAAGCTGGGCCCCCTGGCCCAGGGCCTGGGCGGCGGCAGCGGTATCCCCGGCCTCCCGTTCTAACCCTCCCCCACCCGACGAAAGACGAAAGAAGGCAGTCCGTTGTACGAAGGCGTGGTTCAGGACCTGATCGACGAACTGGGCAGGCTGCCCGGCGTCGGGCCCAAGAGCGCGCAGCGGATCGCCTTCCACATCCTGCAGGCCGAACCCACCGACGTCCGCCGCCTCGCGCACGCGCTGCTGGAGGTCAAGGACAAGGTCCGGTTCTGCGCGGTCTGCGGGAACGTGGCACAGGAGGAGCGGTGCGGCATCTGCCGCGACCCGCGCCGGGACACCACGGTCATCTGTGTCGTCGAGGAGCCGAAGGACGTCGTCGCGATCGAGCGGACGCGCGAGTTCCGGGGGAAGTACCACGTCCTCGGCGGCGCGATCAGCCCGATCGAAGGCGTCGGCCCCGACGACCTGCGCATCCGCGAGCTGTTGGCGCGCCTGGCGGACGGCGAGGTGACCGAGCTGATCCTCGCCACCGACCCGAACCTGGAGGGCGAGGCGACGGCCACCTACCTCGCCCGCATGATCAAGCCCATGGGCCTGAAGGTCACCCGCCTGGCCAGCGGACTCCCCGTCGGGGGAGATCTGGAGTACGCGGACGAGGTCACGCTCGGGCGGGCCTTTGAAGGAAGGCGACTTCTCGATGTCTGACGCAACGCTGCACGCCCTGGGTCAGGATCCGGACGACTTCGCCGTCCAGATCTCGGACCAGATCGAGTCCTTCATCGTCGCGGTCACCGAAGTGGCCAAGGGCGAGGACCCGGACAGCGCGGTGCCCTTCCTCCTCCTGGAGGTGTCCCAGCTGCTGCTGGCGGGCGGTCGGCTGGGCGCGTACCAGGACGTGCTGCCCGACGAGCGCTACGAGCCCGACCTCGGACCGGAGCCGGACGTCGACGAGCTGCGCGAGCGGTTCGCCTACATGCTGGAGCCGGTCGACGTGTACTCGGAGGTCTTCGACCCCTACGAGCCGCGCAAGGCCCCGGTCGCGCACCGGATCTCCGACGACCTGGCCGACGTGGTCGCGGACCTGCGGCACGGGCTGGCGCACTACCGGGCGGGGCGGACCACCGAGGCGCTGTGGTGGTGGCAGTTCTCGTACTTCACCAACTGGGGTCCGACGGCCTCGGCGACCCTGCGCGCACTGCAGTCGCTGGTGGCCCATGTACGTCTGGACCAGCCGCTGGCGGCGCTGGACGGCCTGGACACGGACGAGGACCTGGCCGAGGACGACCTCGCGGAACAGGCCGGAAAGGTGATGGCCGAGGAGCTCGGCGGCCTCGGCCGCACCTGAGCGAACGCAGCGGCCGGACCAGGAACTCATTCTCTGATCTTCTCGTCTCATGATGTGGTACGAGGCGGTCGGATCCCGGTCGCTCGTTACACTGCACCAGCAATGAGACGGACTGAGCGAGGAGCGCACGTGGGCCTTGTCGTGCAGAAGTACGGAGGCTCCTCCGTAGCCGATGCCGAGGGCATCAAGCGCGTCGCCAAGCGGATCGTGGATGCCAAGAAGAACGGCCACCAGGTGGTCGTCGTGGTTTCCGCGATGGGCGACACGACGGACGAGTTGATCGATCTCGCCGAGCAGGTATCGCCGATGCCTGCCGGACGCGAATTCGACATGCTGCTGACCGCCGGGGAGCGGATCTCCATGGCCCTGCTGGCCATGGCGATCAAAAACCTGGGCCACGAGGCCCAGTCGTTCACCGGTAGCCAGGCAGGCGTGATCACCGACTCGGTCCACAACAAAGCGCGCATCATCGATGTCACGCCGGGCCGGATCCGCACCGCGCTGGACGAGGGCAACATCGCCATCGTCGCGGGCTTCCAGGGGGTGTCCGCGGACTCCAAGGACATCACCACCCTCGGCCGGGGCGGCTCGGACACCACCGCCGTCGCGCTCGCCGCGGCGCTGGACGCCGAGGTGTGCGAGATCTACACCGACGTCGACGGCGTCTTCACCGCGGACCCCCGCGTCGTGAAGAAGGCCAAGAAGATCGACTGGATCTCCTCCGAGGACATGCTGGAGCTCGCGGCCTCCGGTTCCAAGGTGCTGCTGCACCGTTGCGTCGAGTACGCGCGCCGCTACAACATTCCGATCCACGTCCGCTCGTCCTTCTCCGGACTGCCGGGCACCTGGGTCAGCAACGAGAATCCGCAAGGGGACGCGCAGGTGGAGCACGCCATCATCTCCGGAGTCGCGCACGACGTCTCCGAAGCCAAGATCACGGTCGTCGGTGTCCCGGACAAGCCGGGCGAGGCCGCGGCGATCTTCCGCGCCATCGCGGACGCCGAGATCAACATCGACATGATCGTGCAGAACGTCTCCGCGGCCTCCACGGGCCTCACGGACATCTCCTTCACGCTCCCCAAGGCCGAGGGTCACAAGGCCATCGAGGCGCTGGAGAAGGCGAAGGGCGCGATCGGCTTCGACTCCCTGCGCTACGACGACCAGATCGGCAAGATCTCCCTGGTCGGCGCGGGCATGAAGACGAACCCGGGCGTCACCGCATCCTTCTTCCAGGCGCTGTCCGACGCGGGCGTGAACATCGAGCTGATCTCGACCTCCGAGATCCGCATCTCGGTCGTCACCCGCCAGGACGACGTCAACGAAGCCGTCCGCGCCGTGCACACGGCCTTCGGCCTCGACTCCGACAGCGCCGAAGCGGTCGTCTACGGAGGCACCGGACGATGACCCGCACCCGGTCCTCCGGCCCGGCACTCGCCGTGGTCGGGGCGACCGGAGCAGTCGGTTCGGTCCTGCTCCAGATGCTGTCCCAGCGGGCCGACGTCTGGGGCGAGATCCGCCTGATCGCCTCCGCGCGCTCGGCCGGCCGCATGCTGGCCGTCCGCGCGGAGGAGACCGAGGTGATCGCCCTCACCGAGGACGCCTTCGACGGCCTCGGACCGGGCGACGTCGCCCTCTTCCTCACCCCGGCCGACGTCTCGGCCCGGTGGGCCCCCGTGGTCACCACGCGCGGCTCGGTCGTCATCGACCTGTCCGCCGCCTTCCGGGAGGACCCCGAGGTCCCGTTGGTCGTGCCCGAGGTCAACGGGCACGCCGCACGGATCCGGCCGCGCGGGATCATCGCCGGCCCGGACTGCGTGACCGCCACCATGATCGCGGCCCTGGGCGCGCTGCACTCCGAGTACTCCCTCTGCGACCTGGTCGTCTCCTCGTACCAGGCCGCGAGCGCCGCCGGTCGGGCCGGTTCCGAGGTGCTGCGCCGCCAGCAGTCGCTGGTCGCCGGGACCTCCCTGGGCGAGCAGCCCGGTGACGTCCGCCGTGCCGTGGGCGAGGACACCGGCCCCTTCGCGGCCCCGCTCGCCCTCAACGTCGTGCCCTGGTCGGGCGAGCTGCGCGCGGACGGCTGGTCCTCGCACGAGCTGGCGGTACGCGGGGAGACGCGCCGGATCCTGGAGCTGGAGCAGCTCCCGGTGTCGGTGACCTGCGTCCAGGTGCCCGTGCTGACCGGGCATTCGCTGACGGTGCGGGCCCGCTTCGAGCGCGAGGTGGAGGCCGTGCACGCCCGGGAGATCCTGGAGGCCGCGCCCGGCGTGGTGCTCGTGGACGACCCGGCGGCCGGGGAGTTCCCCACCCCCGTGGACGCCGCCGGGACGGATCCTGCTTGGGTGGGGCGGGTGCGGGCCTCGCTCGACGACCGTCACGCCCTGGAGTTCTTCGTGTGCGCCGACAATCTCCGCAAGGGCGCAGCGCTGAATGCCACACAGATTGCGGAACTGATCGCAGGTGAATTTGCGTAATTCGCTTTGTAGGATCGGTGCTGATCCCTTGATCAAGGTGATGGCCCGACTGCCGTCTCGATAAAGACGGGGCAATCGGGAAGAGCGGGTGCGCATGAGGGCAATAGGGATTTTGCTGGTGAGGCCGCCTCGCGCGTACAACCCTGATGGGGGGACGCGTGTCCAACCGGCGTGGCAGACACACTGCTCGACCCGGCCGTCCGGCCGGCGCAGATCGGGATCATCCCGTCGCGCCGGGGTCCTCGCACGCCCGGTGGCGGTTTTCCCGTGATCGTTCCCGTCCCGCCGGCGGGGCCCCCAGCGGGACCGTCGGCCGCGCCCGCGCGGACCTCCGTACCGATCCGGGGCGGTCTCGTGCCCGCGCCGCGCGACAGCGCTGAGACGGACGGGAGCAGCAAGAGCGAGGCGGTCGAGACGGCTGAGGCAGCCGAGACGGCCGAGACGGCCGAGGTGGTGGCCGGCACCACCGTCGACCACCTCACCGCGACCTACCAGGCGCACTACCGCTCGCTCCTGGGCCTGGCAGCGCTGCTCCTCGACGACACCGCCTCCTGCGAGGACGTGGTCCAAGAGGCCTTCATCCGGGTGCACTCCGCCCGGAACCGGGTCCGCGACCGGGAGAAGACCCTGGCGTACCTGCGCCAGACCGTCGTGAACCTCTCGCGGTCCGCACTGCGCCGCCGCATCCTCGGCCTCAAGCTGCTCTCGAAGCCGATGCCGGACATGGCCAGCGCCGAAGAGGGCGCGTACGACCAGCTGGAGCGGGACGATCTGATCAGGGCGATGCGCGGACTGCAACGCCGCCAGCGCGAGGTGCTGGTACTGCGCTACTTCGCCGACATGACGGAGGCCCAGGTCGCCGAGACGCTCGGCATATCGCTCGGTTCGGTGAAGGCGTACGGATCGCGGGGCATTGCCGCGCTGCGGGTGGCGATGGAGGCTGCGCAGTCATGATGGACGACCACACACCGCCGGGCGGGGCGAGCGGGGAAGAAGAACTGCGCGTCCTCCTGCGCGGGGCCGTCGAGGGCCTGCAGCCCTCCGCGGACGCGCTGGAGCGACTGCGCGACGCCGTCCCCGCGCGCCGGACCCGCAACCGCCGGGCCGCCCTCGTCGGCGCCGCCGCGGCCGTGCTGCTCGCCGGGACGGCGATCCCGGCCGCACTGCACCTGTCCGCTGCCGAGGGCGCGGCCCCGGACCACCCGGCGATGGCCGGGCACGGCGAGTCCACGGGCGACAAGCACGACTCGCCGGCCTCCAACCCGCACCAGAACGGCTTCGGTTCCCTGCCGAGGGCGACCGACCCCTTCGGTGAGGTTCCGTCCGCGGGCGGGGGCACCGGGCAGCCGAACGCCACGGCGGGCCCGTCGGCGAACGGTCTGACGGTAGGCCCGTCGGGCGCCGGGACCTCCGCCGGACCGGCCGGTACCGGCGGCTCGGCGGCGGGCTCGGGCCCGCTGCCGCCGGTCGCGGCGCCGGGAGTGCCCGGGTGCGGAGCGGACCAGCTCGGGGTGGTGGGTTCGGCCCGGGCCCCGGAGACCGACGGCAGGGTGTACGGCAGCTTCCGGGTCACCAACGTCTCGGCGCAGGGCTGCTCGGTCAACGGACAGGACACGCTGACGGCGGCCGCGGCGCCCGGTACCGGGGCCGGCACGGGCCCCGGGGTCGCCGTGGTCGGCCACACGGCGGGCGATCCGGCGACCGGCCTGCTGCCCGACCCGGCGGCGGCGGCTCCGGCGCTGGTGCTCCCCCCGAACACGGCGTACGAGGTCCGCTTCGCGTGGGTGCCGTCGGGGCGGACCTGCGCACCGGCGAACACGGACACGGGCGCGAAGTCCCCGCAGACCGAGCCGGCGGGCGCCGCGGGCGGCACGGGGAGCGGACCGGCCGTCGAACCGCAGGCGGGCGCCTCCCCGGCCCCGGGCGGCGTGGCCGTCTCGCACACCCCGCAGTCGGGCGCCACGACCACGCGGACGACGATCCCCGAGGCCTGCGGCGGAACGGTCTACCGGACGGGCGCGATCCCGCTGTCCTAGCGAGACGCTGCTCGGGGCGTGCCGCGAGACGCTGCCCCGGAGACGCCGCCCGGAGACGCCGCCCGGAGACGCCGTCCCGGACGGGGACGGCAGGGCTAGCGCGCGGCGGGCTCCAGCAGGCCCGCCTCGGCGTCGCGGATGGTCTCCACCTCGCGACGGTAGAGCCGGAACCACATGAAGAGCACGAAGGCGACGAAGACGAACCACTCGCCGGTGTAGCCGAGGTTCTGGAAGGCCTTCAGGTCGAGCCCGGTGTTGGTGGGCGCCTGCGCGGGCACCGGAACCATGCCCTCCGACGGGGTCTGCACGGTCAGCCAGGCGTCGTACAGGTCGTACGGGACGATGTTGACCAGCGAGGCCGCGCTGATCACCCCGAGCTGCCCGGCCGGCAGCCCGCCCTGGGAGTGGACCCCCTTCGTGCCGGCGTTCTCCGAGGCCTGCAGCGCGCCGCTGACCTCGACCCGGCCGGTCGGCGGGACCGGCGCCTTCGCGGGATCCGCGACCCCCGGCAGCCAGCCCCGGACCACCGGGACGGACTTGCCGGAGTCGGTCTTCAACAGCGTCAGCACGTAGAACCCGGACCGACCGTCCAGCCGTCGCTCGGGCACCAGCAGCTGATCGCCGTACTCCCCGGCCGTGGAGGCCAGCCGTCCGGAGGTCGTCTTGTCGACCGGAAGCAGCGAGTCCAGGGGTGCGGCCACCTGGTCGACCGGCCGCTCCGCGCCCGCTTCCCGGTGGCTGTCGACGCGGTCCTCGAACCGGCCGAGCTGCCACGACCCCATGAACAGGCAGAAGGGAACGGCGAGCGCGACGAAGACGTTGATCCCCCACCAGCGCGGGGTCAGGAGAAACCGGTGCACCCCACCACCGTACGGGGGGTGCACCGGTCGCCCTCCCGCAGGGTCAGTGCGGCAGGTGCTTCAGCGCGAACTCCAACTCCATCCGGACCTGCTTGATCCGCTCCTCCACCACCAGCGAACCGTGACCGGCGTCGTACCGGTACACCTCGTGCACCGCCCCGCGCGCGGCGAGTCGGTCCACGTAGTTGTCGATCTGGCGGATCGGGCAGCGCGGGTCGTTCACGCCGGCCGCGATGTGGACCGGCGCCCGCACGGCGTCCACGTACGTCAGCGGCGAGGACGCCTCGAAGCGGTCCGGGACCTCCTCCGGCGTACCGCCGAAAAGGGTGCGGTCCAGTGCTTTCAACGCCTCCATCTCGTCGTGGTACGCCGTCACGTAGTCCGCGACCGGTACGGCGGCCAGGCCCACGGCCCAGGCTCCGGGCTGCGTGCCCAGGCCCAGCAGCGTCAGGTACCCGCCCCAGGAACCGCCCGACAGCACCGTGCGGGCCGGGTCCGCGAGGCCGGAGGCGACCGCCCACTCCCGGACCGCCGCGATGTCCTCCAGCTCGATCAGCCCGACCCGGTGCTTGAGGGCGTCGGTCCACTCGCGGCCGTACCCCGTCGAGCCGCGGTAGTTGACCCGCACCACGGCGAAGCCGTGGTCCAGCCAGGCCGCCGGGGCCGACGCGAAGGAGTCGCTGTCGTGCCAGGTCGGCCCACCGTGGATCTCGAAGACCGTCGGGAAGGGGCCCTCGCCGTGGCCCGTCGGCCGCTGCGCGAGCGCGTGGATCCGCCCGCCCGGGCCCTCCACCCACACGTCCTCGACCGGTACCGAGCCGGGCGCCCGGAAACCGGGCGGGTCCAGGACGATCCCGCCCGCGGTGGACCGTACCGCCGAGGGCTCGGCGGCCGAGGACCACAGGTACTCCACCGTCCCGTCGGGGCGCGCGGTGGCCCCCGACACCGACCCCGCGGGCGTGTCCACGCGTACGAGCTCCCGAGCGGCCAGGTCGTAGCGCCACAGCTCGCTGCGCGCCTCGAAGCTGTGCGCGACCAGCAGCGCGGACCCGTCCGGGTACCACTCGGCGCTGACGTCGCCCGGCAGGTCGATCGCGAGCTCCTGCTCGGCGCCGGTGGCCACGTCCCACACCATCGGCTCCCAGCGGCCGCGCCGCTGGTGGCCGACGAGCAGCCGGGTGTCACCCGCGACCGGCGCGAAACCGAGGACCTCCAGGCCCAGCTCCTTCGACCCGCCCAGGGAATCGTCCAGCTCGGCGACGGTGGTCCCGTCCAAGGTCAGGACGCGCAGGGCGGAGTGCATCGCGTCGCCGTGCTCGGTGTGCTCGACGGCCACCAGCGTTCCGTCGCGGGACAGGTCGCCGACGCCGGCCGACTCCCGGTGCCGGTAGATCACGGTGGGCGCGGAGCCGTCCGGCCGGACCACGTGGACCGTCGAGCCGTCCTCGTCGGTGCAGCGCCCCACGACGGCCGTCCCGTCCCGCCCGATGGCCAGCCCGGCGGGGTACGAGGGCTCCAGGCCCGGGGTGGCCGGCTCGTCGGGGCCGCCCCCGAAGGGCTGGCGCAGCCACGTGCCGAACTCGTCGCCGTCGGTGTCGGAGAACCACCAGATCCACTCGCCGTCGGGGGAGAGGGTTCCGTCGGTGGTGCCGTTGGGGCGGTCCGTGGCCTGCCGCTGCTCGCCGGTGGCGCGGTCCCACGCGTAGAGCTCGTAGGTCCCGGTCGCGTTGGACACGAAGAGCGAACGGTCCGGGGCGTCCTCGGCCCAGTCGGGGAGCCCGACGCGCGGAGCCCGGAACCGCTTCTCCCAGTCGGGCATGTCGGGGGTCATCTCACTGTCGCTGGTCATGAGCCCCATTGTGTCCGCAGCGGTCCGGGAGCAGCGCTCCCCGGGATGCCGACCGCTCGGAACGGGCGCACAGTGGAACGCGTCGGCCGTTCCGTCCGAGGAGGAACGATCATGGCCAAGAAGGCCCGCACCGGCCACCACAGCCACCAGGACTCCGAGCGCGCGCTGGCCAAGAACACGGCCGCCGAGGCCCGTGCCAAGGCCGCGGTCCGGGACGTCCACAGCACCGCCGCGAAGACGCGCGGCATGCAGCAGAAGGCCCAGGCCAAGCGCGGCTAGACCCGCTCCGGCGAAGGGGCTGTCTAGGCTGGCGCCATGCGGATGATCGTCCGGGGCGCCCGGCTGCTGCACACCCACGGCCTGTCCGACGTCGAGGTCGCGGAGGACGGCCGCATCGCGCGGGTCATTCCGTACGACGATCAGAAGGAACCACCGGTCACCGGCATCCTCATCGAGGCCCACGGCGGCCTGCTCGCGCCCCCCTTCGTCGAGCCGCACATCCACCTCGACACGGCGCTGACCGTTGGCGAGCCCCGCCCCAACGCCTCCGGCACCCTCTGGGAGGGCATCGCCTGCTGGAGCGAACGCAAACGGACCCTGACCCGCGCGGACGTGGTCGCGCGGGCCACCGAGGTGCTGCGCTGGCAGGCCGCCCACGGGGTGCTGCACGTGCGGACCCACTGCGACGTCACCGACCCGGACCTCACCGCGCTCGAGGCGCTGCTGGAGGTGCGCGACCGGGTGCGGGACTTCATGACCCTGCAGATCGTGGCCTTCCCGCAGGAGGGCATCGTCTCCTTCCCGGGCGGCGAGGGGCTGATGCGCGAGGCCGTCGCCCGCGGGGCGGACGTCGTCGGTGCGATCCCGCACTTCGAGGACACCCGTGAGGACGGCCTCGCCTCGCTGCGCACGGCCTTCGCGCTGGCCGAGGAGCACGGCCTGCGGGTGGACGCGCACTGCGACGAGATCGACGACGAGCAGTCCCGCTTCGTGGAGGTGCTGGCCACCCTCGCCCTGCGCTCGGGACTGCGCGGGCGCGCCACCGCCTCGCACACGACGGCCATGGGCTCCTACAACGGCGCGTACAGCTTCAAACTCCAGCGCCTGCTCGCCCGCTCCGGCATCAACCTGGTCTCCAACCCCTTCGCCAACCTGGGCCTCCAGGGCCGCTTCGACGCCTATCCCAAACGGCGCGGACTCACCCAGGTCAAGGAGATGCTGGCGGCCGGGGTCAACGTCGCCTTCGGCCACGACGACGTGATGGACCCCTGGAACGCGCTGGGCACCGCCAACCCGCTGCAGACCGCCCTCGTCGGGCTGTACGCCGCCCAGCTCACCGGCGCCGACGAGATCCCGCTGGCCTTCTCGATGGTGACGGAGCGCGCGGCGCGGGTGCTCGGCCTCGCCGAGACGGAGTACGGCATCACCGCGGGTGCCCCCGCCTCCTTCGTGTTGCTCCCGGCCCCGTCGCCCGAGGAGGCGATCCGCCGCCAGGTCCGCCCGCGGTACGTCGTCTCGCGCGGGACCGTCCTCGCCGAGACCCCGCCCGCCCCGACCCGGCTGAACTGGCCGGGGGAGCCCCCGTCCGAGATCGACTTCAGCCGCCGCCTACGCTGACGCCCCATGAAGACGTGGACACTTGACACCGCATCGGCCCGCGCCGCCCACGAGATCGCCGCGGAGTACGCGGACCCGACCCTGCTGAACCACTCGGTCCGCTCCTACGCCTTCGGCGCCCGGTACGCGGAGCAGCACGGGCTGGCGTACGACGCGGAACTCCTCTACGTCAGCGCCCTGCTGCACGATCTGGGTCTGACCGCCCCCTTCGACAGCCACACCCTGCCCTTCGAGGAGGCGGGCGGTCATGTCGCGCGCGTCCTGACGGCGGGCCTGGGCTGGCCGGCGGCCCGCCGGGCGCGCGCCGAGGAGGTCATCGTCCTGCACATGCGGGACGACGTGAGCGCGGCCGAGGACGTGGAGAGCCACCTGCTGCAGGTCGGGACGAGCGCGGACGTCTCGGGCCTGCGCGTCGCCGAGTTCGATCCCGCCTTCACGGCCGACCTGCTCGCCGCCTACCCCCGGGGCGACTTCGGCGCCGCGTTCCTCGCACTGGTCCAGGACCAGGCCGCCCGCAAGCCCGACTGCGCGGCAGCCGCGTACGTGGCCGGCGGCGCGGTCAACCGGATCGCCGCGAACCCGCTGGAGCGGATGCGGTCGTAGGGGGTGCCACGGGGGCTTCGCACCGCTGCGGGTCACGCACATCGGTCACCGTGTCGGATAACGTGCCCGCATGTCGTGGGACGAGGACGGAACGCCGCACCCGCTCGCACTGCGCCGCACCGGCCGCAGCGAACTGGAGCCGGACCGGCTGCCCGAGATGCGGGAGCTGGAGGTGCTCGGCTGGGAGCCGGCCCCCGAGGACCTGCGCTGGGTGTTCCTCCCGTACGTCTGGCCCCCCGCGGACCGCACCTGGATCCCCGACCGGTCCACCCACTGGGCGGTGGACACCGCCCTCGACGGCCACGGCCACATCACCGGCGTGGAGTGCGCCCCGCTGCCCGAGCCCGACCTCCGGGACCTCGACCGCGAGGCCGACGACGCCCTCGCCGGGCTCGGGCTCCCGCCCCGCCCGCGGGGGCGCCTGTGGCTGCTGCGCCCGGTCGGCCCCTTCACCACCCTCGACGCGCTCCTCGACCACCTCGACGGCCTGGCCGTGGCACGGGCCGTGGAGGCCCGGCCCTCCGCGGCCTTCCTCGCCCTGGCCCGGGCCGAACTCGCCGCACTCGCCACCCCCGAGGAGCGGTGAGGTGCGGAGGGTGTGGCTACGCTTGTCGTGAGGGGGTACCGCAGGGAGGCGAGCTCATGGGTCGGCGCCATCACTTCCACATCGACCACGACGGGCATTCGGTCAGCGCCACGGTCCAGACCGGGCACACCGCCGTCGTGGAGGTACTGGTCGACGGCAAGGAGACCGGACACGCCACGACGCACGACGACCACCCCGTGACCGTGCACGTCGAGCTGCCGACGGATCCACCGACGCAGGTCTCCGTCCGCGCGACACCCGGGCCGGGCGTCCCCCGCTGCATCTTCGAGGCCCCGGCCATCGAGCCGCACATCATGTCCCCCCGCCCCTACTGACGGCGGCGGGTGAGGTGGTGCGTCGGCCCGCGGGCGTCAGGGCAGGTCGGCCCGCACGGCCTTGCCGATCAGGCCGTCCGTGTACGTCACGGTCTTCGCGGTGAACGATCCCTTGCCGGTGATCGTGCCGGTCACGTTCTCGCCCGGGGCGAGCTCCACCGTGGCGATCTGGTTCTCGTCGGCCCCGAGTTCGGCCGTGTGCTTGGTGCCGTTCGTATCGGTGATCGCGAAGTAGAGCGGGTTCACGTCGATCGCGTCGGTGCTGTTGTTCGTGATCGTGACCGACACGCTCGTGTAGTCATCGTCCCCCGCGATGACGCTCTTCTTGAACTGCGTCTTCTTCGCCGCCACCTCGACCGCGGCCTTCTTCTCCGGCGCGGCGGACGACGGCTTGGCACCGGGCGCGTCCGCCGGCGCCGCGGCGGCTGGCGGCGAAGGTTCCTTCGCCGTCTTGTCGCCGCTCCCACCGCCGAGGACCGCCCCGACGACGGCGAGGAGCACGATTAACCCCACGATGCCCAGACAGGAGAATCCGACGATCTTTCCCGCGCTGGACTTCTGTGGCTGCTGCGGGGGCGGATAGCCGATCCCGGGCTGGGGCTGACCGGGCGCCGGAAACTGCTGAGACATGGGAAACCCCCAGGACGACGGGTACGAATCCGGCCACCGTAGGGGGATCTGTGCGCACAGGTGCGACAATGTTCAAACCGTAATAATCGAACATTTAATCATCTTCGGCTGGGTGCCGGGAACCCCGGCGCAATCAGCTCGCGAAGGCTACTGGCGGACTTCGTCTGCGATGCCCAGTCGCGCGGCGACCGCCGGTCGACGACCGCGACTTGCCGGCGCTCGTGCAGGCAGCCACGCGCTGGAAGTAGACCGGGATCTCCGGGCTGACTCTTCAGAGAAGTCTCCGGAAACCACTCAGGGGCCTGATCCACTGAGTGGATCAGGCCCCTGAACTGGTCTTACGAAGTCGGGGTGGCGGGATTTGAACCCACGACCTCTTCGTCCCGAACGAAGCGCGCTGCCAAGCTGCGCTACACCCCGATCGCCGCCTTGCAGCACTTGCTGTCCTGGCGACATCGATTACTTTAGCGGACCTCTCGCCGGAGACGAAATCCGGTTTTCGCGGAGTGGCCGCGGGCCCGGGGGAGGCCGTCGGGCGGAAGCGGTCCGACGTGACCAGGGCGAGGCCGAGTGCGGGCAAGGCCGCGCCCAGGACCAGCATGTTCAGGATCGTGTGGGCACGGCCGTACCGGGACGGGGCGCGACGGGGTGGTCATCCCCGCAACGTGTTACCCCTTCGCGGTCAGCGTCAGGAGCGTCGCCTCCGGCGGGCACGCGAAGCGGACCGGAGTGAACCGGTTGGTGCCGCAGCCGGCCGAGACGTGCAGGTACGCGCGGTTGCCCGCCGCCTCGTGCGTGGAGAGCCCCTTCACCCGCTTCGTGTCGAGGTCGCAGTTGGTGACGAGCGCCCCGTAGAAGGGGATGCACAGCTGTCCGCCGTGGGTGTGGCCCGCCAGGATCAGCGGGTACCGGTCGGTCGTGAAGGACTCCAGGACGCGCAGGTACGGGGCGTGCACTACCGCCATCGAGAAGTCCGCGTCCGCCTCCGGGCCGCCGGCGACGCTCGCGTAGCGGTCCCGCTTGATGTGCGGGTCGTCGAGCCCGGTGAAGGCCAGCTCCAGGCCGTCCAACTTCAGCCGGGCCCGGGTGTTGGTGAGGTTCAGCCAGCCGGCCGCGTCGAAGGCGTCCCGCATCTCCTCCCACGGGTTGTGGACGGCGCCGACGACCGGCTTGTTGCCGTTCAACCCGTGCCGGCCCTGGGTCCGCTCGATCAGGTAGCGCCCCGGGTTGCGCAGCCGCGGCCCGTAGTAGTCGTTGGACCCGAAGACGTACACGCCCGGGAAGGACATCAGGGGCCCCAGCGCGTCGAGCAGCTCGGGGATGCCCTCGGTGTCGGAGAGGTTGTCGCCGGTGTTCACGACGAAGTCGGGGCGCAGGCCGGCCAAGGACTGCAGCCAGGCACGTTTCTTGCGCTGTCCGCCGACCATGTGGATGTCGGACACCTGGAGCACGCGCAGCGGGCGCATCCCCTGGGGAAGGACAGGCACCGTGACCCGGCGCAGGCGGAAGGACCGCGCCTCGAATCCGGCGGCATAGGCCACACCTGCGGCCCCCACCGCAGCGATTCCGGCAGCCGCCTTCAGGGGTACTCCGTAACGCGCACGCATGGACCCATCGTCGCAGACCCGCAAAACAGATGAGCGCCACTGCCCCCGCACCTGGCAGACTCACCTGCATGACCACGCTCAAGGCCAAGCTCCAGGAAGACCTCACGACCGCCATCAGGGCGCGCGACGAGCTCCACTCGTCCACGCTGCGCCTGACCCTCTCCGCCATCACCAAGGAGGAGGTCGCGGGCAAGGAAGCGCGCGTGCTCTCCGACGAGGAAGTCCTCAAGGTGATCGCCAAGGAGGCGAAGAAGCGCCGCGAGGCCGCGGAGGCCTTCGCCCAGGGCGGCCGTCCCGAGCAGGCCGCGCGCGAGACCGCGGAGGGCGAGTTCCTCGACACGTACCTGCCCAAGCAGCTCAGCGACGACGAGCTCGTGGCGATCGTGGCGGCGGCCGTCGAGGAGGCCAAGGCCGCGGGTGCCGAGGGGCCGCGTGCCATGGGCGCCGTCATGAAGATCGTGAACCCGAAGGTCGCCGGGCTGGCGGAGGGCGGGCGCGTCGCCGCCGTCGTCAAGCAGCAGCTCTCGTAGGACCGCGAAGCGGAAAAAGGGGGCGGGCCCCGGCCGGTGTCGGCCGGGGCCCTCCCCCTTTTTCCGCTCCTGCTGCGGGCCGACCGCTACTGGTCGTCCCGGCCGCCGATCAAGCCCTCGGTCAGTCCGGGGAACGGGGGCTGCGGCTGGACGTCACCGGTGGCTCCCGTGGCTCCTGTGCCGCCCCCGTTGGCGCCGCCGTTGTTCCCGCCGTTGTTGCCGCCGGTCTGACCGCCGGGACGGCCGCCGGGCTTGCCGTCACCGCCGGGCTTGCCGGGCCGGGTCGGGGTCGTGGACGGCTTGTTGCCGCGCGGGCCGCCGGAGGGGACGGTCGGCTCCGGGATGCCGACCGTGACGAAGTTCCCCGACTCGCGGCCGGAGAGCGCGCCGCTGACCGCGTCCTTCCAGATCGGGCCGGGCAGACCGCCACCGAAGACCTTGTCGAAGGGCCTGCCGCCGATCACGATGTTCTCCATCGTGATCTTCTTCGCGCCGCCGGAGCCGACCCACACGGCGCCGGAGACGTTCGGCGTGTAGCCGACGAACCAGGCGTTGTAACGGGAGTCCGTCGTACCGGTCTTGCCGGCGCTGTCGCGGTCGCTGAGACCGGCCCGCTCACCGGTACCGGAGTCAACCACTCCGCGCAGCAGGGTGTTGATGGTGTCGGCCGTCTCGGTGGACATCGCCCGGTCACACTTGGACTTCGGCACGGCGAGCGCCTTGCCGTGTGCGTCGGTGATCGACTCGATGGCGACGGGCGTGCAGAAGACACCGCGGTTGGCGAAGGTCGCGTACGCGTTGGCCATCGTCAGCGGGGAGAGCTCCGCGGAGCCGAGCGCGATCGACGGGGCTTCGGGGAGCTTGGAGCCGTCGGCCGGGACCACGCCGAGCTTCTGCGTCATCTCCGTCACCGGGCAGAGGCCGATCTCGCCGATCATCTCGACGAAGTACGTGTTGATGGACTTCTCCATCGCCGTCCGCAGCGCGTACGGGCCGATCTCGTCCTCGGTCTCGTTCTTCGCCGTCTGGATCTTGCCGTCGATCGGCAGGTTCAGCCACTGCGTGCCGTCGCACTTGGAGATTGGCGTCGGATAGTCGATCTTGTTCGGCGCCTGGTACACCTTGGTCGGCGGCATGCCCCGCTCTATGGCGGCCGCCGCGATGAACGGCTTGAAGGTCGAGCCGACCTGGAAGCCGAAGTTCGAGCCGCCCATCCGCTTGTCCACGGAGTAGTTGATCTGCGTCTCGTTCTTCCCGAAGCCGTACGGCTTGGACTGCCCCATCGCCAGCACCCGGCCGGTGCCCGGCTGGACCATGGTCACGGCCGTCGCGATCGAGTCCTCCTGGTAGACGTGGTCCTTGATCGACTCGTTGGCCGCGTCCTGTGACTGGGGGTCCAGGGTGGTGCGTACCGTCAGGCCGCCCTGGTTCCAGATCTTCGCCCGCTCCTCGCGCGTCTTGCCGAAGGCCGGGTCCGTCAGGAAGGAGTTGCGCACGTAGTCGCAGAAGAAGCCCGCGCCCTTGACGGCGGTGATGCAACCGTTCTTCGGCTTGGTCACCTTGAGGGTGACCGGCTTGGCCTTCGCCGCGTCCGCCTCCGCCTGCGAGACGTCCTTGGTGTCGGCCATCCGCTGCAGGACGATGTTGCGGCGCTTCGTGGCCTCCTGGGCGTCGTTCACCGGGTCGTACCGGCTCGGCGACTGCACGACGCCCGCGAGCAGCGCGGACTCCTCCAGCGTCAGGTCCTTGGCCGGCTTGCTGAAGTAGCGCTGGGCGGCGGATTCGATTCCGTACGCCTGCTGCCCGAAGTAAGTGATGTTGAGGTAGTTCTCGAGGATCTTCTTCTTCCCGAGCTCCTCCTCGACCTGGATCGAGTACTTCAGCTCGCGGATCTTGCGGCCGAGGCTCTTCTCCTGGGCCTCGCGCACCTTGGTCTCGTCGTCACCGGCCTCTTCGACGAACACGTTCTTCACGTACTGCTGGGTGAGGGTGGAGGCGCCCTGTGCGGCGCCGCCCTCCTGTGCGTTGCGGTTGACCGCGCGCAGGATGCCCTTGAGGTCGACCGCACCGTGCTCGTAGAAACGCGAGTCCTCGATGGCGACGATCGCCTTCTGCATGTACGGGGAGATCGCCGTGAGCGGGACCACCTGACGGTCGCGCGAATAGATGGTGGCGATCGGGCCACCCTCGGCGTCTAGAATCGTGGTCCGCTGGCTCAGCGGCGGAGTCTTGAGATTGGCCGGGATCTCATCGAATCCCTCGACCGTCCCCTTGGCCGCCAGGCCCAGGGCGCCTGCGGCCGGAATCGCCATGCCGGCCAGTACAACCCCGGAGAGGACGGACACTCCGAGGAACTTGGCGGCCTGCTGGCTCCCCGTGAGCCCGCCGCCCGAGCGCTTCTTTCCCATAGGGGGCAGCCTACGTTCTCATTCGCCGGACACATGCGAATGCCTTGGCCTAAGCTGTCCCCAACTGTCACAGCAGTGTGGTGCGACATCAACCCCTCGGCTTGATTTTCACCCTTCCCGAACGGGGTGGACGTATGTCCGAATCTTGCCCCTCTGCTGAAGCCGAACCGACGATTACACCCGAATTGCCGCAATGGCCGGGCATGTCGCCGGATCACTCCGTCGGGTGATCTGCCGCTTACCCATAGTCCGTTCGGACCATTCAAGATTGGGCCCGTCGGGGGTGTTGCACTGTGCTCGCCTTCCGTAACGTCCTCAACTGGCAGCGGTGAATATGCCGCTACCGCCGTGGGGGAGCCTCGATTCGGGAGAGGACGGCGCCGGGATGGGCTGGGTTACCGACTGGAGTGCGCAGGCAGCCTGCCGCACTACCGATCCGGATGAACTATTCGTTCAAGGAGCGGCACAGAACAGGGCCAAGGCGGTGTGCACCGGATGTCCGGTGCGGACCGAGTGCCTGGCCGACGCGCTCGACAATCGTGTCGAGTTCGGCGTATGGGGCGGAATGACCGAGCGGGAACGACGTGCGCTGCTGCGCCGGCGTCCCACCGTCACCTCGTGGCGACGGCTGCTCGAAACCGCACGTACGGAGTACGAGCGCAGTACGGGCATCCTCACCATGGATGCAGACGCGGAGATCGACGTGTCGTACGAGACGTACGCGGCAGCCGGGTAGACCACGCGGCCGCCACGACGTACGAACGCCTAAGCTCCGGCCGGTACCCCGGTCGCGAGTCGTTCTCCGATGGCCCGCAGCCCGGCGAGGTCGTGCACATCGCCGGGCAGGGCGGCCACTTCAGCCACCGCCACTTCGGGGTGCAGTGAGGTGAACCGATCGCGTGTGCGCTGTTCACGCGCGATCACCTGCATGCGTTCGGCGTGCAGGCGCAGCAGTCCTGCCGTGATCCGGTCGACGACCGCGGTATCGCCTTCGGTGCCGGGGGAGCCTGTCTCGGGAGTGTTCGCGGTCCGGGTGGTGAGTGTGGTCGGTGTGCTGTGTGCGGTCCGCGCAGTCTCGGCGGACCCGGCGGTCTCGGCAGTTTCGATGGCCTCGGTGGCTTCCGCGCCCGAGTCACGAAGTCCAGCTTTCCCGGACTCCTGATCGACAATGCCGCCTTCTTCAAGATTCTCTGCAGCGGCCAACGCCCGCTCGGCGGACAGCTGGTCGGCGCCACTGCCGTGCACCCGGTTCAGTACCAGGCCGGCCAGTGGCATGTTCTCGGCAGCCAACCGTTCCACGAAGTACGCCGCCTCGCGCAGGGCGTCCGCCTCGGGCGCGGCGACCACCAGGAAGGCCGTGCCGGGAGCCTGGAGCAATCGGAAGGTGGCGTCCGCGCGCGTGCGGAAGCCGCCGAACATCGTGTCCATCGCGGCGACGAAGGTCTGGACGTCCTTCAGCAGGGAGGCCCCCATCAGCTTGCTGAGGGTGCCGGTCATCATCGACATGCCGACGTTCAGGAACTTCATCCCGGCGCGGCCGCCCACCTTCGCCGGAGCCATCAGCACCCGGATGAACTTCCCGTCCAGGAAGGACCCGAGCCGCTTCGGCGCGTCCAGGAAGTCCAGCGCGGACCGGCTCGGCGGAGTGTCGACGATGATCAGGTCCCAGTCGTCCCGGGCCCGCAGCTGCCCCAGCTTCTCCATCGCCATGTACTCCTGCGTGCCCGCGAAGCCGGCCGACAGGGACTGGTAGAAGGGGTTGGCGAGGATGGCCCGGGCCCGCTCGCCGTCCGCGTGCGCCTCGACGATTTCGTCGAAGGTGCGCTTCATGTCCAGCATCATGGCGTGCAGTTCGCCGTCGCCCGCCCCCACGGTCGCCACCTTCCGCGGGGTGTTGTCCAGCGAATCGATCCCCATCGACTGCGCGAGCCGCCGCGCCGGGTCGATGGTGAGCACGACGGCCTTGCGCCCGCGCCCGGCCGCCCGTACGCCGAGCGCCGCGGCCGTGGTGGTCTTGCCGACCCCACCTGCACCGCAGCACACGATGATCCGGGTCTCCCGGTCGTCCAACAGCCGGTCGACCGCCAGCCGCGGCGGAGTGTCCATGCTCACGGTGTCCACCCCCTCGCTCATTCGGCCACCGACTGCTTCCGCAGTTCCTTGGCCAGCGTGTACAGCCCGGCCAGATCCATTCCCGCGCCGAGCAGGGGCAGTTCGTACGTCGGCAGGTCCAGACCCGCCAGTACGGAGCGCTGCGCCCGTTCCAGTTCCACCCGGCTCGCGTGCTCGGCCGCCTGCGTGAGCAGCGGGTCGACCAGCCGTTCGGCCAGCCCGCCGCGCCGCGCGCCGCCGAGGCCCGCCCGGGACAGCGACTTCGCCACCCCGGCGCGGTGGTCGCCGGCCGCGGTGCGCAGGGTGTCCTCGTCGAGATGGTGCGGTCGGACCATGTTCACGACGACCCGCCCGACGGGCAGTCCGGCCTGGCGCAGTTCCTCGATGCCGTCCGCGGTCTCCTGGACGGGCATCTCCTCCAGGAGGGTGACCAGGTGTACGGCGGTCTCGGGGGACTTGAGGACCTTCATGACGGCCTGGGCCTGGTTGTGGATCGGACCGAACCGGGCCAGGCCCGCCACCTCGTCGTTGACGTTCAGGAACCGGGTGATGCGCCCGGTCGGCGGCGCATCCATGATCACGTGGTCGTAGACGTAGCGGCCTGACTTGTCCTTGCGCCGCACCGCCTCGCACGCCTTGCCGGTGAGCAGTACGTCGCGCAGCCCGGGGGCGATGGTCGTCGCGAAGTCGATGGCGCCGAGCTTCTTGAGCGCGCGGCCCGCCGATCCGAGCTTGTAGAACATCTGGAGGTAGTCCAGCAGCGCCCGTTCGGCGTCGATGGCGAGCGCGTAGACCTCACCGCCCCCGCCGGGCGCCACGGCGATCTTCCGTTCCTCGTACGGGAGCGCCTCGGCACCGAAGAGCTGCGCGAGCCCCTGCCTGCCCTCGACCTCCACGAGAAGAGTCCGTCCGCCCTCGCGCGCGAGGGCAAGCGCGAGTGCTGCGGCGACCGTGGTCTTGCCGGTGCCGCCCTTGCCGCTGACCACCTGGAGCCTGCTCACAGCGTCCGAGCCTAATTCCTCGGGTTCGACTCCGGTGGTGCCGGGTGGTTCTGCCGGAGTGTTCGGGGGTGAGCTCCGTTACGTTCGACCCGGCTCGGTCCGGTCCGGGTCCCGTTCGGGCCCCGTTCGGGCCTCGCCCGGGCCCCGGCCGGGTCGGTGCCGCGCCTGCCCGGGTGAGGTGTCCGACCGGCGGTTCCGGGGGCGGCGTGCGCCCCGCGTTCCAGGCACTACCCTCGCTCCCATGACCAAGAAGTTCGAATATGCGACGGTCCCGCTGCTGGTTCACGCCACCAAGCAGATCCTGGACACCTGGGGCGAGGACGGCTGGGAGCTCGTCCAGGTCGTGCCCGGCCCGAACAACCCCGAGCAGCTCGTGGCCTACCTCAAGCGGGAGAAGGCATGAGCGCCGTAGAGGCGAAGCTGGCCGAGCTCGGCCTGACGCTCCCGGGCGTCGTCCCGCCGCTGGCCGCGTACCAGCCCGCCGTGCGGTCGGGCTCGTACGTCTTCACCGCGGGCCAGCTCCCGATGGTCAAGGGCAGCATGCCGATCACCGGCAAGGTCGGTGCCGAGGTCTCGCCGGAGCAGGCCAAGGAGCTGGCGGCGGTCTGCGCGCTGAACGCCCTGGCCGCCGTCAAGTCCGTCGTCGGTGACCTCGACAAGATCGCGCGTGTCGTGAAGGTCGTCGGCTTCATCGCCTCCGCCCCCGACTTCACGGCCCAGCCGGGCGTGCTGAACGGTGCGAGCGAGCTGCTGGGCGAGGTCCTCGGCGACAAGGGCGTTCACGCCCGCAGCGCGGTCGGCGTGGCGGTCCTGCCGCTCGACGCCCCGGTCGAGGTCGAGATCCAGGTGGAGCTGGTCGCCGGAGCCTGACCCCTCGGGGTGGGTTCCGCCGGGACGGGCCGAATCGCGCACCGCGTGCTTCCCGGTCCGTCCCGCCTGCTTCACGGTCCGTCCCCGGTCCGTTCCGGGTGCTTTCCCAGGGCCGGATCACCGGTGCCGGCTGCGCGTGTCGGTCACCGTGTCCGCCACCCGTGACGGGGGACCCTCGAACATCGGGCCGGATGGTCGTAGCATCCGGCCATGTCGAATGGTCAGCATGGTCAGCAGCAGGCCCCCGCCGGAGGCCAGTGGTACCCGCCGGAGTGGCCCGACCGCATCCGCGCGCTCGCGGACGGCTCGCTCGTCCCGGTGGAGCCGCGGCGCGCCGCCACCGTGATGCTCCTGCGCGACACCCCCGACGGCCCCGCCGTGCACATGCTGCGCAGGCGGGCCTCCATGGCCTTCGCCGGGGGCGCGTACGCCTATCCGGGCGGCGGGGTCGATCCTCGCGACGAGGAGCACCAGGTCGGCTGGGCGGGCCCCTCACAGGAGGATTGGGCGGCCCGGCTGGGGACCGACCCCCGTACCGCCCAGGCCATCGTCTGCGGTGCCGTACGGGAGACCTTCGAGGAGGCGGGCGTCCTGCTCGCCGGGCAGACCCCGGACGAGATCGTCGGTGACACCACCGGCGACGACTGGGAGGCCGACCGGCAGGCCCTCGTGGCGCGGGAGCTGTCCTTCGCGGAGTTCCTCGACCGTCGCGGCCTGCGGCTGCGCTCCGACCTGCTGGGGGCCTGGGCCCGCTGGATCACTCCCGAGTTCGAGCCGCGCCGTTACGACACCTGGTTCTTCGTCGCCGCCCTCCCCGAGGGCCAGCGCACCCGCAACGCCTCGACCGAGGCCGACCGGACCGTGTGGATCCGCCCGGCTGACGCGGCCGCCGGATACGACAAGGGCGAGCTGCTGATGATGCCGCCGACCATCTCCACGCTGCGGTCGCTGGAGCCGTACGGGAGCGCGGGGCGCGCGCTCGCCGCCGCGGCCGAGCAGGACCTCGCCCCGGTGCTGGCCCGGGCCACGCTGGAGGACGGCGAGGTGGTGCTCAGCTGGCCGGGGCACGACGAGTTCACCAAGCGCGTCCGCACCGCAGGTCCCGCGGACCCCGCAGCTCCCGCAGGCCCCGCCGATCCCGCAGCTCCCGGAGGCACCACATGACCGACGCCGCCGCACTGCCCGGACAGCCCCGCGGAGTCGTCACCTCCGGGCCCGCGACCGCCCGCGCGGTGAACGTCCTGGCTCCCAACGCCTCCGCGATGACCCTCGACGGCACCAACACCTGGCTGGTGTCCGAGCCCGGATCCGACCTCGCCGTCGTGATCGATCCCGGTCCGCTGGACGACGCGCACCTGCGGGCGGTCATCGCCACCGCCGAGCAGGCGGGCAAGCGGATCGCCCTCACCCTGCTCACCCACGGTCACGCGGACCACGCCGAGGGCGCGGGCCGTTTCGCCGAGCTCACCCGTACGAAGGTCCGCGCCCTGGACCCGGCACTGCGCCTCGGCGACGAGGGCCTGGCCGCGGGGGACGTGATCCGGACCGGTGGGCTGGAGCTGCGCGTGGTGCCGACCCCCGGCCACACCAGCGACTCGCTCTGCTTCCACCTGCCCGCCGACCGGGCCGTGCTGACCGGCGACACCATCCTGGGCCGCGGCACCACCGTCGTCGTCCACCCCGACGGTCGTCTCGGCGACTACCTGGACTCCCTGCGCCGCCTGCGCTCGCTGACCGTGGACGACGGGGTGCACACGGTCCTGCCGGGCCACGGGCCGGTCCTGGAGGACGCACAGGGCGCCGTCGAGTTCTACCTGGCCCACCGCGCGCACCGGCTCGCCCAGGTCGAGACCGCCGTCGAGAACGGCTGCCTGACCCCGGAGGCGGTCGTCGCCCAGGTCTACGCGGACGTGGACCGCTCCCTGTGGCCGGCCGCGGAATGGTCCGTTCGGGCGCAGCTGGAGTACCTTCAAGATCACGGACTGATCCCGGGAGGGCCCGAATGAACACCGTGTTCTTGCTGGTGGTGTTGGTCGCGACGGCGGGATGGATCACCTCGACGGTGACCCTCCGGGTGCAGAGCCTCCAGCACAAGGCCGACCGCATTGAGCGCCGGTTGGCCCTGGTGCTGGACCACTTCGGCATCGAGGAACCGGAGCCGGCCGGGATGGACGAGGTACGGGCCCACCTGAGGGCCGACCGGCACATCTCGGCGATCAAGGAGTACCGACGGATCACCGGCGCGGGCCTGGCGGAGGCCAAGCTGGCCGTCGACGCCCTCGCCGCGGCCGAGAAGGCCTGAGCCGGCCCGGGGCCGACGTTCCCGGCGCTCAGCCCCGGTGCGGCGGCCTCGTCCCGTGCCGGGCCGTGTACTCGTCCGCCAGCCACGGCCCGAGGTCCTCGACGTAGTTGCGCAGCACCTCCGGGTCCGCGACGGGATCCAGTGCGACGGCGGCCGCGGCCTCCACCTGCGCCGCGCGTTCCGGGTAGTACATGCCGAAGATCTCCGCGGACTCGCCGAGGTCGCTGGTCCAGCCGCTCCACCGCGGCATGACCAGCGTGAAGGCGGTGCGCACCAGGTGCCGGGAGAAGCAGCGGCTCAGCTTCCGGTACTCCTGAGGGGTCGAAGCCTCCCGCACCCGCGTCCGCCACGCGGGCAGTAGGTCGGCCAGGTCGCCGTTGGTCTCGCGCGCCAGCAGGCTGTCCGGCCGGTAGCGCGGCAGGTGCTCGGCCAGGTCCGCGCCGAGCAGCGGTGTGCACAGGCAGGCGAGGAACCAGCCCAGGTCGAAGCGTTCCGCCTCGCTCAGCACGGCGACCTTGTCCCGGAGCAGGATGCCGACCCCGTCGGCCTCCGGGAAGTCCTCGTCGAGCCCGCGGGCGAGCACCTCGGCGGTGTCCCGGTCCTCCTCGGAGGGCTCGTGGTGCAGTACGAGCAGCAGGTTCAGGTCCGACCGCCCGGGCCGGGCCGTCCCGCGCGGCACTGACCCGTAGAGGTAAGCGCTGTGCAGCCGTCGGCCGTACGCCTCGCCGGTCCGGGCCCGCGCGGCCGCAACGAGGCCCTTGAACTCGCCCTGCACCCGACCGAGGGACCCCTCCCGCTCGAAGTACCCGTACGCGTCCATCCCTCTGTGCTCCATGGCTCCACTGTGCCCGGCCGGCCGCCCGGGGCGGCGGACCGAACGCTGACCGAACGCCGTGCGTCGGCCGGACCGCCGCGCAGGCCCCGGACCGCCGCGCAGGCCCCGGACCGCTCCGCAGGCACTGTCGGGCCCGGGGAAACGCGAAGGGGCCCGTGCCCGGTCGGGCAGGACCCCTTCGAACGGCTGTGGCCGGCGTCAGCGGGAGCGCTTCGCGAGGCGCTCCACGTCCAGCAGGATGACCGCACGCGCCTCCAGGCGCAGCCAGCCGCGACCCGCGAAGTCGGCCAGGGCCTTGTTCACGGTCTCGCGCGAGGCGCCGACGAGCTGGGCGAGCTCCTCCTGCGTGAGGTCGTGCACGACGTGGATGCCCTCCTCCGACTGCACGCCGAAGCGGCGCGACAGGTCGAGGAGCGCCCGCGCCACACGGCCGGGAACGTCGGAGAAGACCAGGTCGGACATCTGGTCGTTGGTCTTGCGTAGGCGGCGGGCGACGGCGCGCAGCAGCGCGGTCGCGACCTCGGGCCGGGCGTTGAGCCAGGGCTGGAGGTCACCGTGGCCGAGGCCGAGGAGCTTGACCTCGGTCAGCGCGGTGGCGGTGGCGGTGCGCGGGCCCGGGTCGAAGAGCGACAGCTCGCCGATCAGCTCGCCGGGGCCGAGGACGGCCAGCATGTTCTCGCGGCCGTCGGGGGAGGTGCGGTGGAGCTTCACCTTGCCCTCGGTCACGACATACAGCCGGTCGCCGGGGTCGCCCTCGTGGAACAGGGCGTCACCGCGTGCGAGGGTCACCTCGCCCATGGAGGCGCGGAGCTCCGCGGCCTGCTCGTCATCGAGCGCCGCGAAGAGCGGGGCGCGCCGCAGAACGTCGTCCACGAGTCTCTCTCCTATGTCGACCAGCTCAGGGGACCGTGCTCCCCATTTTGCCGGACGGCTCAAACAGTGCGATCAATCACAAGGATGCCGGACGGACGGGCGTGCTGTGCGGCGAGAGGCCAATCGGAGTGGTGTTACCTGAGGTCCGGGCGGGTGTCAGCGGCCGGCCTTAGGCTGGCCGGGTGTCCAATAAGCCGGTGAGAGCACAGGCCAAGGGGTCCGCCGGAGTGACGGAGCCCCAAAATTCTGCCGTGGGCGAACATGTCCCAGTGAAGACGCCCGGGAGGGCCGCGGCCACCCCTCAGGGCAAAGTTTCGGCCAAGAAACCGAAGTCGGTCAAACGGGAATCGCACCTGGCCATGGTGCGCAGGGCGCGGCGCATCAACCGCGAGCTGGCCGAGATCTATCCGTACGCCCATCCGGAGCTCGACTTCCGCAATCCGTTCGAGCTGCTCGTCGCGACGGTGCTGTCCGCCCAGACCACCGACCTGCGGGTGAACCAGACGACCCCGGCCCTCTTCGCGGCCTACCCGACCCCCGAGGACATGGCCGCGGCCGCCCCCGAGGATCTGGAGGAGCTGATCCGGCCGACCGGGTTCTTCCGGGCCAAGTCGAAGTCCCTGCTCGGGCTGTCGCAGGCCCTGCGGGACGACTTCGGCGGGGAAGTGCCGGGCCGGATCGAGGACCTGGTGAAGCTGCCCGGAGTGGGCCGCAAGACCGCCAACGTGGTCCTCGGCAATGCGTTCGGTGTGCCCGGGATCACGGTGGACACCCATTTCGGCCGACTGGTGCGCCGCTGGAAGCTGACCGAGCAGGAGGATCCGGAAAAGGTCGAGGCGGAGATCTGCGCGATCTTCCCGAAGAACGAGTGGACGATGCTCTCGCACCGGGTCGTCTTCCACGGCCGCCGCATCTGCCACTCGCGCAAGCCCGCCTGCGGAGCCTGCCCGATCGCCCCGCTCTGCCCGGCGTACGGGGAGGGCGAGACGGATCCGGAGAAGGCGAAGAAGCTGCTCAAGTACGAGAAGGGCGGCCAGCCGGGCCAGCGGCTCACCCCGCCCCCGGACTACCCGGGCCTTCCGGCGCCGCCGCTGGGAGGGGCCGTGGCGGCGCCCTAGCGGGCCTCCGGAGGACGGCGGGGCGGGGGGCGAACAGGGGGCGGACGGGGGTCGGACGGCGGACGGGCGGGGACGGGGGCGCAGGGGTGCGGGGGCGTGAAAGCCTGCGGACTTGGGGACTTAGGAACGAATCGGTACCCGAACCGCGTTTGCGGTGTGGGAGACGGCGCTGGACAGGACAACGCGGACAGGGGTGCCTATGACGCGCGGTACACCGGACGAGACCGGAATCAGGGTGGAAGCCCGCCGGGGCGACGGCCCGGCGGTGACCACCGACGGCCTGCCGGACTGGCTCGACCCCGTCGTCGAGGCGGCCCGGTCCGTCCAGCCGGGGCAGTTGAGCCGCTTCCTGCCGCCCGAAGACGGTCGCGGGCGGCAGTCCGCCGTGCTCGTCCTCTTCGGGGAGGGCGCCAGCGGCCCCGAGCTGCTCCTGATGGAGCGTGCCGGCACCCTGCGCTCGCACGCGGGCCAGCCGTCCTTCCCCGGCGGCGCGCTGGACCCCGAGGACGGTGATCCGCACACCACCGGCCCGCTGCTTGCCGCACTGCGCGAAGCCCAGGAGGAGACCGGACTGGATCCTTCCGGTGTTCAGCTCTTCGGCGTTCTGCCCCGCCTCTACATCCCGGTCAGCAAGTTCGTCGTGACCCCGGTCCTCGGCTGGTGGCGCGATCCCAGCCCGGTCGGAGCCGTGGACCTCGCCGAGACGGCGCGGGTCTTCACGGTTCCCGTGGCCGATCTCACGAACCCCGAACACCGGGTCACGACCGTCCATCCGAGCGGCCACTTGGGACCGGGATTCACCGTGGAATCGGCTCTGGTCTGGGGTTTCACCGCCGGAGTGATCGACAGGATCCTGCACTTCGCGGGCTGGGAGCGTCCGTGGGACCGCTCACGACAGGTCCCGCTCGACTGGCGCGCATGAGACGGTGGCCCACGTGAACGTGCTGGACATCCTGTTGCTGCTCGCCGCCGTATGGTTCGCGATCGTCGGCTACCGCCAGGGGTTCGTCGTCGGCATCCTGTCGGTGATCGGCTTCCTCGGCGGTGGTCTCGTCGCCGTGTCCCTGCTCCCGCTGATCTGGGACCGGGTGACGGACAACGGCACCCAGGTATCCACCACGGTCGTCGTGATCTCCGTGGTCGTGATCATCATCTGCGCCTCGATCGGCCAGGCCCTGACCACCCATCTCGGGAGCAGACTCCGCCGCAAGATCACCTGGTCGCCGGCGCGCGCGCTCGACGCGACCGGCGGCGCCCTGGTCAACGTGGTCGCGATGCTGCTCGTGGCATGGCTGATCGGGCTGTTGGTCGCCCAGACCGCGCTGCCCAGCGTGGGCAAGGAGGTCCGCAACTCCAAGGTCCTCCTCGGCGTGTCACGGGTGCTGCCGGAGCAGGCGAACACCTGGTTCTCGGACTTCAGCTCCACCCTCGCGCGCAACGGCTTCCCCCAGGTGTTCAGCCCGTTCTCCAACGAGCCCATCACCGAGGTGCAGGCGCCCGATCCGACGCTCGTCAGCAGCCCCGTCGCCGACGTCGCGAAGCGCTCGATCGTTAAGGTCGTCGGTACCGCGCCCAGCTGCAGCAAGGTGCTGGAGGGCACGGGCTTCGTTTTCGCACCCGGCAAGGTGATGACCAACGCGCACGTCGTCGGCGGGGTCAGCGAGCCGACCGTCCAGATCGGCGGCGAGGGCAGGCTGTACGACGCCAAGGTCGTGCTCTACGACTGGGCGCGCGACATCGCCGTCCTGGACGTGCCGAAGCTGAAGGCTCCGGTGCTGGAGTTCTCGGAGAGGGACGCGGCGAGCGGCAACGACGCGATCGTCGCCGGCTTCCCGGAGAACGGCGGGTACGACGTCCGGTCGGCCCGGGTCCGCGGGCGGATCAACGCCAACGGCCCGGACATCTACCACCGGGGTACGGTCCGACGGGACGTCTACTCGCTGTTCGCGACGGTCCGCCAGGGCAACTCCGGCGGACCGCTGCTCACGCCCGACGGCAAGGTGTACGGAGTCGTCTTCGCGAAGTCCCTCGACGACCCCAACACCGGTTACGTGCTGACGGCGGACGAGATCCGCGACGACATCCGGGTCGGCAAGGACGCAGTGCGCCGCGTCGACACCCAGGGCTGCGCGCTCTGAGGCGCCGCTCCCGCCGGGTCCCTACGTCCGTGGATGGCGCAGGCGCGCGGAGACCCAGCGGGCCCGTCGGCGCAGGATGAGCGGAATCCCGAGGCGGGGGTCGTGGCCGTGTCGGCCGGCCCTCTCGTGGGTGCCCGGCGTAGCTGCCGAGCGGCGTTCGTGCGCGGTGTCACCGTAGTCGTGCGTCCAGCTCATACTCCGTGCTCTGCCCGTGGCCCAAGGTCCGTAATCCCGTCAGGGGCGGCCAATTGGCCTATGCGCCAGGCAATTGAATGCTCGTAAGGCGAGCGCGCGATCGAACTCCCGCCCCTTGCAGGGACGGTCGCCGGGTCCGCGGCCGTCAGCGTCCGTTCGGCAGTGGGAACGGACCGGTCGTTTCGTCAGCGGTCCGGCTCGGGGTCCTTGAGCCAGTTCACCAGCTCGGACGAGAAGGCGACCGGGTCCTCCTCGTGCGGGAAGTGCCCGAGCCCGTCGAACAGCCTCCACCGGTAGGGGGCTTCGACGTACTCGCCGGAACCGGCCGCACTGCGCGTGCGCATCACCGGGTCGAGCGAACCGTGCAGGTGCAGCGTCGGCACCCGCACCGGACGCTTCATCCGCCGGTTGAACTGGATCCCGTCGGGCCGGGCCATCGACCGCATCATCCAGCGGTACGGCTCGATCGAGCAGTGCGCGGTGGACGGGATGCACATGGCCCGCCGGTACACGGCCAGGTCCTCGTCCTCGGGCGGCCGAGGCCCCGACCAGTCCCGGATCAGCTCCCCTACGAGCGCCCCGCCGTCGGCGACGAGCTGCCGCTCGGGAACGAACGGCCGCTGGAAGCCCCAGATGTGTGAACTGGCCCGGGTCTGACCGAAGTCCGACAGCATCGCCGAGCGCCAGCGGCGCGGATGCGGCATGGAGGAGACCACGAGCCGGCGCACCAGCTTGGGCCGCATCACGGCGGCCGTCCAGGCGAGGTACCCGCCCAGGTCGTGTCCGACGAGCGCGGCGTCCGGCTCGCCGAGGGACCGTACGACCCCGGTGATGTCGAGCGCCAGGTTGGCGGGGTCGTATCCGCGCGGGGTGCGGTCGCTGCCGCCGACCCCGCGCAGGTCCATCGCGACCGCCCGGTACCCGGCGTCGGCGAGCGCGGTCATCTGGTGCCGCCAGGTCCACCAGAACTGCGGGAAGCCGTGCAGCAGCAGCACCAGCGGCCCGTCACCGAGCTCGGCGACGTGGAAGCGGGCGCCGTTCGCTGCGACGTCCCGGTGCGTCACCGCCTGCCCGTCGGGGAGGTCGAGCCGTACCGCCGTGGCAGCTGTGGGAGGAACGCTGGAGTCCGGCGTGGGCGCTGTCATGAGGACGAGCGTGCCACACCCACAGCCTTGTCACTCACCGGCCGCGGGTGCGGCTTGACGGTCCCGACCAGCGCGGCGGTCTGCTTGACGGCCTCGATGGTCTTCACCGGCGGCTTCACCTTCTTGAACTTGACGTAGGCGAGCAGCCCGACCACGCCCGCGAGCAGCCAGAACACCCCGGCGACGATGAGGAAGCACCACGCGAGCCCGAGCCCGGAGGTGTGAATCCAGTAAGCCAGGGCGAAGCTCAGCATCGGCACGGAGGCGAGCACGAACACCCCGGCGGCGATCGCGGCACCGCTGCCGATGCCCGCGCGCCTGACGTCCTGCTTGATCTCCACCTTGGCGAGGGCGATTTCGTCGTGCACCAGTGCGGACATCTCGGCGGTGGCCGAGGCGACCAGCTGGCCGAGTGTGAGCTCGGCTCCCTGCGCCTCTTGGTCCACTGCGCTCATCGCTCTCTCCCTCTGTCGTCTGCTGCCGGTCGGCGCGGCTGTCCTGCGTCGTCAGTCAGATCATGCCGGACGGTCGCCGTCGGTGGTGGACCCGGCCGTGGTTTGGAGCGGGGTGGCGGCCCCGTTCTCGGCCTTGCGGCGGTGTTCCGCGGCCCGGTCCTCGTAGATCTTGGCCATCCGCAGGTGGTACGCGGGGTTGTGCTCCTCGTAGATGTCCGGGATGCCGTCGTGGTCTTCGTCGCGCTCCTCGGCCTCGGTGAGCGCCCGGTACGTACGGTTGCGGAGCTTGAGCATGACGCACGCGACCACGGCGGCGATCAGGGAGCCGATCAGGACGGCCGCCTTGACCTCGTCGGTGAGGACCGAGTCGCCGGCGAAGGCGAGTTCGCCGATCAGGAGGGAGACGGTGAAGCCGATGCCGGCGAGCGTGGCCACGGCAACCACGTCCGGCCAGGCGAGGTCCTCGTTCAGCTCGGCCTTGGTGAAGCGGGCGGCCAGCCAGGTGCCACAGAAAATGCCCAGCGCCTTGCCGATGACCAGGCCGAGCACCACGCCGAGGGTCTCGGGCCGGGTGAAGACCTGGGCGATGGCCTTGTCGGAGAGGGAGACGCCGGCGGAGAAGAGGGCGAAGAGCGGCACGGCGAGACCGGCCGACACGGGCCGGACCAGGTGCTCGATGCGCTCACCGGGGGACTGCCGTTCGCCCTCCTGACGGGTGCAGCGGAGCATCAGTCCCATGGCGACGCCGGCGATGGTGGCGTGGACGCCGCTGTTGTACATCAGGCCCCAGATGACCAGGGCGAGCGGAACGTAGACGTACCAGCCGTGGACACCGCGGCGGAGCAGGAACCAGAAGAGGGCGAGGCCCACGAACGCGCCGCCGAGCGCGAGGAAGTCGATCTCGCTGGTGAAGAACACCGCGATGATCAGGATGGCGAAGAGGTCGTCGACGACCGCGAGGGTCAGCAGGAAGGCGCGCAGGGCCGACGGCAGCGAGGTGCCGATGACGGCGAGGACGGCCAGCGCGAAGGCGATGTCGGTGGCGGTCGGGACGGCCCAGCCGGCGGTGGAGCCGTCGCCCAGCACGTTGACGAGTACGTAGATCACGGCGGGTACGGCCATGCCGCACAGGGCGGCGATCACCGGGAGCGCGGCCGCCCTGGCATCGCGCAGATCACCCGCGACGAGCTCGCGCTTGAGCTCGATGCCGGCAACGAAGAAGAAGATGGCGAGGAGTCCGTCGGCCGCCCAGTGCTGGAGCGAGAGGTCCAGGCCGAGGGAGGCGGGGCCGATGTGGAAGGACCGGACGCTGTCGTAGCTCTCCGAGACGGCGGGGATGTTCGCCCACAGGAGGGCGGCGATCGCGGCCACGAGCAGCAGCACACCGCCGACGGTCTCGGCACGCAGGGCGTCGCCGACGAAGCGGAGCTCGGGCAGTGAGAGACGGCCGAGCAGCTTGGGGCTCTTGTGGTCGGTGGGGCTGGGCGCGGCCACGAGGGGACACCTCCGGGGGGCGGTTGGACGGCATGGCTGAACTCATTGCCGACCAGACTTCCCGGCGCACCCTGTGGTCTTTCTTTACGCTTTGAATATTTTACAGGGTGCACGCGAGGACGTATCCGGTGATCGTCACTTTAAGTGCGAAAGGGGCACCCTGCGCGGCGCGCCGGGTGCCCCTTTCGGTGTGTTGGTGAGTCGGTGGGTCGAGGTGTCTCAGTGCGCCCCGGGCGGTGTGCCTCAGTCCTCGCTGCCGGCGGCCGGGAGCTTGCTCTGAATCAGGTCCATGACCGAGGAGTCGGCGAGCGTGGTGACGTCACCGACCGCGCGGTTCTCCGCCACGTCGCGCAGCAGACGGCGCATGATCTTGCCCGAGCGCGTCTTCGGCAGCTCCTGGACCGGCAGGATCCGCTTGGGCTTGGCGATCGGACCCAGCGTGCTGCCCACGTGGTTGCGCAGGTCCGCGACCAGGTGCTCGGTCTCGGAGGCGCTGCCGCGCAGGATGACGAAGGCGACGATGGCCTGCCCGGTGGTCTCGTCGTTGGCGCCGACCACGGCGGCCTCGGCGACCGAGGGGTGCGAGACGAGGGCCGACTCGACCTCGGTGGTCGAGATGTTGTGGCCGGACACCAGCATCACGTCGTCGACCCGGCCGAGCAGCCAGATGTCGCCGTCGTCGTCCTTCTTGGCGCCGTCACCCGCGAAGTACTTGCCCTCGAAGCGCGACCAGTAGGTGTCGATGAACCGCTGGTCGTCGCCCCAGATGGTGCGCAGCATCGACGGCCACGGCTCGGTGAGGACCAGGTAGCCGCCCCCGCCGTTGGGGACCTCGTGCGCCTCGTCGTCCACGACGGTGGCGGAGATTCCGGGCAGGGCGCGCTGAGCGGAGCCCGGCTTGGTGGCGGTGACGCCCGGCAGCGGGGAGATCATCATCGCGCCGGTCTCGGTCTGCCACCAGGTGTCCACGATCGGGCAGCGGTCGCCACCGATGTGCTTGCGGTACCAGATCCAGGCCTCGGGGTTGATCGGCTCGCCGACCGAGCCCAGCACGCGCAGGCTCGACAGGTCGAACTTCGCGGGGATGTCGTCGCCCCACTTCATGAACGTGCGGATGGCCGTGGGCGCCGTGTAGAGGATGGTGACGCCGTACTTCTGGACGACCTCCCAGAACCGGCCCTGGTGCGGGGTGTCCGGGGTGCCCTCGTACATGACCTGGGTGGCGCCGTTGGCGAGCGGCCCGTAGACGATGTAGGAGTGCCCGGTCACCCAGCCGATGTCGGCGGTGCACCAGTAGACGTCGGTCTCCGGCTTCAGGTCGAAGACCGCGTGGTGGGTGTACGCGGCCTGCGTGAGGTAGCCGCCGGAGGTGTGCAGGATGCCCTTCGGCTTACCCGTGGTCCCCGAGGTGTAGAGGATGAAGAGCGGGTGCTCGGCATCGAACGGCTGCGGGGTGTGCTCGGCGGACTGCCGGCCGACCACGTCGTGCCACCAGAGGTCGCGGCCCTCGGCGAACGCGGTGTCCTGGCCGGTGCGGCGTACGACGAGCACGTGCTCGACCTGCGGACACTTGGCGACGGCCTCGTCGATGGCGGGCTTCAAGGCGGTGGG
>NZ_JBIVTH010000031.1:0-74160 GCF_044756625.1 Streptomyces sp. NPDC091682 | reverse complement strand
CCACGCTCCGGGGACGGGTCGTCGCTGTCGGAGCCGTGCCGTGGGGCGGGGACACGGAGGAGGGTCCCCGCAGGACGAGCGCGCAACCCAGGCCGAACGGCAGAACCACGGCCGCCTGGCGCGAGCCGAGGAGACCCTCCTGCGGGGCACCGCCCCACCCATCAAAGCCCCGCCGGCGATTGAGGCGAACCACCACGGCACGAGGGAACGTGCCACCGAACTGCAAATCCCCCGAGCCGCCCGCAGGGCACACCGCCGAGCCGACCGCCGGTCACACCGCACACCGATACGGTCGTCGCATGATCACCACGCTAGCCGTCGAGAACTACCGCTCGCTGCGCAAACTGGTCGTCCCGCTGGGACGGCTCACCGTCGTGACGGGTGCGAACGGAACCGGCAAGTCCAGCCTCTACCGCTCGCTGCGCCTGCTCGCCGACTCCGCCCGGGGCGGGGCGATCGCGGCTCTGGCCCGGGAGGGCGGGCTGCCCTCCACCCTGTGGGCCGGGCCGGAGAAGCTCGCCCGCGCCGTGCGCGAAGGCCGGCAGCCGCTCCAGGGCACGGTCCGCAGCGAGCCGGTCAGCCTGCGCCTGGGCTTCTCGGGCGACGAGTTCGGCTACGCGGTGGACTTCGGGCATCCCGTACCGGTGGCGGGCTCCCTCTTCGCCCTGGACCCGGAGATCAAGCGCGAGTGCACCTGGGCCGGGCCGGTACTGCGCCCGGCGGCCCTGCTGTCCGACCGCGCGGGGCCGGCCGTACGGACCCGCACCGCGGACGGCGGCTGGCACCGTACCCAGAACGCCCTGCGGCCGTACGACTCCATGCTCAGCGAGCTCGCCGACCCCCAGCTGGCTCCGGACCTCCTCGCCCTGCGCGAGCTGATCCGTTCCTGGCGGTTCTACGACCACGTCCGCACCGACGCCGGGGCACCCGCCCGGACCTCGCGGATCGGCACCCGTACGCCGGTGCTCGCCGCCGACGGCTCCGACCTGCCCGCCGCGCTCCAGACCATCCGCGAGATCGGCGACCGCGCGGCACTGGACGAGGCGGTCTCCGCGGCCTTCCCCGGCAGCCGGGTCTCCGTCACCGACCGCGACGGCCGCTTCGAGCTGGAGCTCCACCAGCACGGTCTGCTGCGCCCGCTGGGCGCGGCCGAACTGTCCGACGGCACCCTGCGCTACCTGCTCTGGACGGCGGCCCTGCTGACCCCGCGGCCGCCCGCCCTGATGGTCCTCAACGAGCCGGAGACCAGCCTCCACCCGGACCTGCTGGCCCCGCTCGCGGACCTGATCCTCACGGTGAGCCGGGACACCCAGACCGTGGTGGTCACCCACGCGGACCCCCTCGCCGAGGCCCTGGCCACCGGGAGCCGCCGGCACCGGGTGGACCTGCGGACGATCACCCTGGTCAAGGAGTTCGGCCGGACGGAGGTCGCGGGCCGTGAGGGCCCCCTGGACGAGCCGCTCTGGTACTGGCCCAAGCGCTAGCCGAGGTCCGCCGGGTCCGGGACGCCCAGCAGGCGGGCCGTGCGGGCCGCCTCGGCGTCGTAGACCTGGAAGTCGATCCGCCGCCCGTCCGGAGCCCGGTATTCCAGCACCCGCATGCCGGGCCGCCAGCTCTCGCGGACGGCCGCGCGGCCACCCACGGGCAGCACGACCGCCCGGCGCAGGGGGGCCGCGAAGACCGCGCCCGTGCCGTCCGCGCCGGTCCGCAGCTTTCCGTAGCCGAAGAACCGCCGCCGGACCCCCTGCCGCCAGCGCGCCTGGCAGGGGACGGCGACGGCGGCGCCCGCGGCGGCCGCCGTCCGGGCCTCCGCCCGCCGGGCGACCGTCCTGCGCGCCAAGGTGCCCCCCAGCAGCGCTCCGAGCACCATGACCACCACACCGAGTACGCCCATGCCCCCCGCCCCCTCAGGGGCGAACCGCCCCAAGTGCGCTCACCCTACGGAACGTTGGCGGATCAAGGAGGAGGTTCAGGCCACCTGGTGGACCACCTCGCCCGCCACCACGACCGTCTCGGCGACCGTGCCCGGGATCTCGTCCGCCGGGACGGTGAGGATGTCCCGGGACAGGACCACGAAGTCCGCGACCTTGCCCACGGTGAGGGAACCGCGTTCCTGCTCGAGGAAGTTGGCGTGGGCCGAGCCCATCGTGTAGCCGTACACGGCCGTCGCCGCGTCCACCGTCTCGGCCGGCTGCCAGGCCGGGCCGTCGCCGGACAGCGGGCGGCGCGTCACCGCCGTGTAGATGCCGACCATCGGGTCCATCTCCGCCACGTTCCAGTCGCTGGAGAACGCCAGCACCGCCCCCGCCTCGTGCAGGCTCCGCATCGGCCAGGCCTTGTGCCAGCGGTCCTCGCCCACGTTCTCCGCCCAGTCCTGGCCGGGGCCCGCGATCTCCGGCGCGCAGTGCCTCGGCTGCATGCACGCGATCACGCCGAGCTCGGCGAAGCGCGGCACGTCCGCCGGGTCCAGGCACTCCACGTGGACCACCTGGTGGCGGGCGTCGCGCGGGCCGTTCAGGGTCCGCGCGTGCTCCACCGCGTCCAGGACGGTCCGGATGCCCCGGTCGCCGGTCGCGTGCACGAAGCACTGGAAGCCGCGGGCGTCCAGCTTCGCCAGCAGGTCCGCGAACTCCTCCGCCGGGTAGAAGGTCTCGCCCCGGTGCGCGCCGCATCCGGCGTACGGCTCCAACAGGGCGGCCGTACGGGGTTCCACCACGTCGTCGATGTACAGCTTGAGCGGGCCGACCCGCAGCCGGTCCCCGGCGAACCGCCGGGCCGCGTCGGCGAATTCGTCCAGATCGGCGTCGCCGGTACCGCGCGGGTGGAACAGCGCCGCGACGATCCGTGAGCGCAACCGCCCTTCGGAGCGGGCCCGTTCGAAGAGTTCGAGGTCGTCGAGGGAGTTCTGCGGCTCGACCACCGTGGTGATGCCGAAGCCGATGGCGTCGTCGAGGCTCTTGGCGAGCCGCCCGTACTGGCGGTCCGGCGAGGCCCACGGCACGCCCAGCTCGCGCAGGGCCCGGTGGCCGTCGCGGGAGAGCCCCTTGATGGCGAAGTCCTTGACGAATCCGGTGGGTTCGCCGGTCTCCGGGTCCACCGCCGCCGTGCCGAAGGGGAGGTCGGTGCGGTCCCGCGAGACCCCGAGCCGTCGCATGGCCGCCGTGTTCAGCCAGGCCGTGTGCACGTCGTAGGAGAGCACGATCGCCGGAATGTCGCCGGTGACCGGGTCCAGGTCGGCGGCGCACGGCATCCGCCCGCCCGGAACGGCGGAGTAGTCGAAGGCCTCGGCCTCGATCCAGCCGGCGTCCGGGTTGGCCCGCCGCCAGGCCAGGATCCGCTCGTGGATGCCCTCCAGGGTGCGCACCCCGGCGAGTTGGACGCAGTCCGCGTCGGAGCCGAGCCGGACGTGGTTGTGGGCGTCGATGAAGCCGGGCAGGACGAGCTTTCCGCCGGCGTCGATCCGCCGGGTGTTCGGTCCGGCCCAGGCGGCGGCTCCCGCGTCCGGGCCGACCCAGACGATGTGCCCGTCGTGGACGGCGAGGGCCTCGGCCTCGGGCAGGTCGGGGTCGACGGTGTGGATCCGGGCTCCGGTGAGCAGCAGGTCGGCGGGGAAGGGGTGGCGCGTCATGTGGGGGTGCTCCCTTGCGTGTGCGGTGTCGTTCAGGCGGCCGGGGCGTAGGCCGCGACCCGGCGGCGGGTGAGGGCCCAGTAGGTGAGTCCGGAGACGACCGAGCCGAGCAGGGTGAGGTCGGCGCCGCCGAGCGGGGCGACCAGCGGCCCGGTCCACAGCTCGGAGTCGCAGGTCAGGGCGGCGAAGGTCATTCCGGCGAGCAGGGCGGTGATGCCGGCGGGGTGGTAGCCGGAGCGGTACCAGTAGGCGCCCGTGCTGCCGGCGTGCAGCGCCTCGGCGTCGTAGTGGCAGCGGCGCAGCAGCATGTCGGCGAGGAAGACACCGCCCCAGGGGGCGAACACGATGATCAGCAGGGAGAGGAAGGAGAGGAGGGAGGTGGTGAAGTCGGTGAGGAAGAGCGCGGCGAGCGAGCCGGCGGCGGTGACGGCCGCGCTGATGACGATGGCCCGGGCACGGCTCCACGGGATGCCGAGGACCTGGAGGTTCAGGCTGGAGGAGTAGAGCGTGATGATCGAGTTGGTGACCGAGCCGCCGAGTACGAGGGCCAGGAACAGCGGCTGGAACCAGCCGGGCAGCAGGCTCTCGGCGCCGGCGACCGCGTCGGTCATGTCGGTCTGGGTGGCGGCGGCGACGCCCGCGACGCCGAGGGCCACCGAGGAGAGGAAGCCGCCGAGGGCGCCCATCCAGGTGATGGACTTCAGCGAGGTGGTCCGGGGCAGGTAGCGGGTGTAGTCGGCGGGCATCGGCAGGTACGAGAAGGGGCCGGCGAGCATGACCACGAAGGCGAGGCTCCAGCCGGAGAGCCCGGGGGCGGCGGCCGGGGCGGCGGTGTCGGCGCCGGGGAGGACGAAGAGGAGCAGGACGCCGAAGCCGGCGGCGAGGACGTAGGCCATCCAGCGTTCGGCGAACTGCACGGTGGCGTGGCCCCACATGGCGACGGCGAAGGTCAGCGCGAGGGTGACCAGGAGGGCGACGGCGCGGCCGGCGGTGCCGCCCTGCCAGCCGATCTCGGCGAAGAAGACTTCCAGCGCGAGGGTGCCCACCACGGTGTTGACGATGGTGTAGCCGATGCTCACCACCCAGTTGAGGACGCCGGCCGGGAAGTTGCCGCGCACTCCGAACGTGGCGCGGGAGATGACCAGGGTGGCGGTGCCGGTGCGGATGCCGCTGAGTCCGGCGGCGCTGATGGCGAAGAAGGAGAGTCCGCCGATCACGACCACGGCGGTGGCTTGCCAGAAGGAGAGCCCGAATGCGACGGCGAGGGCGCCGTTGATCACGTAGGTGAAGGTGAGGTTGGAGCCGAACCAGAGCCAGAAGAGGTCCTTGGCGCTGCCGTGGCGTTCGGCGTCCGGAATCGGGTCGATCCCGTGCGTTTCGACCCGGAACACCTCGTCGACGTCGATTGTCTCCTGCTGCCCCATGAGGACCCCTGACCTTGAACGATCTTGAATGACGTTCTAACTTCTTGAATGGCATTCAAGATGAGGGGTGGACGTCGACCCCGTCAAGCCCCTGTCCGGGATAAGGTCGGACCAGGAAGATCCGGAGGGCGGGAGCGGGAGCGGTGGCGGGAGCGGCGCGGCGGCGCGACGGGCAGATCGCCCAGGAGCGGATGCTGGAAGAGGCCATGGCGGCCATCGCGGAGGACGGACTGGCCGCGCTCACCATGTCCGCGCTGGCCGAGCGCCTCGGCACCAGCGGGGGCCACATCCTGTACTACTTCGGCAGCAAGGACCGGCTCCTGCTGGAGGCCCTGCGCTGGAGCGAGGACCAGCTCACCGGGGAGCGCCGGGCGCTGCTGGGCCGCAGGGTGACGGCGGTGCGCAAGCTGGACCAGTTCCTGGAGCTCTACCTCCCCGAGGGTCCCCGCGACCCGCGCTGGACCCTGTGGATCGAGCTATGGGCCCGCACCGCCTCCAACCAGCCGCTGAAGGCCGCCCAGGAGGAGATCGACGACAGCTGGCAGCGGGACCTGGAGGCCCTGCTGACCAAGGGTGTGGACCAGGGCCGCTTCGCGCCCATGGACGTGCCCGCACGGGCCTCGGAGCTGCTCGCCCTGCTGGACGGCCTGAGCACCCGGGTCGTCCTGGGGCAGCGCGGCGCGGACCGCGCCCGCGCCCTGGAGCAGGCCCGCTCGGCGGCGGCCCTGCTCGTGCCCCGCACCTGAGACGGGGGCCCGACCGGCGCTTCTCGCACCGACGGGTTCAGGAACTCCCTTTTCCGTCAATTGGGCGACCAAAAGCGGAAGCCGCCGCGCCAAAAAGGCCTTTCGTAGCGATCGGACGTCCGTTCACGCCCGTTCACGCCCGTTCACCCCTACAGCACGCCCCCTTGACCAGGGCATATGCAAGAGGAACAAAGGCCTTCTCGGGCTCGTGAAGGCATTCACAAGAATTCCGCTGTAAGTGCGCCCTACCGCACTCCTCCCCCAGCGCGCACAATCGCGGTGACGACCCACACCGATCGTGAAGGAGGGAGCGCGTGCGCAATCAGGTGCGCACAGCGGACGGGCGCGCTCTGACCGTGGAGCGCTGGGGCGATCCCGACGGCAAGCCCGTCTTCCTGCTACACGGCATGCCCGGCAGCCGCCTCGGCCCGGCCCCCCGGGGCATGATCCTCTACCAGCGTCGGATGCAGCTCATCGCCTACGACAGACCCGGCTACGGCGGCTCCGACCGCCACGTGGGCCGCACCGTCGCGGACGTGGCCCAGGACGTGGCCACCATCGCCGACGCCCTCGACCTGGACACCTTCGCGGTCGCCGGCCGCTCCGGTGGCGCCGCCGGGGCACTGGCCTGCGCCGCCCTCCTCCCGGACCGGGTCACCCGGACCGCGGGGATGGTCGGCCTCGCCCCCCGGGACGCGGAGGACCTGGACTGGTTCGCCGGGATGGCCGCGTCGAACGTGCGGGAGTACACCACCGCCACCGCCGACCCCGAGGAGCTGGCTGCCCGGCTGATCCCGCGCGCCGACGGCATCCGCAAGGACCCCGGCCGGTTGCTGGACGAACTGCGCCGGGAGCTGACCGAAAACGACCGCATGATCGTCTCGGACGCCGGCCTGCGGTCGATGCTCCTGCGGAACTACCGTGAGGGACTGCGCCATTCGGCGTACGGATGGATCGACGACGTCCTGGCCTTCAGCCGCCCCTGGGGCTTCGACCCGGCCGACATCCGCTGTCCGGTACTGATCTGGCACGGCGAGCTCGACGTGTTCTCCCCCGTGGGCCACTCCCGCTGGCTGGCCCGACGCATCCCCGGAGCCACGACCAACATCGTTCCCGCCGCCGCGCACTTCGCCTCCCTGCGCGCGCTGCCCGACGTGCTGAACTGGCTCCTGCGCGACCTCCCGACACCGGATCTCCACGAACAGCAGCCCGCGTAAGGGTAGTTGAGATTATTCGGGCTTGAACCGTTCCCAAGTGGACAGTCATTACTTGTCGTTGGGGGCGGCGCCCGCACTCGTCAGTTCCACGCCTCCGGGCCCGCCACCACTCGACGGGCCCCACGAGCCGTGGAGGCCGCCCCATGACCCTGCACATCGACCACGTCAGCCTGCCCGTCCTCGCCGTCGGGCTCCTCGTCGGCTACGCCGTCCACCAGCACACCAGGGCCGTCGCCGGAGCCGCCGCCGGAGCCGCTGCCAAGGGGGACCTCGTCGGCGCGATCGGCGCCGCCGCCGCGGTGATCACCGCGCTCTTCCTGTTGTTCGGCGGTGGCGGTTCCGCGGCGGCCGAGTCCGACTCCCGGCCGACGGGACACGCCCTCGCATCGCACCAGGTCAGCGCAGTGCGGCCGGAGTAGGTCCGGTCCGGACGGGGCCGCCGCCGAGACCCCCACCGATGAAAAGGATCTTTCCTTGCGGCAAACGGCCGAATCCGCCCTCTTGAGAAATCCGCCACGCATTGCATGGAAGTCTTGACCAGGCGTCATGTCTCGTGTTGCCAAGGGGGGCTGTCCTAGTAAAGTCCCTGCTTGACAGCAGCATGTAGCCGTTGTCATTCACATGTCCATTCCACATGGCTTCCCCAAGGACGGTGCCGTGAACACTTCAGCATCCCCCGCGACCAGCTCGGTCAAGGCCCACCGGGTCCCGCTCGGCAAGATCGACGTCCACACCGCTTCCGCGGCGGCGACGCTCGGTCGCGTGCTGCCGGCCGAATCTGCTCGTCCGGTTCAGGCACCGATCTTCAACTCCGCTCTCTGACCCGAACTCCGCGCTCTAGACTGGTGGAATGACCGGCCTGATCGCATTTCGCGAGATCGTCCTAAAAGTTCACAGCAGGTGCGATCTTGCTTGTGATCATTGCTACGTCTATGAACACGCAGATCAGAGCTGGCAGGCCCGGCCGAAAGTGATCTCCCCCGAGGTTATTTCGCATACCGCGTCCAGGCTCGCCGAACATGCCCGTGACCATGCACTCCCCTCCGTCACGGTGATTCTCCATGGAGGGGAACCCCTGTTGGCGGGCCCGGCCCGACTCCGCCTCGTATGCGAGGAGTTCACCCGGGCGCTCAGCGGGATCGCCCCCCTCGACCTGCGGATCCACACCAACGGGCTCCAACTCAGCTCCCGTTACCTCGACCTCTTCGACGAATACGGCGTCCGGGTCGGCATCTCCCTCGACGGGGACCGCGCCGCCAACGACCGTCACCGCCGCTTCGCCGACGGCCGCACGAGCCACCCACTGGTCCTGGCCGCCGTCGCACTGCTCCGCTCCGAGCCGTACCGCCACCTCTACCAAGGCCTGCTCTGCACCGTGGACGTGGCCAACGACCCCGTCGCCGTGCTGGACGCGCTGGTCGAACTGGAGCCCCCACGGGTCGACTTCCTCCTCCCCCACGCCACCTGGGAGACGCCCCCGGCCCGGCCCGACGGCGCCCCCGACGCGTACGCGCGCTGGCTGCTGCGGATCTTCGACCACTGGGACCGGCTGGGGCGCCCGGTGCCCGTACGGCTCTTCGAGTCCCTGCTCTCCACCCTGCGCGGGGGCCCCAGCCTCACCGAGTCGCTCGGCCTCGCGCCCACCGACCTCGTCGTCGTCGAGACCGACGGGACCCTGGAGCAGGTGGACTCCCTCAAGAGCGCCTTCGAGGGGGCCGCGGCCACCGGCTTCAACGTCTTCGACCACGCGCTCGACCAGGTCGCGGCCCATCCCGGGGTCCGTGCCCGGCAGCTGGGCCTGGCGGGCGTCAGCGAGTCGTGCCGCCGGTGCCCCGTCGTACGTTCGTGCGGCGGCGGGCTCTACACCCACCGCTACCGCGACCGGAACGGCTTCGACAACCCCTCCGTCTACTGCACCGACCTGCGCGAGCTCGTGGACGGGGTCGAGGGTCGCACGGCACCGCGGGAAACCGCGCCGCAGCTCACCGACCCGGCCGAACTCGCCCGGTCCCAGGAGGAACTGACCCGGATCCTGCTGGCCCGGCTGCACGCGGACCTCGCCGCCGACCCCAACTGGGCGCACGCCTGGGAGTTGCTGGCCGCCGTGGAGCGGGCCGGGGAAGCGGGCACGGACGCGCTGGACGCCGTACTGGACCACCCCTTCACCCGGACCTGGGTGCTGGCGGCCCTGGACGCCGCCCGCGACGGCACGCAGGACGCCCCGGAGGCGGCGCGCCGGCTCACCGCGCTGGCCGCGGCGGCCGTGCTCCGCGGCGGGCTGGACCTGCCGGCCGAGGTGGCCTACCGGGACGGCGAGGTGTACCTGCCGACGCTGGGGTTGCTGCGGCTCGGGGAGCCCGGCACGGAGGGCCGGGCCGCGCTGCACGTCACCGACGAGGGGTACGCCGTACGGGACGGCCGCGCCGAGCACCGCTTCGGGCCCGCGGCGGGGGACGCCCGCTGGCAGCCGGTACGCACCTGGTCGCCCGGGCCGGACGCGGCCCCGGTGGCCCTGGAGGACCTCGACCCCTACCGCAACTGCTTCCCGCGCCCGCCCAGGCTCCGCCTCGGCGCCGGGGAGGCCGAGGAGTGGCGGGGCAGGCTGGACCGGGCGTGGGCACTGCTGCACAAGGCGGTGCCGGAGTTCGCCCGGGCGGCGGCCACCGGGCTGACCACGCTGACCCCGCTCGCGGGCGGCCCGCGGTCGGGCGGCTGGGGCGAGGCCGGGCGGCACGGGCCGGGGGCGCTCGGGGTGCCGTACGCGGCGGGGGTGCGGGAGACCGCGCTGGCGCTGCTGACCGGGCGGCGGCGGACCAGGCTGCGGGCGCTGACCGAGGTGGCCGACCTGTACGCGCTGGACGGCGAGTGGCAGCACCCCTCGCCGTGGCGGGAGCGGCCGGTACCGGTGTCCCGGCTGCTGGCGGACGTGCACGAGCGGGTGGCGGTGGAGGCGTACCGGCGGGCCACGGCGACGCCCGAGCCGGGCGGCTCGGAGCGGATCCACCGGGCCCTGGACCGGCTCTCGGAGGCGGCCGAGCTGACCGTCACCGGAAAGGGCCTGGTCGCGGAGCTCCGCTACGAACTGAAGACGGTCGACGCGTGACCGCGCCCGCCCCGGCGCCGTCCCCCACGCCCGGCAGGCTCCAGCTCGCCGTGCAGTTGCGGCTGGCCGGGGTCCGCCCCGGCATGCGGCTCCTGGTGCACTGTTCCCTCGGTGGGACCGGGCTGCGCGCGGAACTGCTGCGCGACGCCCTGACGGGCGTCCTCGGGCCGCGCGGCACCCTGGTCGTCCCGGCGTTCACCCCGGAGAACTCCAAGACCTCCACGGCCCACCTGGAGCGGATCCGCGGCCTGGACGGGGCCGGGGTGCGGGACTTCCGCGAGCGGATGTCCCCCTTCGACCCGGCGAGCACCCCGAGCCAGGGCATGGGTTCCTTGGCCGAGGCCGTCCGCACCGCGCCGGGAGCCGCTCGCAGCGCCCATCCGCAGACCTCGTTCGCGGCCCTCGGGGCGGACGCGGAACGGCTGTGCTCGGGGCACCGCCTCGAAAGCCATCTGGGGGAAGAGTCACCCCTGGGAAAGTTGTGCTGGGAGGGCGGGCAGGTACTCATGATCAATGTGGGGTTTTCGGTCTGTACCGCTTTCCATCTCGCGGAGTACCGAATTCCGAAGCCCCCCTTGCGCATGTACGAGTGTGTGGTGAAGGTGAACCTTCCGGGGTCGCAAAGACACCGGCAGGAGGGGGAGTGGACCGCATACGAGGACGTCGCACTGGACGACGGCGATTTCGCGGAGATCGGTGACGCGTTCCCGGATTCACGGGTGCGCAGGGGGCGGGTGGGAGGTGCGTCGACCATGCTCTTCTCCCTCCCGGAGGCCGTCGATCACGCCCTTGACTGGATGACCGAAAACAGACGCTGATTGACTGAACGATGAGGGGATGCGGCGAAGCAGCTCCGGAATGATGTTTCTTCGCTTCGCATCTTCGGGACGGGGGTCGTGTGCCCGCATCAGGGGAGCCGTACTTTTTTCTCAGTTACGCACATACACCGAGGTTCGGGGCCGGGGGCCCCGACCCGGACATGTGGGTCGAGCGCCTTTTCCGTGATCTCTGCGGGCACGTGATGGCGCTGACGGACCTGCGCGCCGGGTACGACGTCGGGTTCATGGACCGGGAGATACGCAGCGGCGAGGGCTGGTCCGAACGGCTCGCCCGGGCACTCGCCAACTGCCGGGTCTTCGTCCCCCTGTTCTCGCCGCGGTACTTCGCCAGCGAGATGTGCGGGAAGGAGTGGTTCGCCTTCGCGCAGCGGGCCGTCCAGCACGGCGCGATGAGCAACAAACAGGCCGAGGCCATCGTGCCCGCGTTATGGGTGCCGGTGCCACCGGAGCAACTCCCGGGCCCGGCCGAGCGGTTGCAGTTCAACCACAACACCTTCGGCGAGCGCTACGTCACCGACGGCCTGTACGGGCTGATCAAACTGCGCGGCTACGCCGACCAGTACGAGCAGGCCGTGTACGAGCTCGCCCGGCGCATCGTCCAGGTCGCCGAGACCGCCCACCTGGACCCCATCCGCCCGCTGGACTACCGCAACGTACCGAGCGCCTTCGGCTCCAGCGGCAGCCCGGCCCGCACCCTGCACGTGACCGTGGCCGCCGCCTCCCGGCACGACCTGCCCGAGGGCCGCACCCCCGAGTACTACGGGGACACCGCCCTGGAGTGGAACCCGTACCATCCGGTCGCCCAGCGGCCGATCGCCTACGTCGCCGAGGACCTGGTCAAGAACCTCAACTACCAGACCACCATGTCCTCCTTCGACGACGAGGCCGGACACCTCGACAGCAAGCAGTTGCCGACCCGGCCGGAGATCCTGATCGTCGACCGGTGGGCCGTGGAGGACGAGCAGCGGCGCCGGCGCCTGGCCGCCTTCGACCGGGAGCCGCGGCCGTGGGTCAACGTGGTCGTGCCGTGGAACCGGTACGACCACCAGAGCCGGTCGAAGGAGAACGAGCTGGCCGACCGGCTGGAGACCACCATGCCCAAGACGATGGGCCAGGGCCGGGCCGCCTGCCGGGCCGCCGCGAACGGCGTGGCCAACGTGGAGACCCTCGGCCAGATCCTGCCGCAGGTGGTCGAGGCGGCCGCCCAGCAGTTCCTCAGACACGCGCAGCCGTATCCGCCGAAGGGGGACACCTCCATCGATCGGCCCCGGTTGCTGGGGCCGATGGGGATGAACGGGCCGCCGGGGCCGCCATCGCCCCGCGTCCCCTTCCCGCCCGACTCCGACCGGCGCCGGACCGGGCCGGCGGGGGCCGGCCTCCACGACAACGACGACAACGACACCGACCGGGGGGACGCGGATGACAGCGAGCAGTGACAGCAGCAGCGACAGCCGTGACGGACGCATCGTCACCTTCTATTCGTACAAGGGCGGCACGGGGCGCACCATGGCGCTGGCCAACACCGCCTGGATCCTGGCGGCCAACGGCAAGCGGGTCCTCGCCGTGGACTGGGACCTGGAGGCGCCCGGCCTGCACCGCTTCTTCCACCCCTTCCTGGACCCCTCCACGCTGGGGGCCACCACCGGGGTCATCGACCTGATCAGCGAGTACGCGTGGGCTGCGACCAGTCCGGTGCAGCGGCCCGACGACTGGCACAAGGACTACGCGCGGATACAGCCGCACGCCGTCTCGCTCACCCCGGAGACCCACGGCTGGGAGTTCCCGGACGGCGGCACCCTGGACTTCGTCTCGGCGGGCCGGCAGAACCGCGAGTACTCGGCGACCGTTTCCACCTTCGACTGGGACAACTTCTACGACCGGCTCGGCGGCGGGCTCTTCTTCGACGCCTTGCGCGCCGACATGAAGCGGAACTACGACTACGTCCTGATCGACAGCCGCACCGGACTGTCCGACATCGCCGACATCTGCACCGTCCACCTCCCGGACGTCCTCGTCGACTGCTTCACCCTGTCCGACCAGTCCATCGACGGCGCCGCGTCCGTCGCCCGCCAGATCGACGAGCGGTTCAACGACCGCGGCATCAAGATCTACCCGGTCCCGATGCGCATCGACGAGGGCGAGAAGGAGAAGGCCGACGCCGGCCGGGCGCTGGCCCGGATCAAGTTCGACCGCTTCCCGAACGGCCTGGTCGGGGACGAGCTCACCTCCTACTGGGGTGCGGTGGAGATCCCGTACCGCCCCTACTACGCCTACGAGGAGACCCTGGCCACCTTCGGCGACGAGGCCGGGCTCACCAACTCCTTGCTCTCCGCGTTCGAACGGCTCACCGCTGTGGTCACCGAGGGCCAGATCACCTCCATGCCGGTCATCGGCGAGGAGGTCCGGTTGCGCATCCGGGACGCCTTCACCCGGCGCCGCCCGGCACTGCCCGCCGACCTGTTCCTGTCCTACGTCGCCGAGAACCGGATGTGGGCCGACTGGATCGAGTCGGTGCTCACCCGGGCCGGTTTCCGGGTCGTGCCGAAGGACGTCTCGGCCGAGCGGGCACCGGGAGCGGTCGCCGGGGACACCCTGGGGGGTGCGGGCATCAGCATCGACACGGCCGCCCGGACCGTGGTGCTGCTCTCCAGCGCCTACCTGAAGTCGGCCCGGGCCGTGGACGTGTGGGAGCGCGCGGCCGCCGAGGACCCGACCGGGGGCCGGCGCCAGCTGGTCCCGCTGAGGGTGGGTGACGTACGGCTCTCCACGCCGTACATCGACCGCAATCCGGTGGACCTCTTCCGGCTCGACGAGGTGCACGCGACGACCGCCCTGCTGCGTGCGGTGGAGCGGCCCATGGCCCTGCCGGACAGCGTCAACAGTGCCTCGCAGCCCGGTCCCCGCTTCCCTGGGACCGTCCCGAAGATCTGGAACGCGCCGCCCCGCAACCCGGGGTTCACCGGGCGCAGCATCGTGCTTGAGCGGATGCGCGACCAGCTCGGCGGGGGCATGGCCGTGGTGCTGCCGCAGCCGCAGACCCTGTTCGGGCTCGGCGGCGTCGGCAAGACCCAGGTGGCACTGGAGTACGTGCACCGGTTCATGGCCGACTACGACCTGGTGTGGTGGATCTCCTCGGAGCAGACCGACGACGTGGTCGCGGCCCTCGCGGAGCTGGCGGTGCGGCTGGGCGCGCAGACCGGCGAGGACATGGCGGCCGCCTCGCAGGAGGCGATCGACCTGCTGCGGCGCGGGGTTCCTTCCTCCCGCTGGCTGCTGGTCTTCGACAACGCGGACGATCCCGAGACGCTCAAGCGGTTCTTCCCGCCGGGCGGGCCGGGCCACGTCCTGGTGACCTCCCGCAACCAGTCCTGGTCGCAGTACGGTGACGCGCTGCCGGTGGACGTGTTCCTGCGGGAGGAGTCCATCGAGCACCTCCAGCGCCGGGCCCCCGGGCTCAGCAAGGACGACGCCGAGCAGGTGGCGGTCGCAGTAGGCGACCTGCCGCTGGCCGTCGAGCAGGCGGGGGCGTGGATCGCGGAGACGGCGACGCCGGTATCCGCGTACATCGAGCAGCTGGCGCAGCAGGCCGCCCGCGTGCTCGCCCTGAACCAGCCGCCCGGTTACCCGGAGCCGGTGGCCGCCACTTGGAACATCTCCATCGAGCGGCTGCAGTCCCGGTCCCCGGCGGCCGTCCGGCTGCTCCAGCTCTGTGCCTTCCTCGCGCCCGAGCCGATCTCCGCGAACCTGCTCTACAGCAAGGAGATGATCGACGCCCTCAAGCCCTACGACTCCTCGCTGCAGGAGAAGCTGGTGCTGGGCCGGGTGATCCGGGAGATCGGCCGGTTCGCGCTGGCCAAGGTGGACCAGGTCAGCAACAGCATCCAGGTGCACCGGCTGGTCCAGGCGGTGATCCGGGCCCAGCTGAGCGAGGAGGAGCAGCGCGAGGCGCGGCACGCGGTCCACCGGATCCTGGCGGGGGCCAGGCCGGACGACGACGAGCCGATCGACAATCCGGAGACGTGGCCGCGGTTCAACACCATCTGGTCGCACCTGACCCCGTCGGAGGCCCGGTACTGCAAGGAACCGGAGACGCGCAGGCTCCTGATCGACCGGGTGCGCTACCTGTGGAAGCGCGGCGACTTCAAGGCCGCGTACGCCCTCGGCGAGGAACTGCGCGAGGCGTGGAAGGAGATGCTGGGCAACAACGACCTGCAGTACCTGTACCTGCGCTTCCACCTGTCGAACATCTTGCGCTCGCAGGGCCGGTTCGTGGAGGCCAAGGAGCTGGACGAGGTCACGTTGGAGCGGCAGAAGGCGGTGCTCGGCCCCTCGCACCCGCACACGTACATGACGATGAGCGGTCTGGCCAACACGCTGGGCGCACTGGGTCATTACGGGCAGGCGATGGAGCTGGCGACCGACGCGCACGAGGGCTTCAGCCAGATCTTCCACGAGGCGCACCCGCGCACGCTGGCCGCCGCGAACAACCTGGCGCTGAACCTGCGGCTCGTGGGTCAGTACACCAGGGCGCGTGAGATCGACCAGGAGGTGCACGACCTGCGCACGGAGGTGCTGGGGCCGGAGCACCCGTACACCCTGTCATCGGCGCAGAACCTGGCCCGCGACCTGCGCGAGGTGGGCCGGTACGAGGATTCGGTGCAGCTGCTGAGCCGGACGTACGACACCTACAAGCGGACGCTGGGACGGGCGTTCCCCGGCACCCTGTCGGCGGCGAAGAACCTGGCGGTGTCGCTGCGCCGGGCCGGCCAGCTGGAGGACGCCCTGCGGCTGACCACGGCCACCCGGGCCCGCTACCGGGCCAAGTACACCTCCGTCAACCCGGACCTGCTGTCCTGCGAGCTCAACCTGGCCTCGGACCTGTTCGCGACCGGGGATCCGGGCGGGGCGCGGGACCTGGCGCAGGAGGTGGTGGACGAGTACATGAAGGTGCCGGGCGAGCGGCACCCGTACACCTTGGCGGCCGTGAACAACCTGGCGGTCTTCCACTGGGGCACGGGCTCCGCGGAGACGGCGGAGGCGATGCTGCGCCAGACGATCCGGGGGATGCGGGACGTGCTCGGCGACAACCACCCGCACACCGTGTTCGCCCACCTCAACCTCGCCAACACGAGGGCCGACCTGGGCGATCCGGAAGGCGCTCTGGAGTTGGAGCGGCTCGCGGTGATGCGGCTGCGCGAAGCGCTCGGGGCGCACCATCCCGAGACCCTGGCGAGCAGTTCCAACATGGCGGTCAGCCTGGACTCGATGGGCCGCAAGGAGGAGGCGGCCCGGTTGCGGGCGGAGGCGGTGTCCGAGCTGACCCGGCTGCTCGGCGAGGACCACAGCCTGACCCGGTACGCGCGCGACGAGCGGCGGGTCCACCGCGACCTGGAGCCTCTCGCCGTCTGATCCGACGGCGGGCGGCGGGGGCTCCGCGACCGCGGGGCCCCCGCCGGCCGCCACCCGACAGTAGGGGGGCGCTGTGACCGACAGCATGACCTTTCGAAGCGAGGACCTGCCGGCCCTCTTCCACCACACCGACCAGGCGGCGATCTCCCGGCAGCGGGAATCGACCCAGGCCACCCGCGCCCAGTTGTTGCTGCTGGTCGCGGCCGCGGCGGCCGCCGCGCTGCCCGCCGGGCCGAAGCTGGGCTCGATGTACCTCTTCGGGCTGTTGAGCGTGCTCTCGTACGTGGGGGTGCTGGGGGTGGGGATGCGGGCGACGCGGCGCCGGGCCCGCCCGCAGTGGCAGCTCAACCGCAGTGCGGCGGAGTTCATCAAGTCCCTGGCCTGGCGGTACGCGGTGCACGGGGCGCCGTTCGGCAGTGAGGTCGCCACGCCCGAGGCGACGTACCGGACCCGGTTGGAGGCGGGTCTGGCCGAGCTGCGGAAGATGGGCTGGGAGGATCCGCGGGCCGCCGGGACGGTGCCGGAGGGCGGGGAGATCACCGGCGCGATGCAGCGGCTGCGCGGGATGGACTACCAGGCGCGGCGCGAGACGTACGTCCGGGACCGGCTGATCGAGCAGCGCAACTGGTACCGACGGCGGACGGAGGTGTCCCGGCGGGCGACGAACCTGTGGTCGTGGACGATCGTGCTGCTGACCTGTCTGGCACTGCTGTTCGCGCTGCTGGGGTCGTTCGGTTCGGGTCCGGGGCCGAGGCTGACCGCGCTGCTGAGCGCGGCGGCGGCGGCCGGGATCGCCTGGAATGAGGTGCGGCGCCACCATCCGCTGATCGAGGCGCACACGCTGATCGAGCAGGACCTGGCGGCGATGATGGTCGTGATGCAGACGACCATCACCGAGTCGCAGTGGCCTTCGTCGGTGTACGAGACGGAGCGGTACGTGTCTCCGCAGCACACGGACTGGCTGGCCCGGCACAGCAGTTGAGGACGGGGGGCGTGGCTCAGTCCCGGGTCACGCCCTCGCGCCAGATGACGGTGACCGGTTTGCCGAGCGCCCGCGCGTAGGCGACGATCTCGGCGGTGCCGCCGTGGCCGCGGGCGGGCTGTCCGTCCCAGACGGCGACGATCCGGTCGCAGGAGTCGGCTATGTAGGTGCCGGCGGCGTAGTAGGCCTCGTCCGTGGAGCGGGCGAAGTCCATTCGGACCTCCTGGGTGGCCCGGTTCTTCAGGCCCCGGTAGCGGGCGAGGGCCTCGGCACCCTCGAAGGCGTCCTCGTAGTCCCCGCTGGGGATCACCACCGTGAGGTCGGCGCCGTTCTCGAGGGCGATGGCCGCGAACAGCTGGTCCGCTCCCTCGGCGAGGCTGGAGAAGGCCTCCAACGGTCCTTCGTGGTCGCCCAGGACGGCCCGCAGCCCGTCCTCCACATGGCCGAGCACCGAGTCGGGAATGGCTCGGTGTCCGGTCACGCCGATGCGTTTCATGCAGAAACCAGCCTCCCCCGTGGACACGGCCGCCCCGAACATCCTCCCAGAAGGCGGGAGGACGTCCAGGGGTGCGGCGGGGGCGCGTGAGTCATCGTCAGTAGACGCTGACCCCATAGGCGTTGAGGGCTTCGACCACGGGCTGGAAGAAGGTCGTCCCGCCCGAGGAGCAGTTGCCGCTGCCGCCGGAGGTGAGGCCGACGGCACGGGCGCCCGAGTAGAGCGGGCCGCCGCTGTCGCCGGGTTCGGCGCACACGTTGGTGCGGATCATGCCGTAGACGATGTCGCCGCCGCCGTAGTTGACGGTGGCGTTGAGCCCGGTGACCCGGCCGCTGTGGATACCGGTGGTGGACCCGCGCCTGGTCACCGACATGTTGACCGTGGCGTTCACGGCGCTGGTGATGTCCTGGCTGCCGACGGTGCCGGGGGGCACCGGCGTGTTGCTGGCGTACTTGATGAGGCCGTAGTCGTTGGTCGGGAAGCTGGAGCCGACCGTGGAGCCCACGACGGTGGTGCGGGCGGAGTTGCTCCACCAGGTACCCGCGCCGTCGGTGCAGTGGCCGGCGGTCAGGGCGTAGTAGTTGCTGCCGCTGCGCACGTTGAAGCCCAGCGAACAGCGCCAGCTCGTGGCGTAGATGGCGTCGCCGCCGGAGACCAGTTTGGTGAGCTTGCCGGGGATGCGTTCGATGCGCAGTGCTCCGACGTCGGCTCCGGCCTCGCGCTTGATTCTCGCGATACCGGCTTCGGGAACCGTGGAGTCGGCGGAGACCACGAGGGTTCCGGTGGCGGGGTCGGTGTGCCAGGCAGTGCCCGCCACGTCGGCGCGCAGGACGGATGCGCCGGCCGAGGCGAGCTGGTCGGCGCTGAATCCGCCGTCCCGCGGGTCCGCGCTCGCGGCCGTGGGGACGGCGAGCGCTGCGGCGGCGGCCAGGCCGGTGGCCGCCGCGAGCAGCCTGGTACGGGTCATGCGCTTGATCCTCACTTCTCGTCCTCCTGGAGAGGTTCGGGGGCCCGACGGTTGTGGGGGTGCCAGAGCCCGTGAGGCGCAGCCGGGGGCACGGCGGGCGCATAAACTTTGGCCGTGTCCCTGACAAGCGCTGTCGGGAGTGTCCTGTCGTCAGATACCGGTAGCAAGAGCGGCTTTCAGCCTCCGCCCGCCCGCCGCCGCCGCCTCGAAGGGAAGCGTGTTTCCGGGCGGCGGGAAACGGCAGGTGAAGCGGTCCGCGAAGGCGCAGTGAGGCAGCGCGGAGTGGTGGGAGTCCACCGCGATCGCGCCCCGCGCGTCGGGTATGCCGGGCTTCGGGAAACGGGGGCGGGGGCGGGAGCCGGGGCGCCCGCCGGTGGCGTCGCCGAAGCCGGTCCAGAGGCTGTCGCCGTCGGCGTCGACGGCGACCTGGAGGGTGCGGCCGGCTCCCCCGAAGGAGAAGACCGGCTCTCCGCCGGGGTCGAGGCCGCGCGCCCGCCCGTCGGTGTTCTCCGCCTGGACGCTCCGGTCCTCGGCGTACGGCCGAAATCGCCCCGGCCGTACGAAGGCGGGGTCGTAGGGGGTGGCTCCGTCGCCGGCGCGGGCCCGGCGGGCCCGGGAGTCGGGGTCGTGGACGCGGACGCCCCGCTCCCCCTCGCGTCGGATCATCGCGATCCGGAGCTCCCCGACGGAGAGCCGGGAGGGCGCGGGCGGGGTCTCGTCGGCGGTCGGTACGACGTCACCGGCGAAGGGCTCGCCGTCGAGGCTCAAGGAGTCCCCGGCGGTGGCGGTCGGTGCACCGCCGCCCTCCGTCCGGCGCCACTGCCCCGGAACGGCCGGAATTCGACCTTCCGGGTGGTCGGCGAGCCGGGGGGTTCCGGTCAGCGCGAGGGGGCCGCAGGGCGCGGACACGGCCGCCGCCCTGCGCTCGTGCCGTTCCCGCCGCGCGGCGTGCGGGTCGTCTGCGTCGTCGCTCATCCCGCTCACCCCTTCCACACCGGTCCGGACGGGAATCCCCCCGTACGCCGTCCGGACCTGTGAAATCTGAAAGGGCCTCAGCAGTCGCAGCCGCAGCAGTCACAGCTGCAGCAGCCGTCGCCACCACCGCCACCACCGCCGCCACCACCGCCGCCGCTCCCCCCGCTCCCGCTGCCGGAATGGTTGGTGCCGTTGCAACAGTTGCAGCAGTCGCAGGCGTTGCACCACGCGTCCCGCTTCTTCCGGGACCACGGCCCCTCGTAATCGGTGCAGCACAGCTGGCAGGTGCAGAACAGCCCGATGGCCACCGCGCAGCCCGCGAGCAGTCCGCGGCGCGGCCGCTGCGGGGGCGGCGCGCCACCGAATCCGCCCGGGCCCGTCGGCGGCATCCCGGGGCCGCCCGCTCCCCCACCGTACGGAGCTCCACCGTACGGAGCTCCACCGTACGAAGCCCCGCCGTACGGGTTCTGGCCCTGGCCCTGGCCACCGTACGGCTGGCCCGCGTACGGGTTGCCGCCCTGTCCGGCGGAGGCCGTTGCCGTGTGGCCGCAACTGCCGGTGCCGAAGGCCCGGTCCACCGAGGTGCGCAGCTCGTGCACGAGCAGCCGGTGGGCGAGCCCCGCGTCCGTGAACTCGACCTCGCGCAGCGCGAGCTTGATGCCGTGGAGGGCGTCGTCGCAGAGCCTGCGGGCCTCGGTGAGCGAGGTCCCGGTGGCGGTGAGCGGGTTCCAGGCGCCCGCGACGGCGTCGGCGCCCTGGTCCTCCACCGCGTCCAGCAGGTGCGCGAGCCGCCCGAAGTACCGGCCGGCCTCGGCCAGCGCGGCGGCGTTACCTGGACGTCCGGCCAGCTGCGCGGTATGCGCGAAAGCGGCGGCCGTCGCGGTCTCCGTCGGCTCGGTCACCACGAGCACGGGAGTGCCGGGGCCCGCGAGCGTCTCGATGCCCGCCTGCCGGTCCACGGCGTCGACGAGCACGGCGGTGTCGAAGCCGAGCGAGGCCCCGGTGCGGGCTCCGGCCCGGTCCCAGCCGCGGGCCACCTTGCGCGCGGCGGCGGCTATGGGAGCACGGGCCAACAGCCCGTCCCGGTCCGCCACGTGGTCGCGCACCTTGGCGGAGGCGAGCACCAGCGAGACGGCGGCGGCGAGCCGCGCCCCCTCGCCCTGGGCCACCGAGGCGGTGCGCATCCCGCGCAGCGGGCAGGGCCCCGCAGTGCGCCGGCCCTCGGGCGCGGTGCCCGACTGAGCCTCCGTCAGAACGGAAACGAGCAGCCCGTCATAGTTCGTCACGATCCTGGCGAACTGTCCGTGATCTCCCCGAAGTGCCAGGCAGAGCCCGCACAGATGGGCCATCCACTCCGCCTTGAACCGTTCTCCAAGCCGGTGCGTGCAAGGTCTCACTATGCCGAACAAGCTGCTCCCCCGTGTGTCGTACGCGTGCTTGCCGGGCATCGTATCGACCCGCTCGTTTCACCCGTACGTCCGCGTCGCTCACCCGTAAGGCCGCAGCAGTCGTATTTTCACTCAGTCAGCAGTGGTAGTGACCAGGATCCTTGACCGTGCAACGGATGTTCTGCACCAGTACCGTCACGAAACCCGTGCGCGGCGGCTATCCACTTGGCGCGTTGTCAGCATCATGGACGAGCATAGGGGCAGCGGAGAGAAGACAGACTGACCGCGGTGAAAGGAGGCAGTCCATGGGTTCGGTGCGCAAGGCGAGTGCCTGGCTGGGTCTCGTGGAGGACAGCGACGACGATCGCTACTACGACGACGACTACGCGGAGGCCGCCCAGGGTTCGGTGGCCGGCCCCGGCGAGCAGTGGGTCACCGACCCCCGGGTGCGGGTGGCCTCCGAGTCGGCCGTGGAGCACGGCCGTCGCATCGCGACGGTCACCCCGGACGGTTTCCGTGACGCGCGGGGCATCGGCGAGCTGTTCCGCGACGGAGTCCCGGTGATCGTCAACCTGTCGTCGATGGACCCGGGTGACGCGAAGCGCGTCGTCGACTTCGCGGCCGGACTGACCTTCGGGCTGCGCGGTTCGATCGAGCGGGTGGCGACCAGGGTCTTCCTCCTGACCCCGGCCGACACCCAGATCGTCAGCGGCGAAGCGGGCGGCCGCTCGCGCGACTTCTTCAACCAGAGCTGAGCCCGGGGGCGGGGGCGATCCTCACCGGAAGGCGTCCAGACCGGTGAGTGCCTTGCCCAGCACCAGCTGGTGCATCTCGACGGTGCCCTCGTAGGTGAGCACCGATTCGAGGTTGGTGGCGTGCCGCATGACGGGGTACTCGAGGGAGATCCCGTTGGCGCCGAGGATGGTCCGCGCGGTGCGACAGATCTCGATGGCCTCGCGGACGTTGTTGAGCTTGCCGAAGCTGATCTGCTCCGGCCGCAGGGTGCCCGCGTCCATGCGCCGGCCCAGGTGGTGGGCGAGCAGGATGCCCTTGTGGAGCTCCAGGGCCATGTCCGCGAGCTTGGCCTGGGTGAGCTGGAAACCGCCGATCGGCTTGCCGAACTGCTCCCGCGTCCTCGCGTAGTCGAGCGCGGACTCGAAACTGGCCCGCGCCGCGCCCATGGATCCCCAGATGATCCCGTAGCGCGCGTGGCTGAGGCAGCCGAGCGGCCCCTTGAGGCCGGTGACCAGCGGCAGCACCGCGTCGGCGGGCAGTCGTACGTCGTCCATCACCAGCTCGCTCGTGACGCTGGCCCGCAGCGACCACTTGTGCTTGATCTCCGGCGCGGAGAACCCGGGCGTGTCAGTGGGCACCGCGAAACCGCGGATCCCCTCGTCGGTCTGCGCCCACACCACGGCGACCGCCGCGACGGAACCGTTGGTGATCCACATCTTGCGGCCGTTCAGCACCCAGTCGGTGCCGTCGCGCTTGGCATGGGTCTTCATCGCCGCCGGGTCCGAACCCACGTCGGGCTCGGTCAGCCCGAAGCAGCCGATCAGCTCGCCCGCGGCCATGCCGGGCAGCCAGCGCTGCTTCTGCTCCTCGGAGCCGTACTTCCAGATCGCGTACATGGCGAGCGACCCCTGCACCGACACGAGCGAGCGGATCCCGGAGTCGGCGGCCTCCAGCTCCAGGCAGGCGAGCCCGTACTGCACGGCGCTGGCGCCGGCACACCCGTAGCCCTGGAGGGACATCCCGAGCGCTCCGATGCCACCGAGCTCCCGGGCCAGCTCGCGGATGCCGGGCAGCTCGCCGCTCTCGTACCACTGCGCGATGTTCGGCAGCACCCGGTCGGCGGCCCAGGCGCGGACGGTGTCCCGAACGGCGAGGTCCTCGGGCCCGAGGAGCTCATCGAGCCCGAGCGGATCATGGGGCAGGAACGCGGACACTGGGCCTCCCGGCGGCCTGAGACAGAACCTAGCAACGCAAGTTTTGCGCTCGCCCGAAGCTATGCGCCCCGGCCGGGCAAATCCAGCCCCCGCCGCACCAACCCGGCCCCCTCGGGGTCCCTCCCAGCGGTAGCTGGGGGAGTTTGAGGCGCGGGGGTCCGGGGGCAGCGCCCCCCGGCAACGGCGGCGCACCCGGCAAGGCGCACCCGGAAACACCGGACGGCGTCAGCCCGCCTGCTCGACCGGGGTCGGCCGCGCCTCCCCCTTCACCTGCGCGGGCAACCGCACCTCCGCCGCTTCCTCCGCCGCTTCCTCCTCCGCCGCCCCGCATTCCATCGCCCGCGGCAGCTTCAGCGCCATCACCGCGCCCGCGAACAACAGCACCGCGCTCACCAGCAGCGTCACGTGCAGGCCGTGCACGAACGACTGCCGCGCCGCCGCATGGAGCGACGCCCCCGCCGGCCCCCCGAGGTGCGCGGCGATCTGGTAGGCCTCGCCCAGAGAATTCGCCGCCCTCGCCGAATCCGCCACTGACACCCCCGGCACGTCCATGAGCCCCGGCCGGTACGCCGCGTTCATCACGCTGCCCAACAGCGCGATGCCGATGCCCGCGCCCAGCTGGTACGAGGTCTCGCCGATCGAGGCCGCACCGCCCGCGGTGGCCGCCGGGGCCTCGCTCAGCATCGACTCGTACGCGGCGAACAGCGTGGTCTGCAGCCCGAAGCCGAGCAGGATGAAGCCGACGGTCAGCAGCAGCGGCCGGTCCTGCTGGCCCATGAGCATCAGCAGCAGCACGGCGCAGCCGGTCAGGACGAAGCCCAGCGACACCATCGTGCGCGGCCCGACCCGGGCCAGGGTGTACGAGCCGGTGGCGCCCGCGGCCATGGCGGCGAAGGTCAGCGGCAGCAGTCGCAGACCGGTCTCCAGCGGGCTGAGGTGCAGCACCAGCTGGAGGTACTGGACGGCGATCAGCTCCAGGCCGACCAGGGCCAGCATGGCGAGGACGATGCAGGCGACGGAGGTGGAGAAGGCGGCCCGCGAGAACATCCGCATGTCGATCAGCGGGTGCTCGCGCCGCTTCTGGCGCCGCACGAAGAACACGAGCAGCACCACGCCGATCAGCAGCGGGAGCAGCGCCTCGGCGTCCAGGAGCCGGCGTTCGGCGCCCAGCCGCTTGATCCCGAGCACCGTGCCGAGTACACCGGCGGCGGCCATCAGCGCGCCGAGGACGTCCCAGGGCCCGTCGGCGGAGCCGCGGGACTCCGGCAGCAGCCAGCGGCCGAGCGGCAGGATCAGTGCCATCAGCGGGATGTTGATGAGGAAGACCGAGCCCCACCAGAAGTGCTCGATGAGGAAGCCGCCGAGCACCGGTCCGCTGGCCGCGCCGATGGCGGCGACGGCGGTCCAGATGCCGATGGCGAGCGCCCGCTCGCGCCGGTCGGGGAAGACCTGCCGCAGGATCGACAGGGTGGCGGGCATGATCATCGCGCCGCCGATGCCGAGCAGGGCGCGCGCGGCGATGAGGACCTGGGCGTTGTCGGCGAGGGCCGCTATGGCGGAGGCCACTCCGAAGAGTCCGTAGCCGAGGAGCAGGATGCGACGACGGCCGACCCGGTCACCGAGGGTGCCGAAGAGGATGAGCAGCGAGGCGCAGACCAGTGGGTACGCGTCGACGATCCACAGGAGCTCGATCGAGCCGGGGCGCAGGTCCTCGGTGACGGAGGGGACGGCGACGTGCAGGATCGTCGCGTCGAGCGCGACGAGGACCAGGCTGACGCAGAGCACCGACAGGACGACCCAGCGGTTGGTCCCACCGGAGGCGGCGCCCAGCCGCTGCCAGGGGGAAGGGGTCCGGACCCCGGCCGCGTTCGTCCCCGACATGCATGTACCTCCCAGGTGATCCCTCGGGCTCGGCGGACCAGCGTCTTGTGGAGCCACGGGGGGTGGTGCGCTGTGCGGCGTCCAACGGGGTCCGGCATCGACACGCGAGTGAACGGTCAGCGTACGCGAGTTCGTCTGCCCGACACGTGGTCAAGCTCTCATCCCGGCGGCGGCCCCCGTGTGGCGTGTGCCACTCCCTCCGCCGCCATCCTTCCCCCGTGTACACGCACGCTCACGACGCGTGGTTTCTCCGTTGCCGCGCTTCCGGCCCCGGCTCCGGCCCTTGAGGGGCGTATGACCGCCGCCACCGATAATCATGCCTGTGGAAGATCTTGGATTGCGACGGGCCGTGCCCGCACTGGCCGTCTTCGCGGCGGTGCGGCTGCTCGGGCTGACCGTGCTCGCGGCATGGGGCGCGGCGGTCGGCAGTAGCCCGCACACGCTGTTGTCGGCCCGCTGGGACTCGCTCTGGTACGCCCGCATCGCCGCGAAGGGGTACGGGTACGAGGTGCTCCTCCCGAACGGGGACGTCCACTCGAACCTGGCCTTCTTCCCGCTGCTGCCGTGGCTGGAACGGGCGGTGTCGGCCGTGACCGGGCTCTCGTACGGCTCTGCGGGTCTGGTGGTGTCGGTGGTCGCGGGGCTCGCCGCGGCCTGGGGGATCTTCGCGGTGGCCGAGCTGGTCCACGGCCGTCGGGCTGGGGTGTTCGCGGTCGCGGTCTGGGCGGCGCTGCCGGTCGCGATCGTGCAGTCCATGGCGTACAGCGAGTCGCTGTTCACGGCCCTGGCCGCCTGGGCGCTGTACGGGGCCCTGCGCGGACGGTGGCTGACGGCGGGACTGCTCGCGGCCGGCGCCGGACTGACCCGCCCGGTCGGGGCGGCTGTGGTCGCGGCGGTGTGGGTGGCCGCGGCGATGGCCTGGCGGCGCGGGGAGCGGTCCTGGCGGACGGTCGCGGGGGCGCTGCTGGCTCCGATGGGTGCGGCGGCGTACGTGCTGTGGGTCGGCGCGCGCACCGGGGGCGGGCTGCTGGGCTACCTGGACGTGCAGGGCGGCTGGGGCAACGGTTTCGACGGCGGCTGGGCGTTCGCGGGGTTCATCGGAACGAAGCTGGCCTCGTCCGCGTTCCTCGCCGGGGTGGGGCTGATCGCGGGGGTCGTGCTGGTGCTCTGGCTGTACGGGAAGTGCGTCCAGCAGCGGCAGCCGGTGCCGCTGCTCGTGTACTGCGGGATCGTCGTGGCGCTGGCGCTGTGCGCGTCCGGGTACTTCGGTTCCAAGCCCCGGCTGTTGCTGCCCGCCTTCCCGCTGCTGCTGCCGCCGGCGGTGGCGCTGGCACGGTGGCGGACCGGGCGGGCGGCCTCGGTGGTGGGTGCGCTGGCCCTGATCTCGGCGGTCTACGGGGCGTTCTGGCTGAACGGCTCGGGTCCCCCGTAGGCCCCCCATGTCACGGAATGAGTCATTCCGATCCATCTTTCAGCAAAAGAAATGACCTTCTCGGCAATAAAGTCCGGATAATCGGGCGAAACAATTCCCCGAGACCGTGGATCAAGGGACGACCAACCACTGTCGAAATAGCGGGAATTAAGCCCCGCATGAGACCAACTCCACATCACATGGTCATCACAAAGCCCGCGATTCGCCCGGGCCGACCATCGACGGGCGGTAACGTCGATTGAGTGCGTACCGACCAAATCCTGACCCGTCTGGAGCGGGTGTTCGCCCGGCTGGACCGGGAACCAGAGCGACCGGCTCATCTGCAAACCCCGCAGATGAGCCGGCACCGCGTCGTACTCCTGGGATCGACCCTCGCCTTCTATCTCGCAATCGTGGTCGCGGTCCTGACCACTTCTTGGCTGGTCCGCCTGGACTGGCAGATCATGTTCTTCCGGCCCTACGAGCAGTGGCCGCAGCTGCACGCCTTCCTCGACTACCTGGTCGTCCTGGGCCAGCGCGGACCCACCGCGGTCATGGTCGCCGCCTGGCTCGGCTGGCGCTCCTGGCGGCAGCACACCCTCCGCCCGCTGATCACCCTCGGCGTGGCGCTGCTGCTGCTCAACATCACCGTCGGGTCCGTCAAGCTCGGCCTCGGCCGGCTCGGTCCGCACTACGCAACGCAGATCGGATCCGCCGAACTCTTCGCCGGTGGCGATATATTCCCTTCCGGTCACACCGCCAACGCCGTGGTGACCTGGGGGATCCTGGCCTACCTGGCCTCCACCGGGGTCACCCGCCGGGTGTTGTCCGTGGTGTCCGCGGTCGTCTCGCTGAGCGTCGGCGCCACCACCGTGTACCTCGGCACCCACTGGGTCAGCGACGTCCTGCTCGGATGGTCCGCGGGCCTGCTGATCATGCTGGCCCTCCCCTGGTTCGAGCCGCTCATCGCCCGGACCGAGGCCTACGTCTTCGACGTGCGCGAGCTGCTGCGCCGCCGCGCCGAGACCGGACGGATGCCCGCGCCGGTCGTCTCCGTGCTCACCCCGCTGCTCTCGGCGGGCGGCAAGTGGCAGTTGCGGAGCGCCGCGCAAGCCGCCACCACCGCTGCCACTGCCACCGCCACCGTTGAGGAGCCGGCCCCGCAGCCCGTCACGACCACCGCGGCCGCGCCGGCCACCGTCACCGCGCACTCCCCCACCGCCCGGCCCGCCGCGCACCCGGCCGGCCGCCCGCACGTGATCCGCTCCGAGCGGACCCCGGCCACGCCGAACGGCAGCCGCCGCCCGGCGCACACCGAACGGGCCACCACCCGGGGGGCCGCGGCCCGTCCGGTCGCCGGCGGCTGACGGTCCCACCGCGGGGGCGGTACGCACCCCTCTCCCCGCGACACACGAAGGCGGGCCGGGTCCTCGGACCCGGCCCGCCTTCGCCGTTCGTCAGCGCCACGCCCGGACGTTCGTCCGTCCCGGGTCACGCTTGTGTCACAGAATATCAACAGCCGCAAATTGTTTACCGGTCCGCGACACGCCCGGGGTCCAGACGGTTTGGAATTTGTTCGGAACGCGGCCGAATTCCTGTCCGGGATTGCCACGATCCCCTTGGACCAGACCAGTTGAATCCCCCTCAGCTCCCCTACATTTCCTGCACTTCTCCGGCCTCCACGGCCCTACCCAGGAGATCCCGTGCGGCCCTGATCCGATCCGTCAGCTCCGGCGGCTCGACCACTTCGAACTCACAACCGAGCAGCATGACGTGAATCACCAGAACGTCCAGGTTCACGGCCCCGGTGCGCAGCAGACAGCTCTGCCCGTCGACGGGTTCCAGGACCCCGTCGCTCGGCCCGATGATCCGTGCCGCGTCCTGCGCCGAAACCTTCAGCCGCACCACCGCGCGGGCGGCGTACGCCCGCTGCGACACGCCCTCGGAGACGTACGCGGCGAGGTCTTCGGCGGGCGCCGGGCGCGGGGTGAAGCGCGGTCCGTGCGGGGGCCTGGGCTCGATCCGGTCGGCGCGGAAGGTCCGCCACGCCTCCCGGTCCAGGTCCCAGGCGACCAGGTACCAGCGCCGCTCGGTGCACACCAGCCGGTGCGGTTCGACGGTGCGGCGGCTGACGTTCCCCTCGTGGTCGCGGTACCCGAAGCGCAGCCGCTCGCCGTCCCGGCAGACCGAGGCCAGCTCGGTCAGCACCGAGGGGTCCACCGTGGACCGCTGGGCGCCGCGCAGCATGGGCACGGTGAAGTCGTTGAGTGCGGACACCCTGCGGCGCAGCCGCGACGGCAGCACCTGCTCCAGCTTCGCGAGGGCGCGTACGGAGGCCTCCCCGATGCCTTCGACCCCGTTGCCGGCTGCGGTCCGCAGGCCCACGGCGACGGCCACGGCCTCGTCGTCGTCCAGCAGCAGCGGCGGCAGCTCGGCCCCCGCGCCCAACTGGTAGCCGCCGCCGGTCCCGGGGCTGGCGTTCACCGGATACCCGAGCTCCCGCAACCGGTCCACGTCGCGCCGGACCGTCCGCGCGGTGACCCCGAGGCGGTCCGCGAGATCGGCCCCGGTCCATTCGCGGTGGGCCTGCAGCAGGGAAAGCAGGCGCAGCAGTCGTGCGGAGGTATCGAGCATCCCCAGAGTCTGCCAGCGCTCCGCGACCGGCCGGGCCTCAGCAGAGCAGCGGTGGCGCTTCGGCGCCGCTGAGCTCGACGAGCGCGCAGAGGGTCTTCAGGGAGACCTTCCAGACCCCGTCCTCGAACACCACGGTCCCCTTGCTGCCGGGCAGCACCGTCTCGTCGCCGACCAACAGGTCGTAGGTCACCTCGGCCCCGGTGGGCGAGGTGAAGGCGACGTCGGTGACCTTGACGGAGGTCCTGGCCGCTTCGGCACCGGCCGAGAAGCCGTCGAGCAGCACCTTGAGCAGGTCGCCGTGCTGCAACAGCTCGGCCTTCTCGTCGGTCGGGGTCTTCGGGTCGAAGAACGCGGTCCAGTTCTTCTCGATCTGCGCCTTGGCCGCCTCGGGGTCCGCGGGCCCGTCCACGGCCGGCAGGATCCCGGCCGCGGCGGACGGTGGGTCCTGGGCCCCGGCCGCCACTGCGGGCGAGGACCATCCCACGGCCGCCGGTAGGGCCAGCAGGACCGCGGCCGCCGTACAGGCCGCGGCGCGTGCGGGTGCGCGCGGGTGGACGCGCGGGCGTCTGCTCAGGACCATCTGGCTCACCACCGGTGTCCGAGCCGTTCGGCTCGTCGTTTCCAGGGTCAGCGCCCTCGGGGCAGCGCGCAACGCGCGGACGGCCCGGGCGCCCCGGTCAGGGGCGCGGGGCCGGTGCCGGAGCGGCCGGAGCGGCCGGAGCGGCAGGAACGGCAGGAACGGTGACCGACGCCGGCACGGGCACGGGCCCCGGTACGGGTGCCGGCACGCCCGGGACCTGCGGCGGGGCGGCGGGCTCCGTGGTGGGGACGACCAGCAGCATGCCCACCGCGAGGGCCTCCGGCTTCGGCCCGATCCGCTCCCGGTTCGCCTCGTACAGGGCCCGCCACCCGCCCCGGACCCGGCGCTTGCTGGCGATCGACACCAGCGTGTCGCCGTCGCGCACCGCGTGCATCCGCCCGGCCAGCCCGTACCGCTTGGAGCACACCGGCCACGCCTGCCAGCCCTGCGAGCCGAGGACTTCCTCCGCGACCCGGATCTGCTGCACCCGGCTGGCCAGGTCCGCGCGCTTCGCGAAGACCAGCCCGCCGAACGCCTCCCACGTCGGCTGCCAGAACTGCAGCCCGCCGTAGAAGCCGTTGCCGGTGTTCACCGACCACCGGCCACCGCTCTCGCAGTCGGCCACGCAGTCCCAGGGCCACTCCCCGCCCGGTCCGCAGTCCCCCGGCCCGTCCCCGATCACGCCGGGCGAGCCGGGGTGCGCCGCCCCGGCCGGCCCGGGCGCCGGAGGCGGCGGAGCCGCGGCCGCGGCCGCGCGGGGCAGTACGAGCGCCAGCACTGCGGCGAGCGCGACGGCGGCGCCGGAGGCGGCCCGACAGGTCCGATGGTGGGGCATCGCGTCACGCTACGCAGCCACCCGCGGCCCCCTCCGGCCCGCCACGCGGCAGGTCACCGCGCCCCACCCGGTCGCCCGACCGCGACCACCACCCCAAACGGCCACACCCGGGCACCAACTGAGCACAAGCAGAGAACAGTTGACACGAAAAAGAAGCCGAGGTCGGACGGTTCACCCTTCCGGGGGCCAGGTTCGAATCCGTTCCCTCGAATGGCGTGACCCCGGCCGCCGCTCGACCGTTGAGCCCGGCGAGCCGGGAGCCTCCCGGACCCGCACCTATGCCGAGGAGCCACCCCGTGCCGCGCATGCTCGACGTCAGTGATGAGGTACGTGCCGAGATCGGTGACGAAGAAGCCGACAGGCTGCTCGTCGGCGAGGACGCGCCGCGCAGTTACGACTGCACCTCCTGCCGCACCCCGGGCGACCCCGAGAACGACCGCACCAGCACGGTGCTGTTCGTCGGCGAGGAGACCGCCGTCCTCGCCTTCGCCCACGCCACCTGCATCCCCTCGCAGGTGGTCTCGGTCTCCGAGGAGCAGCTCCAGGGCGCCGTCCGCAGCATCACCGGCGACAGCCCGGCCGCCGCCGGTGGCCCCGGCGCCGCCCCGCAGAACGTGCCCGGCGGCCAGGCCGTCCTCGGCATCACCAGCGGCCTGATCCTGATCGCCGGGGAGCTGCACCCCGCCCTGGTCGTCGAGCCGACCGCGCCCATCGCCCGCCCCGGCAGCGACGGCCCCGGCGACGACTTCCTGCCGCTCCTCATCGAGCAGGGGTTCATCCCGGTCACCGACACCACCGAGGTCCCCACCCTCCTCGGCGGCTGGTCGGTCCTGCTCGCCGCGGGCCAGCTGCACGCCGTCCTGCAGCCGGGCAACGACGGCACCGGCCAGGTCGCCTGGTGGCAGGCGCACCAGGCGCTGTCGGTCACCGACGGCTGGCGGGCCGCCGTCAACAAGACCCAGCGCGTGCTCATCTACGCCGCCCCGGTCGGCTCCATCGGCCAGCAGCCCCGCGAGGACCTGCTGCGCGACGCCCTGGACAAGGCCGCCGCCGCGGGCAAGCTCGTGGCCGCCGCGATGCCGCTGGCGGGTACGCCCGGCGCCTGACCCCGCCGGTACGAGAACGGCCGCCGAGCCCCTTGGCGTGGGGCCGGGCGGCGTGCGCCGGGGGTGTGCGGTCCGTCCCGCACACCCCCGGCGATCTGTGTTTCCTCACCTGTCACCCCGCATCCGCAACGCGCCGGTTTCGTTGGCTGATACGTGCATGCATACGACTCCTCCCGCGCCCCGTCCTATCCGAGCACCGTCCCCGCGATGCGTCCCGCACGGGACCGGGACACCCCTCCGGCCGACTCGCACACCCCGATCTACGACACGCTGTACTCGGAGTACCTGCGCGCCTTCCGGGCGCTGCCGGGCGACCGTACGGGCGAGGAGGACCACGGGTTCACGGCCTTCGCCTACGGGGGCTCGTACACGAGCGGCACCTCGTACGGCAGCGGTTGGAACGGCTCCGCCTGGCAGCGCGTCGACGGCTGGCAGCCCTCGTACGCCCCGCAGCCGCTGCCGGCGTATTCGTACGCGGGCAGCCCCGGATACGCCGACGGGCGGCAGCACCAGACCGGGACGGCACACGTCCCGGCGGCCCTGCCGCCCGCTCCGCGCCGGGGCTACTGACCCCTCGGAGTCCGACGGAGTCCCCGCCCGGCTCCTACTTCTTCTTCTTGTACTGGGCGCCGCGCTTCTCGCGCACCCGCACCGAGATGTGGATCGGGGTGCCCTCGAAGCCGAACTCCTCGCGCAGGCGGCGCTCGATGAAGCGCCGGTAGCCGTGCTCCAGGAAGCCGGAGGCGAAGAGGACGAACCGCGGCGGCTTGCTGCCCGCCTGGGTGCCGAACAGGATGCGGGGCTGCTTGCCGCCACGGATCGGGTGCGGGTGGGCGGCGACGACCTCACCGAGGAAGGCGTTCAGCCGGCCGGTGGGGACGCGGGTCTCCCAGCCGGCGAGGGCCGTCTCGATCGCCGGGACCAGCTTCTCCATGTGGCGGCCGGTGAGCGCCGAGACGTTCACCCGGGGCGCCCAGGAGACCTGCTGCATCTCGGTCTCGATCTCGCGCTCGAGGTAGTAGCGGCGCTCCTCGTCGAGCTCGTCCCACTTGTTGTACGCGATCACGATCGCGCGGCCCGCCTCGACGGCCATCGTGATGATGCGCTGGTCCTGGACGCTGATGGTCTCGGTGGTGTCGATCAGGATCACCGCGACCTCCGCCTTCTCGACGGCGGCGGCCGTGCGCAGGGAGGCGTAGTAGTCGGCACCCTGCTGCAGGTGGACCTTCTTGCGGATACCGGCGGTGTCGACGAACTTCCAGGTGATGCCACCGAGTTCGATCAGCTCGTCGACCGGGTCGCGGGTGGTGCCGGCCAACTCGTTGACGACGACGCGGTCCTCCTTCGCCACCTTGTTGAGCAGCGAGGACTTGCCGACGTTCGGGCGGCCGATCAGCGCGATGCGGCGCGGGCCGCCGGGGGCGGCGCCGCCGAAGGTCTGCTCGGGGGCCTCGGGCAGGGCCTCCAGGACGGCGTCGAGCATGTCACCGGTGCCGCGGCCGTGCAGCGAGGAGACCGGGTGCGGCATGCCGAGGCCGAGCGACCACAGGGAGGCCGCGTCGGACTCGCCGCTCTGGCCGTCGACCTTGTTGGCGCAGAGCACGACGGGCTTGCCCGCCTTGCGCAGCAGCCGTACGACGGCCTCGTCGGTGTCGGTGGCGCCGACCTTGGAGTCGACGACGAAGACGACCGCGTCGGCGGCCTCGATGGCGTACTCGGCCTGGGCGGCGACGGAGGCGTCGATGCCGAGGACGTCCTGCTCCCAGCCGCCGGTGTCGACGACCTTGAAGCGGCGGCCGGCCCACTCGGCCTCGTACGTGACGCGGTCGCGGGTGACGCCGGGCTTGTCCTCGACGACCGCCTCGCGGCGGCCGATGATCCGGTTCACCAGGGTCGACTTGCCGACGTTCGGGCGGCCGACGACGGCGAGGACGGGGAGCGGGCCGTGACCGGCCTCCTCGATCGCGCCTTCGACCTCTTCGAGGTCGAAGCCCTCTTCCGCGGCGAGCTCCATGAACTCCGCGTACTCGGCATCGCCAAGTGCTCCGTGGTCGTGCTGGTCGTTCATGAAGTCCGTTCCTCGTCGTTCGTGGTGATCGGTGGTGCCCGCGCAGCGCGGTTCCACTACTGGTTTCAAGTCTCGCTCAGCGCCCGGTGAGGCGCTTGGCGTCGGCCAGGTGGGCGGTCAGCCGGTCCTGGATGCGTACGGTGGCCTCGTCCAGCGCGGTACGGGTACGGCGGCCACTGCCGTCACCCGCGTCGAAGGCCGAGCCGAAGACGACGTCGACCCGGCTCTTGAGGGCCGGCAGGCCCTTGACGACCCGGCCCGGGGTGTCTCCGCTGCCCAGGACGGCCACGGGGACGACGGGGGCGCCGCTGCGGACCGCGAAGTACGCGAGGCCCGCGCGCAGCGAGGCGAAGTCTCCCTCGCCCCGGGTGCCCTCGGGAAATATCCCCAGGGCCCCTCCATTGTCGAGCACGCCGAGGGCGCGCCCTATCGCCGTCCGGTCGGGACCGCCGCGGTCGACCTTGACCTGCCCGATCCCTTCGAGGAAGGGGCCGAGCGGGCCCACGTACGCTTCCTTCTTGATCAGGAAGTGCAGCGGTCTGGGCGCGGTGCCCATGACCATGGGGCCGTCGATGTTGTGCGAGTGGTTCACGGCGAGGATGACGGGGCCCGAGGCGGGCACCTTCCAGGCCCCCAGTACGCGCGGCTTCCAGAGCCCGTACATGAGCCCGATGCCGATGCGCCTGCCGACCGCCGCACCCTTGAGGGAGGGCGCTTGGCTCACTTGCGGCCCGCCCGCTTCTCTTCCACCAGCGTCACGACGCACTCGATCACCTGGTCGAGCGTGAGTTCGGTGGTGTCCACCTCGACGGCGTCGTCGGCCTTGGCCAGCGGGGAGGTCTTGCGGCCGGAGTCGGCCGCGTCGCGCTTGATCAGCGCCTCCTTGGTGGCCGCGAGGTCGGCGGCCTCCTTGCCCTGGAGCTCGCCGCTGCGGCGGGCGGCGCGCGCCTCGGCGGAAGCGGTCAGGAAGATCTTGAGGTCGGCGTCGGGCAGGACGGTGGTGCCGATGTCCCGGCCCTCGACGACGATCCCGTCGGCCTCCTGGGCCGCCCCGGCCGCGATGGAGCGCTGCAGGTCGGTGATCAGGGTGCGCACCTCGGGGACGGCGCTGACGGCGCTGACCTTCGAGGTGACCTCCTGGGTCCGGATGGGGCCGGCGGCATCGAGGCCGTCCACGGTGATGGTGGGGGCGGCCGGGTCGGTGCCGGACACGATGCTGGGCTTGCCGGCGGCGATCGCGATGGCCTGCGGGTCGTCGGTGTCGACGCCGTTGGTGATCATCCACCAGGTGATGGCCCGGTACTGGGCGCCGGTGTCCAGGTAGCGCAGCCCGAGCTTGGCGGCCACGGCCTTGGAGGTGCTGGACTTGCCCGTGCCGGAGGGACCGTCGATGGCGACGATCACGGCGGACGGAGCTGCGGTTTCCACGGTGCGGGCACCTTCCTGGTTGCGCGTACGTGTCCGGGCGCGGCAAAGCGCCCCTCCCCAAGGTTACCGGCCCCGGACGGCCGCCGTCCCCGCCGTATTTTCCGGGGCCGGCCGGCCCCGGAACGGGCCGCCCCGCTACTGCTGCCGCAGCGCCCAGCCCCGCTCGCGCAGCTCGGCGGTCAGGCCGGCCACCGCCCTCGGCTCGACCATGAGTTGGACGAGGCCGGCCTGCTGACCCGTCGCGTGCTCGATCCGTACGTCCTCGATGTTGACCCCGGCCCGCCCCGCGTCGGCGAAGATCCGTGCCAGCTCGCCGGGCTGGTCACTGATGAGCACGGCCACCGTCTCGTAGACCGTGGGCGCCGCGCCGTGCTTGCCCGGCACCCGGACCCGGCCCGCGTTCCCGCGGCGCAGCACGTCCTCGATGCCGGCGGCGCCGCCGCGGCGCTTCTCCACGTCGGCGGACTGCAGGCCCCGCAGTGCCTCCACGGTCTCTTCCAGGTCGGCGGCGATCCCGGCGAGGACGTCGGCGACCGGTCCCGGGTTGGCCGACAGGATCTCCACCCACATCCGCGGGTCGGAGGCCGCGATCCGGGTCACGTCGCGGATGCCCTGTCCGCACAGCCGGACCGCGGTCTCGTCGGCCTCCTCCAGCCGGGCCGCGACCATGCTGGAGACCAGCTGGGGGGTGTGCGAGACGAGCGCCACCGCGCGGTCGTGGGCGTCGGCGTCCATCACCACCGGTACGGCCCGGGAGAGGGCCACCAGTTCCAGCGCGAGGTTGAGCACCTCGTGGTCGGTGTCGCGGGTGGGGGTCAGCACCCACGGGCGGCCCTCGAAGAGGTCCGCGGTGGCGGCGAGCGGCCCCGACTGCTCCTTGCCGGCCATCGGGTGCGTCCCGATGTACGCGGTGACGTCCACGCCGAGCGCCGCCAGCTCCCGCCGCGGTCCGCCCTTGACGCTGGCCACGTCCACGTAGGCGCGCGCGACTCGGCGCCCGATCAGGTCGGCCAGGGTCGCGGCCACGTGGGCCGGCGGTACGGCGACGATCGCGAGGTCGACCTGCTCCTTGGGGGCCTCGTCGGTGCCGGCCCCGAGGGCGGCGGCCGTGCGGGCCCGGTCCGGGTCGTGGTCGGCGAGGTGGACGGTGATCCCCCTGGCGGACAGGGCGAGCGCCGCGGAGGTGCCGATCAGTCCGGTTCCGATGACGGCGGCGGTTCTCACGAGGCACTCCAGGGGACGTAAAGGCGAGCTGACGGACTGTCCGGCCAGGGTATCCAGCACCTGCGGCACGAGGGCCCGACCGCCCATCCCGTGGGACGGCGGCCGGGCCCCGGTGCGGCGCTCGCGGTCGGTCAGAGGTTCTGCGCCCGGATGATCTCCTCCAGCGAACCGGTCGGCAGCTCTCCGCCCGGGCTCAGCTTGTCGACGGCCGTCGGCAGCGCCTGCGCGATCTGGTCGGCGGCCTCCTGCGGGCTGACGCCGGCCTGCGCGGCCGCCTTCTGGAGGGCCTCGTCGGGGAGCGCCTCGGCGATCTGGGCCCCGCTGACCGACTGGTTGTCGCCGGTGCCGATCCAGGACTGGGCCTGGTCGGCCAGGCCCGACTTGGTCAGCATGTCCATCAGCCCGCCGAGCGGGTTGCTCCCGCCGGCCTGGGAACCGCCGGCCCCGCCCATCAGGGCGCCGAGCAGCGCACCGAGGACGTTGCCGGCGCCGCCGGCTCCCCCGCCGGCGCTCCCGCCCTGACCGCTGCTCCCGCCCAGGAGACCGCCGAGAAGGGAGCCGAGGTCGTTACCCGCCATCGTCGTGCCTTTCGCAGAGGGACCGGGCCGCGCGGACGTGGCGCACCCGGCTTCGAGACACGGACAATGTCACCCATGGTGGACCGTGCCGCCACCTGGCGCACACGTCCGCGCCCCCTGCGGTAGAACCATCCGCATGATCTTCCACATCGTCCCGCTCGCCGACTGGGCCGCTGCCCCCGAGCTCCCTTACGCCCCGCCCTCGCTGGCGACCGAGGGGTTCGTCCACTGTTCCGCGGACCGCCCCACGGCACTCGCGATCGTCGACGCGCACTACCGGTCGGTACCCGGGATCCTGCTCGCGGTGGAGCTCGACGAGGGCGCGCTGACCGCCGAGGTCCGCCGGGAGAGTGATTCCGGCGGCCGTTACCCGCATGTTCACGGCCCGCTGAACCGGGAAGCCGTGATCCACGTGTGGGAGGTCGTACGCACACCCGGCAGCCCTGCCTCATTGGCCCCATGGGAACCGGGCCGATAAACCGGCGCGGCAGGCTTCACCTGAGGCCCGCCGCAGGCCAGGATGCTGACGCCATCCGGCCACGAAGCGAGGAGAGACTCATGAGCGACCTCACGCACACCGCCCGGCGCACGGTACTGACGATCGGCGCGGCCGCCCTGGCCGGCGGCACGATCACCGCCTGCGGCAGCAGCGGCGGTGAGAAGGCCGCCCCGGGGGAACCGAACGAGGTGCCCGCCCAGCCCGCCGAGCCCGCCGCTCCGGCTCCCGCCACCTCGGCGGACACGGGCGCCGCGGCCGGCAAGGCCCTCACCAAGAAGGCGGACATCCCGGTGGGCGGCGGCAAGGTCTTCAAGGAGGAAAAGGTCGTGGTCACCCAGCCCAAGGCCGGAACCTTCAAATGCTTCACGGCGGTCTGCCCCCACCAGGGCTGCCTGGTCAACAAGGTGGACGACGGCAGCATCGACTGCCCCTGCCACAACAGCAAGTTCGCGGTCGCCGACGGCGCGGTGACCAAGGGCCCGGCCACCAAGGGGCTGGCGGAGAAGAAGATCAAGGTCGCGGCGGACGGCAATATCTCGCTCGCATAGCGGCAGGTCAGGCGCCTAAGCTCCCCGGATGGACGATCTGACACTGGTACGGGACCACACCGTCTACCGGTGCGTGATGGGCTCCCGGGCGTTCGGACTGGCGACGGAGGCGAGCGACACCGACCTGCGCGGTGTCTACCTCGCCCCGACGCCGCTGTTCTGGCGGTTCGAGAAGCCCCCCACCCACGTGGAGGGCCCGCGGGACGAGGAGTTCTCCTGGGAGCTGGAGCGCTTCTGTGAACTGGCCCTGCGGGCCAACCCGAACATCCTGGAGTGCCTGCACTCCCCCCTGGTGGAAGAGGTGACCCCGGTCGGCGAGGAACTGCTCTCGCTGCGCGGGGCCTTCCTCTCCCGCCGGGCCCACACCAGCTTCAGCCGGTACGCGGCCTCCCAGCGCGGCAAGCTCCTCGCCGACGTCCGGGTCCACGGCGCCCCGCGCTGGAAGCACGCCATGCACCTGCTGCGCCTGCTGCTGTCCTGCCGTGACCTGCTGCGCACCGGCCGGCTGACCATCGACGCCGGCCCGTACCGCGACCGCCTGCTCGCGGTCCGCCGCGGCGAGCTCACCTGGGAGGCGGTCGACGCCTGGATGGCCCGCCTCCAGGAGGAGACCGAGAGCGCCCTGGCCCGCACCGTGCTGCCGGCGGAGCCGGACCACGCCCGGGTGCAGGACTTCCTGGTCCGCACCCGCCGCGCGTCAGCCGTGTAGCACGCGCCGCCGCACGACGAACGCGTCGAGGGCGTCGTACGCCGTCACGTGCTCGGGCAGCGCGGAAGCGGCCTGAGCCGCGTCGAGCACGGCGTGCAGCGCCTCGAGGTCCTCGCGCACGCCGCCGACGGGCGGCCCCTCGTAGCCCCCGTGCTCGGCGGCCACCTTGGCCTCGACGAGGGCGGCGAGGTACGGGGGCGCCTCCGGCACCTCGGCCAGCAGGGTCGGCAGGTGCGCCTGCACCTCGGCCGACCGCATGAGGTGGATGCCGGTGAGCAGCGCCCGGAACGCGTAGAGCAGCGGTTTGAGTTCGGCGGACTTCTCGAAGAGCCGCCACTGGGTGCCCGCGAACCCCCGGTAGTGGTGGGCGTGGTGGGAGGTCAGCACGCCCGGGGCCAGCGCGATCAGTTCCTCGTGCGCCGCCGTCGTGTGGACCACGAGCGGGGAGAGCAGCTGCTCCAGGACGTAGCCGTTGCGGTTCAGCATCAGGCGGACGAACTTGCGCAGGTCGTGCGTGACGAGGTCCATCTCCACGTCGTCCCGGTCCCACATGCGGGTCCGGGTCTCCTCCGGATCGCGCAGACCCAGCAGGGCCTCCGCCGGGAGCAGGTGGGCGCCGCGCAGGTCGATGTCGGAGTCCCGGGACGGGAAGCCGTACAGGTGCGCGCCGGAGACCGTGGCGAAGAGCAGCGGGTCGGGCTGCTCCGCCACGACGGGGGTCAGGTCGATGCTCAGTGCGTCCAGCATGGATCAATCGTCCCAGAGGGTGCCGTAGGCCAGGAGTTCGTCCCGGTACTCGATGCGGCCCTCCCACTCGCGGGGCCAGGCGTCCGCGCCGAGGTGGGCTCCGGCGAAGGCGCCCGCGAGACAGGCGATGGAGTCGGAGTCGCCGCGCGTGCAGGCGGCCCGGCGCAGCGCGGTCAGCGGCTCGTCGGGGAAGAGGAGGAAGCAGTGCAGGGCGGTGGCGAGGGCCTCCTCGGCTATCCAGCCGTCGCCCGTGGTCAGGCAGGGGTCGGTCTCCGGGGAGGGGGACCGCAGGGCGGCCGAGAGCCGGTCGAGGACCGCCAGGCACTCGTCCCAGCCCCGGGCGATGAAGGACTCCGCGGAGGCGTCGGACGCGGTCCGCATCCACAGGTCGCCGAGCCAGCGCTCGTGGTAGCGGGTGCGGTTCTCCAGTGCGTACGAGCGCAGTCGCCCGACGAGCCCGGTCACCTCGGTGCCCTCGGCCAGCAGGTGCACGGCCCGGGCGGTCAGGTCGGAGGCGGCGAGCGCCGTCGGGTGTCCGTGGGTGAGGGCCGACTGGAGCTGCGCGGCGCCGGCCCGTTCCTCCTCGGTCCAGTCGGGCACCAGCCCGACCGGGACCACCCGCATGTTGGCGCCGCAGCCCTTGGAGCCGATCTGGCTGGCGTCGCGCCAGTCCCGGTCCGGGGCGTTGAGCAGCCGGCAGGCCGTCATGCAGGTGCGGCCCGGGGCCCGGTTGTTCTCCGGGGAGTGGTACCAGTCGACGAACTCCTCGCGGACCGGCCGGGTCAGGCGCAGCGGCCCCACCCGGCCCCGCTCGCCGGCCGTGCGCATGCCGCGGGCCAGGGCGAGGGTCATCTGGGTGTCGTCCGTGACGATCGCCGGGCGCGGCAGGCCCATCTCCCGCCAGGGGCCCGTCTTGGCCAGGATCGAGGGCACGTCGTTGAACTCGGTCGGGAAGCCGAGGGCGTCGCCCAGGGCCAGGCCGATCATGGCGCCCGTCGCGGCTCGCTTGGTCATCGGGTGGATCCTTCCGGTCGCAGCAGGGGTGGGTGGAGGGTGGTCGCCGGGCCGGGCCGGTAGAGGGCGGCCGGTTTGCCGCGGCCGCCGGTCAGCCGGGCGGCGCCCGGTACGGCCTCGACGAAGCCCGGCGTCGCCAGGACCTTGCGGCGGAAGTTGGGTCGGTCGAGGCTGGTGTTCCAGACGGTCTCGTAGACGGACTGGAGCTCGCCGAGGGTGAACTCGGGCGGGCAGAAGCCGGTGGCCAGGCAGGTGTACTCGAGCTTGGCGCCGATCCGCTCGCGTGCGTCCGCCAGGATCACCGCGTGATCGAAGGCCAGTTCCGAGACCTCGTGCAGCGCGGTCCAGCGGGCGTGCGCCGCGTCCCCGCCACCCTCGGCCGCCGGCTCCGGCAGGTCCGGGACGAGGGCGGTGAAGGCCACGGAGACCACCCGCATCCGGGGGTCCCGGTCCGGTTCGCTGTACGTGCGCAGCTGCTCCAGGTGGAGTGCGGCCACGAGCCGGTCCGGCAGGCCGGTCTCCTCGGCCAGTTCGCGCCGCGCGGCGGTCTCGGCGGACTCCCGCGGCAGGACGAACCCACCGGGCAGCGCCCAGGCCCCGGCGTACGGTTCCTGGCCGCGCCGGATCAGCAGGACGTGCAGGGCTCCGCCGCGCACGGTGAAGACGGCCAGGTCGACCGTCACCGCGAACGGCTCGAAGGCGTAGGGGTCATAGCCGGCGGTCATCGGTTCTCCGGAAGGGGGTCGGTGAAGTGCCAGCCCTCGGCCAGCAGGGCGTCCACGGCGCGGACGGCCTCCTCCAGCCGGGCCGCCCGGTCCCCGCGCACGACGAGGAAACGCCTCCCGGTGCGCTCCAGTTCCGCCCGGAACCGCTCGGTCATCCAGGGCCGCAGGTGCTCCCCGTCCCGCAGCCCGTCGTCCTCGAAGGGCACGTCGGCGTGGTCGGTGAGCAGGTACAGGTCCCGCCGGGTGAGGTCGGCGATCCGCTCGACCTCCGCGTTGCGGCCGCCCGTGTAGCGCTCGTGCCAGATCCCGGTCGCGAAGGAGTCGGTGTCGCAGAACAGCACCGGGGAGCCGAGCCGGGCCGCGTGCTCCTCGTCCGCGTCCTGGTGGCGCGCGATGACCGGGAACTCCTGCGAGGTGAAGGACACGTCCGCCCAGGAGGCGGTCGGGTCGGCGGCGCGGGCCGCCGCCAGTTTGTCCTCGCTGTACCGGCGCCCGTACTCGGCGACCCAGCCCGTCTTGGCCCATACGCCGCCGCGCCGCCGGTAGTGGTCCGCCAGGGCCCGCGACAGCGTGGTGGTCCCGGTGGACTCCGCGCCGAGGACGACGACCCGCCGGGTCAGGGCGGCCCGGACGGCCGGTCCCAGGAACTCCCAGGAGCCGGCCGGGTCCTTGCGCACCGCCGTTCCGGACACCGGGAACAGCGTCCGTTCCCGGTCCACCAGGACCTCCTCGGCGCCGAACCGCCGGGCGAGCTCGCTGCCGTACTCCTCCGAGGTGAACACGGCGTCCACCCGTTCGGGGACCGCGCCGCGGAAGACGGCCATGTGCGCCTCCCAGATCTGCGGGTCGTGCAGGTCGACCGGGATGTCGTCCACCGCGCCGACGACCTCGGCCCCGGGGTGCGCCTCGCGCATCCAGGCGACCCGGTCGGCGAGCGGGACCGACTCCACCGAGGCCGCGCACACCAGCACGGTCAGCCGCTCGCACTGGTCCTGGGCGGTGCGCACGAGGTGGTGGTGCCCGGCGTGCGGCGGGTAGAACTTGCCGAGGACGAGGCCGTGCCCGTGCCGCCTCATGCCGTCGCCCCCGCCGCCGTACGGGCGTCCCGCGCGGGCAGGGTGCGCCGCCAGCCGAGGAGTCCGACCACGCACAGGGCGAGGAAGCCCACGTAGAGCGCGGAGGTCAGGTAGAGGCCCTTGTGGGCGTAGAGCGGAATGTAGACGAGGTCGGCGGCGATCCACAGCCACCAGGACTCGACGAGCTTGCGGCACTGCCCGTACGTGGCGACGAGCGAGAGCCCGGTCGTCAGCGCGTCCCAGAAGGGGACGGTGGAATCGGTGGCGCGGCCCAGCAGCAGGGTGAGCGCGAGCACCCCCACCGCCCCCGCCGCGGCGAGCCCGGCCCATTCGGTGCGCGTGGTGCGGCGCACCGGCAGGGCCTCGGCGGATCCTGGTCCACCCCCGTGGGTCCAGGACCACCAGCCGTAGGCGGCGAGGGCGATGAAGACGATCTGGAGCCCGGCGTCGGCGTAGAGGCCGGCCTGGGCGAAGAGCACGATGAAGAAGACGTTGTTGGCGATCCCGATCGGCCAGTTGGCCACGTGCTGCCGGGCGACCAGCCAGACGCACAGGGCGCCGGTGGCGAAGCCGAGCACCTCGGTCCAGCTCATGCTCCAACTCATGGCGACCCCCTCAGAACATTTAATGGTCAGGTTGACTATAAACAGTGGAGCGGGTCCCCGACAAGCAGAAAACCCGCGGCGCCCTGGGGCACCGCGGGTTTTCTGGGATCGGACCGGCCGCCTGCGCGGCGACCGGCCTGCGTACTAGAGGCCGACCTCGCGCATCAGCATGCCGACCTCGGTGTTGGTCAGGCGGCGCAGCCAGCCGGACTTCTGGTCGCCCAGCTCGATCGGACCGAAGGAGGTCCGGACGAGCTTCTCGACCGGGAAGCCGGCCTCCGCCATCATGCGGCGGACGATGTGCTTGCGGCCCTCGTGGAGGGTGACTTCGACCAGGTAGTTCTTGCCGACCTGGTCGACGACGCGGAAGTGGTCGGCGCGGGCGTAGCCGTCCTCCAGCTCGATGCCGTCCTTGAGCCGCTTGCCGATCTCGCGCGGCAGCGGACCGGTGATGGCCGCCACGTACGTCTTCTTCACGCCGTACTTCGGGTGCGTGAGGCGGTGGGCCAGCTCACCGTGGTTGGTGAGCAGGATGATGCCCTCGGTCTCGGTGTCGAGCCGGCCGACGTGGAAGAGCCGGGTCTCGCGGTTGGTGACGTAGTCGCCGAGGCACTGGCGGCCGTCCGGGTCCTCCATGGTGGAGACGACGCCGGCGGGCTTGTTCAGCGCGAAGAACAGGTACGACTGGGTGGCGACGGTCAGGCCGTCCACCTTGATCTCGTCCTTCGGCTGGACGCGCTTGCCCTGCTCCAGCACGATCTCGCCGTTGACCTCGACGCGGGCCTGCTCGATGAGCTCCTCGCAGGCGCGGCGCGAACCCATGCCGGCGCGGGCGAGCACCTTCTGCAGGCGCTCGCCCTCCGCCTCGGCGCCCGGGAAGGTCTTCGGGGTCTTGATCACGGGCTTGTCGGCGTACCGGTCGCGCACGCGCTCCTCGATCCGCGCGTCCAGCTCGCGCGGGCGGGACTGGCCGCTGCGGCTGCCGGGGCCGCTGCGCGGGCCGCCGGCGCCGCCGATGCCGGGGGTCTTGGAGGTCCGGGGACCGCCCTTGGCGCCACCGCGCGCCGCGGCGCCGCGGGCACCGCCGCCGCCCGCCTTGGGGCCGCTGCGTCCGCTGCGCTCGCCCTCGGGGCCTACGTCGTAGCGGCGCTCCTCGGGACGCGGGTTGCGGATGCGGGGGGCCGGCTGGTCGCGGTCGCGCGAGTCGGAGCCGCCCTGGTAGCCGCCCTGGTAGCCGCCGCCCGAGCTGCCGCCGCGGGAGCCGCCGCCCTGGTAGCCGCCGGAGCCGCCAGAGCTGCCGCCCCGGTAGCCGCCGCCGGAGCTGCCGCCACGGGAGCCGCCGGAGCCGCTGCCACCGCCGGAGCCGCTCCCGCGGTAGCCACCGCCGCCGCTGGAGGAGCCGCCGCGGGAGTTACCGCGCCCGCCGCCTCCGCCGCCGCTGTTCCTGTTGCCGCCACCGTTGCCGTTGCCGCTGCTTCGCATCAAAGTTCCGTCGTCTTGTCGTCGTCTGCATCTGTGTCCGGTGCGTCCGGATCGAACGACGGCACACCTTCTTGCGTCTCGGCTTCGATCGCGTCCGCCTCGGGGAGGAAGGGCGCGAGCTCCGGGAGCTCGTCCAGGCCGCGCAGGCCCATCCGCTCCAGAAAGTAGTTCGTCGTCCTGTACAGGATCGCACCTGTTTCGGGTTCCGTCCCCGCCTCCTCCACCAGACCGCGCTGGAGGAGGGTCCGCATGACCCCGTCGCAGTTGACTCCGCGGACCGCGGAGACCCGCGATCGGCTCACCGGCTGCCGGTACGCGACGACCGCCAGGGTCTCCAGGGCCGCCTGGGTGAGCCGGGCCTGCTGGCCGTCCAGTACGAAGCCCTCGACGGCCGGCGCGTACTCCGCCCGGGTGTAGAACCGCCAGCCGCCGGCGACCAACCGCAGCTCGAAGCCCCGGCGCGCGGCCGTGTACTCGTCGGCGAGCTCCCGCAGCGCCTGCCCGACCTCGCGCGGGGTGCGCTCCAACACCTTGGCCAGGTGCGCCTCGGTGGCCGGCTCGTCCACGACCATGAGCACGGCCTCCAGGGCCGGCTTCAGCTCCAGCGCGGCCACCGCGCTGACGTCGCCGTTCAATCCTTCGCCTCCACGATCTGGTCGAACTCGTCGGTCACGGCCGGCATGCCGTCGCCGTCCCCGCCGCTCCAGCGCACGGTGAGGGTCTGCAGCGCCTCCTCCTGATCGAGGACGACCACCTTCTCCCGGTAGAGCTCCAACAGGGCCAGGAAGCGCGCGACGACGGTGAGGGTGTCCCCGGCGTCCTCGGTGAGCTCCTGGAAGGTGGCCTCCCCGCGCGCCTTCAGCATCCGCACCACCAACCCGGCCTGCTCGCGCACGCTGACCAGGGGGGCGTGGATGTGGTCCACGTACACCTGGGGCTTGGCCCTGGGCTGCATGGCCTTCACGGCCAGCCGGGCGAACCCCTCCGGTCCGATGCTGATGACGACCTCGGGCAGCAGGTCCGCGTGGTGCGGCTCCAGACCGACCGTCCGCGGGTACCGCTTGCCCTCCGCCTCCGCGCGCCGCTCGAAGATCTCGGCGATCTGCTTGTACGCGCGGTACTGGAGGAGTCGCGCGAAGAGCAGGTCCCGGGCCTCCAGCAGGGCGAGGTCCGCCTCGTCCTCGACCTCGGCGACCGGCAGCAGCCGGGCTGCCTTCAGGTCGAGGAGGGTGGCGGCGACGACGAGGAACTCGGTGGTCTGGTCGAGGTCCCAGTCGGGCCCCATGGCGCGGATGTGCGCCATGAACTCGTCGGTGACCTTGGACAGCGCCACCTCGGTGACGTCGAGCTTGTGCCGCGAGATCAGCTGGAGCAGCAGGTCGAAGGGGCCCTCGAAGTTGGCGAGCCGCAGGGTGAACCGGCCGTCGCCGCCGGTGGGGCTCGCGGTGGCGGTGCCCTGGCCCGGATCACCGGCCGCCGCCTCGCGGGCCCGCGGGGCGTGCGGGTGCGGAGCATCAGCCGAGCCCTCGGCGTCCCGGGCTTCGGCGTCCGGGACCTCGGCTTCCCGGGCTTCGACGTCCGGGGCCGGACCGGGCTCAGGATGCTCCTGCTGCCCGTCTGCGGGCCCGGGGGAACGTTCCGGCTCGGTACCGCGCACCGCCGGCGCGGGGCTCTCAGCGGGCGCCTCAGGGGCTTCGGAGGTCTCGTGGGGGCCGTGGGCCTCGATGGTTCCGGGAACCTCGGGCGCCTCCGGGCTCTCGGGGGCTCCAGGACCTTCGCGGTCCGCTCCCGCGCCGTACGCCTCCGGTCGCCGGGACGCGTCGGGGGCGCCGGGGCCGCGCCCCAGGACGCGCCGGGTCGGTCGGCCGGATTCGGCGGGGAGGGGCATCGATGTCCAGGAGGTGCACGGGGGCGGCGGGGAGGGCCGGGCGCCGGGGCCGCGGCCACCAGCAGCCTACGGGTTCCTCCCCGCTCCCCGGCGGACCACCGCCCGACACGGCGCCGCACCGCCGGACCGGCGTTCCCCCGTCCGTACGGAGCCCCGTGCGGGCGGCTCCCGGCGACGGGGCGGAGCTCCGGAGGGGGGCGGGCCGCAGATCGTCCGGAGGCCCGGTCGCCGGGCGGACGCCCGCCGGAGCCCGGCTCCGGGAGCGCGCGCCGCGGGCCGAGCGGCGCGCAGGCGGCCCGGACGCGGCCCCGGGCGGCGGGAAGGCGGGCCGCAGGCCGAGCCAGGGCACGCGCGCGGTCCGGACGGGCCGGGGCACCGGGAGGGCGGGCCCGCAGGGCGGTCAGCGGCCGCGCAGGCGCCGTACGAGGATGCTCGCGTCGCCGCGGGACTCCAGATCGGCGAGGACGACCGCGACCGCTTCGCGGACGATGCGGCCCCGGTCCACCGCCAGCCCGTGCTCCCCGCGCAGCACCAGCCGCGCGTGTTCCAGGTCCATGAGCTCCTCGGCGGAGACGTAGACCGTGATCTTCTCGTCGTGGCGCTCGCGGCCGCTGGGGCGCCGGTTCGCGCCCCGGCCCTGCCCCTTGCCCCGGCGGCCCGCGCCGGCCGGGGCGGACCCCATGCCGCCGGCCGGTCCGGCAGAACCTTCCTGCGGTCGTCTGGGCTGCCCCACGACGGGCCCGCCGGTGTCCGCGGCCTCCCGGCCACGGCCCTCGCCCGCCGTGCCCTCGGCCGAGGTGGCCGAGTGTTCTGCGGCGGGCGTCTCCTCGACCCCGCGCCGCGGCGAGGACGACTGGAGCGCCATCCCCCCGGTCGTACGGAACAGTTCGTCGGCTCCGGGCAGACTCACTCGGCGTGACACCGGGCGAGCACCTCCCTGGCCAGCTGGCGGTAGGCGGCGGCGCCGACGGAGTTGGACGCGTACGTCGTGATCGGCTCACCGGCGACCGTGGTCTCCGGGAAGCGCACCGTACGGCCGATGACCGTGTGGTAGACGTGGTCGTCGAAGGCCTCGACGACGCGCGCCAGCACCTCGCGGCTGTGCACCGTACGGGAGTCGTACATCGTGGCGAGGATGCCGTCGAGCTCCAGCTCGGGGTTGAGCCGCTCCTGCACCTTCTCGATGGTCTCGGTCAGCAGCGCCACGCCGCGCAGCGCGAAGAACTCGCACTCCAGCGGGACGATGACCTTGTGAGCCGCCGTCAGGGCGTTCACGGTCAGCAGACCGAGCGAGGGCTGACAGTCGATCACGATGTAGTCGTAGTCGGCCAGCAGGGGCTTCAGGGCCCGCTGCAGGGTGGACTCGCGCGCGACCTCGCTGACCAACTGCACCTCGGCGGCGGACAGGTCGATGTTGCTCGGCAGCAGGTCCATGTTCGGGACCGCCGTCTTGAGCAGCACCTCGTCGGCCGACATGCCCCGCTCCATGAGCAGGTTGTAGACCGTCAGGTCGAGTTCCATCGGGTTCACGCCGAGACCCACGGACAGTGCGCCCTGCGGGTCGAAGTCGACGAGCAGCACGCGGCGCCCGTACTCGGCGAGCGCGGCACCCAGGTTGATGGTCGACGTGGTCTTGCCCACGCCGCCCTTCTGGTTGCACATCGCGATGATCTTCGCTGGACCGTGGTCGGTCAGCGGACCCGGAATCGGGAAGTACGGGAGCGGGCGTCCGGTCGGGCCGATCCGCTCACGGCGCTGACGGGCAGCGTCGGGGGCGAGGGTGGCCGCGTACTCGGGGTCCGGTTCGTACTCCGCGTCGGGGTCGTAGAAATGCCCTTCGGGCACATTGTCGTAGTCGGCGAAACCCACGGGCTTTTCGCCGCTCAGGTCGCCGGCCCTGGAGTTCACGTCTAGGCCGTCCATGCTCTTTTGGGGCGTCGTCATGTGCTGGTGGTTTGCGAAGGTGCGTACTGCGACGGAGCCGACGGCTTCGAGCCCGGTAGGGCTCTGGCCCCGCTCAGGCATCCCTGCTCGACCACCCCCAGGAGCAAATGTCGACTCATTCACAAGTCGTCTTACCTCCTCGGACGTGACCAGGACACTTATCGATAGGTCAGCGTGGCACCATGCCGACGGTTGGCGACTCTATGGCGTGTCACCGCCCAGCGGCAACACAATCCGCCGGACCCGGCACGATGTGTCGGCAACCGAACACCGCTCTGTCAAGGGCGCACGAGCTGTCGCTGCGAAGTTTCGCGGGTGTGCGAAAGGGTTAAAGGGTTACGTTCGAGGCGAGTTGAGCGGGGGCTCGGGGCGCCGCGCAAACGCGGCCGGCCGGACCTTGCGGGCAAGGTCCGGCCGGATACGTGAGATTGACGTCAGTCGTTGACGTGTCAGCCGAGCAGCGTGCTCAGCTCGAGGGTCTCGAGGCCGTGGGCCTCGGCGACGGGACCGTAAACGACCTGGCCGTCATGGGTGTTGAGGCCCAGCGCGAGCGCGGGGTCACGACGCAGCGCCTCGACCCAGCCGAGGTTCGCGAGCTGCACGATGTAGGGCAGCGTGGCGTTCGTCAGCGCGTAGGTGGAGGTGTTCGGCACCGCGCCCGGCATGTTGGCGACGCAGTAGAAGACCGAGTTGTGGACCTGGAAGGTCGGCTCGGCGTGAGTGGTCGGACGGGAGTCCTCGAAGCAGCCGCCCTGGTCGATCGCAATGTCGACAAGGACACTTCCGGGCTTCATCTTGGCGACGAGCTCGTTGGTGACCAGCTTCGGGGCCTTCGCACCCGGGATCAGCACCGCGCCGATGACGAGGTCGGCCTCGACGACGGCCTTCTCCAGCTCGTAGGCGTTGGAGACGATCGTCTTGATCTTCGTACCGAAGATCTTGTCGGCCTCGCGGAGCTTGTTGATGTCGCGGTCCAGCAGGGTCACGTGGAAGCCCATGCCGATGGCGATCTGCGCGGCGTTCCAGCCGGAGACGCCGCCGCCGATGACGACGCACTCGCCGGCGTGGGTGCCGGGGACACCGCCCGGGAGGACGCCGCGGCCGCCGGCCGAGCGCATCAGGTGGTAGGCGCCGACCTGCGGGGCCAGCCGGCCCGCGACCTCGGACATCGGGGCGAGCAGCGGCAGCGCGCGGTTGGCGAGCTCGACCGTCTCGTACGCGATGGCGGTGGTGCCGGACTCCAGCAGGGCGTCCGTGCACTCGCGGGAGGCCGCCAGGTGCAGGTAGGTGAAGAGCGTCTGGTCCTTGCGGAGGCGGTGGTACTCCTCCGCGATGGGCTCCTTGACCTTGAGCAGCAGGTCGGCGGTGGCCCAGACCTCGTCGGCGGTGCCGAGGATCTCGGCACCGGCCGAGACGTACTCGGCGTCCGTGATCGAGGAGCCCACACCGGCGTTCTGCTCGATGAAGACCTGGTGGCCGCTGCGGACCAGCTCATGCACGCCGGCGGGCGTGATGGCGACCCGGAACTCGTTGTTCTTGACCTCGCGGGGGATGCCGACCTTCATCGTCGATCACGGTCCTTGGCTCAGGGGATATTACGGGGCACTTCCATACATACCCGCCCACAAGAACGCGCAACGGGATGCACCACGGGAAGCCGCGGTGAACCCAGTCTAATGAAGGATGAGTCGCTGTCTAGCCTTGCAAACCAATAATCTTAGTCGGAAGCACTACGGATTTCGCAGGCTGCGGGGTCATCTCCCAGCAATCTGTCGGCTGCGGAGCGGTGCAGCCTGGCAGCTGCGGGGTCCCCCAGCCTGTCCAGCGTGTCGGCCAGCCGGACCTGCAGTGCGGCCTGAAGTCGCTGGTCACCCGCCCGGCGGGCCAGCTCCACCGCCTCACGGCAGGTGTGCAGGGATTCCTCGGGCCGGCCGGCGTACTCCTGGACCCGCGCCATCTCGCTCAATGCCTTTGCCTGACCGGGCACATCGGCGAGCTTCCGGTAGCCCGCGGCGGCCGCCCGCCAGCTGCGCAGCGCGTCCCCGTACCGCCCCGCGTAGGTGTGGACGTTCCCGAGCCGCCCGTACAGCCGGGCCTCGTCCGCGCGCTCGCCCCGTGCGAGGGCTTGGGAGAGCGCCCGGCCGAACCAGTCGGAGGCCCGGTGCCAGTCCGCCAGCTCCTGGTAGGCACCCCCTACGGATTCCATCGCGCGGCCCGTCGCGTACGGATCGCCCGCCGCCCGTCCGGCGTCCAGCGCGGCCCGGTAGCGCTCCAGGGCCTCCTGGGTACGGCCGGTCGAGGCGTCCAGGTCGGCCAGGTTCAGCAGCGCGGCGGCCTGCTCCCGGTGCAGGTGACGGCGCTCGGCCACGTCCAGGACCAGGCGGTGCAGCCCGTACAGCTCGGGGGCGGCCCCGGCCGTGCCCCGGTGGTCCGCCAGCGCCCGCACGAGGGCCGCGACCAGTCGGCGGGCCAGCGTGTCCAGCCCGCCGTCGGCCACGGCCAGCGAGGCGGCCGCGGTGAGCGCGGGCAGCCGGGTGTCCAGCCAGGTGGCGGCGGCCCGTCGGTCGGGGAAGCGCAGGGCGCGCGGCAGGCCGTCCAGCAGCTCGCGGAGGTCGTCGTCCACGGCGGCGTCCACCCCGGGCTCCTCGGCCTCGGCCATGGCCCGGCAGGAGTGCAGCAGCCGTACGGTGCGCTCGAACATCCGGGCCCGGGCCAGCTGGACCTCGGCGGGGCGCTCCTTGGCTTCCAGGAGCGCCTGGAGCAGCGGCGCGAGGCAGCCGGGCAACAGGAAGAGGCCGTCGCCGGCGGGGCGGACGAGGCCCAGCCCGGCGAAGTCGTCCAGGGTGGACTGGGCGGCGGCGACGGAGCAGCCGGCGAGGGCGGAGGCGGTGTGCGAGTCGACGATGCCGGCCGGCGCGAGCGGCAGCAGCCGCAGGGTCCGCTGGGCGGGCTGCGGCAGGGACTCGTAGACCAGTCGGAAGCCGCGGGCGAGCGGGCCGCCGGTGGTGGCCGGCATGTCGTGGAGCTGCTTGGCCACGTCGGCGACGGCGGCCTTGGGGTGGGCGGCGAGCCATCCGCCGACGAGGACGAGCGCGGCGGGCTGGCCCCCGCACTCCTCGGCGAGGGCCTCGGCGGCCCGGGGGTCGGCGGTGACCCGGGTGTCGCCGATGCGCTGGACGAGCAGTTCCACGGCGGAGGGGGTGTCGAGTCCGCCGAGGGTGCAGGGCCGGACGTCGGGGATCCCGGTGAGCGGCCCTTCGGCGGTGACCACGACGAGGCACTCGGGGGTGTCCGGCAGCAGGGCGTCCACCTGCTGGGGATCGGCGGCGTCGTCGACCAGGATGATCGCCCGGCGGCCTTCGAGGGCGGTGCGCAGCGCGGAGCTCAGTTCGTCCTCACCGGCCCCGGGCGGGGTGGGCCGCCCCAGTCCCTCCAGCAGGCTCCGGACGGCCCGCTCGGTGGCCACGGTGTCCCCGCCGGGGGCGGTGAGTCGGGTGCGGAGCACTCCGTCGGGGTACTCCTCGGCGACCTCGTGCACGAAGGCCTCGGCGAGGGCCGTGCGCCCGGAGCCCGGCCGCCCGGCGACCAGCAGGACCCGGGCCCGGGGCGCCTTGGCCTTGCGGCCGGAGAGGGTGTCGAGCCCGGTCCGCGCGATGTCCTCGCGCAGCTCCTTGAGCTCACGCCGCCGCCCGACGAAATCCGCCACGGATCCGCTCCTCTCCCTGCCACCGGATTGCGAGCGTAGTTCACGCAGAGCGACGACCCGGGTGGAGCGTGGCGGACAAATCCCCCGATCGGATCAGCAGATGGACCTATTTTTCACTCGCCGCTCGCGCGGTGCGCGCGGCCGGGACCGCGCGGACGTGCCCTACGCCTCGTAGGGGCGGGCCGGCCAGGGGGCGAGGGCCGGGCGCAGGGCCTCGATGCCGCCTTCGGAGGCGAGGGCCGCGGCGAGGGCCAGCACTCCGGTCACCAGCCCGGGGTTGTGCAGTTCGCCCGCCAGGACCCCGCGGACCAGGTCCGCGAGCGGAACCCGGGCGATCTCCATGTCCGCCTCCTCCTCGGAGACCTCGTACCGCTCCCCCTCGGCCTCTGCCAGATCCCGTGCGAGGAAGATCCGGACGGCCTCGTCGGATCCGCCGGGCGAGGTGAAGAAGTCGGCCAGCACCCGCCACTCGCCCGCCTTGGCGTGCGCCTCCTCGTACAGCTCCCGCTGGGCCGCGTGGAGCGGGTTCTCGCCGGGTACGTCCAGCAGCCCGGCCGGGAGCTCCCACAGCCGGTGCCGCACCGGGTGGCGGAACTGCTTGAGGACCAGCACCCGCTGTTCCTCGTCGAGGGCGAGGACGCACACCGAGCCCGGGTGCACCTGGTAGTCGCGGCGCACCACCGAGCTGTCGGGCATCCGGACCTGGTCCGAGCGGACGGACGTCTTCGCGCCCTCGAACGGGGTCCGCGAGGCGACGACCTCCCACGACTCCGGTGTGTCCACGATGTCGTTGCCCATGGCCATGGCCGATACCTTCCCCGAGAAACGCGACAGCCGGGACACGATCCGTGTCCCGGCTGCCTACGTTATGCGGTCAGGCTCTCACTTCGCGGACTGCTGCCGCTCCACGGCAGCCTTCACCAGGCCGGCGAACAGCGGGTGCGGACGCGTCGGGCGCGAGCGCAGCTCCGGGTGGGCCTGGGTGGCCACCAGGTAGGGGTGCACCTCGCGCGGGTACTCGACGTACTCGACGAGCTTGTTGTCCGGGGAGGTGCCGGAGAAGACGAGGCCCGCCTTCTTCTCCAGCTCGCCGCGGTAGGCGTTGTTGACCTCGTAGCGGTGGCGGTGGCGCTCGTCCACGTAGGCCTCGTCGCCGTAGACCTCGCGCACGATGGAGCCCTCGGCGAGCTTCGCCGGGTACATGCCCAGGCGCATGGTGCCGCCCAGGTCGCCCGCGCCCTCGACGAAGGCCAGCTGCTCCTCCATGGTCGAGATGACCGGGTGCGGGGTGGAGGCGTCGAATTCGGTGGAGTTGGCGTCCTCGATGCCCGCGAGGTTGCGCGCGGCCTCGATGACCACGCACTGCAGGCCCAGGCACAGGCCGAGCAGCGGGATCTTGTTCTCGCGGGCGTAGGTGATCGCGCCGACCTTGCCGTTGACGCCGCGGTCGCCGAAGCCGCCGGGCACGCAGATCGCGTCCACGTCGCCGAGCACCGCCGCCGCGCCGGCCGGGGTCTTGCAGTCGTCGGAGGTGACCCACTTGATCTGGACCCGGGCCTTGTTGGCGAAACCGCCGGCGCGCAGCGCCTCGGTCACCGACAGGTAGGCGTCGGGCAGGTCGATGTACTTGCCGACGAGCGCGACCTTGACCTCGTGGTCGGGGTTGTGGACCCGGTCGAGCAGGTCCTCCCACACCGTCCAGTCGACGTCGCGGAACGGCAGGTCGAGCTTGCGCACGACGTACGCGTCCAGGCCCTCGGTGTGCAGGACCTTGGGGATGTCGTAGATCGACTTGGCGTCGATCGCCGCGACCACGGCCGCCTCGTCCACGTCGCACATCAGCGAGATCTTGCGCTTGATGGAGGTGGGGACGTCACGGTCGGCGCGCAGCACGATGGCGTCGGGCTGGATGCCGATGTTGCGCAGGGCCGCGACCGAGTGCTGGGTCGGCTTGGTCTTGAGCTCACCGGAGGGGCCGATGTAGGGGAGCAGCGAGATGTGCACGACGAAGACGTTGTCGCGGCCGACCTCGTGGCGGACCTGGCGGACGGTCTCCAGGAACGGCAGCGACTCGATGTCGCCGACGGTGCCGCCGACCTCGGTGATGACGACGTCGACGTCGTCGGTCGCCATGCGGCGGATGCGGTGCTTGATCTCGTTGGTGATGTGCGGGATGACCTGCACGGTGTCACCGAGGTACTCGCCGCGGCGCTCCTTGGCGATGACCGTGTTGTAGACCTGGCCGGTGGTGACGTTGGCCGAGCCGTCGAGGTCGACGTCGAGGAAGCGCTCGTAGTGGCCGATGTCCAGGTCGGTCTCGGCGCCGTCGTTGGTGACGAACACCTCGCCGTGCTGGAACGGGTTCATGGTGCCGGGGTCGACGTTCAGGTAGGGGTCGAGCTTCTGCATCGTGACCCGCAGACCGCGCGCCTTCAGCAGCGCACCCAGGCTGGAGGCCGTCAGGCCCTTGCCGAGGGAGGAAGCGACACCCCCGGTGACGAAGATGTGCTTGGTCGTCATGGCTGTGCTGTTTCGAAAAGCAGCGGGCGGCGTCGCCAAGAGGGGGCTCCCGTGGTCGCGAGGTGAGGTGCGTCCGGCGCCGGCCACCGTCGATCCGGAAGGGTCTCAGGGGGCGCCGAAGCTGCGGTTTCGGGGCTCCTGATTCGCACAGGCAGACCACCGGTCCACGGGGTACCAGCCTATCAGCGCCCGGAGCGGTCCGCCTCCGGGCGCGCGGCGCACGCGCCCGGCCCGGGGGCGGCGAAGTGCGCCGGGGCGGTATCGCCGCTGCTCACCCGTTCGGCCCAACCGCATTCTCCACAGGCTCACGGAGATCACTAGGGTGCCGTCATATCCTGCTCGGATATTGCACACATCACCGCCGGGCAGTCCGTCAGACGGCCTAACCGAGCCGATATACGGAATCATGGGCTCACGCGGGGATCCCTGCACACAGGTGACCGCGCAACCGCGCAATGCAAGCGCCCTTCGGGGCGGACGTGGCCGTTCGACTGGAGATGCACGTGTCCGGGCGCATCGAGGATTACGCACTGATCGGGGACATGCAGACCGCAGCACTGGTCTGCCGGGACGGAGCCGTGGACTGGCTGTGCCTGCCACGCTTCGACTCGCATGCCGTGTTCGCGAGCATTCTCGGCACCGAGGATCACGGGTTCTGGCGGATCGGCCCGGCGTTCCCGGAGGGCACCGAGGCCCCGCGCGCGACCCGCCGCCGCTACCGCGGTGACTCGCTCGTGCTGGAATCGGAGTGGGACACCCCGCGCGGCAGGGTCCGCGTGATCGACTTCATGCCGCCCCGAGAGGATCACGCGCCGCAGCTGATCCGCATCGTGGAGGGCGTCAGCGGGCGCGTGCCGATGCGCTCGGCACTGCGCATGCGTTTCAGCTACGGGCGGGTCGTGCCGTGGGTGCACCGGGTCGACGGGCGCACCGTGGCCGTGGCCGGCCCCGACTCGGTCTGGCTGGACTCCGACGCGCAGACCTACGGCGAGGACCTGACCACGTACTCCGACTTCACCGTCGGCCCCGGCGACCGGAAGGCCTTCAGCATCAGCTGGCAGGCCTCGCACCGCGACGCGCCCGAAACCCCCGACGCCGAAGCGGCCCTGGAGTCGACCACCGACTTCTGGCGCGAGTGGGTCGACCAGTGCACCTACCACGGACCGTACCGGGAGGCCGTGATCCGCTCGCTGATCACCCTCAAGGCGCTCACGTACGGCCCCACGGGCGGGATCGTCGCCGCGCCCACCACCTCCCTCCCCGAGGAGATCGGCGGGGTCCGGAACTGGGACTACCGCTACACCTGGCTGCGGGACGCGGCCATCACCCTCTCCTCGCTGCTGCGCACCGGATACCGCGAGGAGGCCCGGGCCTGGCGCGAGTGGCTGCTGCGCGCGGTCGCCGGCGACCCGGAGAACCTGCAGATCATGTACGGGATCGCGGGCGAGCGGGAGCTCGGCGAGACCGAGCTGGACTGGCTGCCCGGTTACGAGAACTCCCGCCCGGTCCGCGTCGGCAACGGCGCCGCGGGCCAGCTCCAACTCGACGTGTACGGCGAGGTCACCGAGGCCCTGCACCTGGGCCACATGACCGGGCTCGCCCGCAGCGACTACGCCTCGCTGCTCCAGCTCAAGCTGATCCGCTACCTGGAGACCCACTGGGACCAGCCGGACGAGGGCATCTGGGAGGTGCGCGGCCCGCGCCGCCACTTCGTGCACTCGAAGGTGATGGCCTGGGTGGCCGTGGACCGCACGATCAAGCTGATCGAGAGCGGCGACGCGGACGGCCCGCTGGAGCGGTGGCGCGAGCTGCGCGACGAGATCCACCAGGACGTGTGCGAGAAGGGCTACGACAAGGAGCGCAACACCTTCACCCAGTCGTACGGGTCGAAGGAACTGGACGCCTCCCTGCTGCTGATTCCGCAGATGGGCTTCCTGCCGCCGGACGACAAGCGGGTCATCGGCACCATCGAGGCGATCCAGCGCGAGCTGTCCACGCCCGACGGTTTCATCCTGCGCTACCCGACGGCGGGCGAGGAGGCCGGCGTGGACGGCCTGGAGGGCGACGAGGGAGCCTTCCTGGCCTGCTCGTTCTGGATGGCCGACGACCTGGCGATGATCGGCCGGGTGGACGAGGCCCGGCGGTTGTTCGAGCGGCTGCTGTCGCTCCGCAACGACCTGGGCCTGCTCGCGGAGGAGTGGGACCCGCGGCTCCAGCGGCAGGTGGGGAACTTCCCGCAGGCCTTCAGTCACGTTCCGCTGATCGACACGGCCCTGCGGCTGACGGCCAGCGGGGCGTACGGCGGCTGATACCGGTCGACCCGCCGGGGCCGCGGACCTTCTCGCCGCGCCCCGGTGATCGTCCGCGCCTACGCTGGAAGTGTCCTATGCCCTCCCTCCGGTGGAAGGGGGCAGCCATGGCTCCCCTGTCGAAGGCGGGCGCGGCCCTGACCGCGCTCCGCGAGGATCTGTCCGGCGGGGTCTTCGCTCCGGAGGATCCGGGGTACGACGAGGCCCGGACCCTCTTCAACGCGATGATCGACCGCAGACCCGCCGTCATCGCCCAGTGCGAGAGCACGGCGGACGTGGTGACCGCGGTCCGGTTCGCGAGGGAACTGGACCTGAACATCGCCGTGCGCGGCGGCGGGCACAGCGTGGCCGGGATGTCCCTCAACGACGGCGGCCTCGTCGTGGACCTGCGCCGGATGCACGAGGTGACGGTCCATCCGGCGGCCGGGGCCGCGCACGTCGAGGGCGGGGCCACCATGAGCCACCTGGACCGGGCCTGCGAGCCCTACGGACTGGCGACGACCGGCGGCCGCGCCTCCACCACCGGCGTCGGCGGGTACGTGCTGGGCGGCGGCAGCGGCTGGTTGGACCGGAAGTTCGGCCTGGCCGTGGACAACCTGCTGGGCGTGGACCTGGTCACCGCCGAGGGCGAGGTCGTCCACGCGACCGCGGAGGAGCACCCGGAGCTGTTCTGGGGGCTGCACGGCGGCGGCGGGAACTTCGGCGTCGCCACCTCGCTGACCCTGCGGCTGTACGAACTGCCCGCCATGTCGATCGCGTTCCTGCTGTACCTGCCGGAGCGCGGGCCCGAGGTGGTCCGTACGTACCGGGACGTCATCGAGGCCGCGCCGCCCGAGGCCTCGGGCGCAGCCCTCTACCTCACCGGCCCGCCCGAAGAGTTCGTCCCGCAGCACCTGGTCGGGCGGCTGCTGGCCGGGGCGCTGCTGACGTACGCGGGCCCCGAGGACGAGATGCGGCGGCTGGCCGAACCGCTGCTGGCGATCCCCCACGAGTCGGAGATCGTCACGGCCATCCCGTACGCCGACCTCCAGTGCATGATCGACGACCCGCCGGGCATGCGGAACTACTGGTCGGCCGAGTACCTCACCGGCTGTCCCGACGCGTTCGTGGACGTCTTCTGCGCCCGCGCCGAGGCCATGCCGGTACCGACCGGCACCCAGCACCTGGTCTTCCCGCAGGGCGGCGCCGTGGCGTCCGGCCCGGCCGACTACCCGGTGCCGTACCGCGACTCGCCGTGGGCGGTGCACCCGTTCGGGATCTGGGAGGACCCGGCCGACGACGAGCGCTGCCGGCAGTGGGTCAAGGACGTCCGCGCCGACGCCCGGCCGTGGAGCACCGGCGCGGTCTACCTCAACTTCACCGGGGACGAGGGCGTGGAGCGGGTGGTCTCGGGCCTCGGCGGCGAGAACATGCAGCGGCTGGGCGCGCTCAAGCGCCAGTACGACCCCGACAACATCTTCCGCTTCAACCACAACATCCAGCCCGCCTGACGATGGAGACGGATCGGCCGGTAGCGTCCCGCGCTATGGAGAACCAGGGCGGGATCACGGTTCAGCGGGCACTGGAACTGCCCGGGCTGCGCGGCGGACTGCCGGAGGTGGTGGCCTGCGCCGACCGCCTGGGCCGGACCGTCCGCTGGGTGCACGCGGGCGAGGTGCCGAACATCGCCTCCCTGCTCAAGGGAGGTGAGCTGCTGCTGACCACGGGCTTGGGCCTCGGCACCCGGCCGGCCGAGCAGCGGGCCTTCGTCCGCCGCCTCGCGGACCGCGGGATCGCCGCGCTCGTGGTCGAACTGGGCCCGCGCTTCACCCGGCTGCCGGCGACCCTGGTGGAGACCGCGCGGTCGGCGGGGCTGCCCCTGGTCCAGCTCCACCGGGAGGTCCCCTTCGTGGCGGTCACGGAGGAGGTCCACACCGAGATCGTCAACCACCACTACGCACTGCTCCAGCGGGCCGAGGAGGTCCACCGGCGCTGTACGGAGGCGCTACTGGGCGGTGGGGGCATCCCCCAGGTCCTGCGGATCCTGGCCGACCTCACGGGGAACCCGGTGTTCTTGGAGACCCCCGACGGGCAACTCCTGTACGCGGCCGGCAGCGCGGCCGGGGACGCGGGCGCGGACCCGCTCCAGGTGTGGGAGGGCCTCCGCGGCCAGCGCGAGGCCGAACCCGCCACGAACACGGTGGTGGTCGACGTACCGGGCGGCGGCCACGGCACCGGCTCGGTCCGGGCCCGGCTCGTCCTGGTCGGCGTCTCGGCCCCGCTGCTCCCGGTGCACCGGATGGCGGCCGAACGCACGGCGGGTGTCCTGGCCGTCGTCCTGATGCAGGCGCGGCAGGAGGAGGAGCTGGCGGCGCGCGGCCGCGGCGACTTCCTGACGGACCTGGCGGAGGGCCGCATCTCGGCGGAGGACGCACCGGGACAGGCCCGGGTCCTGGGCTTCAAGCCGGGCGGCGGACCGCTGCTGCCGGTGGTGATGCGGCTGTCCTCGGACCTCGGACCGTCCGGGAACTGGGCCGTCCTGGCCCGCGCGGTGCTGGAGGAGCTGTCGTCCGTCGGGGTCCCGGTCCTGCTGGGCGTCCGCCCGGTCGAGGGCCGGGTGCCGCTGCTGGTCTCCCTGCGCGCGGAGTCGGAGCGCACGGCGGTGGCGGACCGGGTCTCGGCCGCGCTCCGGGCGGGCGTCGAACGGGCGGGCCTGGACCGGGCCGACGCGCCGCCGGCCGTGGTCGTCGGCGTGGCGGGTGGCTGGGCCGCGGCCTCGGCGGGCCTGCGCCACGCCGCGGAGACCGCGACGGCGGCCCACGGCCTACCGGCACGCCCCTGGTACGACGCGCGCCGCCTGGACATCGACCTGCTGCTGTGGCGGCTGCGCGAACATCCCGACCTGGCCGCCTTCGTGGACCGGGCGATCGGACCGCTCCGCACGCACGACACGACGTCGCGCCCGCCGCTCCTGCCCACCTTGGAGACGTACCTGGCCCACGCGGGCCGCAAGGCGGAGACGGCGCGCGAGCTCCATCTGAACCGGCAGACGCTGTACAACCGGTTGGCCCGCATCTCGGAACTCCTGGGCACCGACCTGGACGACCCCGAGACGGTCCTCTCCCTGAGCCTGGCCCTCCGCGCCCGCCGCCACACCCCTTCCGCTTCTTGACGCCGTCCTCGCACCGCTCGGCGCTAGCGCGCCTCCCGGGCTTCGTACCCCTACCTGCCCTTCCACCGTTCCCCGGGCTCTGCCCGAACCCGCGCCTCGATCGCCGGCGGGGCTCAAGTTGAGCCCCGCCGGCGATCGAGGCGCGGGGGTGCGGGGGCGGAGCCCCCGAAACGGCGCGCCGCCCGGACCACCGCTACCCCGCCGGGAGGCTAGCGGCGGGTACGTTCCATCAGTTCGTCGTAGACGGACAGGACCTGTGCGACGGTGTCGTCCTCCGACGGCCACGTCGCGGCCTGGACGCGCCCCGCGGCCGCCAGCGCGGCCCGGCGGTCCGGGTCGGCCAGCAGGCCGGTCACGGCCGAGGCGAGGGCCCCCGCCTCCCCCGGCGGGACCAGTACCGCACCGTCGCCCACCAACTCCGGGACACCGCCCACCGCCGTGGCCACCAGCGGCACGCCCACCCGCAGCGCCTCCTGCGCCAGCAGTGCCCGCGCCTCCCAGCGGCTCGGCAGGACCGCCAGGTCCGCCGCCGCCAGCAGCTGCGCCGCGTCCCGGCGGCGCCCCAACAGCCGTACCGGAAGCCCCTCCGCCTCGATCCGCCGGGCGAGCTCAGCCCGGAGCGGCCCCTCCCCCGCGATCACCAGCAGCGGCGCCGGGTCCAGGCCGCGCCACTCCCGTGCCGCATCGAGCAGTACGGAGTACCCGCGGTGCGGCACCAGGCTGCCGACGGCGATCAGCAGCGGCCGTTCCACCACGCCCAGTTCCGCCCGCACCTTGCCGGGGTCGACCGCCGCCTCTGCACCCGCCGTGCCCACCGGCAGGGCCACCGGGGCCAACCGCGCGTCCCTGGCGCCCCGCAGCCGCGCGGCGTCCACCTGGTCCGAGGAGGCCCCGAGCACCACCGCCGCGGCCCGCGCCACGTGCCGTTCCAGCATCCGGCCCAGCCGCCCGAGCGCACCGACCGCCGTGGGGCCATCGCCGTGCCAGCTCACCACCAGCGGCACCCGGCGCCCCCGTATGGCCAGGGCGGCGCGCATTCCGGCGCGCACGCCGTGCGCGTGCACGAGGTCCGCCCCGGCACATGCGGCCCGCAGCACGCTGACCGCGTCGGGCGCGAACTGCGCCCCGGCGCCGGTGAAGTCGTACTCCCCCTCCGCCTGGACGGGCGCGCACACCGTGACCCGTACCCCGCGCGCGGCGAGGCCTGTCGCGAGCGAGCGTACGTGCGCGCTGCTGCTCGCGCCCGCACCGCTGCCGAGTACTTGCACGGTGCGCAGCGGCGGCCGGCCGTAGGGCTGGGCCGGGAGAGAGGTGGAGACCGGGGAGCTGCTCACGGGCCGAAGCTCCAGGGTGAGGGAGTGAGAGACGTCGCCAAGAATGCCAGTCCGCACGCGCGTTCCGGGACCATACGGGTACGGATCCCGTACGAGATGGTGCAGGACGCCCTCGAGCCTCACCCACACGGGCTATCTCCGGGCCTGCGCGGGCGCGCCGGAGGCCCGGAACGCGGTGCGTTCCGGGCCTGCGCCGGGGTACCTCACGCGTCCGCGCGCGCCGCCGCCAGCAGTTCCTCGGCGTGCGCCCGCGCCGAGACCGAGTCCTCGTGGCCGGCGAGCATGCGCGACAGCTCGCGAATCCGGTCCTCGCCCTCCAGGACGGTGACCCCGCTCCGGGTGACCGATCCGTCATTGGTCTTCTCGACGAGCAGCTGCCGGTCCGCGAAGGCCGCCACCTGCGGCAGGTGCGTGACGACCACGACCTGCGCCGACTTGGCCAGCTTGGCCAGCCGCCGGCCGACCTCGACCGCCGCCTTGCCGCCGACGCCCGCGTCGACCTCGTCGAAGAGGTAGGTGGGCACCGGGTCGGAGCCCGCGAAGACGACCTCGACGGCCAGCATCACCCGGGACAGCTCACCGCCCGAGGCGCCCTTGGCGATCGGCCGCGGCTGGGCACCGGGGTGCGGGGCCAGCAGCAGCTCCACCTCGTCCGCGCCCGAGGGGCCGTAGGCGACCGGGCGGCCGTCCACGTCCACTCCGTCGGAATCCTCGGCCTGCCGGACGTCGATGGTCACGCGGGCGTGCGGCATCGCCAGCGAGGCCAGCTCCGCCGTCACCGCGGAGGCGAAACGGGTCGCGGCCTCCACCCGGGCGTCCGTCAACGCCTGTGCCAGCAGCGACAGTTCGCCGCGCAGTCCGTCGCGTTCGGCGGTCAGCTCGGTGATCCGCTCGTCGTCGCCGTCCAGTTCCAGCAGCCGTGCCGCGCTCTGTTCGGCCCACTCCAGCACGGCGTCCACGGTGCCCGCGGAGCCGTACTTGCGGGTGAGCTGGGTCAGGGCGGCCCGCCGCTCCTCCACCGCGGCCAGCCGCAGCGGATCGGCGTCCAGGTCGTCAGCGTAGCCCGCCAGTTCCCCGGCCACGTCGGACAGCAGGATGCCGAGCTCCCCGATCCGTTCGGCGAGCGCGCCGAGGGCCGGGTCGTGGGAGCGTACGGATTCCAGCGCCCGGTGGGCGCCCGCGACGAGCATGTTCGCGTCGATGGCCTCCGGGTCCTCCGGGTTGCCCGCGAGCGCGGCGTGGGCCAGCTGCGCCGCCGAGGCCAGTGATTCGGCATGCCCGAGCCGCTCCGCCTCGGCCGCGAGTTCGACGTCCTCGCCGGCCACCGGTTCCACGGCCGCGATCTCGTCCAGTCCGAAGCGCAGCAGGTCCGCCTCCTGGGCCCGTTCCCGGGCCCGGGTGGTGATCTCCTCCAGCTCGACGGCGACGGCACGGAACCTGCGGTAGGCCGAGCCGTACTTCTCCAGCGGGACGGCGACGGCGTCCCCGGCGTACCGGTCGAGGGCCTGCCGCTGCCGCGCCGGGCGCAGCAGCCCCTGCTGGTCGGTCTGCCCGTGTACGGCGACCAGGTCGTCGGCGAGCTCGCCGAGCAGACCGACGGGCACGGAGCGGCCGCCGACGTGGGCGCGCGAGCGTCCCTCGGCGGACACGGTCCGACTGATCAGCAGGGCGCCGTCGTCGAGCTCGGCCCCGGCCTCCTCGGCGCGTACGGCGGCGGGGGCGTCGGGGCGCATGACGATGCGACCCTCGACCACCGCGGCCTTGGCCCCGATCCGTACCAGGGCCGGGTCGGCGCGACCGCCGAGCAGCAGCCCGAGGCTGGTGACGACCATCGTCTTGCCCGCGCCGGTCTCGCCGGTCACCGCGGTGAATCCGGGCGACAGCTCGACCACCGCGTCGTCGATGACCCCGAGCGACCGTATCCGCATCTCCTCAAGCACGGGACGACGATACCGAGGTTTCATGGGTGCCATGTGACGTCACCCGCCCCGAATTCTCCGAACGCGTGTGCTATTAATGCTCTCCCGGCCGAACTCCCCATCGTGCTACGGGGATAGGCGCCCGGAACCGTTTCGGACTCGATTCGACTCGCCGCCGTCCAGCACCTCCACGACACGCACGTGCGGGTGTGCGACCGCTTCGGCGGCTGCGCCGCGGGGGAGCGAGAGAGCGGGGCCCGCAGCCCTGCGGCTCGCCCGCCGGGGGCTCCGGTGCCTCACCCCTTCCGGCACGGCCCGACCGACGGCGGTTCGCCCGTCCGAAGGACGGCGGAACCGCGCCACCACCGGGGCGCCCGGTCCCCCGCCACCCGTCCCCACCCTGCGTCCGGACGCCCCGGACCGCCGAGGGGGTGGATCACATCAGTGCGGCGCGCCGCGCCACCCCGACACCGGCAGCGCGAACTTGGCGACGAGCCGGTCCGTGAAGGACGCGTGGTGCAGTCGGGCGAGCCGTACCGGCACCGCACCGCGCCGCACCTCGACCCGCGCCCCGGCCGGCAGCTCCAGCGTGCGCCGCCCGTCGCACCACAGCACGCCGTGCGGGGTGCCGTTCTGCACCTCCACCGCCAGCACCGAGGTCGGCGAGGTCACCAGCGGCTTCGCGAACAGCGCGTGCGCGCTGATCGGCACCAGCAGCAGCGCCTCCACCTCCGGCCAGACCACCGGCCCGCCCGCGGAGAAGGCGTAGGCCGTGGAGCCCGTCGGAGTCGCGCAGACGATCCCGTCGCAGCCGAAACCGGTCACCGGGCGCCCGTCGATCTCCAGGACCACCTCCAGCATCCGCTCCGGGGACACCTTCTGGACCGCGGCCTCGTTCAGCGCCCAGTCCCGGTGGACCACATCTCCGTTCGTCCGCACGATCACGTCGAGCGTCATCCGCTCCTCGACCTCGTACGAGCGCGTCACCACCCGGTCCACGACCTTGTCCAGGTCGTCGCGCTCGGCCTCGGCGAGGAACCCCACCCGGCCCAGGTTGACGCCCAACATCGGCACCCCCGAGGCGCGGGCGAACTCCGCGCCCCGCAACAGGGTGCCGTCCCCGCCGAGGACGATAAGCAGCTCACACCCGTCGAGCACCCCCGGGGTGGACTCGGTGACCAGCTCCACCTCGGGGGGCAGCGGCAGGTCCACCGCCTCGTGCTCCATGACGCGTACGCCCAGTCCGCACCTCAGCAGACCCTGTACGACCAGCTCGGCGCTGCGGATGGCCGCAGGCCGCCCGGTGTGCGCGAGCAGGAAGACCGTCCGCCCTTCCCCCGAAACACGTGAACCCGCTGTACCTGCTGTACCCGCTGTACCTGTCACTGCGGCCCCTCCGCTACTGCACGGTCAACATCCTCCGGGTCGAGTGCCGGTGCCCCCGCCCGCAGCCACAGAAAGTACTCGACGTTCCCCGAAGGCCCCGGCAGCGGACTCGCCGTCACCCCGAGAACGCCCAGACCCAGCTTCGCGGCCTGCGCCGCGACCTCGCGCACGGCCTCGGCCCGCAACTCCGGGCTGCGCACCACGCCGCCACTGCCCAGCCGGTCCTTGCCGACCTCGAACTGCGGCTTGACCATCAGCACCAGGTCCGCGTCCGGCGCGCAGCAGCGCACCAGCGCCGGCAGCACCAGACCGATGGAAATGAACGACAGATCACCGACGACCAGGTCGACCGGAACCCCGTCGAGCTGCTCCACCGTCAGCTCGCGCACGTTCGTGCGGTCCTTGACCGTGACCCGGTCGTCGCTCTGCAGCGACCAGGCCAGTTGCCCGTAGCCGACGTCCACGGCCATCACGTGGGCCACGCCCGAGCGCAGCAGCACGTCCGTGAACCCGCCGGTGGAGGCGCCGGCGTCCAGCGCGCGGCGGCCCTCGACGGCCAGCCCCTGCGGCTGGAAGGCCGCCAGCGCGCCGGCCAGCTTGTGGCCGCCGCGCGAGACGTAGTCGGGGTCTGCGTCGTCCTTGAGGACCACCAGGGCCGCGCTGGTCTCGACCTGGGTGGCCGCCTTGGTCGCGGTGGTGCCGCCCACGGTCACCCGGCCCGCGGCGATCAGCTGTGCGGCGTGCTCGCGCGAGCGGGCCATGCTGCGGCGTACCAGTTCGGCGTCCAGGCGGCGGCGTGCCACTCCTGCCACGTTCGGTTCAGCTCCTGTTTTCGTACGGTCCGGGGACGGGCGGTGCGTCCAGCGCGGTCAGCGCGTCGCGCAGCCCCCGGTGGACATCCTCGTACACCTCGACGTGTCCGTGCTCCTCGAGGTGGTCCGCGTCCGCCAACCGCGCCAGGTGCGCGTCCACGCCGGCGTGGCCGGTGGGCGTGCGCTCGATGCCCAGCGCCACGGGCCCGGTGGGCTCTGCGGGCTCCACGGGCCCTGCCGGCTCTGCGGAGGCATCGACCCGGGGGTCGGCGGCTTCGTCGGTCATGCCCCGACGCTACCTCGAAGCGCCCCGCGACCACGCATGGCTCTGCGGTACGGTCGTGATCACGATGGCTACGATCCAGGAGTGCCGCGAAGCACTCGACAACCTCTCCGGCAACCTCGCACGGGCCGACGGCGGCGTGCGCAGCGCGGCCGCGTTCGACCGCTCCCTGAGCTGCCACATCACCGACCTCGACCAGACGTTCACGGGCCGCCTCGACGCGGGCCGGATCCGGGTGGACGCGGTCGCCCCGGGCCCGCCCGCGGCGAAGGCCGAGATCAGGCTCGCGATGACCGGCGACGACCTCGTGGCCCTGGTCGCGGGCGAGCTGAAGTTCGCGAAGGCCTGGGCCTCCGGCCGGGTCCGTCTGGAAGCCGGCTTCCGCGACCTACTCCGCCTCAAGAGCATGCTCTAGCCAAGCCCCGCCCCGACCCCTTCCAGCCTCGTCGACCCCTTCCAGCCTCCCCGGCACCCCCAAGCCCCGCCGGCGTTCGAGGCGCGGGAGTCCGGGGGCGGCGCCCCCGGCAATCGGCCCGCACCGAAACCGCCTGCCCGGCCGGAGGCTACTCCGCCCGGGCCACCACACGGGCCTTGCGCGCCGCCGGGACCACCAGCGGCGTCCCCGTCTCCGGATCCGGAATCACCTGGCAGCGCAGCCCGAACACCTTCTCCACGAGCTCCGCCGTCACCACCTCGGCCGGCGGCCCCTCCGCGACGACCTTCCCGCCCCGCATCGCGATCAGGTGCGTGGCGTACCGGGCCGCGTGGTTCAGGTCGTGCAGCACCGCCACCAGCGTCCGCCCCTGCGTCTCGTGCAGCTCCGCGCACAGGTCCAGCACGTCGATCTGGTGCTGGATGTCCAGGTACGTCGTCGGCTCGTCGAGCAGCAGCAACGGCGTCTGCTGGGCCAGCGCCATCGCGATCCACACGCGCTGCCGCTGCCCGCCCGACAACTCGTCCACGGCCCGGTCCGCGAGCTCGGCGACCCCGGTCGAGGCCATCGACTCGTTCACGACCCGCTCGTCCTCGGCCGACCACTGCCGCAACAGCCCCTGGTGCGGGTACCGGCCGCGCGAGACCAGGTCGGCCACCGTGATGCCGTCGGGCGCGATCGAGGACTGCGGGAGCAGGCCCAGGGTCTTGGCGACCTTCTTCGCGGGCATCGACCCGATGGCCTGCCCGTCCAGCAGCACCCGCCCGGTGGACGGCTTCAACATCCGCGACAGGGCCCGCAGCAGCGTGGACTTGCCGCAGGCGTTGGGGCCGACGATCACCGTGAAGGAGTTGTCGGGGATCTCCACCGACAGGTTCTCGGCGATGACCCGCTGGTCGTAGCCGAGGGTCACGTTCTCCGCGGTCAGCCGCTGCACTTGGGTACTCCTCATCAGGTTCATATACGTCCCGCCTTGCGCTCGGTGACGAGCAGCCAGAGCAGGTAGACACCGCCGACGAGGCCGGTCACCACGCCCACCGGCAGCTGGTCGGAGCCGAAGGCCCGCTGCGAGGCCCAGTCGGACACCATCAGCAGCACCGAGCCCATCAGGGCGGCGTTCACCAGGTTCCCGCCGGGCGAACGGGTCAGCCGCCGGGCCAGCTGCGGCGCGGCCAGCGCGATGAAGCTGATCGGGCCGGCCGCGGCGCTCGCCGCGGTGGTGAGCAGGACCGCCGCGAGCATCAGCAGCATCCGCGTCCGCTCCACCCGCACGCCGAGCGCGTACGCGGCGTCGTCGCCCATCTCCATCATCCGCAGGGCCCGGCCCCGCCCGAGGACCAGTGGGAAGAGCACCGCGCACACCGCGAGCAGCGGCCACACCTGCGCCCAGTCCCGGCCGGCCAGCGAGCCGGTCAGCCAGACCATGGCGCGGGTGGCCTCGATCAGCTGGGCCTTCGTGATCAGGTACTGGATCACGGCGATCAGGATGGCGGAGGCGCCGATGCCGACCAGCACCAGCCGGTAGCCCTGGATGCCCTGCTTGTACGCGAGCAGGTAGACGAGGACTCCGGCCAGCAGACCGCCGACCAGCGCGCCGACGGCGACCTCGGTGGCGCCGCCCTTGAACAGGACGATGACGACGAGCGCGCCGACCGCCGAGCCGTAGCCGAAGCCGAGCATGTCCGGGGAGCCCAGCGGGTTGCGGGAGACGGACTGGAAGACGGCTCCGGAGATGCCGAGCGCCGCGCCGACGAGCAGCGCGACCAGGGCCCGCGGCAGCCGCAGGTCGTTGACGATGAAGTCGGTGGCCGGGGTGCCGTTGCCGAGCAGGGTCTGTACGACGTCCCACGGCGCGATCTCGAAGTCGCCGGTGCCGATGAGCAAGACGGCCATCGCGAACGCCACGAAGGTCAGCAGCACGCCCACGGTGAGGGCGCGCCGCTCGACGCGCAACGAGAGCCCGCCGGGCAGGCGCAGCGGACGGGGGCCGGACCGACGGCCCTTTCGGGGGGCATCGGTCGCGGTCACGGTCGTGGGCGCGGTCGCGGTCACAGCTGGGCCATCCTCTTGCGCCGAACCAGGTAGATGAAGACCGGGCCGCCGATGAGCGCGGTCACGATGCCGACCTGCAGTTCGGCGGGCCGGGTGACGACGCGGCCGATGATGTCGGAGCCGAGCAGCAGGGCCGGCGACAGGACGGCCGAGTACGCGAGCACCCAGCGCATGTCGGGGCCGGTGAAGGCCCGGACGAGGTGCGGGACCATCAGCCCGATGAACACGATGGGACCGCAGGCGGCGGTCGCCGCACCGCACAGCAGGGTGATGGCGACCATGGCGCCGATCCGGGTCCGCGTGAGGTGGGCGCCGAGCGCCCGCGCCGTGTCGTCGCCCATCGCCATCGCGTTGAGCGGCCGGCCCAGCACCAGCGCCAGCACCGCGCCGACGAGCAGGAAGGGGGCCACCTGCCGGACGGTGTCCATGTTGGCCGAAGCCAGCGAACCCACCGTCCAGAAGCGCAGCTTGTCCAGTGCCTTGCTGTCCATCAGCTGCACGGCGTTGATGTAGCCGACGAGCGCCGCGCTGGCCGCCGTACCAGCGAGCGCGAGGCGCACCGGGGTCGCGCTGCGACTGCCACCGAGCACGTACACGAGGACCGAGACGAAGGCGGCTCCGAGGAAGGCCCACCACACGAACTCGTTCAGTGAACTCGCGCCGAAGAAGCTGATCGCGGAGACCACGGCGGCCGCGGCACCCGCGTTGACGCCGAGGATGCCCGGCTCGGCCAGCGGGTTGCGGGTCAACGCCTGCATCACGGCACCGGACAGACCGAGCCCGAGCCCGACCAGCAGCCCGAGCAGGGTGCGCGGGATCCGCAGGTCCCGCACGACCACGTCGGAGGGCGTACCCGCGTAGGCGAACAGGCCGTGCCAGACCTCGTCCAGGGTCATCTGCTTGGCGCCCACGGCGATGCTCACGACGGCGATCAGTGCCAGCACCGCGAGAGCGGCGAGCAGACCGGCGGCGCGCACGGCGTGGCGCGGGCGGGCTACGGAGGCAGCGGCGCCCTCGTCGGGCGCCGCGCTCCGTTCGGGTTCAGGGGGACTCTCGACCAACACGCAGGTTAGGCTAACCTACCTTCCGCACGGGCGGATCCCCCGGACCGCCCTTAAAGACCCAGCCTGGCCAGCGCCTTCGCCGCATCGAGCGTGCAGACTCCGTCCCCGGCCACCGTCCAGGCCGCCGCACACAGCGCCCGCAGCCCGTCGAGCGGATCCCCTGCCTCCCCGACTTCTCCGGCCTCCTCGCCCGCTCCGGCTTCTCCGGCCTCGCGCAGCTCCAGCACGCCGCCGTTCGTCGCGACCGCCGTCCAGCCGCCGCAGCGGAACCCCTCCGCGAACGGTTCCACCTCCGGCTGCCCGGCCAACAACCCCCGCAGATCCCGGTCCACGTAGGTCGGACGGTGCCTGGGCTCGGCACGCAGCAGCTGTTCCGCGTCGGTGACCCCGGTCAGCACCAGCAGCGAGTCCACTTCCCCGTTGAAGGCACCCTCGATGTCGGTGTCCAGCCGGTCCCCCACCACCAGCGGCCGCCGTGCCCCGGTGCGCAGCACCGTCTCCCGGTGCATCGGGGGCAGCGGTTTGCCCGCCACCTGCGGCTCCGCGCCCGTGGCGATCCGTACGACCTCCACGGCAGCCCCGTTGCCCGGCGCGATCCCGCGCGCACCCGGAATCGTCAGGTCGGTGTTCGACGCGAACCACGGCACCCCGCGGTTGATCGCGTACGAGGCCTCGGCGAACCGCCCCCACGGCAGGTCGGGACCCCCGTACCCCTGGACGACCGCCGCGAGCCCCTCCTCCTCGGCCGACTCCACCGGCACCAGACCCCGCTCGCGCAGCGCGACCCGCAGCCCGTCCCCGCCGATCACCAACACCTTCGACCCCGGCTCCACCTGCTCAGCGATCAGCCGGGCCACCGCCTGCGCCGAGGTGATCACCTCGGCGGCCTCCGTCGGAATGCCCAGCTCGCCCAGGTGCTCCGCGACCGCGTCCGGCGTCCGCAGCGCGTTGTTCGTGACGTACGCGAGGTGCATCCCGTCCGCCCGGGCCGTCGCGAGGGACTCCACCGCGTGCGCGATGGCCCTGCCGCCCGCGTACACCACCCCGTCCAGATCCAGCAGGGCGGTGTCGTACGCCTGGTGCAGACTCTGCTCACTCGCCGCGGGACTGGTCCTGCTCTGCCGGGTCATCCTGTCCGCTCCTCCTGGGGCCACTCCCAGCAGTAGCTGGGCCGACCGACCTTGTCCGATTCCGTACTGCCCCGATCATCCCGCATGGCAAGACGCGTTTTACCATGCACCAATGACCACATCTGGTACTGCGGAGCACGGGCTGCGCCTGATCCCGTTCCACGGCCTGCGCTACGTCCCCGAGCGTGTCGGCAGCCTCGCCGCCGTCACCTCGCCGCCGTACGACGTGGTCGTGCGCCCCGACGGAGTCGACCACCTCGAATCCGCCGACCCGCACAACATCGTCCGCCTGATCCTCCCGCAGGCGGGTACCCCGGCGGCGCGCAACGAGCAGGCCGCGCGCACCCTGCACGACTGGCTCGCCCAGGGCATCCTCAGCGCCGACCCCGAGCCCGCGCTCTACGTGTACGAACAGCGCCGGGCCGGCCTCCTCCAGCGCGGCCTCATCGGCGCCCTCGCCCTGTCCACCGCCGACGCCGGCATCGTGCTGCCGCACGAGGACGTCATGCCGGACGTGGTCACCGACCGGGCCGGCCTGATGCGGGCCACGTCCGCCAACCTCGAACCCCTGCTGCTCACCTACCGGGGCGACGACCCCGACACGGGAGCGGCCGCGGTCGTCGAACGGACCGCCCGGCGCGCCCCGCTCCTGTCGACCACCACCGAGGACGGCTTCCAGCACCGCCTGTGGGCCATCACGGATCCGGCCGAGCTCGACACCGTCATGGCGGACCTGAGCCACCGCCAGGCCCTCATCGCCGACGGCCACCACCGCTGGGCGACGTACCTGCGCCTCCAGGAGGAGCACGCCTCCCCCACCCCCTGGGACTTCGGCCTGGTCCTCCTCGTGGACACCGCCCGCTATCCGCTGCAGGTCCGCGCCATCCACCGGATGCTGCGCCGCCTCCCGGTGGCGGACGCCCTCGCCGCCCTCGACGGCCACTTCCGCGTCCGCCCGGTCGCCGGACCGCTGCCGCTGGCCCTGGACTCCCTCGCGGACGCCTCGGAACGCGGCAACGCCTTCCTGCTCGCCGGCGACGGCGCCTTCCATCTGGTCACCGACCCCGACCTGGCGCTCCTCGACGCCACGGTCCGCCACGACCGCCCCGAGGCCTGGCGCCGGCTGGACGCCACCGTCCTGCACGCCACCCTGCTCGACGCCCTCTGGCACGTCCCGGACGCGCCGGACCAGATCACGTACATCCACGACGCCGCGTCCACCGTGGCCATGGCCGAGCGGCACGGCGGCACGGCGGTCCTGCTGCATCCCGTACGCGAGGAAGTCGTACGGGACTTGGCCCGCCAGGGCGTCACCATGCCCCGCAAGTCCACGTCCTTCGGCCCGAAACCGGCCACCGGCCTGGTCCTGCGCGGCCTGGGCTGACCGGTTCCGGACATGAAGAAGGGCGGTACCCCGGTCGGGGTACCGCCCTTCTTCATGTCACCGTGCCTCAGGCCTTGTCGCCCTCGGTGTCGACGTCGGCGTCGGCCTCGGACTGCTCCAGCGGCTCGTACTCCTCGTCGTCCTCGTCGTAGTACTCGGCGACGTCGGAGGCGCGCTCGGCCGCGGCGATCTCCGCCGCGTCCTCGTCGTCGTCCTCGTCATCGTCGTCCTGGCCCTCGTCGTCGTCCTGGTCCTGGCCCTCAGCGAGGTCGGACAGGTCGATCGAGGCGTCGACGAACTCGACGCCGTCGAGCTCGGCGAGGCGGTCGGAGGCGTCGGTGGCCCCGTCCTTGTCCGCTTCGAGGGTCTTGCCGAACCACTCGCGCGCCTCGTCCTCACGACCGGCCGCCAGCAGGGCGTCGGCGTAGGCGTACCGCAGGCGTGCGGTCCAGGGCTGGACCGAGTTGGAGGCCAGCTCCGGGCTCTGCAGGGTCACGATGGCCGCTTCGAGCTGCCCCTGGTCCCGCCGGGCACCGGCCGCGACCAGACGCATCTCGACCTGACCGGCCTTGTCCAGCTTCTGCACCTCGGGCTCGCCGGCCATGGCCAGCGCCCGCTCCGGACGGCCGAGGCCGCGCTCGCAGTCGGCCATGACGGGCCACAGCTCGACCGAGCCGGTCATGCGCTTGGCGGCGCGGAACTCCGCGAGGGCCTCGCTGTACTTCTGCGTGGCGTACGCGGCGAAGCCGGCGGCCTCGCGGACGGCGGCGACGCGGGAGGCCAGCCGCAGGGCGATGCGCGAGTACGCGTACGCCTGCTCGGGCTCCTCGTCGATCAGCCGCGCGACCATGACGAGGTTCTTGGAAACCTCTTCGGCCAGGCCCTTGGGCAGGCTCAGCAGCTCCTGACGCACATCGGCGTCGATCTCGAAGCCGGTGACGTCCTCGTCGATCGGAAGCCGCTTGACCGGGTCCCGGTCACGGTCCGCGCGGAAGTCACGGTCGCCGCCGCGGTCATCGCGACCACGGTAGCCACCACGGTCACCACCGCGATCGTCACGGCCACCACGGTAGCCGCCACGGTCGCCACCGCGGTCGTCGCGACGGGGGTACGACGGGCGGTCGCCACCACGGTCGTCGCGACCGCCGCGGTAGCCGCCACGGTCGTCGTCACGACGCGGGTAGGACGGACGGTCGCCACCGCGGTCGTCACGACCGCCGCGGAACCCACCACGGTCGTCGTCACGGCGCGGGTACGAGGGGCGGTCGCCACCACGGTCGTCACGGCGCGGGTACGAGGGGCGGTCGCCACCGCGGTCGTCGCGGCGGAAGCCACCGCCACCACCGGAGGGACGGCCACCACGGTCGTCATCGCGGCGGGGGTACGACGGACGGTCGCCACCACGGTCGTCACGGCGCGGGTAGGACGGGCGGTCGCCACCACGGTCGTCACGACCGCCACGGAACCCACCACGGTCATCGTCACGACGGGGGTACGAGGGGCGGTCGCCACCCCGGTCATCGCGACGCGGGTAGGACGGGCGGTCGCCGCCACGGTCGTCACGACCGCCGCGGTAGCCGCCACGGTCGTCCTCACGACGCGGGTACGACGGGCGGTCGCCACCCCGGTCATCGCGACGCGGGTAGGACGGGCGGTCGCCACCGCGGTCGTCACGACCGCCGCGGAACCCACCACGGTCATCGTCACGACGGGGGTACGAGGGGCGGTCGCCACCCCGGTCATCGCGACGCGGGTACGAGGGGCGGTCGCCACCGCGGTCGTCGCGGCGGAAGCCACCGCCACCACCGGAGGGACGGCCACCACGGTCGTCCTCACGACGCGGGTACGACGGGCGGTCGCCACCACGGTCGTCACGGCGCGGGTAGGACGGGCGGTCGCCACCACGGTCGTCACGACCGCCACGGAACCCACCACGGTCATCGTCACGACGGGGGTACGAGGGGCGGTCGCCACCACGGTCATCACGACGCGGGAAGCTGGGGCGGTCGCCACCGCGGTCATCGCGACGGAAACCGCCACCGCCACCACCGGAGGGACGGCCACCACGGTCGTCATCGCGGCGGGGGTACGACGGACGGTCGCCACCGCGGTCGTCACGGCGGAAGCCGCCGCCACCACCGGAGGGACGCCCACCACGGTCATCGCGACGGAAACCACCACCGCTGCTGGACGGCCGGCCACTGGCACCACGGTCGTCACGACGGAACGGGGGACGGTCGCCGCCACGGTCGTCACGGCCCCCGCGGTAGCCGCCCCTGTCACCGCCGTCGTTGCGACGAGGCTCGCGCTCCGGACGATCGTCGGGAGAGTTGGACATGGGTGTGACTCCTGTCTTCGGGGTACCGCTAGTCATTCTCGCGCAACCAACCCATGGCCGCGCTTCGGCGTAAAGAGGTGAAAAACAAAAAAGGACCCTTGGTCCAGCGTTGAACGCTGGACCAAGGGTCCTTTGAAAGATTGTTCGGCGGCGTCCTACTCTCCCACAGGGTCCCCCCTGCAGTACCATCGGCGCTGAAAGGCTTAGCTTCCGGGTTCGGAATGTAACCGGGCG
>NZ_JBIVTH010000030.1:0-74642 GCF_044756625.1 Streptomyces sp. NPDC091682 | reverse complement strand
CCGCCCCGCCCCCTGCGCAATGGACGACAACCCCCCCCCCCCCGGGGCCAACCCCCCCCCCCCCCCCCCCCCCCCGGGCGGGGGGGCGCCCCCCCGGCCGGGGGCCCCCCCCGGGGGGGGGGGGGGGGGCCCCTCGGCCCGTCAGCAGCAGCGGAAGCCCTCGCGGGGGTCCGCCTCGCGGGCGTCCGTACGGGCGCGTTCGAAGGCGCGGCGGGTGAGGACCTCCGCGTCCGGGTCGTGGGAGCGGGCGTGGGCCACGTAGCGGTCGTACGCGGCCTCCCCGGAGAACTCCCGTACGAAGAACCGGGCCCTGGCCAGCGCGCCCCGTACGGTGCTCACGCCACCGGCTCCTTGACGTGTCCGCCGCCCGCGTCCGGGCCCACGGCGGCGAGCTCCGCGCGTTCCTCGGCGGTCGCGATCAGGCCGGCCGGGGCGACGATCTTCGACTTGGTCCACGGGGTCTCGGAGAGGGTCGCCGACCCCGGGTCGCGGACGGCCTTGAGGCAGGTTCGGGCCGCGTCCGCGAGGACCACGATGATCAGGAGGGCGAAGAAGGCGCACAGCACGCCGTCGACCGTGGCGTTGGTGACCACGGTGTGCATGTCGTCCATGTTCTTGGCGGGCGCCAGCACCTTGTCGGCGTCGATTCCGGCCTGGTACTTGTCGCGCTGGGCGAAGAACCCGACCTTGACGTCCTCGGAGAAGATCTTCTGGTAGCTCGCGGTGAGGGTCACCGTGGCGTCCCAGACCAGCGGAACGCCCGTCACCCAGGCCCACTTGAGCCGGCCGGATTTGATCAGCAGCGTGGTGCAGACGGCCAGCGCGACCGCGGCGAGCAGCTGGTTGGCGATGCCGAAGAGCGGGAAGAGCTGGTTGATGCCGCCGAGCGGGTCCTTGATGCCGACCCACAGGAAGTAGCCCCAGCCGCCGACGACGATCGCGCTCGCGAACCACACGCCGGGCTTCCAGCTGACGTCCTTGAAGGACTTGTGCACGTTGCCGAGGGTGTCCTGGAGCATGAACCGACCCACGCGGGTGCCCGCGTCGAGCGTCGTCAGGATGAAGAGCGCCTCGAACATGATGGCGAAGTGGTACCAGAACGCCTTCATGCCGGCGCCGCCGACCACGGCGGAGAAGATCTCCGACATTCCGAGTGCGAAGGTCGGAGCGCCGCCCGTGCGCGAGAGCAGACTGGCTTCCTCGACGTCCTTGGCGGCCTGGGCGAGCGCCTCGGGGGAGATGGCGAAGCCGAAGTTGGTCACCGCCTGGGAGGCGGACTCGACCGTGGTGCCGATGACCCCGCCGGGGGAGTTGACCGCGAAGAAGAGGCCGGGCTCGATGATGCAGGCCGCGATGATCGCCATGACGGCGACGAAGGACTCGGTCAGCATGGCGCCGTAGCCGATCATGCGGACCTGGGTCTCCTTCTGGATCATCTTCGGGGTGGTTCCCGAGGAGACCAGGGCGTGGAAGCCGGAGAGGGCGCCACAGGCGATGGTGATGAAGACGAAGGGGAACATCGACCCGGCGAAGACCGGCCCGTCGCCGCTCGCCGCGAAGTCGGTGACCGAGGGCATCTTCAGGGTGGGCATCGCGATGACCACGCCGAGCGCGAGGAGCGCGATCGTGCCGACCTTCATGAAGGTGGAGAGGTAGTCGCGGGGCGCGAGCAGCATCCACACCGGCAGCACCGATGCCAGGAAGCCGTACACCACCATCCAGATGACCAGCGTCTCCTTCTCCAGGGTGAAGGTGCCGGCGAAGGAGGACTCGGCGACCCAGCCGCCCGCGACGATGGCGAGCAGCAGCAGCGCGACGCCGATGACGGAGACCTCGGTGACCCGGCCCGGCCGCAGGACGCGCAGGTAGAAGCCCATGAAGACGGCGATCGGGATGGTCATGCCGATGGAGAAGACGCCCCAGGGCGAGTGCGCCAGGGCGTTGACGATGACCAGGGCCAGCACCGCCAGCAGGATGATCATGATGGCGAACACGGCGACCAGGGCGGCGGCCCCGCCGACGGGGCCGATCTCGTCCCGGGCCATCTGGCCGAGCGAACGCCCGTCGCGGCGGGTGGAGAAGAACAGCGTGACCATGTCCTGGACGGCCCCGGCGAAGATCACGCCGGCGACGATCCAGATGGTGCCCGGCAGATAGCCCATTTGTGCGGCGAGCACCGGGCCGACGAGCGGGCCGGCGCCGGCCACGGCCGCGAAGTGGTGGCCGAAGAGCACCCGGCGGTCGGTGGGGTGGAAGTCGACGCCGTTGTCCAGGCGTTCGGCGGGGGTGGCCCGGGTGGCGTCCACCTTCAGTACGCGGTCCGCGATGAAGCGCGCGTAGAAGCGGTAGGCGATCGCGTACGAGCCCAGCGCGGCGGCGAGCAGCCAGGCGGCGGAGATCTCCTCGCCGCGCGAGAGCGCCAGCACGCCCCAGCCGATGGCACCGACGAGTCCGACGAGCACCCACGCGGCGATGGACTTGGGAGAGGGCGAGCCCGGCGTGTTTCCCGGACTCGCCGAGTCCCGTTCTGTCCCTGTTGCTTCCGGTTCAGGCATGACCTCGTCCCCTCGTCGATCATCTGCGTAAGCGCAGGGAATCTACGGGGGATTGCCCGCTGAGCGTAAGACCCCGTCCGTATTCCGGTATGTGAAGGAACGGGGTACGCGGGGCCCGGCGGGCGGCGAGGTCGGGCGAGGTCAGACGGCGGGGCGCTTGAGCCGGGCGACGAACTTGTAGCGGTCGCCGCGGTACACCGACCGCACCCACTCCACCGGTTCGCCGTCGGCGTCCAGGGAGTGCCGGGAGAGCATCAGCATCGGCAGCCCGACGTCGGTGCCGAGCAGGCCGGCCTCGCGCGGGGTGGCCAGTGAGGTCTCGATGGTCTCCTCGGCCTCGGCCAGGTGCACGTCGTACACCTCGGCGAGCGCGGTGTAGAGGGAGGTGTACTTGGCCAGCGACCGGCGGAGCGCCGGGAAGCGCTTGGCCGAGAGGTGGGTGGTCTCGATGGCCATCGGCTCACCGCTGGCCAGGCGCAGCCGCTCGATGCGCAGCACCCGCCCGCCGGTGGTGATCTTGAGCAGTCCGGCGAGGGTGTCGTCGGCCGTCACGTAGCCGATGTCGAGGAGCTGGGAGGTGGGTTCTAGACCCTGGGCCCGCATGTCCTCCGTGTACGAGGTCAGTTGCAGGGCCTGGGAGACCTTGGGCTTGGCGACGAAGGTGCCTTTGCCCTGGATCCGCTCCAGTCGTCCCTCTACGACCAGTTCCTGGAGGGCCTGCCGGACGGTGGTCCGCGAGGTGTCGAACTCGGCCGCGAGCGTGCGCTCGGGCGGCACCGGCGTGCCGGGCGGCAGCGTCTCGGTCATGTCGAGCAAGTGCCGCTTGAGTCGGTAGTACTTGGGCACACGCGCCGTGCGAGTGGCCGCCCCGCCTTCCGGCTCCGTGGTCGCCCCTTCGGTGGCCATCGCCGCCCGCCTTCCCGACTCCAGTTTCGCTGCCGTCACCGGCTCCTCCGATATGTGCGGTCACATCGTGACACGTAAGGGGGGACAGGCCTTCTCTCTCCCCAGGTGTCGGTCCGATAACGGACCGGGCACCCGCTCATTAGACCCTTGACACCCCTAAAGGTCTAGGCCAAGCTCCAGCTACTGGTCTAAACCAATATGGATCAGATCCCGGCCCCACGGCAGTACTTCGCGTATGTCACCGCGGCGGGCAAGGGAAGTGCAGGCAGGCATCCCTGAGGAGGGTGGCGTGAAGCGCAAGCTCATCGCGGCGGTTGGAGTCGCGGGCATGGTTATCGGCCTCGCGGCTTGTGGCAATGGGGACGACGACAAGGCCAAGGCCGACGCGGGTCCCAAGGAGATCACCGTCTGGGTCATGGACGGCTCCGCGCCGAAGGCCTGGATCGAAGAGGTCAACAAGGAGTTCTCGGCCAAGCACCCCGGTGTGACCGTCAAGGTCGAGGAGCAGAAGTGGACCGGCATCCAGGAGAAGGTCACCACGGCCCTTTCCGAGAACAACCCTCCGGACGTTCTTGAGCTCGGCAACACGCAGACCGCAGGCTACGCGGTCACCGGCGGCCTCGCCGACCTGACGAAGGACAGGGCCCAGCTCGGCGCCGACGCCTGGCAGAAGAGCATGCTCGCCTCGGCCGAGGTCGAGGGCAAGCTCTACTCCGCCCCCTGGTACGCCGCCAACCGCGTCGTCATCTACGACAAGAAGGCCTTCGCGAAGGCCGGCGTCACCCCGCCCACCACCCGCGACGAGTGGGTCGCGGGCCTGGAGAAGCTGAAGGCGGCCGACCCGGCCTCGCAGCCGATCTACCTGCCCGGCCAGAGCTGGTACGTCCTCGCGGGCCTGATCTGGGACGAGGGCGGCGACCTCGCCCTCAAGGACGGCAGCAAGTGGAAGGGTGGACTGGGCACCCCGCAGGCCGCCTCCGCCATGGACTTCTACAAGAAGCTCCAGTCCTTCTCCACCGCCCCCAAGGACAAGGACGAGGCCACCCCGCAGCAGGCCACCGACATCGTTCCCAAGGGCGGCGTCGCCTCCTGGATCGGTCTCGGCTGGGAGGCCAGCGGCGCGGAGAAGGCCCTGAAGGAAGCGGGCAAGGAAGCCGACTTCGGCTACTTCCCGATCCCGGGCAAGACCGCCGACAAGTCCGGCACCGTCTTCATCGGCGGCTCGAACCTCGCCATCGCCGAGCGCTCCAAGAACAAGGAGCTCGCCAAGGAGTGGCTGGCCCTGGCCGCAGGCAAGGACCAGATGACCAAGTACGCCACCGAGACCAAGGGCGCACTGCTCCCCAACCAGGCCGGTGCCAACTTCGCCCCCGCCGCGGGCTCCTTCGCCGAGGCCATGGGCAAGGCCGGCGCCAACGGCAAGATCACCCCGGTCACCGCGGGCTGGGCGAACGTCGAGACCGAGCCGAACCCCATCAAGGAGTTCATGACCAAGGTCCTGAAGGGTGAGGACGCCGCCAAGGCGGGCGCGGACGCGGACGCGGAGATCGCGAAGCGCATCAACAAGTAGTCCCGCCCCGCAGTACCCGCACGACCCAGCCGTGTGAACGCACCGGGGGGTGCGGCAGGTGCCCGGACACCCGCCGCGCCCCCGGTCGCGCATTTGACTCCACAGTCAACCGCGAGGAAGCCAAGCCATGACCGTGCACTCCCAGGGAGCGGTGACCAGCGCTCCACAGGACGCACCACCGAAGTCCGCCGGACTGCCCGAGACGCCGGCCCCAGCAACCGGCGCCAGCCACGCGCCGCCTCGCGGAGGCAGAAAGCCGCTCCCCACCGGGTGGCTGCCCTACCTGTTGGTCGCGCCCGCGGTGCTCGCCCTCGCGACGCTCCTGCTGTACCCGCTGATCAAGAACGTGATCCTGTCCCTCCAGGACATCAACAAGATCGAGTTCATCCAGCGGAAGTACCCCTTCGCGGGACTCGACAACTACACCGAGCTGCTCGGTGACACGAACTTCTGGACCGTCGTCGTCCGCAGCTTCGCCTTCACCCTCGCCAACGTCGCGCTGATCATGGTGCTGGGCAGCCTGATCGGCATCCTGCTGAACAAGCTCGGCAAGAAGATGCGACTGGTCCTCTCGATGGCCCTGGTGATGGCCTGGGCCATGCCCATCGTCGCCTCGGTACAGGTCTTCCGCTGGCTGTTCGACGAGCAGTTCGGCGTCATGAACTGGGTCATGCGCACCGCCGGCTTCTCCGGCTACGAGCAGCACAACTGGATGGAGACCGGCCTCTCCACCATGGTGATCGTCACGATCCTGGTGGTCTGGGGCTCCATCCCGTTCGTCGCCCTCAACATGTACGCCGGCCTCACCACCGTCGGCGCCGAGCTGTACGAAGCCGCCCGCATGGACGGGGCCAACGGCTGGCAGACCTTCTGGAAGATCGTCTTCCCGAACCTGAAGCCCTTCTTCCTCATCACCACCTTCCTCGAGGTGATCTGGGTGTTCAAGGCCTTCACCCAGGTCTACGCGATGAACAAGGGCGGCCCGGACCGCGCCTCCGAGATCCTGCCGGTCTTCGCCTACGTCGAGGGCCAGAGCCAGGCCCACTACGGCCTCGCCGCCGCGATCTCCGTCCTGACGATCTTGATCCTCGTGATCGTCATGTCCTTCTACTTCCGCCTGATCCTGAAGCAGGAGGAGGAGCAGTGAGCACGACCACCGCCCCGAAGCCCGCGGCTTCCGAGAGGCCCGCACAACAGCTCCGCACCCGCCGCCCGGTACGCCCCGCAGCCGTGGCCAAGAACCTCGGCGCACTCCTGTTGGCCCTGGTCTTCGTCTTCCCCGTGTACTGGATGTTCTCCTCGGCCCTCAAGCCGGCCGACCAGATGCTCACGAAGGACCCCGTCTTCGTCTTCACGCCGACGACGGACAACTTCGCCAAGGCCACCGGGGTCGACAACTTCTGGACGTACGTCACCAACAGCGTCCTGGTCACCGTCGGCGCCGTCCTGCTTGCCCTGCTCGTCGCCCTCGCCGCGAGCTTCGCCATCGCCCGGATGAGGTTCAAGGGCCGCAAGGGCCTGGTCCTCACCGTGATGATGGCCCAGATGGCCCCCTGGGAGGTCATGGTCATCGCGATGTACATGATCGCCCGCGACGGCGAGATGCTGAACAGCCTCCCGCTGCTCACCGCGATCTACTTCGTGATGATCCTCCCCTTCACCATCTGGACCCTGCGCGGCTTCATCGCCGCCGTCCCGGTGACCCTGGAGGAGGCCGCCCAGATCGACGGCTGCACCCGCGGTCAGGCCTTCCGCAAGGTGATCTTCCCGCTGCTGGCCCCCGGCCTGATGTCCACCTCGCTCTTCGGCTTCATCACGGCCTGGAACGAGTTCGCCATGGTCCTGATCCTCAACAAGGACAAGAGCGCGCAGACCCTGCCGCTCTGGCTGACCGAGTTCATGACCGCCTTCGGCAACGACTGGGGCGCCACCATGGCCGCTTCCTCGCTCTTCGCGGTCCCGGTCCTGCTGATCTTCATCTTCCTCCAGCGCAAGGCCGTCGGCGGCATGACCGCCGGCGCCGTGAAGGGATGACGCTGCCATGACCGTCCTTGCGCACCACACCGATACGCTCACCCGCGACGCCCTCGCCGTCCTCCAGCCCGGCTTCGAGGGCACCACCGCCCCCGCATGGCTGCTCCGCCGGGTCGGCGAAGGCCTCACCGCCGTCGGCCTGTTCGGCCGCAACATCGCCTCGCCCGAGCAGCTCGCCGCGCTGACCGCGCAGCTGCGCACCGAGCGCGACGACGTCCTGGTCGCCATCGACGAGGAGGGCGGCGACGTCACCCGCCTGGAGGCCCGCGGCGGTTCGTCCTTCCCCGGCAACCTGGCCCTCGGCGCCGTCGACGACACCGGCCTCACCCGGGACGTCGCCCGCGAGCTGGGCCGGCGCCTCGCCGAGTGCGGGGTCAACCTCAACTGGGCCCCCTCCGCCGACGTCAACTCCAACCCGGACAACCCGGTGATCGGCGTACGGTCCTTCGGCGCCGACACCCACCTCGCCGCCCGGCACGCCGCCGCCTACGTCCAGGGCCTCCAGGCCGCCGGAGTGGCCGCGTGCACCAAGCACTTCCCGGGCCACGGCGACACCAACGTCGACTCGCACCACGCCCTGCCGCGCATCGACGTGGACCTGGACACCCTCCAGGCCCGCGAACTCGTCCCCTTCAAGGCGGCGATCGAGGCCGGCACCAAGGCCGTGATGAGCGCGCACATCCTGGTGCCCGCCCTCGACGCGACCCGCCCGGCCACGCTCAGCCCGCAGATCCTGACCGGCCTGCTGCGGGGCGAGCTCGGCTACCAGGGCCTCATCGTCACCGACGGCATGGAGATGAACGCCATCGCCGGAACGTACGGGATCGAACGCGGCTCGGTCCTGGCCATCGCGGCCGGCGCCGACGCCATCTGCGTCGGCGGCGGACTCGCCGACGAAGCCACCGTCCTGCGGCTGCGCGATGCGCTGGTCACGGCCGTCCGCGAGGGGGCACTGCCCGAGGAGCGCCTCGCCGACGCCGCCGCCCGCGTCCGCGCGCTCGCCGCATGGACCCGCGGAGCCCGGCCGGACGCGCAGCCGGAGGGGAGCCGCGCGTCCGGCATAGGGCTGACCGCCGCCCGCCGCGCCGTGCTCGTCACCGGCTCGACCAAGCCGCTCACGGCGCCCTACGTCGCCACGCTCGCGCCCGTCGCGAACATCGCTGTGGGGGACGAGACCCCCTGGGGCGTGGCGGCGGAACTCGCCGAGCTGCTCCCGGGCACCGCGGCGGGCGTCTACCCCGAGGGCTCTTCCGCCGGGGACGTGCTGGTGGCGGCGGGGGACCGCACCGTCGTCGCGGTGGTCCGTGACGCGCACCGACACCCCTGGATGACCGAGGCCCTCGACGCGCTGGTCGCGGCCCGCCCGGACACGGTCGTCGTCGAGATGGGCCTGCCGCGGACGGAGCCCCGCGGAGCCCTCTACATCGCGACGCACGGCGCGTCCCGCGTCTGCGGCCGGGCTGCGGCGGAAGTCATCGCGGGGGCGTAGCGGCCCCTGCGGACCGGGTCCGGGCAGCGCCCGGAGGCGTCGTGCAGCGCCCCGCACCCGCACACGCCGAAGGGCCTGGCCCCCAGGGGAGTCCAGGCCCTTCGTGTCGCGCCGGTGCGGCTACAGGCCCTGCCAGGCGGGCTTGTTGGCGTAGGTGTGGCGGAAGTAGTCGGCCAGCTTCAGCTTCGAGGCCGCGGCCTCGTCCACGATCACGGTGGCGTGCCGGTGCAGCTGCAGCGCGGAGGCCGGGACCAGCGCGGACAGCGGGCCCTCGACGGTCTGCACGACGGCCTCGGCCTTGCCCTCGCCGGTGGCCAGGAGCACCAGGTGGCGGGCGTCGAGGATGGTGCCGATGCCCTGGGTGATGACGTGGTGCGGCACCTGCTCCAGGTCGTTGTCGAAGAAGCGCGCGTTGTCCACACGGGTCTGCTGCGTCAGCGTCTTGATGCGGGTGCGGGAGGCGAGCGAGGAGCAGGGCTCGTTGAAGCCGATGTGGCCGTCCGTGCCGATGCCGAGCAGTTGGAGGTCGACGCCGCCGGCCTCGGCCAGGGCGCGGTCGTAGGCCTCGCACGCGCCGACGATGTCCTCGGCCGAACCGTCGGGGCCCATGAACGAGGCCTCGGACAGGCCCAGGGGCTCCACGACCTCGCGGAGCACGACCGCGCGGTAGGACTCGGGGTGCCCGGCCGGCAGGCCGACGTACTCGTCGAGCTGGCAGATCCGGGCCCTCGAGGCGTCGACCCGGCCGGCCTTGACCTTGGCGGCGAGGGCCTCGTAGACGGGCAGCGGGGTAGAGCCGGTCGCCACGCCGAGCAGGGCGTCGGGCTTGCGCCGCACCAGGGCGGCCATGGCCTCCGCGATGAGCTCGCCGCCTGCCTTGGCGTCCGGGACGATGACAACTTCCACGCGGGGCCTGCCGATCTGGAGTGGGTCGGGTGGTATAGACCAATCTAGCAGAGGGAGCCGGGTGCGGCGGGGGTCTCGCCGCTTTCCATGGTGATCCCGATCCCGCCGCCCGGCCTCCCGGGAGGTCACTCGGGAGGCCGATGCGGTGCACGGTGCCGCAGCCCGTCTGACCTGCGATTAGTTGCCCTGTCTACAACTCATTTGTCGCATAAGGTGGCTTTGGTAGGTAAGTCGTGCTATGTGCGATTGGAGTGGTAGTCATGGCCAGGAATCCGACCTACGCCTTCGAGAGTTACAAAGCCGTGGCGAGCGCCACGCGCGCCGCCGATCTCGCGGAGACCACCTCGCCGTTCCAGATCGAGGTCCGCTTCATCGGAGGGCTGTCCAACAATCAGAAGGACGTCTTCGCCGAGGCGGCCGAGCGCTGGGCACGGGTCATCGTCGGCGACCTGGAGACCGCGGTCATCCACGACTTCAGCGGCGACGTGATCGTCGACGACATCCTGATCGACGCCGAAGGAGTGTTCCTCGACGGCGTCTTCGGCGTCCTCGGAGAGGCCGGGCCGCGCGTCTTCCGGCCGCAGACGGCGCTCGCCGGGGCGGGACTCCCGGCGAAGGCCGTCATGCGGTTCGACAAGGCCGACCTCGGCCAGATGGAAGACGACGGCTCGCTGCTCGACGTCATCACCCACGAGATGGGCCACTGCCTGGGGATCGGCGCGTTCGTCTGGAGCGCCTTCGGTCTTCTGAAGGACTGGCCCCCCACCCCCGGCATTCCCAGCAACCCCACCTTCGTCGGCCCCGGCGCCATGGCGGAGTTCGGCATTCTCCGCGGTGAGGGGCAGCCCCTCTCGGTCCCGGTCGCGAACGTCGGCGGACCGGGCAGCGCGGGAAGCCACTGGCGCGAGACGGTCTTCGGCAATGAGCTGATGTCGCCGACCATCGCCGAAGCCGGCAACCCGCTGAGCCGGCTGACGGCGGCGAGCCTCGGGGACATCGGCTACGAGGTCGACCTCGACGGCGCGGAGCCCTACGAACTGCCCGACCTCATGGCGGTCGCGGCGGCCGGCGAAGGGCCGTCCGAGGCCCCGCGGGGCATCGTGCTCCCCACCGTCCCCAGCTCCATCCCCTCCGAACGGCCGTAGCGCCGTCAGGGCGTGTCCGCGAAGTCCCGCCCCACGGCACCGGACGCCGCGAACCGGCGAACCCTTCCGGTCACGGCACTAGATCAGCGCCAGCTGGAGGCCGCCCGTCGCGTCCAGGTGCTGGCCCGTCACCCAGCGGGAGTCCGGCGAGGCCAGGAAGGCCACCACGTCGGCGACCTCCTCGGCCGTGCCCACCCGATGGAAGACCGAGCGGGCGGCCAGGTGGGACCGGGTCGCCCCGTCGGCGAGGAGGTCCGCATTGAGGTCGGTCTCGGTGATGCCGGGGCCGACCGAGTTCACGGTGATGCCGCGCGGAGCCAGTTCGGCGGCCAGCGACCGGGTCAGTGCGTTCGTGGCGCCCTTGGCCGTGACCGTGGCCAGGATGGCCGGCAGGGCGATGTCCGGGGTGCCGGTCACGTTCACGATCCGGCCCCCGTCGCGCAGTCGCTCCAGCCCGTACTTGATCACGAAGAACGGTGCCTTGGCGTTGAGGGCGTGCGCCCGGTCGTACGTCTCCTCGTCCGTGTCCGCGATCCCCGCGAAGGCCGCCGCCCCGGCGTTGTTGACCAAGACGTCCACGCCCTCGGTGTGGTCGGGATGGGCCGCGTACGCGGCCCAGAGGGCCCGGGCGTCGCCGGGGACGCCGAGCTCCGCCCCGATGGCGAAGGCCCGCCCGCCGGCCGCCCCGATCGCCGCGACGGTCTCCTTCGCCGCTGCGCCGTTGCGCCCGTAGTGCACCGCGACGAGCGCCCCGTCCCGCGCCAACCGCTCCGCCACGGCCCGCCCGATGCCCCGACTGCCGCCGGTGACCAGTGCCGTCTTTCCCTTGAGCACGCCCATGACGCGCCCCCCTCCGGTAATCGCTAGTGGTCGCTACAGAAATGAACGTACCAGATTTCCTAGCGCCCGCTATAGAATGCGGGCATGGTGACCGGACAGCGCGGCAGGCCCCGTTCCTTCGACCGCGACGCCGCCCTCGACAAGGCGATGCTCGCCTTCTGGGAGCGCGGCTACGAGGCGACCTCCATCTCCGACCTGACCGCCTCGCTCGGCATCAGCGCGCCCAGCCTCTACGCGGCCTTCGGCGACAAGCGCAAGCTCTTCGACGAGGTCGTGGTGGTGTACGGCGGCCGGTACGCGGACTTCGCGGGCGTGGCGCTCGCCGAGGAACCCACCGCCCGGGCGGCCGTCGCCCGCATCCTGCGCGAGGCCGCCGACATCTACACCGACCCGGCCCACCCGCCGGGCTGCATGGTGATCAGTGCCGCGATCAACACCACCTCGGACGAGGTGGCGCAGGCGCTCCGCGAGCGCCGCAACGCCAACCTGGTGATGTTCGAGAGCCGGATCCGGGCCGACGTGGCGACGGGGGTGTTGCCCGCGGACACAGACGCGCGGGCGCTGGCCCGGTACGCCGGAGCGGTGCTCCAGGGGATGTCCCAGCAGTCGCGCGACGGGGCGACCCGGGAAGAACTGGAGGCGGTGGCCGAGCGGGCCCTGCTGGCCTGGCCCGCGGCCTGACCGGCCGGAGCGCGCTCTTCGCGCGGTAGTTCCTCTGGGCCACGGTGCAGGACGGGACCCTCGACCCGCCCGGCACCGTAGCCCGGAGTACTTACGGCCGACAGGTGTGCGGTTCCCGACGGCCGGTGGAGGTGCCTGCGCGGTCAGGGCAGAGCGCGCCGCTTACCTCGATCCGTCCTCCTGTGCGGGGAGGGCGGAGGTTCTGAAATCAATTGTGGACTAGACCATTCTGTTCTGTCCATCCAATGACAGGGCCTGGAAACCCGTCACTTCCTCCAACAGTACGCGGCTCGCGCCCCCCTTGGATACTCCTGAGTACCGTCGTGGGGAAAGTCATGGCGCATACCCGGGGTACGCTCGCAACGTGCCCTCCATGAACGACCTCGTACGCCAGCACACCGCTCTCGGTGAAACCGACCTGGAGTGGCTCCACCTGCTGGTTTCGGAGTGGCAGCTGCTCTCCGACCTGTCCTTCGCCGACCTCGTCCTGTGGGTTCCCACCCTCGACGGCACGCGGTACGTCTCGGTCGCCCAGATGCGCCCGAACACCGGCCCCACCTCGTACCAGGACGACATGGTCGGCCACCTGGTGCCGCGCGGCCGCCGCCCGCTGCTGGACGCCGCGCTCGACGAGGGCCGGATCGTGCGCGAGGGCGACCCCGAGTGGCGCGAGGAGGTACCGGTCCGCGTTGAGTCGATCCCCGTCCGCCGCGAGGGGCGGGTACTGGGAGTGATCGCGCGCAACACCAATCTGCTCACTGTGCGTACACCGAGCCGGCTGGAGCTGACCTACCTCCAGTCCGCCTCCGACCTCGCACAGATGATCGCGGCGGGCTCCTTCCCGTTCCCCGGCCAGCAGGTCGACATGGACGCCTCCCCGCGGGTCGGGGACGGCCTGATCCGCCTCGACGCCGACGGCGTGGTCACCTACGCCTCGCCGAACGCGCTCTCCGCCTACCACCGGCTCGGCCTCGCCTCCGACCTCGTGGGTCAGCACCTGGGCAACATCACGGCCGAACTCGCCCCCTCCCGCGGACCGGTGGACGAAGCCCTGGTCAAGCTCGCCAGCGGCTGGGCCCCCCGGGAGACCGAGGTCGACGGCAACGGCGGGGTCATCCAGCTCCGCGCCATCCCGCTCAAGCCGAAGGGCACTCGGATCGGCTCCCTGGTGCTGTGCCGCGACGTCACCGAACTGCGTCGTCGCGAACGCGAATTGATCACCAAGGACGCGACCATCCGGGAGATCCACCACCGGGTGAAGAACAACCTCCAGACCGTGGCCGCACTGTTGCGGCTCCAGTCCCGCCGGATGGATTCGCCGCAGGGCCGCGAGGCGCTGAACGAGGCCGTGCGCCGTGTCGGATCGATCGCGATCGTGCACGAGACGCTGTCTCAGAACCTCGACGAGCGGGTCGAGTTCGACGAGATCGCCGACCGCGTCATCGCGATGGTCTCGGAGATCTCCCCGGGGAAGGTCGCCTGCCGGCGCGTCGGCAGGTTCGGGATCCTGGACGCGGAGGTTGCCACTCCGCTGTCGATGGTGCTGACGGAGATCTTGCAGAACGCCCTGGAGCACGCCTTCACCCAGGGGGAGGGCGGCACCGTGGAGGTGGCCGCGATCCGCAGCGGAACCGGTCGCACCGACGGCCGGCTGCTGATCACCGTGCTCGACGACGGCAGCGGTCTGCCCGAGGGGTTCGACCCCCAGCGCGCCGGCAACCTCGGGCTGCAGATCGTACGGACCCTCGTGGAGGGGGAGCTCGGCGGCACGTTCGACATGCTCCCGGCCGAGCCGCGCGGCACCAAGGTCGTCCTCGACATCCCGTCCAGCCCGCAGAAGTAGCAGCCGTGCCGTGACTCAGCGTTACGGTCCGGCTTTCCCGAACAGCACTGAGCCCCGGACCGAATCATTCGGTCCGGGGCTCAAGAGCACGGTGCTGAGCGCTTGTTCGGTTACTACGCGCTGCGCGTCGAGGCTCGAAAGTCGTTGTCAGGCGCTGGCGTTGCGCGCCCGGTTGCGAGCGGCGCGGCGCTTCATGGCGCGGCGCTCGTCCTCGCTGAGACCGCCCCAGACACCGGAGTCCTGACCGGACTCGAGCGCCCACTGCAGGCACTGCTCCATGACGGGGCAACGGCGGCAGACGGCCTTGGCTTCCTCGATCTGCAGCAGCGCAGGACCGGTGTTGCCGATGGGGAAGAAGAGTTCCGGGTCTTCCTCACGACAAACGGCGTTGTGACGCCAGTCCATGGCTGCTCCATCTCCTTGTATTGCGGGCAAGTTGCTTGTGAATGTGAACGCTTTCACGAATCCCCCCGCGAGGGAAGGGCGACCGCCCGGTTTCACGCGGGTGATCAGTTAGAGATTCGTGGAGGGGTTCTGGCGGTCTGTGTGGGTGCCGGGTGTTGCGGGCTGTCCCGATCGCCATGAAGAGATTCGCAAACCTCGGACGGGGATACAACCCCTTCCGGAAAGTTTTTTTTGATTCGTCGGTGTCTACTAGGTCACAGCCCTACATCGTGAGGGTGGACTGGCGCGTAAACGTTCGAGTGAAAGGCCTCCGGGCCCTTCTACTCACACAATCACACGCAGTGCCCGGCGTACGCCTGTGAACCGAACGCTGGTCCGCAGTCCGAGGTGATCACCGTCCATCTGGAAGGGAAGCGGAACCTTCGAATGCAAGGTGAAGTCGGTCAGATCGTGCAGAGACACCGCGTGCTTGCCGTGTGGACCCCGCTCAGGAGTGGAGGTCAGGAGCTGTGTCGCGTACCGCGCGACTGCTGGAGTTGACAAACGGTTCAGTGCCAATACGTCAAGCGCAGTATCGAACGAGGCTTCGGGCGAGGCGTAAAGCGGACGATTCCCCAGATACGTCCACGGTGACGTATTGCACACTATCGACAGCACCAGATCGGTCACCGGGTCCGCGCCGGGGCGCTCCAAGGTGACCGTGCCGTGACGCCGGTTCGGTTCCTCCCAGAACTGGCGCATCAGCTGTCGCACGTACAGGGCGTGCGTCGAACGCTTGCCGCGCTCGCGCTGCTGCTCCACCCGGCCCACCACACCCGCGTCGAAGCCGAAGCCCGCGCAGAAGGTGAACCAGCGGGCCGGGACCGACTCGTCCTCCGTGCCCGGGGTGCCGGCCGCCAGGCCCAGGCCCACCGTCCGCTCGCGTTGCTCCCGCAGCGCATCCAGCAGGGCGCCGGTCGCCTCGACCGCGTCGTTGGGCAGTCCCAGGGCGCGCGCGAACACGTTGGTGGAGCCGCCGGGAACCACCGCCAGCCGCGGCAGCCGCTCCGGATCGGGGCCGTTGTGCAGGAGCCCGTTGACCACCTCGTTGACCGTGCCGTCGCCACCGAGGGCGACGACGAGGTCGAGCCCCTCGTGCGCGGCCTTGCGCCCCAGGTCCCTGGCATGGCCGCGGTACTCGGTGGTGACCGCCTCCAGCTTCATCTCGCTGGCCAGGGCATGGGTCAGGACGTCGCGCGTGCGCGCACTGGTGGTCGTCGCTGCTGGGTTGGCCACGAGAAGTGCACGCATGAGCGCCAGACTACCCACCCCTTCGGACGCCGACCCTACTGCCCGTCCCCTCCGGGGTCCGGGACGCGCCGCTACTCTGCTGGAGTGAGTAAGAAGCAGCCCGCGAACGCCCCCGCCTCCGCCGCCGTCCCGACCGCCGAGCTGCCCGGCCGGCTGACCGCGGCCGCCGCGCTCACCGCCCTGGAGGGCCTGGCGCTGGCCGGCCTCGGGCTCTACATGCTGTTCGTGGGGATCGCCGGTGACCCTGATTCCCCGCAGCAGGCCGAGACGGGCGGGATCACCCTGCTCGCGCTCGCCGCGCTGCCGCTGGTCGCGGCCCGCGGGCTGCGCCTGGGCCGCCGCTGGAGCCGCGGCCCGGCCCTGATCACCCAGCTGATGGCGCTGCCGGTGGCCTGGACCCTCTACAGCACCGGCGGCGCGATGATCGCCGCCGCCGTGGCGCTGGCCGTGGCCGCGGTGGCCGTCGTCGCGCTCCTGGTGAATCCGACGGCGACCGAGGCCCTGGGCATCGGGCCGGGGGATCAGGCCCGATAACCGATCGTCCGGCTCCTCCCCGCCCGTCGGTTCCCCGTCCGTCTACTCCCCCTCGTCTCCTCCTCGACTATTCCTCGACGAGGAGCTTCTCGCGGAGCTGGGCCAGGGTGCGGGCCAGCAGCCGGGAGACGTGCATCTGGGAGATGCCGACCTCCTGGGCGATCTGCGACTGGGTCATGTTGCCGAAGAAGCGAAGCAGCAGGATCCGCTTCTCCCGCGGCGGCAGGCCCTCCAGCAACGGCTTGAGGGACTCGCGGTACTCGACGCCCTCCAGGGCCTCGTCCTCCGCACCCAGGGTGTCCGCGACCGCCGGCGACTCGTCGTCGGTGTCCGGGACGTCGAGGGAGAGCGTGCTGTAGGCATTGGCCGATTCCAGCCCCTCCAGCACCTCCTCCTCGGAGATCCCCAGCCGCTCGGCCAGTTCGTGCACCGTCGGGGAGCGGCCGTGCTGCTGGGACAGTTCGGCCGTGGCCGTTGTCAGCGAGAGCCGCAGCTCCTGCAGACGGCGCGGCACCCGCACCGCCCACCCCTTGTCACGGAAGTGGCGTTTGATCTCGCCGACCACCGTGGGCGTGGCGTACGTGGAGAACTCGACCCCGCGGTCCGGGTCGAACCGGTCCACGGATTTGATGAGGCCGATCGTCGCGACCTGGGTCAGGTCGTCGAGCGGCTCACCGCGGTTGCGGAAGCGCCGCGCCAGGTGTTCCACCAGCGGCAGGTGCATCCGTACCAGCCGGTTGCGCAGCTCGGCCTTCTCCACCGACCCGTCGGGCAGCGCCCGCAGCTCGATGAACAGGGCCCGCGCGCCGCTGCGGTCGCGCGGATCCGGCAGCGCCGGAGTCACCGGGAACACCGGCACCGGCGGTACCGGGGGCACCACCGGGGGCGGGGCCTCGGCCCCGGCTCCCGTCCCGGCCGGCCGGTCTGGTTGTGGTTGTTCCTGCTGGTTCTCGCTCATAGGGCCCGCCCGTCGCTCCGCCGAGTCCAAAAAGCCGTCTTCCGCATCCGCATCAGCCGGGTGCGGCCGGGCGTGCTGCTGCTCCGGGATGCCGCCGTCGACCTCGTGCCGTACCCGGGGCCGATCCCCGCCCCGCACCGGGATCTCCCCGCCGCTCACGCCGGGCCTGGTCCCGCGCCGCGCTGTTTGTAGAGGCTGATGCTCACCGTCCGGTTCTCCTCGACCGTGGCCTCGACCTTGCCGGCCAGCGCCGACAGGACCGTCCACGCGAACGTGTCGCGCTCCGGTGCGCGCCCGTCGGTGGTCGGCGCCGAGACGGTCACTTCCAGCGAATCGTCGATCAGCCGGAACACGCAACTGAGGACGGAGCCCGGCACGGCCTGCTGGAGCAGGATCGCGCAGGCCTCGTCCACCGCGATGCGGAGGTCCTCGATCTCGTCGAGGGTGAAGTCCAAACGTGCCGCGAGACCGGCCGTGGCCGTCCGCAGCACCGACAGGTAGGCACCCGCAGCGGGCAGCCGGACTTCCACGAAGTCCTGAGTCCCGGGCTCGCCTGCGATCTGGGACACCCTCACCTCCAAGGTGGTACGAGCTCTGTTCGCCGGTGACGCTATCGCGATCCGGGCGATCGTGTCGCGGCACCCCTCTAGGCACCCGCGTACCCTGCCTGCGAGCCAGTGACTGATGGTAAGCCCATGGGTACGCACAGTGGCTAGGGGTCTGCGGGGCCCAAATCAGGGGAACCGGCGGAGGGTTGAACTACCCCGCTTCAGACGATCGAACCGTCGACGAAACACCAGCGCCAGGTCTCACCCGGTTCGAAGCTCCGCATCACCGGGTGGCCGGTCTCCTGGTGGTGTGCGGTGGCGTGCCGGTGGGGCGAGGAATCACAGCAGGCCACGTACCCGCACGACAGGCACATCCGCAGTTGCACGGGGTGGCTGTCGAGGGCCAGGCATTCGGGGCAGGTGTGGTGGGAGGGCACCGGTTCGGGGCGCGGCAGTTCGGCAACGTGGGTGCACTCGCTCATCGCATTCTCCTTGTACCGGAACCCCGGCCTTCAGTCTCGGGGCGAACCGCGCGCACGGGACGGAGCTGCGATGCAGCGGAGTGTCGATGCGTCACGCTTTGACCGGAGCTTGATCTCGTACAGAATACGTTCCCGCCGTGCGAGTCATGGGGATCTCCTCGGCCAAGCCCGCGCGTTCGGGGCGAGCGGCCGACGATTGAGGTGGATCTTCGATGGAGGTATTGCCGCTGGTGGCGCTGGTCGCCGGTAGCGCGGCCGTCGCGGGGCTGGCGCGCCGCACCCCGGTGCCCGCACCGCTGCTGCTGGTCGCCGCCGGTCTGCTGGCCGCGTACGTCCCGGGGGTGCCCGCCTACGCCCTCGACCCGCACATCGTGCTGCCGCTGCTGCTGCCGCCGCTGCTGTACACGGCCGCCGTGGACAGCTCGTACCTGGACCTGCGCGCGAACGTCCGGCCGATCGCCATGCTGTCGGTGGGCTACGTGCTCTTCGCGACGGTGGCCGTCGGGTACGCGGCGTACTTGCTGGTGCCGGGGCTCTCGCTGCCGGTGGCGCTGGTGCTGGGCGCGGTGATCGCCCCGCCGGACGCCGTCGCCGCCACCGCCATCGCCCGCAAGCTGCGGCTGCCGAACCGCATCACGACCATCCTGCAGGGCGAGTCCCTGGTCAACGACGCCACCGCGATCACCGCGTACAAGGTGGCGCTGGCCGCGGCCGTCGGGGTGAGCGCCGGCTGGGCGGGCGGCATCGCGGAGTTCCTGCTGGCCTCGGTCGGCGGCATCGGCGTCGGCCTGCTGCTGATGGTGCCGATCCACCAGCTGCGCACGCGGCTGAAGGAGCCGCTGCTCCAGAACACCCTGTCGTTGCTGATCCCCTTCGTGGCGTACGCGGCCGCCGAGCGGGTGCACGCCTCCGGGGTGCTCGCGGTGGTCGTGGTCGCGCTGTACCTCGGGCACCGGAACTGGCAGGTCGACTTCGCCACCCGGCTCCAGGAGGAGGCGGTGTGGAAGGTGGTCGCCTTCGTGTTGGAGTCGGTGGTCTTCGCGCTGATCGGGCTCCAGCTGCCGGTGGTCCTCATGGGGCTCGGGGAGTACGACGGCCTGCACGCGGCCACCTACGCGATCGCCGTGTTCCTCGCGGTGGTGGTGGCCCGGTTCCTGTGGGTGTTCCCGGCGACCTTCGTGCCCCGCTGGCTGTCGCCGCGGATCCGGGACCGGGAGACGGAGACCGACTGGAAGGCCCCGGTGATCGTGGGGTGGGCCGGGATGCGGGGCGTGGTCTCGTTGGCCATCGCCTTCTCGGTGCCGATGTCGGTGCCGCACCGGAACCTGATCCTCTTCCTGACCTTCACCACGGTCATCGGGACGCTGGTGGTGCAGGGGCTGACGCTGCCACCGCTGATCCGGGCGTTGAAGTTGCCGCCGAAGGACGTGCAGGCCGAGACCCTGGCGGAGGCGCAGGCGCAGAGCGAGGCCTCGCGGGCGGCCGAGGAGCGGCTGGCGGAGCTGCTGGAGGAGCCGGAGAACAGCACGCTGCCGCCGCCGCTGGCGGACCGGCTGCGGACGGTGATGGAGCGCCGGCGCAACGCGGTGTGGGAGCGGCTGGGCGAGGTCAACCCGGAGACGGGGGAGTCGGCGGACGACGTCTACCGGCGGCTCGCGCGGGAGATGATCGCGGCCGAACGGGAGGTCTTCGTGACGCTGCGTGACGACCGCCGGATCGACGACGAAATGCTGCGGGCGCTCCTACGCAGGCTGGACCTGGAGGAGGCCGCGGCCTACCGCGAGGAGGGCTGAGCGCGCACCCCCTACGGCCGGCCCGTGACGACGGCGGCGAGGACCGTGCCGCGCGCGAAGGCGCCGGCCGCGGTGAGTTCGGTCAGCGCCCAGAGCAGCTTGGCCACGTAGATCCGCTCCACCGGGAGGCCGTGGCGGGACCCGAAGTCGGCGGCGAAGGCCTCCAGCTCGGCCGGGACCCGGGCGTAGCCGCCGTGGTGGAAGTCCTCGGCCAGGGTCCACGCGCCGGCCGGACCCCCGAAGGCGGCGGCCTGGAGGGAACGTATCTCCGCGGTCAGGAAACCGCCCGCCAGGACCGGAACCCCGAGCGCGCGCTGCCCGGGGGCCAGCCCGGCCGCGAGGCCGGCCAGCGTTCCGCCGGTACCGCAGGCCACTGCCACGACGTCGGCGGCGCCGCGCAGTTCACGGCCGAGCTCGGCGCAGCCGCGCAGGGCGAGGGCGTTGCTGCCGCCCTCGGGGACCACGTACGCGCCGCCCGCGCCCGCCGCGTCCACCAGCCGGGCCAGTTCCCGCGGCTCGGCCTTGCGGCGGTACTCCGACCGGGACACGAAGTGCAGCCGCATTCCGTCGGCGGCGCACCGGGCGAGCGACTCGTTCAGGGGCCGGCGGGCCAGCTCGTCCCCGCGCACGATGCCGACCGTCCGCAGCCCGAGCAGCCGCCCGGCGGCCGCGGTGGCCCGCAGGTGGTTGGAGTACGCCCCGCCGAAGGTGACCAGGCCGTCGTGGCCGGCGTCCACGGCCGCGCGCAGGTTGGGCGCGAGCTTGCGCCACTTGTTGCCGGGCAGTTCGGGGTGCACGAGGTCGTCGCGCTTGAGCAGGAGCCGTACGCCGTGGCGCTCGAACCCGTCGTCGTGGACCTCCTGCAGGGGCGACGGCGGGCGGGGCTGTAGGAGCACGTCAACGTTCGCGGGGCGGTTCACCCTTCCATTGTGGGGCGCCGCGCTCCCTGACACCGCATGCCGGAGCCGGAGCCGGAGCCGGAGCGTGAAGGCGCGGCCCCGGCACCGCGGGTGACGCGCGCGTGATCGGTGACCACGCGCCGGAACGGGCGGTGCCCGGTCCGCCCGGCGTGCCGAAGGGCCCGGTCCCGGGCACCCACCCGTTCGTCGTGAGCACCGAACCCGGCCCCGCAGCCCGCGGCGACACGGAACGCCCCGCGGAGGCATGACTCCGTACCCCGGCTGCCCCCGCTGGTGTTCGGCAACCGGTGGGATTACTTCAGGCGCTCGGCGATGCGGTCGCGCATGGAATCCATCGTGAAGCCCCGGGGGTCGACCTTGCCCGGCTGCCATTCGCGGTGGCCGATCACCGAGCGGGCCGTCCAGCGGTGTATCCGGCACACGGCCGCCGAGGCGCGGGCGATGGCGTCGAGCTGGACCGCCGGCCAGGGGTCCTGGCCGTCGCCGAGGTTCTCGCACTCGAAGCCGTAGAAGTGGCGGTTGCCGTCGGTGTCCGTCTCGTTGTCCGGCGGCAGCCGCTTCTCGGCGATCACCGCCGCCAGGACGTCGGAATCGCCGGCGCCCGCGTGGTTGGCGCGGCCGTATCCCACGAGGTGGACGCGGCCGTCCTTGGCGATCACCCCGTGGCAGAGCGGGCCGGGCAGGTCGCCGTGGCCGTTCCGGCAGAGCTCGACCGTGTACGGGGTGCCGCGGGTGACGGTGTGGTGGATCATCACCCCGTGCACGGGTCCCCAAGGGCCCTTGTGGTTGCGGTTGTGGGTGCGCCAGGCGCCGACTTCGACGACGGTGAGGCCCTCGTTGCGCAGTGCGTTGATGAAACGGTCCGCGGACATGGGTGCGGACATGGCCGCCTCCTTCGTTGCGGTGCGGGCCGGGCACCCTCTGTGCCTGGCCCGTCACCCTCCGGTTTAGTGGAGGCAGTCCTTCCGCGGCTAGTGCATTCGTACGGTGAGCGATCCGATCCGGCCAATCAGGCCGATGCGAGCCACAGGTCCGGGCCGAAGACCTCGTAGTGGATGTCGGCGGCCGGCAGCCCCTTGGCGATCAGCTGTTCGCGCACGGCCCGCATGAAGGGGAGCGGTCCGCACAGGTAGGCCCTGGTGCCCGGGGCGAGGGGGACGTCCGAGAGGTCCATGCGGCCCTCGCCGTCGCCCGGCTCCGCCGACTCCTCGTACCAGAACCGGGCCGAGGCGTCGGCCAGTTTGTGCGTCAGTGCCCGGTGGTCGCCCCGCAGCGGGTGGTCGGCGGGGGAGCGGTCGGCGTGCAGCACGGTCACCGGGGCGGCGTGCCCGGTGTCGGCCAGGTGCTCCAGCATCGAGAGCATCGGGGTGCAGCCGATGCCGGCCGAGGCGAGCAGCACCGGGGCGGCCGAGTCCGCCAGGACCAGGTCGCCGTAGGGGGCCGAGACCCGCAGGGTGGCTCCGGCGTGGACCCGGGCGTGCAGGTGGTTGGAGACCTCGCCGTCGGGGCCCGCGGCGGCCGGGCCGTGGACCCGCTTGACGGTGATCGCGCGGACCGCGGAGCCCGGGGAGGTGATGAGGCTGTACTGGCGGATCTGGCGGGCACCGTCAGGGAGTTCGACCTGGACCGAGACGTACTGGCCGGGCCGGTGGGCGGGCACCGGGGCGCCGTCCGCGGGGGTGATCCGGAAGGTGGTGCAGTCCGCGGTCTCGGCCACCCGCTCGGTGACGGTCCACTCGCGCCACACGTCGCCGGCGACGACCCGCTGCTCGGCGTAGAGGCGCTCCTCCAGGGTGATCAGGGCGTTCGCCATCAGCCAGTAGACCTCGTCCCAGGCCTGCGCGACCTCGGGAGTGACGGCCTCGCCGAGGACCTCGGCGATCGCCTCGAAGAGGTGTTGGTGGACGACGGCGTACTGCTCGCGGGTGACGCCGAGGCTGGCGTGCTTGTGGGCGATGCGGCCGAGCATCACGTCGGGCCGGGTGTCCGGGTGGGCGAGGAGGTGGGTGGCGAAGGCGGCGACGGAGCCCGCGAGGGCCTGCTGCTGGAGGCCGGCCCGCTGGTTCCCCCGGTTGAAGAGGTCGCGGATCAGCGCCGGGTGGGCCGCGAAGAGCTTGGCGTAGAAGAGCTCGGCTATGTCGCCGATCGCCGCCCCGACGGCGGGCAGGGTGGCTCGTACGGTCGCGCTCGACTTCTCGGACAGCATGCGGAACTCCTCGCGTGATGGACGTGACTGTGTGAATTTGCATCTAAGATGCGTATTTTTGATCGAAGAAAGTCCGTCGTGGTGCGGACTTTCGTTCGAACTCCCGCCGTTCCGGTCTGGTCGGGCGGCGCTAACCGGCCATGCGGCCGGAGGGGTCAGGGCCCCCCGGATCCGCTCGGCGCCCTGCTCGAAATGCCCAGCAGGAGCGGTCCGGTCGGGGACGCCACCAGGTCGTTCACCGTGAGCGGGTCCAGGGCGGCGAAGAAGGCCTCCTGGGCCCGGCGCAGGGCGCCGCGCAGTACGCAGGCGCCACGCAGCGGGCAGGGCGAGGTGCCCTCGCACTCCACGACGTCGCCCTCGCCCTCCAGTTCGCGCACCACGCCGCCGACCGGCGCGGCGCGCCCGGCGGCGGTCAGGGCGAGTCCGCCCCCGCGGCCGCGCCGGGCCTCGACCAGGCCGAGGTGTTGCAGCCTGGCGACCACCTTCGCGGTGTGCGTGTACGGGACCTCCATGGTCGCCGCCACGTCGCGGGTGGTCGGGAGGTCCGTTTCCTCGACGGCCAGGCGCATCAGGACGCGCAGCGCCAGGTCGGTGAATCGGGTCAGCCGCATGGGGTCACCGTAGGCAAACTTGCATCCCTGATGCAAGTTAGGTCTCCGTGAGGTTCGCGCGGGACCCCCGCGAGGTCGCGCTTGGCCGAAAGGGGTGGGGTGTGTGGGGCTGGAGAGGCCCATGGGGGAGATGGGCGACCCCAAAGGGTGCCCGCACCCGGACGGAGTAGTCCCACCCTTTTGTGTAATGGTCCCACCACGTTCCGTGCTGAAAGGCTGCTCCCGAAGATCCATGGAGTGATCGAAAGGGAAAGACATGTCGGTCCAGGCAGGTTCCGAGTCCGAGGCCCAGACACCGCAGCGCAGTCTCGGGACGACGGCCGCACGGAACTTGGCAACCACGACCAAGTCCGCGCCGCAGATGCAGGAGATCACCTCGCGGTGGCTCCTGAAGATGCTGCCGTGGGTGTCCGTGCAGGGCGGTACGTACCGCGTCAACCGTCGGCTGAGCTACTCGGTCGGCAACGGCGTCGTGGAGTTCATCAAGACCGGCACCCAGGTCCAGGTGATCCCGGCCGAGCTCGGCGAGCTCCCGCTGCTGCGCGACTACGAGGACCTCGACGTCCTCGGTGAACTCGCCCAGCGGTGCCGACAGATCGACTTCGAGGCCGGCCAGGAGCTGACCTCCTTCGGCAGCCCCGCCGACCAGGTCTTCCTGCTCGCCCACGGCCGCATCGAGCAGATCGGACCCGGCCCCTACGGCGAGGACGCCGTCCTCGGGACCGTCGCCGACGGCGCGTACTTCGGCGACGACGCCCTCGTCGATGAAGAATCGATTTGGGAGTACACCGCCCGCGCCGTCACCTCCGGCACCGCGCTCACCCTGTCCCGGCAGGACTTCCAGCTCCTCGCCGACCGGGTCGAGTCGCTGCGCGAGCACGTGGAGGACGTACGGACCCGGCCCGACCGGGAGACCAACAAGTACGGCGAGGCCGCGATCGAGCTCTCCGCCGGCCACCGGGGCGAGGCCGTCCTCCCCGGCACCTTCGTGGACTACGATGCCCGGCCGCGCGAGTACGAACTCTCCATCGCACAAACGGTCCTGCGGGTGCACAGCCGCGTCGCCGACCTCTACAACCACCCGATGAACCAGACTGAGCAGCAGTTGCGGCTCACGGTCGAGGCGCTGCGCGAGCGCCAGGAGCACGAGATGCTCAACAACCGCGACTTCGGCCTGCTCCACAACGCCGACTACGACCAGCGCATCCAGCCGCACGACGGCGCGCCCGGCCCCGACGACATGGACCAGCTCCTCAGCATGCGGCGCGGCTCCAAGTTGTTCCTCGCGCACCCCAAGGCGATCGCCGCCTTCGGGCGCGAGTGCAACAAGCGCGGCATCTACCCGGAGTCGGTGGACGTCGGCGGCAACCGGGTGCCGGCCTGGCGCGGGGTGCCGATCTTCCCGAGCAACAAGATCCCGATCAGCGACGCCCGCACCACGTCCATCCTGTGCATGCGCACGGGCGAGGACGAGCAGGGCGTGATCGGGCTCCACCAGCCGGGCATCCCGGACGAGATCGAACCGAGCCTGTCGGTCCGCTTCATGGGGATCAGCGAGCAGGCGATCATCTCCTACCTGGTCACCGCCTACTTCTCGGCCGCGGTGCTGGTGCCCGATGCGCTCGGGGTGTTGGAGAACGTCGAGATCGGCCGCTGGCGCTGACCGCCGTGAACGCCATCGCGACCGGTGAGGGCCAGGACGCCGCGGCCCTGTTGGAACGGACGAGAGAAGCGGTCGACCCGCAGCTGCGCCGCACGGTCGAGAGCCTGCCGGGTTCGATGCGACGCGTGGCGATGTACCACTTCGGCTGGGTTCACGAGGACGGCAGCCCCGCCGCGGGCGGGACCGGAAAGGCCATCCGGCCTGCCCTGGTGCTGGCCGCCGCCCAGGCCCTGCGCGGTTCCGGGGCCGGTCCGGCGGACGAGGCCGTACGGGCAGCGGCGGCCGTGGAGCTGGCGCACAACTTCACGCTGCTGCACGACGACATCATCGACAAGGACGTCCGGCGGCGGGGCCGGCCCACGGCATGGACCGTCTTCGGGACGCCGGACGCCATCATCACGGGCGACGCGATGATGGCGCTCGCGCTGCGGCTGCTCGCGGAGGATCCGCATCCGGCCGCCGCGGCGGCCTCGGCCCGGCTCGCGGCCTGTGTCATCGAGCTGTGTGCGGGCCAACAGGCGGACTGCGCCTTCGAACGGCGCCCGCAGGTCTCGCTCGACGAGTGCCTGGCCATGGCCACGGCCAAGACCGGGGCGCTCCTGGGCTGCGCGTGCGCGCTGGGCGCCCTGTACGCGGGGGCCGGGCCGGACGAGGTCGACGCCATGGATTCCTTCGGTCGGGAGGCCGGGCTGGCCTTCCAGCTGATCGATGACCTGATCGGCATCTGGGGGGACCCGGGACACACCGGCAAGCCCGCCGGGGCGGACCTGATCGCCCGCAAGAAGTCCCTCCCGGTCGTGGCCGCCCTCACCTCGGACACCACGGCGGGGAAGGAGCTGGCCGAGTTGTACGCCGGTCCCATGACCGGGGAGGACGTGCGCAGGGCGGCTGACGCGGTGGACCGGGCCGGCGGGCGGGACTGGGCGCAGGCCGAGGCGGCGGACCGGATGGGGCGGGCGGTCCAGCAGCTGTCCCGGGCCGTTCCGGACCTCGGGGCGGCGGGCGGCCTGCTGGCGCTCGCGGAGTTCGTGACGCGGCGCACGCGGTGAGCGCGCGGGGGCGCGAGTAGAGCCGGGGGCCGAGGGGGCGAGGCCCGAGGGGGAGGCGAGGCCCGTTCCGGTACCGCACCGTGCCGGAACGGGCCTTACCGCATGTCCGCGCCAACTCTAGGATCGCTCACGGTTGTTGACACGTGAGTGAAGGGTGTGACCAGTGGCGCTGGAGATACGTCAGGCGGATCAGTCGGACCGGGACGCGGTGGCGGGATTGCTCGACGAGGCCTTCCGCACCGACCCGGTGAGCAGCTGGGTCTTCCCGGACCCGGACCACCGGGCCGCGGTGCACGGGAAGTTCCTGGGCGTCTTCGTGGACGTGGCGCTGGAGGAGGGCCGGATCGACTACGCCGTGGACGGCTCGGCCGCCGCGCTGTGGCTGCGGATCCCGGCCGGTGACCCGGAGGGGGAGCCCGTCGAGGACGAGGTCCCGGCCCGGATGCGGGCCGCGGCCGACCCGGACAACGAGCGGTGCGAGCTGGTCGGGCGCCTCACGGGCGCGGTGCACCCGACGGCGGAGGAGCACGAGTACTTGCTGATGATCGCTGTCGCCCCGGGCCGGCAGGGGCAGGGGCTGGGGAGCGAGCTGATCCGGCCGGTGCTGGAGCGCTGCGACCGCGAGGGCGTGCCGGCGTATCTGGAGGCGAGCAGCGGACGCAGCAAGGGGCTCTACGAACGGCTGGGCTGGGAGTTCACGGGGGAGGCGGTACGGCTTCCGGACGGGCCGCTGATGTGGCCGATGTGGCGCAAGCCGCGGGGCTGAGCGTCGCGGTCCCGTCCGGGGCGATGGTCCTTGCGTAACCACTTCAGGCGAAGTACTTTGTGCGACGTGCCTCGGTGTGGTGGCACTGCCCAGTGGAAGAGAATCGCTTGCGCAAGCTCACGTACTTCATCGCCACGACCGTCGACGGGTTCATCGGTGCCCCGGACGGCGACGGCGATTTCTTCTACGGCCACGTGGACCCCGAGTTCCTCGGGCACCTGGTGGCCGAGTACCCCGAGACCATCTCGGCGCAGGGGCGCGCCCACCTCGGGATCGCCGACGCCGCGCCCAAGCGCTTCGACGCGGTGATCATGGGGCGCAACACCTACGAGCCGGGCCTCAAGGCGGGCATGACCAGCCCCTACGGCCACCTGCCCGAGCAGTACGTCGTCTCGCGCTCCCTCGCCACCGCGCCGGACCCGCAGGTCCGGCTGATCGGCGGCGACCTGGTCGCCGAGGTGCGCGAGCTCAAGGCCCGGGACGGCCTCGGCATCTGGCTCTGCGGCGGCGCGGACCTCGCCACCCAGCTGATCGACGAGATCGACGAGATCATCGTCAAGACCTACCCGGTCTTCGCGGGCACCGGCATGCCGATGTCCCGCGCCGGCTTCGACGTGCGCCTCCTGGAGCTCACCGGGGTCAAGACCTTCGGCGGCGGCCAGATCATTAGCACGTACGCCGTCAGCAGGAGCTGACCCGCCGAACGCACGGAACCGGCCTACCGTGGAGGTATGGCCGGTGAACAGCAGCACCACGCGCACGAGACGGTGGCCCCGCAGGCCGGGCACGAGCAGCAGACGTGCCCGGCGTGCGGGCGCCGCGTCGACACGGTGGTCAGGCGGCGCAAGTCCCTCGGGATCTTCATCCCGGTGTGGGGTCGGGGTCCCTGCCGGAACCCCGACTGCCCCGATCACGCGGATCCCGAGGAGCGGTGACTCAGCCCTTGGCGGCGAGGTCCTTCGCACCCAGACCGGAGGCGAAGCCGTTGGCCCAGAGCTGGTTGACCCGTGCGCGCTCGGCGGAGTTCGGGTTGGCGTTCGTGCACGAGGTGCCCGGGCCGCCGCCCGACATCAGCTCGCTGCACGGACCCGAGTAGTGGTCCGGCAGACCCAGCACGTGGCCGGTCTCGTGCGCCGTCACCCGGGTGGAGTTGTACTGCTGGTTCTGCCGGTAGTCGAGGAAGATGTAACCCCGTCCGTGCCCGTCCGTGCTCGCGTACGAGCCGCGTGAGTCGTTGCCCTCGCGGTACGAGAAGTTCCCGCCCGAGGACACCTCCTGCAACTTGACGTTGGACACCGAGCCGTTCCAGATCTGGGTGGAGCGGGCTATCTGGGTGCGGAAGCTCGGGGCGCTGCGGGTGTTGTACGTGACGGTCACGGCCAGGGCGCCGGGGTTCGCGGCGCGCTGCTCGGCGACCGCGCGCTGCACGGCCTCGAAGAAGGCGGCGTTGGCGGCCGCGTTCTCCGGCGAACGCTCGTAGGTGGCGTAGCTCACGGCGTTTCCGACGGGGGCGGGCGCGGCGGTGGCGGTGGGGACGACACCAAGGGTGGCGGCGAGGCCGAGGCCGACGGTGGTGGCCAGCATGGCCTTACGGGAGTGGCGCATGTGGGGGAGCTCCTACTCGTCCGGTGCGGTGGGGGTGGTCTTTCGAACCGGAGTCTGCGGGAGCCGAGGTGCCCGGCGGATGATGTCACTCCCCGATAGCGCGGGCCTATCGGGGAGATTTCGGCAGCCCAACTAGCGTGAGAATGGCGGGATTCGGGGGGCTATCGGTGGCTGGTGCGGTCAGCAGGGGGCGGCCTACCCTCGGAGGATGGAGCTTGAGGTCAGGCACCTGCGCGCGCTGTGCGCCATCGCCGACGCCGGAAGCCTGCACAAGGCCGCCCGGCAACTCGGCGTGAGCCAACCCTCCCTGACGACCCAGCTGCGCCGCATCGAACGGGCCCTCGACGGCGAGCTGTTCCTGCGCGAGCGGACCGGCTGCCGGCCCACCCCCTTCGGCCGGACCGTCCTGGGCCGGGCCCGCCCGCTGCTCGCCGAGATGGCCGCGCTGGTGGCGGAGGCCCGCGAACTGGCCCACGCATCGCGGCTGCGCATCGGCTCCACCGCCAGCAGCGCGCTGCCGGGCTGGCTGCGGCGGATCCACCGGCGGCTCCCGGACACCGAGACCTCGCTCGTCGTCGACGTCTCCGCCAACGCACTGCTGCGGATGGTGGCCGCGGGACAGCTGGACGTGGCGTTCGTGCACGAGGTGGAGGGCAGTCCGCTGCGGGTGCCGCCCGGACTGCAGATGCACGTGCTGATGGAACGGGAACCGCAGTTCGTGTCGATGTCCCGGGACCATCCGGCCGCCGGGCAGGCGGTGGTCTCCTTACGGGACCTGGCCGCCGACCGCTGGATGGTCGACCCCTCGGTCGACGGTGAGTGGGACGGCCTGCGCCGGGTCTTCGCCGGGGCCGGACTCGACCCGCCGGTGCTCCACGCCGACTACCACACGGCGACCTCGCTGATCATCTCCGGCGAGGCGGTCGCCCCGTGCCAGCCGACCTCCGGGCCGCGCGAAGACATGGCGATCCGGCCGCTCTGCGGGGACCCCCTCGCCGTGCGCCTGCTGCTGGCCACCAGACCGGGCGCGCACGCGGAGGTCTACGAGGACCTGCGCGCCGCCTATCGCGAGGCCGCCCTGCGCACGCCCCCGTACCGGGCCTGGCTCCACCACCACGCGAGCCCGCTGCTGGAGGTGGCCTGACCCGGCGCCCCGGGTCCGCCCCCTCCTAGGCTGTCCCTTCCGGATCGCTGCCCCTTTCGGATCGGGCCGACGCCCCGCGGGCGGCCGTCCGCTCCGCGACGGACGTGACGCAGGTCACGGGAACTCCGCCCCGGGTGCCGGACAGCCGACAGGAGTGACGACAGAGATGCGAACCCGGGTGCGGTCCGGAGATCCGGACGCCTACGCGGAGCTGTTCGACAGCTACGCCCGCACCCTCTACAACCACGCCTTCCGGATGACCGGCGACTGGGCCGCCGCGGAGGACGTCATGTCGGCCGCCTTCCTGGAGGCGTGGCGGCTGCGCGCCGCGATCGACCCCGAAGGCGGCTCGCTGCGGCCCTGGCTCCTGGGCATCGCCACCAACCTCGCCCGCAACCACTGCCGCAGCAACCGGCGCTATCGGGCCGCCGCTGCCGCCGCCACGGCGGCGGCCGGCGCCGCCTCCGTGCCCGACCACGCCGAGGAGGTGGCCGGCCGGTTGGACGACCGGCGGCAGATCGCGGCCACGCTCGGGCAGTTGAGTGCGCTGCGCGGACCCGAGCGCGAGGTCCTCCTGTTGTGCCTGGGCGAGGGACTGGAGTACGCGGAGGTCGCCCGGGTCCTCGGCATCCCGGTCGGAACCGTCCGTTCCAGGCTGTCCCGCGCCCGTACGAAGCTACGCAAACTCGCTGAAACAGAAATGAAGAAGAAAAACCGGGAACTCGCGGCCCGGCCCCGACAGACACATGGCGACCGCACGAACACGGTCCGGTCCGCACAGGAAGGAACCCGATGAACCCCGACCTCTCCCGGCCCCGCCCGGCCGGCCAGGAGGAGCACCCGCTCCTTGCGCCGTTCGCCGAACGGGAACTGCCCGCGGGCCGCCACCAGTTCCACAAGGAGCGCCTGATGGCCCAGATCCACGAAGACCTCCGAGCCGCCGACACCGCCACCTCGGTCCCCGCCCGGACCGCCCCCGCCCGTGCCGCCGGGTCGCGCAACCCGTTCCTGCGCCGGGCGGTCCTCGTGCCCGCCGCCGCCTTCGCGCTGGCCGGAGCGCTCGCCGTCGGCTTCCTCTCCTACGTGGACCGGGGCGCCGCGGACGGACCCGGCTCCACGATCGCCACGGGCCCGGCGCTGACCACCCGGATCGGCACCGCCGACCCCAAGGGGGCGCCGCAGCTCCTGGACCGGATCTCGCTGGCCTCCGCTTCGGTCTCCGGCCCGGCCGTGCGCGCGGACCAGTTCGTCTACATCGGCAGCAAGACGGCCAACACCTACGTGAAGACCGTGGGCAAGAAGAGCACCCTGGTCAGCCTGCCGCTGCACGTGCGCCACCAGTGGAACTCCCCGGACGGCACCAAGGGCTGGCTGATCGAGCCCGGCAACACCGGACCGGAGGGCGTGACCCTGGCGGGCCCCGACGAGAAGGGCAACACCCCGACGCCGTACCTGAACGCGCCCACCTACGACTACCTCGCCGCGCTGCCCACCGATCCCGACGTGCTGCTCCGACGGATCTACGAGGAGACCAAGGGCATGGGCAACGGCCCCGACCAGGAGGCCTTCACCACGATCGGCGACCTGCTGCGCTCCAGCTACCCGCCGGCCGAGCTCACGACCGCGCTCTACAAGGCGGCGGCGAAGATCCCCGGCGTGGTGACGGTCGACGAGGCGGTCGACGCCGCGGGCCGCAGCGGCGTCGCGGTCGCCCGGCTCGACGAGCACTCCGGCCAGCGCGTGGAGTGGATCTTCGACCGGCAGACCCTCACCTTCCTCGGCGAGCGCAGCGTCCAGGTACAGGGCGAGGCCGGCGAACAGGGCCTGATCAAGCCCGGCACGGTCGTGTACACCAGCGCCGTCATGACCCGGACGGTCGTCGACCGGATCAAGGAGCTGCCGCCCACGGCCCCCTGACCCCCCGCCCGGGCCCGGCACCGCCCTTAGGTCGGGTGTCGCGCCCGGGCCCGGTCGTACGCCAGGGTCGCGGTCCCGTGCGCCAGCAGGACCGCACCGGCCGTCGCCCAGCCCGGGCTGCGGCGGCGGACCGCCCAGGCCAGCAGGGGCGCGCCGGCCGCCACGTGGGCCGCGCCCAACAGTCGGGCCCGCGGGCCGCGGACCCACGGGCCGAGCGGGCCCCGTTCCGCCGCGTCGAGCTCGGCCCGTACCGCGTCGCGCCAGCCCGACCACTCCAGCGTCTCCACGCCGGGAGCCACCCGGGCCGCAGCCCGCAGCCGGTCGGCCGGTTCGCCCGGGGCGAGCCCGGGCGGCAGGGCGAGTCCGGCGCGCGAGAGCAGGGCGACCAGCGCGAGCAGCCGGGCCTCCCCGTCCACGGCGGGGTCGCTGCCGGGGCGGGTGAGGCGCTCCAGTTCCTCCAGGTCGAGTACGGGGTCCAGGCCGAGCCGCGCCGACAGGGCGCGCATGGCATCGGGCTCGCCGGCCGGGCGCCCGGTCACGTCCCACGCGTAGGAGACGGTCCGCCGGAACCCGCCGGCCAGGGCGAATCCGGTCCGGCCGCCCTCCCAGCACAGGCTCAGCACCGGCCGGTCGGTACCGAGCGCGATCGCCGAGCCCCAGCCCGAGAGGACCTCCATCACGGTCTCCGGGCCGTCCCGCCACGGCTTGTCCTCGGGGACGAGCACGCTCCACGCGCCCGCCGGGGCGAGCAGCAGGCGTACGCGCAACAGGTGTGCCGGGGGCCGGACGGCAAGGGGTTCGGCACGGCAGAGCAGCATTCCGCCGGTCGCGGCCCTGGATATTGACATGCGCACACAATAGTGCAAAACACCCCGAACCGTGGGGTTTCGGAAGGGCGCTTGACTTCGTTCAACCGCGATATATCGTGTTAACAGAAGACGCGATATGTTGCGTGCGTCGAGCCCGGTCCGTGAACGCACGAGGAGGATCAGCACCATGGCAGAGCAGTCGCCCGAGTCGTCGCCGTCGCCGTCGACATGGCACTTCGACGAACCGCAGAAGCTCACCTTCGAGGAGCCGGTGACCGAGCTCCGCGTCCGCCTCGTGAGCGGCACGGTGAACGTGGTCGCCGCTGAGGAGGGCCCGGCCCGCTTGGAGGTGACCGAGGTGGACGGGCCGCCGCTGTACGTCGTGCAGGACGGCGGCACGCTCACCGTGTCCTACGAGGACCTGCCCTGGAACGGCTCCCAGGGCCTCAAGCAGTGGTTCGAGACGAAGCCCTGGAAGGCCTGGGCCGGTTCCGCCTCCGGCCGCAAGGCCTGGGAGCGCAGCGTCGCGATCACCCTCACCGTGCCCGCCGCCACCCAGGTCCACGTCGCCGCGGTCGGCGCCGCCGTCTTCGTTTCCGGCATCTCCGGCGGCACCGACGTCAACGGGGTCTCCGGCGACGCCACGCTGGTCGGGCTGTCCGGCCGGGTCAAGGCGCACACCGTCTCCGGCGGCGTCGAGGCCCAGTCCGTCTCCGGCGAGTTCGGCTTCCACTCCGTCTCCGGCGGCCTGACGGTGGTCGACGGCTCCGGCGGCAACGTGCGGGCGGACTCGGTCAGCGGCGACATGCTCATCGACCTCGCGGCGGACCCCGCCGACCCGAAGCCGGTGGACATCTTCCTCAATTCCGTCTCCGGGCAGGTCGCGATCCGTCTCCCGCACCCCGCCGACGCCAAGGTCGAGGCCAACACCGCCACCGGCCGCGTCTCCAACGCCTTCGAGGACCTGCGGGTCTCCGGCCAGATGGGTGCCAAGCGGATCACCGGAACCCTCGGTTCCGGCGCCGGCACCCTGCGGGCGACCACGGTCTCCGGCTCGATCGCCCTGCTGCGCCGCCCGCAGGCCGACGCGGACCGCCCCGCCGCCCCCCTCGCGCTCGACAAGAAGGTGCTCTGACATGCCGCCCGTCTTCGCCCACGGCCGACTCCGCCTGTACCTCCTCAAGCTGCTGGACGAGGCCCCGCGCCACGGGTACGAGGTGATCCGCCTGCTGGAGGAGCGCTTCCAGGGCCTGTACGCGCCGTCCGCGGGCACCGTGTACCCGCGGCTGGCGAAGCTGGAGGCCGAGGGGCTGGTCACGCACGCCACCGAGGGCGGGCGCAAGGTGTACTCGATCACCGACGCCGGCCGGGCCGAACTGGCCGACCGGGGCGGCGAACTGGCCGACCTGGAGCTGGAGATCCGCGACTCGGTCACCGAGCTCGCCGCCGAGATCCGCGACGACGTGCGGGGCGCGGCGGGAGACCTGCGCCGCGAGATGCGGGCCGCGGCGTCGGCGTCGGCGACCCAGGTCGAGGACGAGTCCTGGAAGGCCGCCAAGGAGGACCTGCGCAAGGCGCGGCAGGAGTGGAAGGAACAGGCGCGCCGGGCGAAGGACGAGAGCCGCCGCGCCCGCGAGGAGGCGCAGCAGGCCCGCCGCCAGGCCAAGGAGGCCCAGGAGCGGGCCCGCGAGGAGGTCCAGCGCATCGCGGGCCAGCTCCAGGAGCAGTTCGCCAAGTCCGGCGGCGTCCTGGGCAGCCTGGCCGGAGCCTGGCTCGGGGGCGGTACGCAGGCCACGTCCTCGGCGGGGGACGCGGCGGCCCATGCGGCGGCGGACGGGGACTGGGCCGCCGACCTGGTGCCCACCGGCGACCCGGCCCGAGACCTGGACCGGCTGCTGGACCGGTTCCGCGACGAGGTCCGCGACGTGGCGCGGGACCGCGGGGTGACCGCGGCCCAGGTGGCCGAGGCCCGCGGGCACCTGAAGGCGGCCTGCGGCCGGCTGGGAACCACGTTCGGGGCCAGGTCGTAGCCCGCCCGCGGCACTGCTGCCGGGACGCCGCCCCGGGCTCCGCCCCTCAAACTCCCCCCAGCTACCGCCGGGGCGGTCAGGCTGCCAGGGTGGTTTCGGCCGTGCCGTAGGTGACGCCGTGGTCCGACAGGACCTCGGAGACGGTGCCCGGGCGGGAGATCAGGGCCAGCAGCAGGTGCAGGGTGCCGATGTGGTTGTCCTTGCGGCCCAGCGCGATGCGCAGCGACTGCTCCAGCACCTTCTTCGCGCCCTCGGTGAAGGGGACCCGGTAGCTGCCCGCGCGGTCGTCCGCGTCCTCGCGCCCCAGGGCGGAGCGGATCGAGGCGCCCAGGGTCCGCCTGCGGGGCGCGGGGGCCGCGAGGGCGCCCTGGCCGTGGGTCTCCTCGATGCGGGAGACGATCTCGGTGAGGTCGATGCCGAGTCCGGCCAGCGCCTCCTCGTCCGCCCTGGACATGCCGCCCCGGCGGCGGGCCGCCGCGAGGTCGGCGGCAACGGCCGCGCGGTCCACGCCGAGCGGGTCCAGGACGCCCAGGGCCAGCAGGGAGAGCAGCAGGTGCTCCTCGGTGACGGTGGGGGCCCCGGTCTGCCGGGCCTCGGTCGCCGCCCCGGTCACGGTCGACCGGGCGTCGCGGGTGAAGCGTTCGAACATCAGAGCCTCCCGTACTTCTTGTGCACGGCCTGCCGGCTGACGCCCAGCTCGGCCGCGATCTCCTGCCAGGACCACCCCTGCGCGCGGGCGCTGCGTACCTGTACGGCCTCCAGCTGCTCCAGCAGCCTCCGGAGGGCGGCCACGGCACGCAGGCCCACGCGCGGGTCACGGTCACCGGCCCGCTCGGCGAGATCAGTGGCTTCGGTCATGGATGTCAATGTAGGTTGACGCGGGAGGCTCGTCAACCCCAGTTGACGCCGAGGCGGTCAGGGGGTGAGGACGATCTTGCCGAAGAGGTCGCCCGCCGCGAGCTTCTCGAATCCCTCCCGCGCCCGGTCCAGCGGCAGCACCTCGTCGATGACCGGCCGCAGCCCGGTGGTCGCACAGAAGGCGAGGAGGTCCTCCAACTCGTCCTTCGAGCCCATCGTGGAGCCGACCACCTTCAGCTCCAAGAAGAAGATCCGGGTCAGCTCGGCGTGCGCGGGCCGGTCGCCGCTCGTGGCGCCGGAGATGACCAGGGTTCCGCCCGGACGCAGGGACTTCACCGAGTGCGACCAGGTGGCGGCGCCCACCGTCTCGATCACCGCGTCCACCCGTTGCGGCAGCCGTGCGCCCGGCTCGAACGCCTCGACCGCGCCCAGCTCCACGGCCCGCTTGCGCTTGGCCTCGTCCCGGCTCGTGGCGAACACCCGCAGGCCGGCCGCCTTGCCGAGGGCGATCGCGGCGGTCGCGACGCCGCCGCCGGCCCCCTGCACCAGGACGGAGTCCCCGGGGCGGACCCCGGCGTTGGTGAACAGCATCCGGTACGCCGTCAGCCAGGCCGTCGGAAGGCAGGCGGCCTCCTCGAAGGAGAGCTCGGCGGGCTTGCGCAGCACGTTCCAGGCGGGGACGGTCACCTGCTCGGCGAAGGTCCCCTGGTAGCGCTCGGTCAGGATCGAGCGGGGCTCGTCCGGGCCGACCCCGTGGCCGCTCTGGCCGATCACGGAGTGCAGGACGACCTCGTTGCCGTCCTGGTCGATCCCGGCGGCGTCGCAGCCGAGGATCATCGGGAGTCTTTCCTCGCCGAGGCCGACCCCGCGCAGCGACCACAGGTCGTGGTGGTTGAGGGAGGCGGCCTTGACGTTCACGGTCACCCAGCCGGGCTTGGCCTCGGGGGCCGGGCGGTCGCCCAGCACGAGGCCGTTCAGCGGCTGGTCACGGTCGATTCGGGCGGCGTAGGCAGCGAACATGCGGCGACGCTACCGCTCAGTAGGGCCTGGTTCCAGACCTCCCGCCACCGCACGGGTGAGGCCTTCGTCGCACCCGGCCCGGTCCCGGGCGGGGGCCGCGCGGAAAAGCAGAGGCCCGGCCGGAGGTGATCCGGTCGGGCCTCTTGGCGTACTGCTCAGGTCCGGTCAGGTCCGGTCTCAGACGAGACGGGCCACACCGTCGGCCTTGGCCGCGGCGGCCACGGCCGTGGCGACCGCCTCGGCCACGCGCTCGTCGAACGGCGACGGGATCACGTAGTCGGCGGCGAGCTCGTCACCCACGACACCGGCGATGGCATCGGCGGCGGCGATCTTCATGCCCTCGGTGATCCGGGTGGCGCGCACCTTGAAGGCACCCGCGAAGATGCCCGGGAACGCCAGCACGTTGTTGATCTGGTTCGGGAAGTCCGAACGGCCCGTGGCCACGACCGCCGCGTACTTGTGCGCGACGTCCGGGTGGACCTCCGGGTTCGGGTTGGCCATGGCGAAGACGAACGCGTCCTTCGCCATGGTGGCCACCGCCTCCTCGGCGACGGAGCCGCCGGAGACGCCGATGAAGACGTCCGCGCCGTTCAGCGCGGTCTCCAGGGAGCCCGTCTGGCCGGTCTTGTTGGTCAGGCCCGCGATCTCCGCCTTGACGTCCGTCAGGTCGGAGCGGTCCGCGGACACGACGCCCTTGCGGTCGGTGACGCAGACGTCGCCGATGCCCGCGTCCACCAGGATCTTGGCGATGGCGATGCCCGCCGCGCCCGCGCCCGAGATCACGGCGCGCAGGTCGCCGAGGGTGCGACCGGTGAGCTTGGCGGCGTTGCGCAGCGCGGCCAGCGTCACGATGGCCGTGCCGTGCTGGTCGTCGTGGAAGATCGGGATGTCCAGCGCCTCCTGGAGGCGGCGCTCGATCTCGAAGCAGCGGGGCGCCGAGATGTCCTCCAGGTTGACCCCGCCGAAGGACGGGGCCAGACGGATGACCGTCTCGACGATCTCGTCCGTGTCCTTGGTGGCGAGCGCGATCGGAACCGCGTCCACACCACCGAACTGCTTGAAGAGGATGGCCTTGCCCTCCATCACGGGGAGGGAGGCTTCCGGGCCGATGTCACCGAGGCCGAGCACGGCCGTGCCGTCGGTGACGACGGCGACCACGTTGGACTTCCAGGTGTACTCGTTCACCAGCTCCGGCTGCTCGGCGATGGCGGTGCACACCTTCGCCACGCCCGGCGTGTACGCCAGGGACAGGTCGTCCTTGTCGTTCACCGGAACCGTGGCCTGGATGGCCATCTTGCCGCCCCGGTGCAGTGCGAACACCGCGTCGGGGTTGTTGTCCGTCGCGCTGTCGCTGCGAGGGTTGACGATCTCCGCTGCCACTTCGTGTGACCCCTTAATTCCTTTTGTTCGTTGAGGGTGGCCACTCCTGGTTAAGGGGTGGGCGGGCACCGCGTCCGTACTCCGCGTCAACGGTTGGCCCGTCTCCGCGAAGGGGAGGTTCGTACGCGCGGGCGCGCCGCACGCGCGCCCTGAGCCCCGGATGAGGGGTGTAAGGATCTGTTCTACCCGAAGAACGCTCGCCCAGACGAGTCGATTCCCGCTCAACTGTAGGTCCCCTGCCCGGCTTTTGGCGAAAAGTCCAAACCTTGCCGTCCAGTGGGCGAGACGCCCCGTAGAAACTGCGGCAAAAACAGCAGGTCACAGCAGTATCTGCGGCCTCGAACCCCGTTCTCCGCAGTCCTGTTGGGCTACCCGGGGCGCCCGTTATGCGATTTTGACCTGACGGGCACCCTGAATGTCTCAGTCCGAATGGCAAGATGCCGTAATCACACAAGGTCGCGACACTCGATGGTGCGTGTTCGACCGTTTTTCGTTGCTTTTCCACCAGCGCCGGAGGAACCAAGCCATGACCGCTAGCACCACCCGTCGTACGACCGCTGCACGGTCCCGGATCGCCGCGGTCGGCGCGATCGCGGTCGCGGGCGCCCTGATCCTCACCGGTTGTGGTGACCAGACCGACAAGGCCTCCAGCACCCCGTCGGGCTCGGCCGCCAACAGCAGCGCGCCGCTCTTCGCCAAGCTCCCGAAGAAGATCCAGGACGCGGGTGTCATCAAGGTCGGCACGGACGCCACCTACGCGCCGATGGAGTTCACCGAGGGCGGCAAGATCGTCGGTGTCGACCCCGACGTGGCGGCGGCCCTGGCCAAGCAGCTCGGCGTGCAGTTCAAGTTCGAGTCCGGCACCTTCGACACGCTGATCGGCAGCATGCAGACGGGCCGCAGCGACCTGGTCATGTCCTCGCTCACCGACACCAAGGCCCGTCAGGAGGGCCTGGACGACAAGGGCGCCAAGACCGGTGCCGGTGTCGACTTCGTCGACTACTTCTCCGCGTCGACCGGCATCCTGGTCAAGAAGGGCAACCCCCAGAACATCAAGACCCTCGACGACCTGTGCGGCAAGACGGTCGCCGTCCAGCGCGGCACCACGTACGAGGAGTCCGCCAAGACCCAGGCCGAGAAGTGCAAGACGGACGGCAAGGGCGAGCTCAAGATCGAGTCCTTCCCGACCGACGCCGAGGCCCAGACCCGCGTGAAGGCCGGTGGCGCCGCCGCCGACCTGAACGACTCCCCGGTCGCCGCGTACATCGCGCAGACCGCCGGTGGCGGCAACGACTTCGAGGCCATCGCCAACCCGACCGACGCCGGCCTCTTCGGCATCGCGGTGGACAAGAAGAACACCGAGCTGCGCGACGCGCTCAAGGAAGCCCTTGACGCGGTCATCAAGGACGGCACCTACAAGGCCGCCCTGGAGAAGTGGAACGCGGGCTCCGGCGCCGTGACCGAGGCCAAGATCAACGCCGGTTCCTGACCTCCGCGTACCACCGCAGCACACTGAAGGGCAGTCACTGTGACTGACAAGCTCGACAAGGTCCCGGGCCCGGCGGACAACCCGCCGGCCGGGGCCGTCCCCCCCGAGGCCATCAAGGCCATCCCGGTGCGCCACTACGGCCGCTGGATCAGCGCCGTGGTCGTCATCGGCCTGGTCGTGGCGCTCGTCTTCGCCTTCTCGCAGGGCAACGTGCGCTGGGCGACCGTTCCGGAGAAGCTGTTCGACCCGTCGATCCTGCGCGGTGTCGTCAACACGGTCTGGATCAGCATCACCTCGATGGCCCTGGGCCTGGTCCTCGGCATCCTCTTCGCCGTCATGCGGCTCTCGAAGAACCCGGTGACCAGCACGATCGCCTGGTTCTACATCTGGCTGTTCCGCGGCACCCCGGTGTACGTGCAGCTGCTGATCTGGTTCAACCTCGCCCTGATCTTCCCGATCCTGAACCTCGGGTTCTACAAGGATGAGATGACCCAGGTCATGACCCCGTTCCTGGCCGCCCTGCTGGGTCTGGGCCTGAACGAGGGCGCGTACATGGCGGAGATCGTCCGCGCCGGCATCCAGTCGGTCGACGAGGGCCAGACCGAGGCCTCGCACGCGCTCGGCATGACCCGCACGCAGACGATGCGCCGCGTCGTACTGCCGCAGGCCATGCGCGTGATCGTGCCGCCGTCGGGCAACGAGTTCATCAACATGCTCAAGACCTCGTCGCTCGTGGTCGCCGTGCAGTACTTCGACCTGCTGCGCGCCGCCCAGGACATCGCCTCGACCTCGTTCGCGGTGATGGAGATGTTCTTCGTCGCGTCGATCTGGTACCTCGCCCTGACCTCGGTGTTCAGCGTCGGCCAGTACTACCTGGAGCGCCGTTACGCCCGTGGTGCGCTCCGCTCGCTGCCGCCGACACCGCTGCAGAAGATCAAGGCGAAACTGTCCAGCTTCTCGAACCGCAAGGCGGTGGCCTGATGACGACTGCCATGGTGAAGGCCGAGGGCGTCCACAAGTCCTACGGTGCGGCGCACATCCTCAAGGGAATCGACCTGGAGGTCGCCCCGCGTGAGGTCTTCTGTCTGGTCGGCCCGTCCGGCTCCGGCAAGTCGACCTTCCTGCGGTGCATCAACCACCTGGAGCAGATCAACGCCGGACGGCTGTACGTCGACGGGGACCTCGTCGGCTACCGCCAGAAGGGCGACAAGCTCTACGAGCTGAAGGACAGCGAGGTCGCGGCGCAGCGGCGGGACATCGGCATGGTCTTCCAGCGCTTCAACCTCTTCCCGCACATGACGGCCATCGAGAACGTGATGGAAGCCCCGGTCATGGTCAAGGGCGAGTCCAAGGCGGTGGCGCGCGAGCGCGCCATCAAGCTCCTGGACCGCGTCGGTCTCGGTGACAAGGGCGGGAACTACCCCACCCAGCTCTCCGGCGGCCAGCAGCAGCGCGTGGCGATCGCCCGCGCGCTGGCCATGGAGCCGAAGCTGATGCTCTTCGACGAGCCCACCTCAGCGCTCGACCCGGAGCTGGTCGGTGACGTCCTCGACGTCATGCGGGACCTGGCCGAATCGGGCATGACCATGATCGTGGTCACGCACGAGATGGGCTTCGCCCGCGAGGTCGGCGACAACCTCGTCTTCATGGACGGCGGCGTGGTCGTCGAGTCGGGCCACCCCCGCGAGGTCCTGGGCAACCCCCAGCACGACCGCACGAAGGCGTTCCTCTCCAAGGTGCTGTAGCCCGGAGGTGCGGTTACTCCGAGGTGCAGTTACGCAGAGGTCCTGTTGCTCCGAGGTGCAGTGGCCTGCACCCGCGGACGGACGAGGGGCGGTACGGGATCCCGTACCGCCCCTCAGTCATTTCGGGTCCCTACTTCAGACCTAGGACCAGCGCGTCCGAGGGGGAGCGCCAGACCGTACGGGCCTCAGCGAAGCCGGCGGCGCGCAGGGTCTCGGCGTGCCAGGCCTCGGAGGGGGTGTCGCCGTCCGCGTGCTCCCCGTAGATCTCGAAGCGCCGCTTCACGTGCTCGGTCAGCGCCGGGTCGGCGCCCGCCAGGTCCCACCACTCGCGCCAGTCCACCGCCCCGGCCGACTTGGCCCGGTCCATGCCGGCGTGCCGGTGGGCGCGCTCGGCGGCGTTGATGCGCGGGGTGGCCGGTTCGGGCATGTGGTCGGCGTTCATGAACACCCCGCCGGGGGCCAGCAGCGGTGCGAGCTGCCCGTAGAGCACGGCCAGGTCCTCGCTGTGCAGCCAGTGCAGGGCGGTGGCCGTCAGGATCGCGTCGTAGCCGTCGTGGGGGAGGGCGGCGCGCCAGTCCGGGTCCTTGAGGTCGGCGGTCACGAAGGTGACGCGTGCGTCGCCCGCGAAGTGCCCTTCGGCGATGGTCAACAGGGCGGGGTCGAGATCGACGCCCGTACTGGTGGCTTCCGGGAACCGCTTGAGGACGCGGTCCGTAATACTTCCCGTACCGCATGCGAGATCCAGCACCCGGGGGGCGGGTCCCACCAGTGCCTCGACCATGTCCAGCATCACCCGGAACCGCTCCTCGCGGTCGGGCATGTACCACTCCTGCTGCCGGTCCCAGCTGTCCTGCCAGGACTGCCAGTCGGTCGCGCCCGTCGCTTCGGTCGTATGCGCCGTATCCGCCGTATCCGTCATCCCGAACCCCTCCATACGTAATACCCTCGAAGACGTCTCAGCTGTTACCGGAGACATTAATCCGCAGTCGTAAGGACTACAAGTGGAACTGGCCCATTACTCGGACTTCGCCGTGCGCCTGGTCAACACCGAGGAGCCGGCCCGCAACAAGGACGCGCTCACCTCGGTGGACGCCGTCCGCGCCCTGTTCGGCGCAAGTCAGCAGATGGCGCGCCGCGTCACCGACGGTGACGTCACCCGCTTCCGCAACGTCCGCGGCCGGTTGCGCTCCGTCTTCGAGGCCGCCGACGGCGGCGACGAGGTCCTCGCGGTCGACCTGCTGAACTCGCTGCTCATGGAGTTCCCCGTCAGCCCCCAGGTGTCCGGCCACGAGACCCTCGCCGACGACGGCCGCCCCGACTGGCACATCCACCTCGCCGAGCACCCCTCGAACGCCTCCGCCGGCTACGCCGCGATGGCCGCCATGGGACTGGCCTTCGCCCTCACCGAACACGGCCCCGACCGCCTCGGCCTGTGCCAGGCCGCGCCCTGCCGCAACGCCTACCTGGACACCTCCACCAACCGCTCCCGGCGCTACTGCTCCGACCGCTGCGCCACCCGGGCGAACGTGGCCGCCTACCGGGCCCGCAAGCGGCTGGAGGCCGAGGAGTCCGCCCGTAGCGGGCGCAGCGCCGAGACCGCCCAGGACAGCCGGGCCCTCAGTGAACGCTGATCCTCCTCGCGCGGCCTGAAGCGCAGCACCGCGGTGGCCAGCACCAGCTCGGCCGGCACCGGCCCGAAGACGGTGCTGTCGCCGGTCTCGTTGTACGGGTTGTCGCCGAGCACCCACCAGCTGCCGCCCGGCCGCCGCTCCACCGCGCGCTTGATCACCAGCAGGTCCTGCTGGAGCGGATGGCGCAGCACGACCACGTTGCCCGGCCGGACGGCAGCCCCGTACCGGACCACCAGCTGGTCCCCGTTCAGCAGCGTGGGCACCATCGACGGCCCCGTCACCTCCGCCACCCCGAACCGCTTGCGCGGGCGCCCGAACTCCACCATGCGTGTCCTCCTCGTCACCCCCGCATGCTGCCGCACGGGCCCGTACGTTCGCTCACCGGTCCGGCCGCGCGCCTGGACTTTTGTCCTAAGCCCATGGGGGCGCCCGCGAAATCCGGTTCTTCAGCGAGTAATCTCCACCTTGAGAAGACGATCACGAGGAGGACAAACTCCATGCTTTCCCGCCTCTTCGCCCCCAAGGCGAAGGTCTCCGCCCACTGCGATCTTCCGTGCGGCGTGTACGACCCTGCCCAGGCCCGCATCGAGGCCGAGTCCGTCAAGGCCGTGCAGGAGAAGTACCAGGCCAACGAAGACGCCGACTTCCGTGCGCGCGCCATCACCATCAAGGAGCAGCGCGCCGAGCTCGCCAAGCACCACGTTTCGGTGCTGTGGAGCGACTACTTCAAGCCCCCGCACTTCGAGAAGTACCCGCAGCTGCACACCCTGGTCAACGACACCCTGAAGGCCCTCTCGGCCGCCAAGGCGTCGAACGACCCGGCGACCGGCGCGAAGGCTCTTGAGCTCATCGCCGAGATCGACCGCATCTTCTGGGAGACCAAGGCCGCCTGAGCCGGGGCGCCCGAAGGATCTCCCCGCGCTGCTGTTCAGAGCGCACACGACACCGGCCCGACCGCCCCGAAGCGGCCGGGCCGGTGTCGTGCGCACCCTCTGCGGGACGCCCTCAGGGCGTCTCACCGAGGACGGTCCGCAGCCAGTCGAGGGGGTCCTGGCCCAGCAGCTCGTCGGCCAGCCGCTGCCCGGTCTCCGTCGTCAGACGGGCCCTGCTGTTGTCGATCCACCGCTGGGCGTGGGCGTGTCCCTGGGCCTTGTACTCGATGCCCTGGAGCATGCACTCCAACTTGTCCGCGTCGCGGGCGCAGACGGCCTCCGGCGAGTCCTTGGCCTCGTACTCGGCGACAAGCTCTTGAATCGTCGAGGCGAGCCGCTCCGGCATGCCGAGGGTCTGATCGGCAGTCACCGTGCCCGGGTCGGCGTTGGTCGCGTACTTCTTCCCGAGGTGGTTCACGTCCCCGGTACGGGTCTCCTGGGTGTCGTGCCACACGGCGAGGAAGGCCGCCCGCGCGGGGTCGGCGCCTTCCAGCTTCGCGATGATGGACGCGATGAGCGACGTGCGCCAGGAGTGCTCGGCGACGCTCTCCGGGTCGTTGACGCCGGCCATCCACCAGCCCGTGCGGCGCGTGTGCTTGAGCGTTCCCGCCTCGTAGAGGAAACCGGCCACCGCGGACAGGTCGTCAGCCACTGTGTCTCTCCTTCATGCCTCGGCGAGGCGGATCGCGTACCGAATGCCTTCCAGCTCCCGACGCGCGTGCGGCGAGGGCCCGGTGCCATCCAACAACACGGGCAGCCGGTCCCGGAGGGTCCGCCCGGCGGCGGAGCTCAGGAGGGTGGGGCGCGCGGCGAGTAGGGCCCACAGGGTGTGAATGTTCAGATCGAGGAAGCCCTGCTCGGGCGCGAGGCCTTTCACGAGGTGCTGGAACACTCTGTGGCCGTGCCAGGTCCCGCGTCCGGGTGCGGCTATGAAGTCGTCGGAGAGCTGGAGGTGAGGGCTCTCGCCGAGCCAGTAGGCCCAGTAGTTCAGATTGGCCGCCTCGCCCGCCTCGTCGTCCAGCGTGGTGGAGATGAAGTGCCGCATGGGGTCTCGGTCGCCCTGGCGGGCGGCGACGGCGGCCACGGAGCGCGCCGCCAGCCAGCGGGTGAGCCAGTCCTGCGGACGCTCCGCTCGCTGCTGCTGCGCGAGCCAGGCAGCGGTGTCCGGTGCATCGTCGTAACCGGCCAGGTAGAGAGCCTGACGGCGGAGCAGGAACTCGCCCGAGCGGGCTTCTTCCGCAGTTCGGCGGATGCGCCGGAAGAACCGTCGCCGGTCGTCCGCCGATAGCGCGGGTCCGTCGGGGCTGGGGCCGCGGCGTGGCCTGCCGAGGGCCACGTGGGCGCGCATCGGCTCGGGGGCCACCCCGTTCAAGGGCCAGACCAGTACCTCGACGAGGTCGCGTTGCAGGACCCAGGTACCCAGGGGGCTGTGACCTATGGGCACGTCGTCGGTGAGTACGTTCGCCAGGAGGAGATCCGCCTCCAGTGCCTTCTCCAGGGCGAGGAGCAACGCCGTACTCGCACCCATGCGCATGAGCCGGTGGCGATGCGCCAGCATCTGCCCCACCGCCAACGAGGTCAGCGGCCGCCTCCCCGACTCCCAACCCGCCACCGTGTCCACGGAGACCCCGAAGGCTTCGGACAGAGAATCCTGCGTGTGACCCAGATGCTCCCGGACCAACCGAAAAACGTAGCCGGACACCACGCCGCCGCGACCCCGTTGCCGGGTTCCCTGACCGGGGGTCGGGGTGGGATCCACCGGTGCGCCCACGACACTCTCCCGCCTGCGAAATGTCACCAAAGTACCCGTACTGGGGGTCACTTCGTGGGGCGAGCTCTGATTCCTACGCTCGTGTCATCACCCGCTGACGACCGTAGGGAGCCTCCGTGTCCTGGAAGAAGACGGCCGACTGGTACGCCAGCAGCCTCGCCGATCCCGCGGCGGCGCATGCCGCGTGGTGGGAGCACGGTGTCGCCGTACTGCCGCTCGGGGCCCGTTTCGAGGCCGTACGGATCCCGGACCCGCTGGCCCGCGCGGCCGCGGAGAGCAGTGACGAGCGTGTCGTGGACCTCGCGCTGACCCTGGCCCTGGAAGGGCCCTTGATCCACGACTCGCGCGGCAGGAACCGCTACGCGCTCGTTGAGCCGGGTACGGCGGAGTGCTGGAGGACCCGGAGCGCAGTCGAGTGCCTCGGCCACGGCACCCACCTCGGGGTGCCCGAACTAGGCCGGGACCGGCCCGTTCCCGGCCGGCCCCTCTACTGGGCCTCGCTCCCGGGCCCGGGGGCGTACTTCTGCCGGGTCGCCGCCGTTCAGCTGCTCGTCCGGGTGGGCGGGGCACGGCTTGCCGAGGGGGCGGCGAGGTGACGGGCTGCCCGGATCGCCCGTCGGCCGAGGTGTCCGACGCGCACCCCGACGGGGAGTGCACGCGGGCGCAGGCGCGCTGCACCGGGTGCGGCCTGCCGGCTCCGATCGCGATCAAGTACGGCGGTCTCATGGCCGACTGCAGCCTCTGCCGCTACGGGTGGGGCGTCCACCACGACCCGGTGAGCTGCTGGCAGCACACCCGCACGGAGGAGGGCCTGATCGCCCGGATCAGCGAGGTGGCGCCACTCCTCGTCGCTGCTCGCGCCGTGCTCGACGAGATCGTCGACACCCTCTGACCTCCCGCCCCACCGGGGAGCGGGCATCCTGCACACCGAACCGATTGGAGACCCTGATGGGCAAGCACGCCGGACCACCGCAAGACAAGCCGTGGACGCCGCCGTCCCAGCCGTCGAGCCCGGACGGGAGCCGGCCGACACCCCAGCCTTCCACCCCGCCCCCGCCGCCGCCGGGTAAGAAGTGAACCGGGACATCTGCCGCGAGGCCCTGGTGACAGCAGGGTTACTGCGCGAGCCATGGCTGGCCGAAGCCTTCGACAAGGTCGACCGCGAAGCGTTCGTCCCGGGAGCCGTCTGGCTCCCGGTCCGGGACGCCGAAGGCCTCTGGACCTTCGTGGACCGCGACGAGGAGCCGGACGTCTGGCGCCACGCCGTCTGGAACCCTCACCAGTCGGTCGTCACCCAGCTAGACGACGGCGACGTGACACCCGGCCCCAGCGCGGGTGACTTCACGTCCTCCGTGTCAGCCCTGGACATCGTCATGCGGAAGCTCCAGCACTTGGACCTCACACCACGGTCCCGCGTCCTGGAGATCGGCTACGCATCCGGCTACCACACGGCCCTGCTGTGTGAGCGCGTCGGCTCGGATCGGGTGGTCGCCATCGAGGTGGATGACGAGCTTGCACGTGCGGGCGCCGCGAACCTCAAGGCGGCCGGCTACGACCCGGAGCTCATCGTCGGGGACGGGCTCGAAGGCGTCCCCGGCGGGGAGCCGTTCAGCCGGATCATCAACACGGCGTCCCTGCGGCGCGTTCCGTACGCCTGGATCGAGCAGTCCAGGCGGAGCGGGGTGATCCTCACCCCGTTCGGGACGGCCTACAGCAACTCGGGGCTCCTGCGGCTCCGCGTCGACACCTTGGGAACGAAGGCGCAGGGAGCCTTCATCGGCGAGTCCTCGTACATGTGGATCCGCTCCGAGCGGCCGACTGTCGACCTCCAGGTTCCGGACGATTCGACCAGCCGGAAGTCGCCGATCGATCCCGCTCAGGTTCTGGGGGCCGGCTACCTCCAGGATTTCGCCATCGGCCTCCAGGTCCCGGACGTCTCCTACTCACACCGCGGGGAGGGCGACGACCGGCAGGTCCAGTTCGTGGACGAGGCTGGCACCTCGGCAACGATCGTCCGCTACGGCGACTGGTGGGAGGAGGACGCCGTCCGCTCGTGGGGACCGCGCGATCTCTGGGCGGAGGTGACTGCGGCGTACACGTGGTACGAGGTGCGAGGACGGCCGCACATCACCCGCTTCGGCGTCACGGTCGACGGGTCCGGCCAGTACGCATGGCTGGACGACCCCCGACAGCTCGTCGGCTCCTGAGCAGTAGCTCCGGTCGGGCCCGTCCCGGCCGGGGCACCCGGTCTGATCCTGTCTCGGCGGCCCTGGCGCCGCCTGCGCCGAGCGCACCTTGAACGGCCGCCCGCCCGCCGAGTACCTCCGGTAGGTGGGCGGCTCCTTTTGTGCGCTGGGGAGCTGGTCCCATGCGCGTTCGGCCTCCGGCGTCTGCCGGCGCGTGCGCGCGTAGCCCTGCGCCGCGGCGATCGCTTCGTCGTAGAGGTCGCGATCCGCGGGGAGGGTGGCCGAGCGCTCGCGTCGCAACCGTGCGATCAGCCACGGCACGTCCCGGACCAGTGGGGGTTCGCCAAGGAGCGCACGCGCAGGTATCCCAACGGATCCCGCCATCGGCGGCTGTGCCATGTGCGGGAGTCCGCCGGCGGCAGGCCGGGAGGTAGCTCCTTCACCGGACCCATGGTGCCGGGTAGCGGCGCCCGAGCCGATGGAATTGCTCGTGCACCGGTCCGGGCCGCTGCGGCGGCGGACGGAACCGGCCAGTACGGGGCGGGTCCGGGCAGGGCCGTCAGGCCGTCGCCCGGACCCGGAGGATCACTCCTCGTCCTCGTCCTCGTCGTCCAGCCGGGCCAGCCAGGTGGCCAGGCGTTCCACCGGGACCTCGAAGTCCGGGTTCAGGTCGACGAAGGTGCGCAGCTGCTCGGCGAGCCACTCGAAGGTGACCTCCTCCTCTCCGCGCCGCTTCTCCAGCTCCTCGATGCCGCGATCGGTGAAGTACAAGTCGGGCTCCGTGCCGTGATGGGGGTGTGCAGGGGGTGTTTCCCGCCAGGATAATCCGCCTATCGGCGACACCTCCCGCACGCGTCGTCCCCGGGTCTAGCCTGGATGCCCAACGAGCGGGGGGTGCGGATGACGGACGGGCGCACGACAGGGTCCGCGCGCGCCTTCGAGCTTCTGGAGCCCCTCGTCCAGGCGGCGACCGTACGCGTTCACGCCCCGCCGGGCGGGTATGACAACCCTCGCAGCCATCGGACCGGTCCCACGTGGGGGAGCGGCTTCTTCATCGCCCCCGGATGGGTCCTGACGTGCGCGCACGTGGTCGGCGAAGGGGGTGCTGCGGTGCGTCTGACGGGACGCGAGGTCGGCATCACCTTTTCCGCCGGCACCATCACCGGCACGGTCACCGGGCGCGTGGAGTGCGTACTGCCCGAGCGGCTGGAGGAACGGCGGCCCGGCCGGCACGCGCTGTGGGACCTGCCCGACCTGGCGCTGGTCAGAGTGCTGGCTCCCGTCTCGCACGCCTGCGCATGGCTGACCGACCGCTCCAGACCGCGCTTCGACGAGGTCGCCTACTTCGGCTGCACCGAGGACCTCGGCACCCCCGAGATCACCGGCCGCACCACCCGGCTGCGCGGAACCGCCGGGAACGGCGCGGCCATCCGGCTCGGCGACGACGACGAGATCGAGCCCGGCATGTCCGGCGGGCCCGTGGTGGACCTCGTCCGCGGTGAGGTCGTCGGCGTGCTCAAGGCCCGGCGGCAGGCGGGGGGCGGCGGGCTCGCCGTCTCCGTCGTGCAGCTGCGCACCCTGCCGATGGCCGCGCGGGGCCAGGTCGGGCTCTACCGCCGGATCATGCAGGCCCACGACCTGTACCACTACGACCAGCACCTCAGCGATCTCGACAACCGGCGGACCTGGACGGACGTGCACGGCGAGCTCCCGCCGGAGGCGGGCGACCCGTACGCCGGCCGGGGCCGGCTCACCCCCGGCGAGCGCACCACCCTGTTCGGGCTGCTGGCCGGGCTGCCCCCGCCGGGCTCCTCCGAGGTCGTACGCGCCCTGGTCGAGGCGGCGCGCGGCGAGGAGCCGGACCCGCTGCCGCCTGCCCCGCTGAGCTGGCGCGACGGGCTGGGGCTGCTGCACGACCCGCCGGGCGGGACCGGGGAGGCCGCGGCGATGCTCCGGTACGCGACCGACGTGAGCGTGGCCGAGTACCGGGAGCCGGTCACGCCGGGCGCGGACGAGGAACTGTGGGACTGGGTACGGGCCACGGCCGAGCGGCTGTGGCGGCCGCTGCGGCGCGAGCTCGGCGAGCGCCACGAGCGGGGCCTCGCCGAGCGCGAGCGGCGTCGCCGCGCTTCGGCCGGGCGGGCGGCGCTCGGTCCGGCGCGGCGGTCCGGCGGGCTGCCGCCCGGTGCCTCGGTGCTGCTGGAGGTGTGGGCGCACGGCTGGGAGGACCTCTACGACTGGCGGGTCTCCGTGCTGGCCGGTCCCGCACACGCCGGGCGGGTGACGCCCGTGGACTCGGGCGTACGGGCCACCCTGGCGGGCCTGCCGGAGGCCCTGCGGGCCCCGCTCGCCGAGGGCTTCCGGCGCTGCGACACCCACGAGGCCGCGGCCCTGCTCGAAGTGGCCGTGGCACCCGAGCTGTTCGGGCTCGCGGTGGACGAATGGGTGGTGGTGGGCGGCGTACCGCTCGGCGTGCAGCGGCCGGTGGTCCTGCGCCACCCCGCCGGTGCGCACCCGGGCGGTGCGCACCCGGGCGGTGCGCACCCCACAGGTCCGCACCCGGGCGGTGTGCCCCCGGGCGGGGCCAGGGAGCACCCCGCCGACCGCGAGGGGACCGACGCGTCCGCCCGCTGGGCGCGGGTCCAGGCGGGACCCCTGCAGGACGAACGCGCCGACTGCATACGGGGACGCCCGCGCAGCCCCGCCACCGAGTGGCTGACGGGACTCCCCGACAACACCGTGCCGGTGCACTGCCGCGCGGCCGACCAGGAGCCCACCCTCGGCTCGCTGCACGCGGTACGCGACGCCGGGTACGGGGTGGTGGTGACCCGGCGGCCGCCGCCGGACCCGGGAGCCTCCTGCGCGCCCTTCCACCGCGGGCTGCGGGAGGAGCTGGCCGACGCCGGGCGGGCGGAGGCGCTCCCGGTACGCCTGCAGAACCTGCGGGGGCGGGCGTACGGGGCGGATCCCGACGCCTACTGGGCGACCGGGACGGGGCTGGTGTGGGAGGACCCGGCGCGGCCGCTGCCGGACGAGGAGCCGCTCCAGGGCGACCTGTGACGGGGGCCTGTGACGGGGGCCTGTGACGGGGGCGCCGCGGACGACGCGAGGGAGGGAGCAGGAGCACCATGAACGACGAGTGGCTCATTTACCGCGGGGTGGGCGAGCCCCACGACGGGATCGACGCACTGCCCGACCCGCCGCCCTGGCGGGACTTCGACGGCGGCCCCGTGGCGGAACCGGGCGGTCCGGCCCAGGTCGCCGACGGCAACGTGGCCCGGCGGCTCGGGGCGCACCGGCAGGTCGCCGAACTGCACCGGCCGGAACCGGAGGAACTGGAGGCCATCAACGCGGCCCTCTACTTACGGCGGCCGCTGCTCGTGACCGGCTTCCCCGGCACCGGGAAGTCCACCCTCGCGCACGCCGTCGCCCACGAGCTGAAGTTGGGTCGGGTGCTCCGCTGGCCGGTGGTGTCCCGGACCGTGCTCCAGGACGGCCTGTACCGGTACGACGCCCTGGCCCGGCTGCAGGACGTCCAGATCGCAGCGAGCGGCGGAGGCGCCCCGATCACCGTCCCGGCCGCCGCCGTCCCGGCCGTCGCCGCGGCCTCCGGGGTGCCCGGCATCGGGAAGTACATCCGGCTCGGGCCGCTCGGCACCGCCCTGCTGCCGACGGCCCGGCCCCGCGTCCTGCTCATCGACGAGCTCGACAAGAGCGACATAGACCTCCCCAACGACCTGCTGAACGTGCTGGAGGAAGGGGAGTTCGCCCTCCCCGAGCTGGAACGGGTCGCCGACAGCGAGCCCGAGGTCCAGGTGCTCACCGACGACGGGACCAAGGTCACCGTCCGCGGCGGCCGCGTCCGCTGCCGGGCCTTCCCGTTCATCATCCTGACCAGCAACGGGGAACGGGACTTCCCGGCCGCCCTGTTGCGCCGCTGCATCCAGCTGAAGCTCGGTCAGCCCGGCGAGAAACGGCTCGCCACCATGGTCCGCGCCCACCTCGGCGACGAGGCGGCCCGCCTCGGAGCCGACCTGATCAGGGAGTTCCTCAGCCGCTCCCAGACCGAGCTGGTCGCCGCTGACCAGCTGCTCAACGCCTTGTACCTGACCCACTACGCCGCCCCGCCCACCCGGGAGGACCTCGCGGACCTGCTCATCCAGCGCCTCGACCGCCCGAGGTGAGGGCCGTGGCATCCGCCGGCGCACCCGGCGTCCGGGAACTGGCCGCGCTGTTGCTCGCGGCCGGGCTCGACCCGTCCGCCGGGGAACTCGCCGACGCCCTGTGGCTGGCCGGGCACATCGGCGGGCCCGGGCGGTCCGCCCCGGGCGGTCCGGGGCCGGGCGCCCCGGAGACCGCGCCCGAGGATCCGGGCGGGGAGCCCGCCGGACCCGTACGCACAGAAGTGGAGGTTGATGCTCCGGTCGGGCTCTACGCGCCCGGGGCGGCCCGGGCCGACGGCGCCGACGGGCAACGGCCGGAGGAGTCGCCCGAAGAGTACGGAGTGCCCGTACGGGTGCCCGGAGCCGCCGCGCTGCCCCGCATCCTGGACGTCCAGCGGGCCCTGCGGGCCCTCCAGCGACACCGCCCGCCCGGCCCGCCCACCCGGCTGGTGATCGACGAGGCGGCCACTGCCGAGGCCAGCGCCCGCGCCCTCGGACTGGTCATCCCGGTGCTCCGGCCGGAGAGCCGGCGCGAGGCGACCGTACGGCTGGTGATGGACGCGTCCCCGTCGATGGCCGTCTGGCAGGACATGTTCGAGGAACTGCGCTCCGTGTGCGAGCGGCTGGGTGCCTTCCGGGACGTTCAGGTGCACTACCTGCACCGCCTGGCCGACGGCACGGCCGCGCTCGGCCGCAGCCCCGCACCCGGCTGCGTACGCGCCTCCGGCCTGCGCTCCGGCGACCAGTTGCGGGACCCGACCGGCCGGGCCCTGACCATGCTGGTCTCCGACTGCGCCGGGCGGCTGTGGCGCGAGGGCACCGCGCAGCGGCTGCTGCACCGGTGGGCCGAGTGCACCCCGTGCATGGTCGTCCAGCCGCTGCCGCAGCGGTTGTGGGGGCGCAGTTGGCTGCCCACGGAGCGGGGCACGCTCACCCGGCCGGAGGGCGGCGGGCAGCAGCTCGCCTTCCGGCCCGACCGACCGCCGCTGCCCGGGCGGCCCACGGGCGGGCTGACGGTGCCCGTGCTGCCGCCGAGCGCGACCGCCCTCGGTGCGTGGGCCCGGCTGCTGGCCGGGCTCACGGCCGGGCCCGTACCGGCCGAGGTGGGCCGGGTACTGGCCGACCACCCGGCCGCGCCGCTGCCGCCGCCCCGCGCGGTGCGCCCGCCGCGCGAGCTCGTGGCACGGTTCCGGTCCTCGGCCGCACCCCAGGCCGTACAACTCGCGGTGTACCTGTCGGCGGCGCCGCTGACGCTGCCCGTGATGCGGCTGGTGCAACGCACGATGCTGCCGGACTCCGAGCCGTCCGACCTGGCGGAGGTGCTGCTGAGCGGGTTGCTGCGGCGCAGCGGTCCGGGGCCGGGGCACTGGTACGAGTTCGTCCCCGGGGTGCAGGACGTACTGCTGGGGCCGCTGGGGCGGGACGAAGCCGCGCTGGTGCTCAAGCACTGCTCGGAGTACGTGCTGGCGCACTTCGGCCGGGGCGTACGGAACTTTCCCGCGCTCGCGGTCTCCCAGCTGACCGGGACCCCGCCGGCGGTCGCCGACCCCGGACCCGAGGAGGACGAGCGGGCGCCGGAAGGGCGGCTCCCGCAGGCCTTCGCGCAGGTTTCGGCCAAAGTCGTACGGCGCTACCTGCCCGGGATGCCGCAGGAGGGCCCCCCGGTACGCCGGCCCCCCGCGGCCCCGGTACCCACCCGGGCCGGGGCGGTGCGCGCCGCCCGGGACCGGCTCGCGGACGCCGACGCCGATGCGGAGGGCGGCGCGCGGGCGCTGTACGAGGCCGTGGCGGTGCTCCGGCGGGCGGTGACGGCCCCGCCGGGGCCCGGCGATCCGCCGGAGGAGGCGGAGACCGAGCTGGCGGGGGCGCTGCTGCGGCTGTGGGCGGCCCAGCGGGACCCGGAGCTGCTGGCCGAGGCGGAACGGGCCGTGACCGGGCTGCGCACGGCGCGGGCGGGGGCGGTGCTCGGTCGGGTGCTGTACGAGCGGGCGCTGGCCGCCGGACCGGACGCGGAGCTGCTGGCGGCGGCGGACATGGAATTCGCGGCGGCCGGCGCCGCGGCCGACCCGGAACTGCAGCGGGACTGCGCGGTGCGGCGGGCGGAGACCCTGATCCGGCTGAGCGGGCTGCGGGACGAGGCGGGCGCGCTCCGCGAGGCCCGGGCGTCCCTCGAACCCCTGGCGGGCCGGGCGCCGGGCGCGGACCCGGCCGCCGGTACGGACGGCGGCGGGGAGGGCACCGGCGCGGAGGGCGGCGGCGGGGAGGGCGGCGGCGGGCGGGAGGGCGGCCCGGCCCCGTACCCCGAGCTGCACCTGGCCCTGGGCCGCGTCCTGCTGGCCCTGCTGCCCCGCACCCCGGACCCGGCCGAGCGCACGGCCCTGGCCGAACAGGCCGCCGCCCGCCTGGCCACGGCCCTGCCCGCCCTGCCCGCCGCCGCCCCCGGCCGCACTGGTCACACCGGCCGCACGGGTCACACGGGCCACATCGGCCGCACCGGCCCGGGCACCGCACAGGTACGGGTGGAGCTCGCCGAGGCGCTGCGCCACCTCCCCGGCCGGCTGGAGGAAGCCGCGGGGCAGCTGGACGCAGCCCTGGCGGAGTCCGGCGGGGACCCGGAACTGCGGGTGGCCGCCCTGGTCTGCCTGGCGCGCGTGCACCGGGAGCGGTACGCGCGGGACGCCGACCCGACGGCGCTGGAGGACGCGGCCGAAGCGTACGGCCGGGCCCGGCGGCTGATCCCCCGCGACGCGGAGGCCTTCGGGGAACTGCTGCCCGAATGGGGCGACGTACTCCTGGACCGGGCCCGGGCCACCGACGGGCGGCGGTTCACCGGGGCCGCCGTACGCGTCCTGCGCGAGAGCCGGTCCGCGGTCCCGCAGTCCGACCCCGGCGCGGCCCACCGGCTGCTGCGGCTGGCCACCGGGCTCCGGCTGCGGCACACGTACGAGGGCGACCCGGTGGACCTGCGGGAGGCCGAGTACCTACTGGAGCTGGCCGTCCGGCACAGCCGCAACCCGCTGGAACAGGCCCGTATCTGGCGGGACCACGGCGACGTCCAGCAGGAGATCCACGGCCACACCCGGGCGCTGGAGCGCCTCGACCGGGCGGCGGACTCCTACCGGCGGGCCTGGCGGGCCGCCCTCGAGGCCGACGTGGAGGACCGCGCGGACACCGCCGTCCAGCTGGCCGCCCGCGTACAGCAGTTGCGCGGGGACGTGCTGGAACGCATGGCCCGGCCCCGCGCGGCCCTGGACGCGTACCGCTCGGCACTGGAGCTCTGGACGCGGACCCGCGAGGGTGCCGCGGGGCGCTCGGAGGCGGTCCGCGTGCGGATCCTGGCCCTGGAGGCCGGGTTCTGACGCCCGCACCGGGGGCGCGGTCCGGACCAGGGCCGCTGTTTCCACGGCCCGGCCGACGGGAAAAGGAAGCCGATGGGAAAAGGAAGTGGACCATCCGGTGTGCGACGCGACAGGGGGCCCGGCGGCACATGGTGACGAAGCAGCAGGAAGTGGCGGCGGCGACCCCGGAATGCCCGGGGCGGCTGCCGGATCTCTCCGGGCTGGACCTGGCGGCGCTGCGCGGGATCGACCATCCCGTGCTGGCCGGGGTGATCGAGGGCATGGTCGAGCGGGTGACCCATCCCGCGGAGATCCTCAACGCCTTCGACTCCAGCGTGGCCTGAACGCACCATGCCTGATCCGTCCTACCTTGAAACCGAGTTGACCACTTTCCGCCGTTAGCCGGGACCGTCCCCAGGGCAGGGATGGACCGTCCGCCGGGGTGTCCCCGGGCGGTTCTTTGTCGGGGGAGGGAGGTGCGGCGATGCGGCGAGCGGTCACGAGCGGAACCCCGCTGCCCCCACCCGGCGCCCCCGACCCGACGGTGTCTTCTGCCCCAGCACCGCACACCGACCTCACCGCGCTCCCTGACCAGGCTCCGCCTCCCGCCCCGCACGCCGACGCGCCTCCCACCCCGTACGCAGAAGCGTGTTCCGCTCCGCGCATCGAAGCGCGGCCTGCCGTGCACGCCGACGCGCCTCCCGCCCCGCGCGGCGACGCGGTGCCCGCCGCGCACGGCGACGCCGCGGTGGTCGCCCAGTGGCTGCGGCACGCCCGGTACGCGCCCTGGCCCTACACCCGGCTCGACGTGGCCGCCGCGCGGGCCGCCGGCCACCGGCCCCACCCGATACGCCAGTTCGTCCTCAAGACCCGCAGCCGCTGCAACCTCGCCTGCACCTACTGCTACGTCTACGAGATGGCCGACCAGGGCTGGCGCGACCAGCCGTCCGCCATGACCCCCGCCACCACCGCCCGCGCCGCACAGCGGATCGCCGAGCACGCCGCCGCCCACGACCTGCCCCGGATCGACCTCGTCCTGCACGGCGGCGAACCGCTGCTCACCACCCCCGCCCGGCTGGCCGAGCCCGTCGACGCCGTCCGGGCCGCCGTGGCCGGGGCCGCCCCGCGCACCCGGGTCACCGCCACCGTCCAGACCAACGGCACCCTGCTCACCCGCGGCCGCCTCGCCGCCCTGGCCGCCGCCGGGATCCGCGTCGGCGTCAGCCTCGACGGCGGCCTGCCCGTGCACAACACCCGCCGGGTGGACCGCGCAGGACGGCCCGGCTTCGCGTCCGCCGCCCGCGGCCTGCGGCTGCTGGCCCGCCATCCGCAGAGCTACGCCGGGGTGCTCTGCGTCGTCGATCTCGACCACGACCCGGTGGAGACCTACGAGTCCTTGCTCGCCTTCGCCCCGCCCAGCATCGGGCTGCTCCTGCCGCTCGCGAACTGGAGCGCCCCGCCGCCCGGCCACCACCCGGACCGGACCCCGTACGCGGACTGGCTCCTCGCCGTCTTCGAGCGCTGGTGGCACGACGGCGTACGGCGCACCCGGATCCGGCTCTTCGAGGAGATCATCGCCCTGTTGCTCGGCCTGCCCACCACCACCGAGACCCTCGGGCTCACGCCCGCCGCCACCGCCGTGATCGAGACCGACGGCTCCATCGAACAGGCCGACTCACTGAAATCCGCGTACGAGGGGGCCGCCGCGACCGGGATGACCCTCGACACCCACAGCTTCGACCAGCTCCTCGACCACCCCGGACTCGCCGCCCGCCAGCTCGGCCTGGACGCGCTGGCCGCCCGGTGCCGCGCCTGCGAGCTGGTCGACGTGTGCGGCGGAGGGCACTACCCGCACCGTTACCGTGCCGGCGAGGGCTTCCGCCAGCCGTCCGTGTACTGCACCGACCTCCAGCCGCTGATCCGGCACATCGCCGCCGCCGTCCAACGGGCCGCGCAGAACGCCCGTGCCGCGCAGAGCGCCGGGGCCCCGCAGGCCGTCCGGGCCCCGCAGAGCGCCCGGACCGCCGCCGATCCCCCCGCGACCCCATCCCCCGCCGTCCATCCCCCGGCGGTCGCCCCATGACCGACGCCCTCACCGCCTTCACCGTCTCCTCGCCCACCCTGCGCGCCCTCGCCTCCACCGAACCCTCCATGGAGGGCACCCGCCTGGTCCGCGACGTACGCCGCTCCAAACGCCTGCTCCTGCTGCGGGCGGTCCTCGACGCCGCCCCCGGCGGCCGGTCCGGGGAGACCGCCGACCACTGGGCCCTCCTGGAAGAGGCCGAGCGCCGTGACGCGGGCGCCGTGCGCGACGTACTGCACTACCCGGCCACCGGGGTGTGGGCCGAGGAGACCCTGCGCCGGCTGCACGCCCCGTGCGGCCCGCCGCCCGACCTCGGACACCTCGGGGCCCTCGCCGTCGCCGCCGCCCTGCGCGCCGGGATCCCCTTCAGCCACACCCTGCGGCCCCTGCACGGCCGGCTCGTGCTGCCCACCCTCGGGCTGCTGCGCCCGGACCGCCCCGGCCCGCTCGCCCTCACCGAACGCTCCTGGGACCCCGACGATCCGGCCACCGTGCCCCTGCACGCCCTGCCCGGCGGCCGGACCGCCCTCGACGACCTCGACCCCTACCGGGCGCCCGGCCCCGCGCAGCCGGCCCCGGTCCGCCCCGCCCGCCGGCTCACCCCCAAGGGCCACAAGCGGTGGGACACCCAGTGGTCCGGCGCGCTCGCGCTGCTCCAGCGCTACGACACGATCCGCGCCGAGGAAACCGTCCAACTGCTGCGCTCCGTCGTACCGCTGGCCGGCGGCTCCCGCTCCAGCGGTGCCACCCTCCCCGCGGCCGCCGGCTCCGTACTCGCCCGCGCCCAGGCCCCGCCCGCGCTCGCCGCGACCCTCGTCCACGAGGTCCAGCACGGCAAACTGACCGCCCTCACCGACGTCCTGATCCTGCACACCGCCGACCACACGCCCCGCCACTGGGCCCCCTGGCGCAGCGACCCCCGCCCCCTGGAGGGCCTGCTGCACGGCGCCTACGCCCACCTGGCCCTCGCCGGGTACTGGCAGCGCGCCGCCCTCTACGGGGCCCGCGGCGCCTGGGCCCAGCACGCCCGGATCCGCGCGCAGGTGGCCGCCGTTCTGCCGGCCCTGCGGGCGCACGAGCGACTGACCACCGCGGGACGGGAGTTCACCGATGCGATGGGGGTCGCCGAACGCGCCATGGACGACCTGCCGCCGCCCGGCGACCAGCACACCGCGGCCCGCCGGGCCGTCGACCGCGAACGCCGCGCCTGGTGCGAGGCGCACCCCGAACTCGCGCCGTTCGCAGACGGCTGACGGACCGTCCGCTGCGGTACCTTTCAAGCCCGTCCACCGCCCGGATTCCAGGGAGACGGCCCGATGACCACCGGTAGTCGCCAGGACCGTGAACCGGCGGCGCAGCAGCCGCCCCAGCCGCCCCAACCGCAGCGATTCGTCATCAGCTTCGCGGGGTTCAACCGCCCCTGGGCGGTGTGGATCGCGCACCGCCTGGAGGAGCACGGCCACCGCGTCGCCCTCCAGCGCTGGGACCCGCAGAGCAGCCCCGGCATCGACCAGGCCCTCGACGACCTGGCCCGCTCCGGCAGCCGGGTCCTCCTCGTCCTCAGCGAGCGCTACTTCTCCGCCGGCACCCACACCGACGAGCAGTGGAACACCGCCCTGCGCGCCGTCACCGACCGCCATCCCGACCGGTTCGCGGCGGTCTGCCTCACCGATGCGCCGCTGCCCAGCGCCGTCGCCGTACTGGAGAAGACCGACCTGTGGGGCCTGGACGCGTACGAGGCCGAGTATCGCGTGCTGCGCCGCCTGGAGCTGCCCACCGACCGGATCGGCACCGAGACCGGCCGCCGCGGCCCCCGCTTCCCCAACGACCCGCCGGAGATCTGGGGCCGCGTCCCGCGTCGCAACCCGCGCTTCACCGGCCGCAACGACGTCATCGGCACCTTGCGCGAGGCGCTGACCGAAGCCCCGCCCGGAGCGTCCACCGTCACCCTCCTCGGGCTCTCGGGCGTCGGCAAGACCCAGGTCGCCACCGAGTACGCCTACCGCTTCGCCTCCGAGTACGACGTGGTGTGGTGGGTCCCCGCCGAGGACCGGCCCACCCTGCGCGAACGCCTGGCCGACCTGGCTCCCGCGCTCGGGCTGCCGCGCGGCGCGGGCAGCTACGGCGAACAGATCCGGGCCGTCCTCGAAGCGCTGCGGCGCGGGAACCCGTACGGCCGTTGGCTCATGGTCTTCGACGGCTGCGACAACCCCGACGACCTGATCGACCTGCTGCCCTCCGGCGCGGGCGATGTGATCATCACCTCGCGCAACCGCGAGTGGGCCGCCCGGCACACCAGCCTGGTCGAGGTCCCCCTCTACGCCCGCCCCGAGTCGATCACCTTCATCCGCCGCCGGGCCCTGCGCCTGACCGCCGACGAGGCCGACCAGCTCGCCGAGGCCCTGGAGGACTACCCGCTCGCCCTCGATCAGACCGCCGGCTGGCTCGCCGACTCCCCGCTGCCGGTCGGCGACTACCTCGTCCTGCTCCAGCACCGGATGGACTCCCGCGACGCCGTCACGGTCTCCGAGGACTACCCCCTGCCCTTCCCGACCGCCCTCGCCATACTGCTCAACAACGTCCGGGAGAACTTCCCCGACGCCCTCGCCCTGCTCCGGCTGTTCGTCTTCTTCGCCCCCGGCCCGGTGCCGCTGCGCCTGCTGCGCGAATTCCCCGCCGACGACGTGCCCGAACAGCTGGCCGGGCTGATCAACGACCAGATCCGGTGGAACGCCGCCCTCAACAAACTCGTCCAGTTCTCCGTCGTCCGGCTGGAGTACTCCGACCTGGCCGTGGAGGAGGGCGGCGGCGGGCTGGAGACCGTACAACTGCACCGCATGGTCCACGGCATCGTCCGCGAGGACCTCTCCGAGGAGGAGGCCGAGCCCCTGGCCCGCGCCGTCCGTCAGGTCCTCGCCGCGGCCGACCCGGGCCGACCCTCCGACTCGCGCCTGTGGCCCCGGTACGCCGAACTCATCCCGCACCTGGCCACCTCGGGCGTGCTCACCAGCAGCAACCCGCGCATCCAGAACTTCCTGCTGCACTGCCTGCGCTACCTGATCCTCGCCGGGGAGTACCGCACGTGCCTGCGGCTCTCCGAGGAGACCGACCTGATCTGGCGGGCCCTGCTCGGCGAGGACCACCCCAAGGTCCGCGAACTCAGCTACCACTACGGCGGAGCGCTGCGCAACCTCGGCCTGTTCCGGCGCGCCGAGACCCTCACCCGTGCCCGCGCCGCCCAACTCACCGAGGAACGCGGCGACCGCGACCTGGAAACCCTGCGCGCCACCAGCTCGTACGGCGGGGTCCTGCTGTGCATCGCCCGCTTCGAACCGGCCCGGGAGATCTTCGAGCACTGCCTGGCCACCTACCGCGAACTGCTCGGCGAGGACGACTCCACCACCCTCGCCGCCCAGAACAACCTCGCCGCCACCTACCGCCTGCTCGGCCGCTACCAGGACGCCTACGACCTCGACCTGGACACCCTGCGCCGCCGCGAACGGGTCCTGAGGACCCACCACATCTCCACCCTGTCCTCCGGGATCGCCTGCGCCATGGGACTGCGGCTGATGGGCCGCTACCACGAGGCACAGACCCGGCAGGAACAGGGCGTGAAGATCAACACCCAGGTGCTGGGCCTGGAACACCCGCAGACCCTGCGCGCCGAGCACAACCTCGGGATGTGCCTGCGCCGCTCCGGGGACATCCCCGGCGCGGGCCTGCGCCTGCGGACCGTGTGGGAGCGGGCCACCCGGGTCTTCGGCGTCGACTACCCGTGGACCCTGATGGTCGCCTCCGACTACGCCACCTACCTCAGGGAGTACGGGGACATCGGAGAGGCCCGCCGGATCTCCGAGGACGTGGTCCGCGGCTACCAGTCCCAGCTCGGCCTCGCCCACCCGTACAGCATCGGCACGGTCGGCAACCTCGGCCTCGTCCTGCGGGCCCAGGGCGAACGCACGGCGGCCCTCTCCCTCGCCGAACAGGCACTGGTGGGCATGCGGGGAGCCCTCGGCGACCGGCACCCCTGGACCTTGGGCTGCGCCCTGAACGCCACCGGGCACCGCAACATCACCGGGCGGCTGGAGGACGCGCTGGACCTGAGCCGCGACACGCTGCGCACGGCCGAGCGGGTCCTGGGCCCGGACCACCCGATGGTGCTGAGCGCCCAGATCGCCCTGGCGGCGGACCTCCGGTCGGTACGGGAGTACGAGGAGGCGGCGAAATACGAGGACGCCGGCATCAAGGGCCTCACCCGCACCCTGGGCCCGCAACACGTCCACACGATCTCGGCGAAACAACAGACCAGGCCGTACTGGGACTTCGAGCCACAGCCGTAGGGCCGGGGGGCGGGCCATGCCGGGCGGGCTCGGGCTGGCTCGGACGGTGGCGGATGTCCAGAGTCGGGGCCGACTGGAAGGGCCGGCTTCGGTGAGCGGGAGCCACTTGATCGGCATCAGGGATGCGTACGGGGTTTCCCGTCAGTCTCATCGTCTCTCCGGTTCGTGCCGGTCCCTCAAGGGCGCTCGTTCCTCGCGTCGCTCCGCGATGGCCTCCGGCCACCCTTGACCGACCGTCCCGCCCCGGAACGTCGAAGACTGCCGGGAAGCCCCCGAAGGAACGGGCCGGGGGATGAGAGGCCAGGACGGGCCGGTCGGGGATGCCCGACCCGGTCGGGCGTAGGTGCCCGTTTCCGAGGCGGGGCCCAAAGGACCGGCCTTCCGTGTCGCGGGAGCGCCTCAGATCGCTACGCGCTCCTCACCTATGGGCGTCTCCCGCCCGTCTCGGGCCGGGCAGGGGCCGCCCGAGATCTGTGCGGGCTTCTCGTTGACGGTGTCCGGAGGGGGTGGTCATTCGGCTGGTTCGACGTTGCTGGCCTCGGTGGTGAACTCGCGGTCTGAGGCGGCTCGGATGTAGGCGAGTTCCGTCCAGTGCGGGTGGTCGGAGTCCGACACGTTCTCGTTGATCACGGCCATCAGTACTCCTTCGGTGCCGGACGCGCCATCGCGTACGCGGTGGCGCAGCAGGTGGTGGGGGAGGTATTCGTACCGTTCAGTCATCGGACGGCTCCGGGAGGGAGGCGACGAAACGCTCCCAGCCGACCCGAGCGCGGTCGAGGAGTTCCTGACTGGGCCCGGGCGTCGAGAGTCGATGGGGCGCTTCGGCATGGCCTCATGGCCTCCATGTCGGTGTCCTTCCAGAGGGTCCGTCGGCTGGTTACGGTTCAGCCTGGACGTCCTCCAGGGATGCGGAATGTCCGCCCGTTGTACTTCCGTTTGCTGTGTGTCCCGATGCGTGTCCGTGCCGTGCTGGGCTACGAGTACACCTGCCACCAGCTGATCAGAGCTTGTGGCCCTCCGGGAGTCGGTCGGGCACACGCTCTTCGCCGGTGAGGCGGGCGCAGGGATGTCCGGCGCATCCAACGGGGCGGCGTGCCGCGTCTGCGGTACCGGGGACGAGGGGGACGCGGGATAATCAGGTTCATGGTCATGTCCTCCTCCAGTAGCGCGGTGCCGTCGGCAGCCGAGGTGCTTCACGGCCGGTACGCGAGCCGGCTTCCCGCTTCGCTGGAGAAGCTCGCAGGTCCGCAGCACGGAGTGGTCGAGCTGCCCCTGCACGTTGCCTGGTCCGGGCTGCGCGCCTACGACCTGGACCGGCCCCGCCTGCGCATGGGCCTGTACCGCACCGTCCTGGCCGAGGGACAGCACGAAGACCTCGTGGCCCTGCTGAACCGCGACCTCCTCGTGGCCCAGTGGCCGGTTCTGCGCACCCTGGTCAGCAGACACGTGCGACAGGTCTGGGAGGAAGCCTTCCCCGAGCTCGAAGGGTCTGCCGCCGCGTGAGGCTGAGCGACCTGCACCGCCGGCTCCTGGCCGCAGTTATCGACATCGGTACCCCGTATCCCCTCGTGATCACTGGCGGATACGCGGTCCAGGCCCACGGTCTCGTCGAACGGCTCAGTCAGGACCTCGACGTCGCCACGGAGAACCCGGCTCCGATGGCAGAGATCGTCGCGAGCCTGGAGCAGGGCCTGGCAGCACGGCGCTGGCAGGTCCGTGTGATGGAAGTGGATGCGCTCTCGGCCCGGCTCATGGCTGCCGATCCGGACACCGGGGAGGAGTGCGAGGTGGACGTCCTTAAAGAACACTTCTGGACGCCGCCCGCCCAGACCGAGTACGGACCGGTTCTGGCGTTCGACTCCGTCATCGGCACCAAGGTCCGTGCCCTGGCCGACCGCGGTGCTGTCCGCGATCTGATCGACGTCCACGCGGCTTCTCACCACCGCACGATCAACGAGCTCGAACGCCTCGGCAGGCGCCACGGCCGCGACGAATTCCGGCTCCACGACCTCCGTGACCGCTTGACCGGTGCGGACTGGGCCGACGACGACGAGTTCGCCGCGTACGGCCTCACCGAGGACGAGACGGCTGAACTGCGTGCCTGGGCCCAGCGCTGGGCGAGCGACCTCGACCAGCGCCTGCACGATCACGACGACGAGGGCTGACATCTAGGTACGCCGGAAGGCGGTTGCGCCTCGAAGACCTCGTTCAGCGTGAGCCAGGTCGTCACCCCACTCGTTACCGCCCGCGTCGCGTCCGGCAACCCCGGCTATTTGCTACTTGAGAATGATGTTGGCGCCGAAAATGTTTCCGACCTCCGCGCATTCCTTGACGTTTTCACGGCTGAAGTAAGGGGTGCTGGCGGTGCCGGTCAGGCCCTTCGCGGTCGCGGTGCAGTACCACTTGCGCGGCCCCTTGTACGCCACCCTCCAAACCTCGCTCTTTCCTGCCGCCATGTTTCCGGAGCATTGCGTTGCGATGTCCGTGTGGACGCAGATGTTCGCGATGGTCGCCGAGAAGTTGCTCAGGCGGAAGGCCGCGACCGGTGCTGCCTGGCTCGCAGGTGCGGTCACGAACATTCCCGCACTGATGGCCATCGCCATTCCGGCGACCGTGGCCATTTTGGTGGTCCGCTTGATGGTTCGAGACATGTTGCCTCCAGGCGTAGGAATTCTATGCTGCAATAGATGAATGGATTGCCCGTGCGCGGGTGACGGGCATACCGGGTATGTCTGCGGCGAATCGTTGCATCGATCTGACAATTCCCCGGGTGGATGCGTTCGATTTCGGACATCGCCTTACGCGATTCCCGATCCGCGATCGCGCCGATATGCCCGTTGTAATGGCGGAGGTACGTATTCAACTTTCCGGTGCTCGGTCCGTCCCGGCCCGGAGTTGTCGGACCTCGAAACGGGGTCGGCACGCGCGGTGCTACTCAGAGTCAGGTTGGGGCGCGCCGTTGTCGTTGTCTTGATCTTGGTGGTTCATGGCCGGTCGTCAGGCCTTGCACCGGTGCTGTTCGGCCTGCCGTGCGAACTCGCCGCGCTCCCGGCGGGCCGCGTCCGCCTCCTCGCGCATCGTGTCGAGCCGCTCCTCCAGCTGGGCGACCCGCTCGCGGTAGCGCTCCAGTTCGACCCGCACGAACTGCACGTCGGTCACTTGCTGTGCGGACTCCTGGCGGATCTCGTCCGTCTCCACCTCGAACCGGTGCCTGGCCACGTCCAGTTGGGCGATGGCCATGTCCGCGGCCTGCTCCGCCAGTGCGGTGCGCCGTTCGGCGTCCCGGGCCCGCTGGGCCGCAGCCTCGGTCACGGCCTTGATGCGCTCCTCCGCCGCGGTCGAGTCCGTGATGATCGCGAGCTCCTCGATGTAGCCCGGCAGGTCCGTGGACAGCTGGGAGATGAGCGCCACGAGGTCGGCGCGGGCGCCGGATCCGTCCTTGCCCGCCTTCTTGGCCTCGGTGGCCCGGCGCTTCTCGTCCTTGCGCTGCTGGCGCTTGGCCCGGAACCTGCGGAACGCCCCCAGCGCGTTGTGATCCGGGTGGGCGCAGTACGCGGGCTCGGGGTTGCCGGGCGTCGGCGCCTCGGGGTGGTTGGTGCACTCCGGGTAGGCGCAGAGGGGAAGCGTCTCGACCGTCATCGTCCTGCTTTCTCATGAGATTTCGGATTCGTCGGAGACGGGCCGGTATCGGGTGCGGCGCGCGCCGTCCGGTCGGACTCGGTGATGTACGAACACGCTAGATGCAGCAGGGGACTTGTGGGCGTCCCGTGAGGGGGCGTCATGAATCGGTAAGATCATCGGCCGCCAGGGGGCACGACAGCCGGAAGGCCCGGCCCCTGTGAGGGGCCGGGCCTTCCGAACAACGCATCCGCCCGTACGAGGACTTCGAAGCGCAGCCCTGATTCAGCCCCGCCGGCGTTCGCGTCGCGCCCGGCCGCGGTGTCAGTCGACGGGACGCAGTGCCCGCTCGGAACGCAGTGCCGCCCAGGCGGCCACGGCGGCCAGGGCCGCGACCCCGGCGAGGGCGAGACCGCCGGTCAGGGGCGACGGATCGGTCGGGGCCTGATTCCAGAAGTAGAGCTGGTACTGGGCCTCGGAGGGCAGGTTCAGCAGGTCGGCGATCCAACGGTGCGGCAGGAACGGAGCCGCCGGAAGCAGCACGAGCGGCGCGGTCACCAACAGGGGGCCGACTCCGAGCGCGAGGGTCCCGATCACGCTGCGCAGCAGGGCCGCCCCGAGTCCGGCCAGGCAGACGAAGAGGAACTGGATGAGGACGGCGCTGGCGATCGCGCCCGCGGCCTGGCCCCAGGCGGCGGACTCGACGGGCAGGGGAGGCACAGGGGCGGCCGTGCCGCCACCGAACCCCGGGGGGATCGTGCGGGGCCGCACCGGCCACAGCCGGGCGAGCGCCGAAGTGGCCAGCCACAGCAACACGCCGGTGACGATCTGCACGGCGAGGGACAGGGCGAGCGCGGCGCCGGCCTTGCGCGCCCACAGCACCCCGACGCGGTTCTCGAACAGGCGCAGGGCGCTCCAGGTACCGCCCTCCAAGGTCTGGCCGAGTCCGGTCGCGACGACCACTGCCGTGAGGAGGAGCCCCAGCAGGGTCCCGGACTGCCAGGCCGCCACCCGCAAGGCGGACGGGAGCGAGGTGAGCGCCGACACCGAGGGGTCGAGCACCCCGTACGAGGCGCCCGCCGTCCAGAGCCGGACGACGAGCCCCGACGCCACCGCCGTCGCCACCGCGGTGGCTCCCCAGACCGGGGCGGTCCACAGTGCTCGCAGTTCACCGGCCCAGGCGGCCCCTGCTGCGCGCGCCGGCCGGCGCCGGGTACCGGCCATCAGGCGCGGTCCCGGGTGCGGTTCAGGCGGTTGAGCCCGAGCCACAGCAGTCCGATGAGGGCCAGGGTCGGCAGGACGCGGAGCAGGACGGGGACGGTGGAGGGATCGGTGGAGATCCAGAAGTGGTCCCATACCCCGTCCACCGCACCGAAGCCGACGAGGTCGGCCAGAGCGCCGCCGGGAAGCCAGGCGCCCAGCCCCGGAACGGCGGAGGTGCGGACCACGAGGACGAGCAGCAGCATTCCTGCGAGGAAGGTGCGCAGCGGCTGGCGCAGCAGTGCGGCCAGGGCGACCGCGACGGCCGCCGCCCCGGCGAGTACCGCAGCACCGGCCAGTACACCGAGAGCGGTGTCGGCCAGGACGGACCCGAGCGCCCCGGGCGAAGGCAACAGATAGGCGTCACGGCCGAAGAACAGGCCGAACGCGGCCGTCACGGCGGCGGACACGTACAGCAGCGTCAGGCTCCACACCCAGACCGCGACGGCCTTGGCGGCGAGGAGCCGACCGAGGCGGGACTCGTAGAGGAGGAGCGGCACGATGCTGCCCCGGCTCCACTCGCCGGCGACGGAGAAGGCCGCCACCATGACGAGGAGCGCGAGCCCGGGCACGGACGTCAGCAGGCCGACGGTCCACAGCAGCGAGCCCACCGGGTGCTGGCCGTGCGCCGCACGGACCGCCTCGGCGGTGAACCGGTCCTGGATCCGCTCCAGCGCGACGGCCTGCAGGGGCACATCGGCGAGGCACTTGGCCTTCTGCTCCGGGCCGTTCATCGGGGATTCGCACGACTTCGGGAGGAAGTCGAGATTGGCCTGCACCTGCTTGAGGTTGTACGAGGCCATGCTCTGGCTCACCCAGGCGCAGTACAGGGAGCCGAAGACGAACAGCACGGTGAGCGTGAGGGCGAGCGGGTGCCCCAGCAGCCGCCGGGTTTCGGCGCGGACGAGGCGGTTCACGAGCGCGCCCCGTTCCCGACGAGCCCGAAGAACCAGTCCTCGAAGGCGGCCGGACCGCTTTCCGGTTCGTAGCCGAGCGCGTCGAGCGTGCCGGCGGCGACGACGCGGCCCTGGGCGAGCATGATCACGCGATGGCAGATGCGCTGGATCTCGTCGAGCTGGTGGCTGGAGACGAGGACGGCGGCCCCGCGCTCGGCCTCCTCGGCCACGATCCGCCGCACCATGCGCAGTCCCTCGGGGTCGAGCCCGTTGGTGGGTTCGTCGAGGATCAGCAGGTCGGGCTGCTTGAGCAGCGCCGCGGCGATGGCCAGCCGCTGCCGCATGCCCTGCGAGTACGTCCCGAGGCGGCGGTCGGCGGCGCCGGTCAGCCCGACGCGGTTGAGCGTACGGGCGATCCGTCCGCCGTCGGGAAGCCCAGCCGTGTCGAGCAGGGTGCCCAGCATGGCGCGCCCGGTGGACCACCGGTGGAACGCGGGCGCGTCGAGCGCGGCCCCGAGCCGGTCGAGCTGCCGCGGCCGCATGGGCAGGGGGTCCCCGAACAGCCGCACCTCACCGGAATCGGGGGTGGACAGCCCGGTGATCACCCGCATCAGGGTGGTCTTGCCCGCGCCGTTGAGCCCGAGGAGGCCGACGATCTCGCCGGCCTCCAGGCTGAGGTGGACCCCTTCCAGCACGGAGTGCTTCCGGAAGCTCTTGGTCACTTCGTGACAGGAAAGGACGATCATCATCTGAGATTACTTCCAGTCGAAGACGACGCGACACGACGAGTGCACGAAGCGCGGGGAGTTGACTTCCGCACCTCCCGGTCGGCGGGTGCCGGGGAACGACGAAAGGCGGTACCACCGGAACATCCGGTGGTACCGCCTTCGTGAGGTGGGGGAGCCGGGCCTTCGTGCGGCCCGGCTCGGGGCGCGGTTACGCCTCGAAGACCTCGTTCAGCAGGAGCTGCTGCTCCGCCTGGTGGCGCTTCGCGGAGCCCACCGCCGGGGACGAGCCGTGCGGGCGCGAGATGCGCCGCAGGCGCTCGCCCGCCGGGACGTCCGCGCCGACCGCCAGGTCGAGGTGGTCGATCAGGTTCAGCGCGATGAACGGCCACGCACCCTGGTTCGCCGGCTCCTCCTGCGCCCAGATGTACTTGGCCGCGTTCGGGAACTTCGCGATCTCCGCCTGGAGCTCCGCACCGGCGAGCGGGTACAGCCGCTCGATGCGGATGATCGCGGTGTCCGTGATGCCGCGCTTCTCGCGCTCGGCCTCCAGGTCGTAGTAGACCTTGCCGGCGCAGAAGACGACCTTGCGGACCGCGTTCGGGTCCACGGTGCTGTCACCGATGACCGGACGGAACGAACCGTTCGTGAACTCCTCCGCCTTCGACGCCGCCGCCTTCAGGCGCAGCATCGACTTCGGGGTGAAGACGATGAGCGGCTTGTGGTGCGGGTTGTGGACCTGCCAGCGCAGCAGGTGGAAGTAGTTCGACGGCAGGGTGGGCATGGCCACCGTCATGTTGTCCTGGGCGCACATCTGGAGGAAGCGCTCGGGACGCGCGGACGAGTGGTCCGGGCCCTGGCCCTCGTAGCCGTGCGGGAGGAGCAGCGTGACGCCGGAGGTCTGGCCCCACTTCTGCTCGGCCGAGGAGATGAACTCGTCGACGACGGTCTGCGCGCCGTTGACGAAGTCACCGAACTGGGCCTCCCACAGGACCAGCGCGTCCGGACGGGCCAGCGAGTAGCCGTACTCGAAGCCCATGGCCGCGTACTCGGAGAGCAGCGAGTCGTAGACGTTGTAGCGGGCCTGGTCCTCCGACAGGTAGAGGAGCGGGGTGTAGTCCTCGCCCGTCTCCCGGTCGATGAGGACCGCATGGCGCTGACCGAAGGTGCCGCGGCGGGAGTCCTGGCCGGACAGCCGGACCGGGGTGCCCTCCATCAGCAGCGAGCCGAAGGCGAGGGTCTCGCCCATGCCCCAGTCGATGGTGCCCTCGTCGATCATCGCCGCGCGGCGCTGCAGCTGCGGCAGCAGGCGCGGGTGGACGGTGACGCCCTCGGGGATGGTGACCTGGGACTCGGCGATCCGCTTGACGACGTCCTGGGAGATCGCGGTGTTCACCGCGACCGGGAAGTCGGCGGCCGGGGCCGGGGCGGCCGGCGCGGCGATCGCGGGCTGCGTGGCGGCCTCGCGGACCTCCGCGAAGACCTTCTCCAGCTGGCCCTGGAAGTCCTGGAGCGCCTGCTCGGCCTCTTCCAGCGTGATGTCGCCGCGACCGATGAGGGACTCGGTGTAGAGCTTGCGCACCGAGCGCTTCTTGTCGATCAGGTCGTACATCAGCGGCTGCGTGAAGGCCGGGTTGTCGGACTCGTTGTGACCGCGGCGGCGGTAGCAGATGAGGTCGATGACCACGTCCTTGTTGAACGCCTGGCGGAACTCGAAGGCGAGCCGCGCGACGCGGACGACGGCCTCCGGGTCGTCGCCGTTCACGTGGAAGATCGGCGCCTCGATCATGCGGGCCACGTCGGTCGCGTACATCGAGGAACGCGAGGACTCCGGGGCGGCGGTGAAGCCGACCTGGTTGTTGATGACCACGTGCACGGTGCCGCCGGTGCGGTAGCCGCGCAGCTGCGACATGTTCAGCGTCTCGGCGACCACACCCTGGCCGGCGAAGGCCGCGTCGCCGTGGAGCGCGAGGGGCAGGACCGTGAAGTCCGTGCCGCCCTTGTTGATGACGTCCTGCTTGGCGCGGGCGACACCCTCCAGGACCGGGTCGACCGCCTCCAGGTGCGAGGGGTTCGCGACGAGCGAGACCTTGATCTGCTCGCCGTCCAGGCCGGTGAAGGTGCCCTCGGCGCCCAGGTGGTACTTGACGTCGCCGGAGCCGTGCATGGACTTCGGGTCGAGGTTGCCCTCGAACTCGCGGAAGATCTGCGCGTACGACTTGCCGACGATGTTCGCGAGCACGTTCAGGCGGCCGCGGTGGGCCATGCCGATGACGACCTCTTCGAGGCGGGCCTCGGCGGCCGAGTCGATGACGGCGTCGAGCAGCGGGATGACGGACTCGCCGCCCTCCAGGGAGAAGCGCTTCTGGCCGACGTACTTCGTCTGCAGGAAGGTCTCGAAGGCCTCCGCCGCGTTCAGGCGGCGCAGGATGCGCAGCTGCTCCTCGCGCTCCGGCTTGGTGTGCGGGCGCTCGATGCGGTCCTGGATCCAGCGGCGCTGCTTGGGGTCCTGGATGTGCATGAACTCGACGCCGGTGGTGCGGCAGTACGAGTCGCGCAGCACGCCGAGGATGTCGCGCAGCTTCATCATCGACTTGCCGGAGAAGCCGCCGACCGCGAACTCGCGCTCCAGGTCCCACAGGGTGAGGCCGTGCTCGGTGATGTCGAGGTCGGGGTGCTTGCGCTGCTTGTACTCCAGCGGGTCGGTGTCGGCCATGACGTGGCCGCGGACCCGGTAGGAGTGGATCAGCTCGAAGACGCGGGCGGCCTTCGTGACGTCGTCGTCGTGCGAGGCGTCGATGTCGCGGTTCCAGCGGACGGGCTCGTACGGGATGCGCAGCGACTCGAAGACGGCGTCGTAGAAGCCGTCCTCGCCGAGCAGCAGGTTCGCGACGATGCGCAGGAACTCGCCGGAGGCCGCGCCCTGGATCACCCGGTGGTCGTAGGTCGAGGTCAGGGTCATGACCTTGGAGATGCCCAGCTTGTTCAGGGTGTCCTGCGAGGTGCCCTGGAACTCGGCGGGGTAGTCCATGGAGCCGACGCCCATGATGACCGACTGTCCGGGCATCAGGCGGGGCACGGAGTGCACGGTGCCCAGGCCGCCGGGGTTGGTCAGCGAGACGGTGACGCCGGTGAAGTCGTCCATCGTCAGCTTGCCGACACGGGCGCGGCGGACGATGTCCTCGTAGGCCTGCCAGAACTCGAAGAAGTTGAGGGTCTCGGCCTTCTTGATGCCGGCGACGACGAGCTGACGGTCGCCGTTGGGCTTCACCAGGTCGATCGCGAGACCGAAGTTGATGTGCTCCGGCTTGACCAGGGTCGGCTTGCCGTCCTTCTCCGCGAAGGAGTAGTTCATGGCCGGCATGGCCTTGATCGCCTGCACCATCGCGTAGCCGATCAGGTGCGTGAAGGAGATCTTCCCGCCCCGGGCGCGCTTGAGGTGGTTGTTGATGACGATGCGGTTGTCGAACAGCAGCTTCACCGGGACGGCGCGGACGGAGGTGGCCGTCGGCACGTCGAGGGAGGCGTTCATGTTCTTGGCAACGGCAGCCGCCGGGCCGCGGAGCGTCACCAGCTCGGGGCCCGCGGGGGCCTCGGTGGCGGGCGCGGCCTTTTGGGGGGCTACGGAGGAGGTGGCGGGCGCGGCCGGTGCGGCGGCCGGGGCCTGGGAGGTGACAGTCACAGCAGGGGCACCAGAGGGGGTGGCAGGAGCAGGGGCAGGAGCTGACACGGGCGCAGAAGCCGGCGCGGCGGCAGCCGCTCCGGTGGAGCCGGTGCCCGCACCAGGAGTCGGGGCAGGGGCTGCGGCGCGCGCCGCCCCCGTGGCGGCGGCGTCGGTGACCTGCGGCGCCGCGGTGACGGTGGTGGCGGCCTGTGCGGAGGCGCCGTCCGTCGTCGCGGGCTTCTCGGGACCGTCCGACTTCACCGGAGCGACGGCGCCCCCCGGCTTGTAGTCGGCGAAGAAGTCCCACCAGGCCCGGTCGACCGAATTCGGGTCCTGGAGGTACTGCTGGTAGATCTCGTCGACGAGCCACTCATTGGCGCCGAAGCCTGAGGCAGGGTTCTTCCCGCCCTCTGCTGCTTCGGTCGTGGTGCTCGAGTTACTGGGGGACTGTGGCGACACGGCGGCAACCGCCCTCTTCCGCTTCACAAGGTATGGACAGCGGGAATAAAGGCTACGCCTCCTTGGGCGCTGCATGCAGGCCGGGCGGGACTTACGTCGCGCAGGTCACATCGAACGGCGGGTTTCATCACGTGGAATGGCGGGAAACCAGCCTGGTTCGGGTAGGGGGCACCGAGGTTGCGGCCCCCTGGCTTCGCACCCCTGACGGACCCCGGCTACATGTGGCCGAGATCATGTCCTTCCCACTCGAACCCTACGTCAACACGGCGCCTATGAGCTGCCCGGAAGCGTGACGAGGATGCGGCAGCCGCGTGACGATTCGGCCACCCCGATCCGGCCTCCGTGCAGTTCCACGGCCCAGCGGGCGATCGCCAGGCCCAGTCCGGTGCCTCCGTCGCCGCCGCGCGCGCTGCCCCGGTTGAACCGCTCGAAGACGCGGTGGCGCTCCGCCTCGGGGATGCCCGGGCCCTCGTCCCGCACCTCCAGTACCAGGCTTCCGGGCGCGTCGCCGGTCCGGGCGCGGACCGTGACCCGGCCGTGCGGAGGGCTGTGCTTGACCGCGTTGTCGATCAGATTTGCGACCACCTGGTGCAGCCGCTCGGCGTCCGCGTGCGCCCACAGCTCGGGCGGGAAGACGTCCAGGTGCAGGTGCACGTCGTTGCGGCTGTGCCCGCCCGAACCGGAGAGGAGCCCCGGTCGGCCGGCGGCCGCCAGCCGCGATTCCTTCAGCACGCCCGACAGGTACGGCCACACCTCGAAGCGGCGGGCGCGCAGCGGGACCACGCCGTTGTCCACCCGGGACAGGTCCAGCAGGGTCTCCACGAGCCCGCCGAGGCGCTCGGTCTGCTTCAGCATCGTGCGCATGGTCTCCGGATCGGCGGCCGAGACCCCGTCGACCACGTTCTCCAGCACGGCCCGCAGCGCCGCGATGGGCGTGCGCAGCTCGTGCGAGACATTGGCGACGAGCTCCTTGCGGTGCCGGTCCACGGCCTCCAGGTCGTCCGCCATCAGATTGATGGTGGAAGCCAGGTCGCCCAGTTCGTCGCGGCGCCCCGCCCCGCGTACCCGCCGGGTGAAGTCGCCGTGGGATATGGCCCGGGCCACCGTCGTCATGTCGTCCAGCGGTGCCGTCAGGCTGTGCGCCACGAACTGGGTGATCAGCATCGAGGCGATCACCGAGAAGACCGTGATGAACCGCAGCTCGGTGTCGGTCCGCAGGGCCACCAGCAGCAGGCCCGTCGTGATGAAGACCGAGACCACGACGAGCGTGCCCAGCTTGGTCTTGATCGAGAAGGGCGAGAAGGGCCGCAGCCCCACCGGAGGCCGTTGCCGTGGCCGCAGCCGGTTCGGCGGGCCGCTCATGCCTGGGCCGGGGTCTCCAGGGCGTACCCGACGCCGTGGACCGTGCGGATCCGCTCCGCGCCGATCTTGCGGCGCAGGGCCTTGATGTGACTGTCGACGGTACGGGTCCCGGAGGCGTCGGCCCAGTCCCACACCTCGGCCAGCAACTGCTCCCGGGAGAGCACCGCCCGCGGGGTCCCGGCCAGGCACACCAGCAGGTCGAACTCGGTGGGGGTCAGGTGCACGTCCTCGGTGTGCACCCGGACCCGGCGCTGCGCGTGGTCGATCTCCAGATCGCCCAGGCGCAGGGTGGCCCCGCGCGGGGTGTGCGCGGCCATGGTGGCCCGCTCCACGCGCCGCAGCAGGACGTGGACCCGGGCGGCCAGCTCGCGCATCGAGAACGGCTTGGTCATGTAGTCGTCCGCCCCGACCCCGAGCCCGACCAGCAGGTCGGTCTCGTCGTCGCGCGCGGTGAGCATGAGGACCGGCACGGGCCGCTGGGCCTGGACCCGGCGGCAGACCTCCAGGCCGTCGAAGCCGGGCAGCATGATGTCGAGGACCAGTAGCTCGGGCAGCCAGCTCTCGGCTGCCGCCACGGCCGAGGGGCCGTCGCCGGCGGTCTGCACCTGGAAGCCCTCCGCGCGCAGGCGGGCCGCGATGGCCTCGGCGATGGTGTGGTCGTCCTCGACGACCAGCACACGCCGTTGGGCGCCTGGTGTCGCCGCGGCGCTCTGATGGGTGGTGTGTGTCTGTTCCATGTCCGCCCCTGAAGATCCCGCGTGAATGGGGTGCAGCGTAGAGGAGGCGTCGGCCTGCGGCTACGTGGGGTTCGGACATGGCATATGTACGGGACCGCGATAAGCGGAATGCGCGATACCGGGTGCCGGTTCCCCCAGGGGGCCGGCACCCGGCGGGCGAGACCGGTCAGGTGCCTCGCCGTTCTTGGCCCCCTAGAAGACTCGTGAAGATCTTGTTGGAGGGCCGTCCGGCCGTAGGCCGGGAGGCCCTCTCGCTTATGCGGTGGCCGTGGTGAGCGTCCAGGTG
>NZ_JBIVTH010000029.1:0-77159 GCF_044756625.1 Streptomyces sp. NPDC091682 | reverse complement strand
GGCGGATCTTCCGCAGGTCCCGATGCAGTCCCAACCGCATGACGTCAATCGCCAAGGCCGTCCTCACACTGGAGCTGCAACGCTGAAGAAGCTCATTGGTCCGCTGGCGTCCGCGAACCGCCAATCCTTCACGCCTACCCGTCAACAGGCCCGTGAGCTGGAGCGATCCACAGCACCATGTCCAGCATCACTTCCACCGCCCTCGCCCAACCCAGCCGGTACTGTGTGCCCGCGCACCAGGCACTGGCCAGCAGACGCCCGAACCGCTCTGACATGCGGAAATGCGTCAAGCTGCGCGCCGCTCCGCAACGCTGTTCGTCATCGTCGGCGAAGCGCGATCGCGACCCCAAACGCGGCGGCCAGCGCCGAGGCGATCCTGCCCACGGCGCCGATCGGGGCGGTCACCGACGGGTGGACCATGCACAGGTAGCGTGATGTTGAGGACCAGGACGATGACGATCCCCAACACCAGGAGCAGCACCGGATCCGTACCCGAGGGCTACAAAACGGGCGGCTGCGGCGACTGGTCGGTGGTCACGGACATGAGTGGTTGCCCTCCGCAGGACCTGCCTGCGGACTCTCCGCAGGTGGGAGTGGAGCCGTGGGGCGCCTGCGCCCGACGGCGGGCCGGACGGACAGCAAGCTGCGAGAATGGCGGCAGCTACGACCACCCCCACACAAGTGCGAATTAGCCGTTTCACTCGGCATCCGCAACATCTTGGGCAGCGGGGTTTCCTTCGCATCAGTCGCCAGCAGGGAACTCACCCGCGTCGAGGCCCTTCAAAGAACCCTTCCAAGCGCCTTGCCGCATCGGCGAGATCGCGTTTCGCCACGGCCGTAACGACCACCAGCTTCCGGGACAGCGTCGGCCTCACGCCCTGGGGTCTGCCGTTCGCGCCCGCGGCAGACTTCCCGTCCTCCCGGCTACGGGGCTGGGGTCAACAACTCCACGTCGGCGCCGCAGCCGGCCGCGATGTCCAAGCAACTGATCCCGCTCCACATCACAGCCTGCTGGTGAATTGGCCCATCGCGGGCGGGTCGCATACGGTGATCTGCATGTACAGGGGGATGGAACTGGCGGGCCGCTACCGACTCGACAGCCGGTTGGGGCACGGCGGTATGGGCGAGGTGTGGGTAGCGTCCGACCTGAGGCTGCGCCGCACCGTCGCGATCAAGATGGTTCTCGCCTCACATCTGCGCGACGACCGACTCGCCGCCCAGGTCCTGGCCCGCTTCCGCCGTGAAGGCGAGGCGGCCGCCAGGCTGAACCACCGCAACATCGCCGTCGTCCACGACCTCGGCGAGCACAAGGAGACACAATATGACGGGCAGGTGGAAGTCTCCCCGTTCCTCGTCATGGAGTTCCTGGAAGGGCGTGATCTCGCGACGGTTCTGCGCGACGAGCACCCCGGCGGGCTTCCCCCCGAGAAGGTGCTGGAGTACGGTGCCCAGGTGTGCGACGGGCTGGCCGCCGCCCACGCGCGGAACATCGTGCACCGCGACATCAAGCCCGCCAACCTCATGCTGCTCGACGACGGCACCGTCAAGATCTGCGACTTCGGGATCGTCCAGATCCAGGACGGCACGATCGGCCTGACCACGGCCGGAGCGCTACTAGGCAGCCCTCTCTACATGGCTCCCGAGCAGCTCAGAGGCCAGACACCGACGTACTCGGCCGACCTGTACGCCCTGGGCGCCAGCCTGTACGAGCTCCTCACCGGGCGCCCCCCGTTCACCGCGGACTCCGCGTACGCCGTCATCGCCATGCACCTGTCCACAACCCCCGAACCGCCCAGCACCCACCGGCCCGCCATACCGCCCGGCATCGACACCCTCATCACCTCCCTCCTTGCCAAAGACCCCGTCGACCGTCCCCTCACTGCCAAGGAGGTCGCCGCACGCCTACGCTCGGCACACCTCGCACCTGGGCCAACCACCGGCCCTGCCGCGGATGCTCCGGAAACCGACGAGGAGCGCCACCAACGGGCCGCCGAAGCCGGAGACTCCGACGCCATGTTCAGCCTCGCGCTGTTGCTCACAGAGGCTGACCGCGCCAACGAGGCGGAAGCCTGGTATCGGAAAGCCGCCGACGCCGGAAACAACGGCGCAATGCACAACCTCGGATTCGTGCTGGAGAACACCGGCCGCACTAACGAGGCGGAAGCCTGGTATCGGAAAGCCGCCAACGCCGGAAACACCGACGCCATGAACGGCCTCGGACTGCTGCTGGAGAACACCGGCCGCACTAACGAGGCGGAAGCCTGGTATCGGAAAGCCGCCGACGCCGGAAACACCGACGCAATGCACAACCTCGGATTCGCGCTTGCCAACACCGGCCGCACCAACGAGGCAGAAACCTGGTACCGGAAAGCCGCCAATGTCGGACAGATCAACGCCATGAACAACCTCGGACTGCTGCTGGCCGACACCGGCCGCACCAACGAGGCAGAAACCTGGTACCGGAAAGCCATCGACGCCGGACACATCAACGCCATGAACAACCTCGGAGTGCTGCTGGAGGACGCCGGCCGGACCAACGAGGCAGAAACCTGGTACCGGAAAGCCATCGACGCCGGAAATAGCAGAGCCATGGACAACCTCGGAGTACTGCTGGCCAACACCGGGCGCGCGGCCGAGGCGCAAGTCTGGTACCAGCGCGCCGCCAACACCCGGGACGGCACATGACCTGTGAGGGTTCAGAACCCTCCAAATAGGAGCGCGGGGCACTGAAGCTGGGGGCTACCAGCCGCCCGTGGACGCCGTGTCACCAAATCCGGAAGCTGTGGCCAAAGCCTGCATCAACCCGCACTCCCGGAGATCGTCGCATCCCCATTGTGGGTCTGTCGGCCGCACCCGTGCGCCAGACCCCCGCCGCCCCCCCCGCTACGGGGCCGGGGTGACCTCCACGTCCGTGCCGCCGCAGCCGGCCGCGATGTCCAGCAGCCGGCCCCACTCGAGCTCGTCGACCGCGAGCCCCCAGCGGAGTTTGGTCGCGGTCCACTCCGCTCCGTACCGGCACAGCGCGTCCCCCGCCGGCGGCAGCTACTCGAATGGGTCCTGGTCCGCCTTGCTCCTGTTAGCTTGTTGTCTTTCTTCCGGCCTCGCCGCCGAAGGTTGGTAGGCAGCCGCGTAGCCGTTGACCCGTGACGCGCCACAGCGCGCTGACCTGGCAAGATGCTCACAAGGGAACTGGGTTCCCCTGGCGGTCTACACCAACCGTCGATCTCCGCCTGTGGCGTGCTGACGCGATCGTGCTGTTCGACTGGCTGATGAGCACCGACCTGCACACCGTACCGATCACGCACCCGGCTGAGGGGCAGGCTCTCGCAGACCTGCTGGCACGCCTGGAGGAGGTGGACATCATCGAGTCCACCGGTGAAGAGATCGCCGCAGCCCAGGCCGAGGTGGCCAAGAACACGGGTTGGTAGGGACTCGCTCGAGGTTCGGGTCCCCTCGAAGACGCGCCGTGCTCGGCCGATCGGCTGTTCTGCGAGCGCTTGCCGACCTTGGCAGTGGACTCCAGGACCATGGGCATCTGGAGGCCCTTGGTATCTCCGTGGGCGAGGAGCTGCTCCCATGCTGCCGCAGGACCTGCTTGGCCATATTTCCGCCGTAGTTGGACTCGACCACGAGTGCGTCCGCCTTGAGTTCCAGGGTGAGGCGGCAGGCGGCAGGCGGCGAGGCCCCAGTCGTTGGCGCCAAGGGCTCCAGACCGGTCGGCCAGCGTGCTCTCCGCGCGAGCGGAGGTGTTCCGATGTCCGCCCACAACGACCCCGGCGAGTCGAGGACCGGAGCACCTGCGTCGGCGGCGAGCACGCGAGCTCGAAGTCCACCGCAACCTCGGTCGGCGGTTCCTTCCCCCGTTGGTAGGAAGCTAGGAGCCAAAACAGGCGAGGGGGCGGGGCCGGACGGGTCTCTACCCGATTTCTTCGATGTGGATCCGGTCATCGATTTGCTTGTACGCCCCCGCTTGGCGGCTCAGCACAGGCAGCCCGGAGCCGAGCGCGAGGTGCGCGGCGTGAGCGGTAGGCAAATCCGCAGCGCGTTCGCGGGCGAGCTGGGCGACGGCCCAGCATCCCGCTTCGTCGAGGGCCCGGAAGACGAAACACGGCGCTGACAGGGCATCCTGCAGCATCTGCCCGACCTCCGGCTGCACGACGGAGGAAAGCCCCTCAGCGAAGGCAACCGCAGGCAGGTATAGCGGCTGGACCTGCTCGACGGAACGGAAGACGCGCGCAGCCATGTAGATGTCGCCGTGCGCGAGAGCCGCGATCGCGGTGTGGTCGAGGATGTAGCCGGTACTCACGCGGCGCTCTGCTCCCGGTCCGGGCCGGTGAAACCGTGCCGGCGGTCGGCCTCCTCGACAGCAGCCAAGGCTTTCTCCCACCCTCCAGGCTGCTCATCCCGCGCACGGTCGACGAACCACTTGAGCGCGCGATCGGCACGCTCGGCCTGGTCGAGTTTGGCGGACACTGCGTCTTCGATCCAGGCGGACACGGAGCCGGCCGGGCTCGCTTGCAGGACCTTCTCGATCGCCGCGACCTTGTCGGTGTCGATCGAGATCGTAAGCTTCTTCTTCGCCATACCAACACCATACCGATGTCATACCCGACTGTCAGGTCTGTGCTGCCTTTTCAGGCAGCACCCCGTGCCGTCGATCTCGTCAGGACGGAGGCGCGCCTGTCGAGTCGATCACGCGTCGGCAGGGGGGTACTCCCGGGCACCCAGCTCCACTTGCTCGACCTCCTCGGCCTGGAACCCACACACCCCCGCTGGCCAGAGACCTGAGCTGATTTCACCCTCCGCCACCGGTGAAGGACAGGGTGACTGGGACGATGCCCCGGTGAACTACTTCTCATATTTCAGCATCGGTCCTGGTCATGACCGGCAGCATCTCCCGGAGCCCAGGCCGGCCGAGCCCGGTCAGTGGCCGAAGTTGGAGGCCGCACTCGCTGCGGTCAATCGCGATCTGATGGCGACCCTGCCGGATCAAGAAGCACTGATACTGATGGTTGCCCCGCCTTGGCAGCCTTTGCCCCCGAGCGGAATCGACAGGGGTCAGGTCTACGTGGCGATGCCCGACGGCCGTTGGCATGGCAATTCGGTGAATGCGTGCGACCTGGAGGAGGGCGACCCGCCAGAGCCGGACGATGCGACGACGGTCCTGACTGCGGTCGCAGATGCGGCGCAGTCGACCATCATGGAGTTGCTCTGGCGGGTCTGGCCGATCTGCTCGGAACACAAGATCGGAATGCACCCTCGTCCCGCAGGGACCACTGACGACTGGGACCAGGGTGAAACGGACGCGGCTGACCCACCGGTGTGGTGGTGCCGGGGCAGCCGGGACAGCGATTGCCACGACGTCTCCCTGGTGGGCGAGCTGGCCGCCACCCTGCCAGGAAACCACGGTCGCGCGCTGTGGCGCAGCGAGCGTAAACGAGATGGCCGCTGATAGTCGCGGGGCCGTACAACGGCGCATTGCCGCCGGAATCCACCTTTCGCTGCCACCCGCGAAGTACGGAGCTAGTCGAGGACGAGGCGCCTGCGGCCGCGGGAAGTCTCGCTCGGTGCGATGTCGCTGAGCGCGCGTGGGGCGGCTGGGCCTGCTTCGGCGTACAGCATCCGGATGTCGGCGACGAGTTCGGTGTGGTCCTCGAGGGCCATCTGGCTTGGGTCGACGGCGTATCCGATCAGGCCGAAGAGGCTGTGGATCAGGTCGGTGTGCCTGACTCCTCCCGTGTGTCGGGCAGTGCTGTGGAGGGAGAGGACTCCCTTGCTCTCTGCGCGAAGCCGTTCTTCTGCCTCAAGCGTCTCCAAGAGCTGGCGTGGCCACGGGGCGCTGACCGGAGCCGGCACGGGCGCCCCGGCACGGATGGCGGCTCGGGTGGCCCGGCCGTGAGCCTGCGCGCTCTCGGGGGATCGGTCTGCCCGTCCTTGAAGGTCCGGCACTGCGGCCAGCTGCCGGGCCAGCAGGATGATCCGGGTGGCCCGGCTGACGGCCCATGTCCGCCCATGTCCGCTCGGCCTTCCGGTCGCGCTGAGCCCGGGCGTATTCCACGCGCTCGGTCTGCGTGAGCTGCTTTCCGCTCGCGTGATCGAGGTCGGCGCGCAGCTGCAGGTAACGGCGCTCGGCGGCGCTGCGGCTCTTGAGTTCCAGGGCGTCGGGGCGGGCGTTGCCAGGTGACCTTCTTGCGGCGGGCCGCGGCGATAGGCCGGACCTCGTCGGTCTGCGGCTTGCGCCTGATCTCGCGGATGGCCAGCAGAGAACCCAGTACCTCGGTCTCGGTCACGAGCTGGTCGGAGTCGAACTCCACGCTCCGGACGATCTCGTCGTACCTGGCGGCCACCTCACTCAGCGGGCTGGTCGGTGCGTGGATGCTTGGCTCGTTGGCCAGGCGTCCCGCCCAAGCTCCGTCGGCGAGCGGGTGGGTTGGGGACAGGAATTCCCAGGCGCTGCGCCTGTCGTATTCCGCGGATGCCGCGCTTGATGATGTCGCTTTCATGACGACACTCTTTGTCGTCCGTAAGGTGACATTTTCGAAGTCAGTCATGCCTCAGTTCCTCCAGAGAAATATTAGCGGGGTTGATCTTGTTATTGATCGTCGGCGGGCCGGCTGGCCCCGGGAGCGCGGTGGCGCCGGCGGACTACGCGGCTTCCGACCGCGAGGGTGATCGGCCCGAGGGTCCAGCCGATGTAGTTGGCACCGACTTCACGCATGAACTCGTTTAACATGCAGGTCAAACCGCCAGTGCGTACCGGACGCACTGGTCTTCCCTTCCCGTTTCGCAGACGCGGATCGCAGCCCCGGCCGACAGCGGCCAGACGCGCCCGAACCGGCGACGTCGAGGCCGCGGCTTTCGGGCGCAGGAAGAGGCCTGCGGTTAAAGCGGACGACTCCTTCGCCGAGGAACGGTCTTATGGCATGTGCCGACCGCTCACGCGGAAAATCCAGGCTCCCGAGAATTCGCCAGGGTTCGCCACCCGGCACGGATGTGTTAGCTGTACCGATTCGAGGATCGAATGCAGAAATATTCGATAGGTTGCTTTCTGTGTGGTCTGGAGGGGTTCCGTGACAGCTACCGCACGGAGACCCCGGAAGGACCCGGCCCAGAAGGAAAGTTGGCGACTCGTCCCTCCCAGGGGACCGCGCTTGCTAGCCGTGGTGATCGCGAGTACATGGGAGGCAGTTCATGACGACTCTGGTCGTGGGATTCCGGTTGGGGAACGACCCAACGAGTCGGCAGGCGACCATCCTGGTGACCGAGACTGGCGTCATGCACCGCTCCCACGGGGTGTACGGGAGCCTCCGCAGGTAATGCAGCCCAGGCCGTCGGCCGTGCTGACCCATCCCCACCTGCCCTGCCTCCAGGGCGATTACCCGCTGTCCCGCCCCCTCGCGGCTCTGCGCGAGCATCGGGCTCCCGGCCCGCCTGCAGCCGGGGGACGCACGGCATCGGAGTCGGACTACCGGCGTCGGGGCGGGCGCTACCCCGCGGCCAACTGCGCCGTCAGCCGTTCGACGGTCTCGGCACACTTCCCGCGGTCGGCCTGGAACGGCGCTGGTAGCCGCGCCCGTCGAGGCCTGCCGGCCCGGAGCCGCACCCCCTGCCGCTCAGCCGCTGCCGAACACGACCGACCGAAATCTCAGGTCCATCTCACCCGGCCCGGTGGCCGGCTTCAGCACGGTCCACTCGTCGCCGGAGCAGTCCGGCTCGACGAACACGGTCGCCGGGGCGTCGCGGCACCGGCCTGCTCAGCCATGCCATCCGTTCTTGTGGGGTACTTCCGCCAGCAGCCCCCTCACATAGGCGACCGCCGTCGCTCGCGGCTCCGACCGCTCGAAACACCCAGCGATCCGAGCCCCCAGACTCGCCAGCTCCGCACCCCAAAGCCCCACCTGATCCGAAGTCACCACACGACGCCCGAAGATCGCGGGCAGCACCGCCCGGGTACCCAGCACAAGAAAGGAATGCTGATCGCCGAAAACCTGGCGTTCGTCGACCGACCACGGCCCAGCCAACGAGTCGAGAGTAGGAGCTCAGCGGGCCAGCAGGCCCCGGATCGCGGCCGCGATCTCGTCGGGTGCCTCTTCGGCCATGAAGTGCCCGGCGCGGGTCAGCCGGTGCTCCACGTCCGGCGCCCACGCCTTCCACACCCCGACAGCGTCGTAGCCGAGCCGTGCGCCCCAGTCCTGCTGGACGACCGTCACGGGCATGGCCAGTTGCGACCCGGCGTCCAGGTCCGCTTGGTCGTGCGTGGCGTCGATGTCCGCCGAGGCCCGGTAGTCCGCGACGATCGACGTCACTGCCGCGGCGCTCGCGCTCAGGTATTCGGCACGCACCTCTGCGGGCATGGCTGTCGGGTCGTTGGCCCAGGCGTCGAGGAATGAGCCGAAGAAACACGTCCGCACTGCCTGCGATCATCGCCTCCGGCAGGCCCGGCGGCTGCGCCATCAGGAAGAGGTGGTAGCCGACCGCCGCCGAGGCACCGTGCAGGACGTTCCACATGTCGAGCGTCGGCACGATGTCGAGGATGCCCAGGTGCGTGATGGTCTCCGGGTGGTCCAACCCCGCCCGGAAGGCGACCAGGGCGCCCCGGTCGTGGCCGACGAGGGCGAAGCGCTCGTGGCCGAGGGCCGCCGCCAGGGTCACGACGTCGGCGGCCATGGTGCGCTTGGCGTACGCATCGGGGCCAGTGGCTGCCGGCTTGTCGCTGGCGCCGTAGCCCCGCAGGTCAGGACAGATCACCGTGTGCTCGCTGGCGAGCCGCTCGGCGACGTGTCGCCACATCAGGTGGGTCTGGGGAAAACCGTGCAACAGCACGACCGGGCTGCCGCTGCCGCCGACAGCTGCAGCCAGCCCCACACCGCCCGCGCCGGGCAGGCGGACGTGATCGAAACCGGGAATGGTGAGCGTCATGAGGGACCATCCTTACGGGTCGGGGACTTGACCGGATCAGCTTGGGCGACGGCAATCAGCAGCCGATCAGTACGGTTGAGCGCAGTAGGCCCCCGGCACGCAGGATGGGGTCATGCGAATCGAAGTGCTCGGTGTGGTGCGTGCCCTCCGCGACGGCGGCAACACGGTTGACCTGGGCGGACCCCGCCATCGTGAGGTACTCGCCCGACTCGTCGCCGCCGAGGGACGGATGGTCACCACCGACACCCTCGTCAATGACCTGTGGACCGATCCGCCTGCCCGCGCCGTGGGTGCTTTGCGTACGTTCGTCGCCGCGTTGCGCCGCGCTCTCGAACCCGACCGACCGCCCCGCAATCCGCCGCTCGTCATTGTCACCGAAGGTCCCGGCTACGCGCTGCGCCTGCTGCGCGAGGACGTGGACGTCCATCAGTTCCAGGACACCTTGGCCCGAGCCCGCCGCAACCCTGCTGCGGTGACCGACCTCGGCGCGGCACTCGCGGCCTGGCGCGGACCCGCCTACGCCGATGTGACCGGCTCCGCATGGGCACAGCGCGAGCGGACCCGGCTGGAGGAATTGAGGTTGGAGGGTGTGGAACTGCGCGCCCGCATCCTCCTCGACTCCGGGGAAGGGGCCGATCTCGTCGCCGAACTGGGTGCCCATGTCGCCGAACACCCGTGGCGCGAGCCGGCCTGGGAGCTGCTTGCCCGCGCGCTGTACCGCGCGGGCCGCCAGGCCGACGCGCTGGCCACCCTCCGCCGCGCCCGCGCGATGCTCGTTGACCAACTCGGACTCGACCCCGGTGGCGACCTTCAGCGCCTGGAGACGGCCATCCTCAACGGGTCCGCGCGCCCCGAAGGAGCACGTACCGCGTGGACCGGCCCTGGTGTCCGGCTCGGCCCGCGCACCACCGTGGATCTGGCCCGCACCCTCGCACTGGCGGGCGGCGAAGTCCTCGTCCGCTCGCGGCGCGACCGACTCGCCGCCATCCAGGCGGCGGAACGCACGGGAGACCTCTCCCTGACCGCCCGGATCATCGGCGCCTACGACGTGCCCGCCCTCTGGAGCCGGGCCGACAACCCCGAACAGTCCCGCGCCGTCGTCGCGGCTGCCGAGCGCACGCTCACCAGGCTCGGCCCAGACGGCCCCGCCAACCTGCGCGCCCGCCTCCTGGCCGCGGTCGCCGTCGAGAGCCGCAGCGCCGACCTCTCCGCGACCGCGCTGAAGCACGCGCAGCAGGCGGCGCTGCAGGCCGAGGAGCTGGCACGGGATCTGGCTGATCCCGCCCTGCTGGCCTTCGCCCTCAACGGGGTGTTCCTGCAGTCCTTCAGCAACCCCGGGCTCGCGGCCGCACGGGACAGGACCGGCGCCGAGATCCTCGACCTGTCCACCCGGCACGAGCTGCCGAACTTCGCCGTACTCGGCCGACTCGTCCGCCTGCAATCCGCCTCGGCCCTCGGCGACCTCGACGCCGCGACCTCGCACGCCAATGCAGCCGACCAGCTCGCCGCCACCACCGAAGCGCCCCTCGTCCCCGTCCTCACCGGGTGGTTCAGGGCCCGGGCCACGGCCGCCCGTAGCACCGAACCCGGCGGACCGACCGCCGCCGCGGCGGCAGCGCTCTACCGGGCTGCCGAGGACACCCTTCGGACGGCCGGAATGCCGGGGCTGCACCACGGCCTTTTCCCGCTCGCCCTATTGGGACTGCGCCTGCTGCACGACCGGCCCGCGCCCATCGACCCGCACCTCGACTGGGGCCCGTACAGGCCCTGGATGCGGCCCCTCGTGCTGCTCGCCCAGAACCGGGGCGAGCAGGCCCGTACCGCCCTCGCCGCGGTGCCCGAACCACCGCGTGACCACATGCAGGAGGCCATGTGGTGCCTGACCGCCCGCGCCGCCGTACGCCTCGGCGAGCGCGGAATCGCCGCCCACGCTGCGGCTGCCCTGCGTGATTCCTGTGCAGAACACGCCGGCGCCGCCAGCGGAATGCTGACCCTGGGCCCGGTGGCGCGGTACCTGGCAGAGGCGGAGGCATGCGCCGGAGCGGGGTAAGCGACCGCAATCCGCGAGCCCCGGGCCCGTCCGCGCTCACCCCACGGCCCCGGCGGGATCAGGTCGCCATGACATTCACGGGCATCCGTCGCCGACACCAGGCAGGCGCGACGGCCTGAACCCGAGGAGGGCAGGACCGCACCCGAACCCAGAACGCCCGAGCCCTGGCAGGAGTAGTGGAATCGCAGCAAGATCAATCTCACCGGCATCTCCTGTACCTCGACTACTCACACCCGCGTTCGTAGACGGTCTTCCACGGCCCGAACCGTGCGGGCAGGTCCCGCCACTGCATGCTGGTCCGCGCCCGGTGCAGAGTCCCGTCGATCATCTGCAGGTGGTGCCGCCACCGGCCACAACGCCCATTACTGACCGGCAGGAACGGCCGCAGGAGTTCCCGCTCGGCATCCGTCAGATCACTCCGTCCGACGTTCCCATCAACGAACTGGGGGCGGAGTGGTCACATGGGCGGTAGATCAACTTTGTCGGTCAGGCTGCGGACGTACCAGTCGCATTGGTTGCCATCTGCTTCCGGAACCCGCTTGTCGTAGGTGAAACCAGACCGTCGCGCGACCGCTGCCGACCGGGAGTTCTCCGGATCCACCCGGATCACTCCTTGGGCAACCCCTTCAGCTGCGGCGTACTGGCAGATCAGGCGGACAGCGCGAGTCACCAGTCCCTGACCCCGCCAGGCAGGGTAGAGCCCGTAGGAGATGTTGACCTGTCCAGGTGCCAAGCCCGCCACATCGAACCGCAGGTCTATATAGCCCGCCAGCGTTGACCCGGCAGCCACACAGATCCCGAATGCGGGCAACGGCCCACGGGTTTCCCACTGCTCAAGGCAGTGGCGGAAGTACACCTCGGTGCCTTCCCGGGAGCCTGGCCCCCCACTGAGCCACCGCACCAGCAGCTCGTCCTCGCCTGCCAGGTGCTTGTCGACGTCATCCAGGCGCGGAGGAGAGAGAGTGACAACGCCGTCCGAAAGCTTCACGTCATGCATGCAGCAACCATCGGCCCTGCAGCATCGCACGTTCAAGCATGTATTTGAGGAGTAGTGCACCGGCGGCGTCGGCGCGGGCGCGGGCGGCAGACACCACGGACCCATCGCCTTCAAGGAAGCCGAACACGCCGTAAAGCCAGGAAACCGAAAGATCGGGCGTCTTCCATTGCGCGGCCGGGTGTTCACGAGCCCGCGCAGATGAGATTCGTGGAGCGCCAATGGGTCAGGGCGCCATGGTGAGGGGCGCCCCCATCGTGTAAGGGAGCACAGTTTGCCGCGGGGTCGGGGGCTGGCGCTTGGCCAACGGCCCCCACCGTTCCGGGGAAAGAGGTGGCTCGGGGATGGTCGTATGGCGTTGCCCGTTCCGATGGCTGTGCCGCTGATGGGCCAGGGGTGCCGGGACAGGCGCGGCGAGATGGAGGCGAACCAGTGGCTGACCGGAGTTCCATCGAGTGGACTGAGGCGACCTGGAATCCAACGACCGGATGTGATCGCGTCTCTATCGGGGTGCGACAACTGCTACGCCCTGACTCTGGCGAAGAGGCTCAAGGTGATGGGTGCGGCCAAGTACCAGAACGACGGTGATCCGAGAACGTCCGGGCCGGGCTTCGACCTCACGGTTCACCCCGACGCGTTGGACGTTCCGTATGGGTGGAAGAGTCCGCGGACCGTGTTCGTGAACTCCATGTCGGACCTCTGCCACGCCCGCGTCCCGCTTGACTTCGTCCGACGCGTCTTCGAGGTGATGGCCGACACACCTCAGCACACCTACCAGGTGCTGACCAAGCGTGCCCGCCGCTTGCGGCAGGTCGCCGACCGGCTTGAGTGGCCGGCCAACGTGTGGATGGGCGTGTCGGTGGAGGCGGCGAAGGAGTTGCCGCGCGTGGATGACCTGCGGCAGGTGCCGGCCGCCGTACGGTTCCTGTCGTGTGAGCCGCTGCTCGGCCCGCTCGACGGCCTGCGCCTGGACGGCATCCACTGGGTGATCGCCGGCGGTGAGTCCGGGCCGAAGCACCGGCCGATGGATCCCGCGTGGGTATCGCAGATCCGGGACCAGTGCGCTCAGGAGAACGTGGCGTTCTTCTTCGAGCAGTCGGGTGGCCACACTCCGAAGGCCGGTGGCCGCACGCTCGATGGCGTGACCTGGGATCAGATGCCCCTGACGGTCCCGGCCTGACCGGGACCGTCCACGGCCGTCGGCTCTACGCGTGGCCGCGTCGATCAGGCCGCGCGGTGACCGGGTTGGAGGGTGATTTCCCGGGTCCGGTGTACGCCCACGCCGTTGCTGGGCGTCTTGCCCTGCCCGTGCAGGAGCTGCACGGCCTTGCGCACCGCCGGCTCGGTGACCTGCCCGTAGAAGGAGCCGAAGATCTCCAGGGGGTGGTCGACCAGTTTGATCGGTCGGTCCGTCCGGAGCAGAAGCTGTTCCAGGTTCGCCGCGATCTGCGGCACCGCCCTGGTCTCAACCTCTTTGGGATCCGGTCGAGTCACCGAGGTTACCGAGAACAGCCCGTCGTCCTTCTCCTCGCGGAGCTCCAGCGTCTTCCACCACTCGTCCCGGGCCCGGGCGACGGTGTTGCCGAACACCCACAGCCCGTAGGGGCTGCGGGTGGCGAACACCAACTGGTACACCGCTCGCTTGCGCGGTGAGTGCGACACCGGCACCGACTTCACGAGCATGCCCGTGCGCTCGGCCAGCCGACGGCAGTACTCGGCAGCGACCGCCTCGATCGCGTCCTCGGCCGCCCCTTCCTTCTCGCGAGAGGCCGTCGCATCGGCGAAGTACTCGCGCCACCAGGTACCGCCGCACACGTCGTCGAAGCGCTGCAGCGACTTCTCGTTGCCCTGCGGGGAGCGCACGTGTCCGCCCAGGCGCCAGACGGCCATCATGCTGAAGTTCATCAGCAACTCGGTCGGCGGCCAGTCCTGCGGCAGTTTGCGGGCCAGCACGTTCACCAGCCGGTCCTGCGGCAGGACGAGCCCGGTCGGGTCCAGGAAAAGGAACAGCGGCTCCCCCAGGCCCGCTCAAAGACCTGGTCGAGGACGCCATCGACTTCACCGCGGTGAGCGTGGGCCAGCACACCGCCCGCGCGGTACTGCTGGACGACCTCCTGCAAGCGGTCGAACGACTTCGGCTGGGATTCCGAGAAGAAGCACTCCAGCGTCAGCCCGGCCCGGGAACGCAGGTCCGCAGCGATCTGCAGCGCGAGCTCCCCGGAGGCCGGCTCGCCGTTCTCGTAGCGGCCCTCGCCCGCGTACCCGTCGAGGTAGACCACGCGCCTGTCGTGCGATCGCGAGCCCGTCATGTCGCCGAACTGCGGCAGATAGCGCTTGAGCAGCTCGTGCTTGAACACGCTGGGTAGCGAACCGCAGGGTGCGGCCGGACAGATCGCCGGGCCCGACGGTCTCGCCTGTGGCTGGTCAGCGCGTGGAAGCAGGGGTGTCGCCGGTCCGATGAGGTGGTCCAGGTGATGCTGTCGGCCCGAAGGCCAGCGTCGGCCGCGGTGGAGCCAGGACAGTCCGCTGCGGCGTGCGGCGCTGGCGGGCTTGGCCTATCGGTCATGCGGTCGTTTCGGGGCTTGGTGATCCACCGCACACCACCCTGCCTGGACTCTCGTCGGCGATCCCGCGTAAACATGGGATCATGCCGGAAGAGTCTTTCATCCCTGAATCCCCGCTGGTACAGAGCCTGCGTACAGCCGTGGCCGCGGCCCCTGAGGACGTTCCTCTGCGGCTGCACCTCGCCGAGTTGCTGCTTTCCGCGGGTCTGCACGATGCAGCGGTGACAGAGGTCGCGGCAGCGTTGCAGCACGCGCCGGGGGACGGAGCGGCGCGGGAGTTGATGGTGCGGGCGATGGGGATGCCGGCATCCCCATCGCCCGCGGCCCAGGACGCGTCCACAGCCGCTGATCAGGTCGAGTCCGCCGGTCCGGCCGCGCCCGCGGATTCCACCGCTCCCGACGAGTCCTCCCGCCACGCCGGATTCGACTGGCGGGCGGCGGAGCAGGAGGTCGACGGCATCGTCGAGCCCCGCTTCGTCGAGCCCCCACTCGCCGCTGACGGCAGCGGCGACCCCGGGGACGCCGGTGCCTGGGACGTGTCCGCTCCCGGCGTCGTACGGCTCGCGGACGTGGGCGGCATGCAGGAGGTCAAGGACCGCCTCGAAGCCGCGTTCCTCGCTCCGATGCGCAACCCCGAACTGCGCAAGCTGTATGGCAAGAGCCTGCGCGGCGGCCTGCTCCTTTACGGTCCGCCCGGCTGCGGCAAGACCTTCATCGCCCGTGCCGTCGCCGGCGAGCTCGGCGCGAGCTTTCTGTCGGTGTCCGTCAACGACGTCCTCGACATGTGGATCGGCAACTCCGAACGCAACATGCACGAGGTCTTCGAGACCGCCCGCCGCCAGGCGCCCTGCGTCGTCTTCCTCGACGAACTGGACGCGCTCGGCGCCAAGCGCAGCCGTACGCAGCACAGCGGCATGCGCAACACCGTCAACCAGCTCCTCACCGAGCTCGACGGCATCGACTCCGCCGCCAATGAAGGCGTGTTCGTCCTCGCTGCCACCAATGTCCCCTGGGACGTGGACATCGCGCTGCGGCGTCCGGGACGGCTCGACCGCACTCTCCTCGTTTTGCCGCCCGACGCCACCGCCCGCGAGGCGATCCTCCGCTACCACCTGCGCGACCGTCCCGTCGAGGCAGTCGACCTGGGACGTCTCGTCAAGGCGACGGACGGCCTCTCGGGCGCGGACCTGGCCCATGTGTGCGAGTCGGCGGCCGAGAGTGCGCTGCTTGACTCGGTGCGCACTGGCTTGATCCGCATGATCGGAACGAAGGACCTGCTCGACGCCGCGAAGTCGGTGGTCCCGTCGACCGAACCGTGGTTCGCGGCGGCGCGGAACGTGGCGATGTTCGCCAACGAGGGCGGCATGTACGACGACCTGGTGACGTACCTGAAGAAGAGGCGGAAGCTGTGAGCTCGAATCCGGTGGTGGCGCGCGCCGGTGCGCTGCAGGCGGCGGACCGGTACGAGGAGTCCAAGGCCGTGCTGGCCCCCCACCTCGCCGAGGAACCGGACGACGAATGGGCCTGGCAGATGCTCGCCGTCGCCCACGAGAAACTCGGCGAGTACGAGCTCGCGGAGCGGGCGGCCACCGAGATGCTCAGGATCTCTCCCGGGCACGTCGGCGCGCTCATTCGGCTGTCCGGGGTGCTGCTCCGCCTGGGCAGGCGGTCCGAGGCCCGGGAGGCGGCGGAGGAGGCCGTCCGCAGGGGGCCCGACGCGTGGTCCTCGCATTTCGCGCTGTCCGAAGTACTCGTCGCCTACGCGACGGCCTCGGCGGCCGATCACGAGCGGGCGTACGAGGCGGCCTGCGAGGCCGTACGCCTCGCCCCGCACGAGCCCGACGCCCACCAGGCCGTGTGCTTCACGGCCGTACGCACGCAGCGTCAGGACGTCGCGAAGCAGGCTCTGGTCGAATGGCTGCGCCTGGACCCGTCCAACGAGACGGCACAGGCCATGTACACCGACGCGACGGCCAACAGCCCGGACGTCACGGCCGCCAAGGCCGCGGAGATGTACTCCGCAGGCCTGGCAGGCGCACCCCAGTCCCCGATGCTGCGCAACGGCCTCGACCATGCCACCTACCGCCTGCTGCGGGGAACGCGCTGGCTCGCGCTCGCCTGTCTGGCAGCCGCGGGAGCGATGATCGACCTCTTCGTAACGGCCAAGGACCCGGTTTTGCGGGAGCTGCCCGTACCGCTCGGCAACCGGCTCTGGGTGCTGATGGTCATGGCCGCGATCTGGGGCTTCGGCGCGCTGCTCCGCTACCACCGGATGCGTACCGGAGTGCAGCTCAACATCCGCTCCCTGGTACGCCGCGGCCGCTGGGCCCGGATCGTACTGGGACAGGCTGTGGTGGCCATGCTCTGCGCACTGCTGATATCCCAGATCCCGTGGACCGACCGGAGCGTACCCATGGTCCTCTTCTGGGCCGGGTTGGTGGCGGCGCTTGCGACCATGGCGTACGACCGCAGGAAGACCGGGTGACCGGGTGGCTTGTGGGATCTCCTTGAGGTCCCCGGCATCTGCGGGCGCGAGGTGTTCGCGCCGACCGCGGGCCTCAGTTCTGCGGGGCCGCTGTTCCTGCGGGTGGCGGGGTGCGGCTGAGTAGCCGCTCGACTGGACCGCCCTCCCCGACGACAAGCCCCTCTAGGTCGACCTGTCGGGGCCAATCGCTGACTACGACGCCCACCTGTCGGTCATCCGCGACTCGGCCGTCCCACTCCCCGAATAACTCACCGCGCTCCTCACCGAACTCGAGGTCCCCGTAGTACTCGCTGCGAAGGCGCGCTCCGCCCTGATCCGGCGGGCGGTGGCCGGGCGCACAGCCACGTCCGGCTCGGTACCCATGATCGCAGGCTAAGTCGGTCAAGTACTGTCTACCGCTTTTGTTGGGTCGGTTGCACTACGCCCGCTCGAACTGCTCCGGCCTGCCAAGACCAGGAACTGCGATGTTCGCTCAGATGGAGCAGATCTACATGCTGGAGCGTGCCGCCGGCGCCAGTGCCGGCAAGGAAGCCCGGGGGCTGCCGACCGGACGGCCCGCGAAGCTCAACGCGACGACCCGCGCCGGAGCCGCCCAACGGATCAAGGACGGCGCGATCCCCGATCAGGTCGCCGCCGAGCTTGGCGTCAGCCGCTCCACTCTGTACCGAGAGCTACGCAAGAACCGCAAGAGTGCCAGCTACGAAGGCTGATCAGCGGTCTAGGCGTCATCCGCGCTGGTCAGCGATCTCCGTTGTTTTCCTGGGCATCGGCGTCTCCGTCGGCGACGCGGCGGCCGCCGACGGGATCGCCCGGGGCACACTCTCCCGCTGGCTCGCCCGCGGCCGCGATGCCGCCGAAGACCGGGAGGACGGTGAGCAGGTCATCCCCTCCGACGACCCGTACGTCGAGCCCTCCATGCGGGCGTCCCAAGCCCGAGCGCGAATGGCGCTGCGGGCGGTGAAGGGAATCATGGACGCGGGCATGGGCCGGATCGTGCTCCAGGAGCAGGTCCGTACGTGGATCGACCCCGATATGGGGGCGGAGGTCACCCAGCGGCAGACCCGATACCTGCGGGCCCAGTGGCGGGCGCTCGCCTGGTGGCTCGCCCGGACGTACCCGGAGGACTAAGGTCCCAACTCCAACTCCTTCGACCAGCAGCTCGACGAGTACGAGGCCCAGCACGCCGTCGGAGTCCCCACCCGTTCCTCCGCCCCGGACATGGCCTCGCTCGCCGAGCACCTGGCCGTCACCCTCGCCCGCCCCTCCGACCCGGCGCCTCCCCCTGTCCTGGGCGCCGGCAGGGAGCCCTAGTGCTGTGGCCGGAAAGGTTCACCGGCTCACGACGCCCGGTACGGCACCTCGCCGCGTTGTCGGACCGCGCAAGTACGTCCAGTACGAGCCGCGGCCTTCCGCCTTGCGATGCACCGCACCGAACGCCGCGAACCGGCAAACCTTTCCGGCCACAGCGCTAGACGTGGATGGACACCGCGAAGGGGTTGGCCTCCAGGCCCCGCAGAAGGCTGACGGCCAGCATCACCGCGATGATCGCGTTGACCGACGTGTACTGCGTCTGCCCGGTCGCGTGCGTGGTGGCGTGCAGGCTGAACGAGGCCGGTACCGGCGTGGACTCGTCGAAGTGCTGGCACGCCCTCTCGAAGGGAGCGAACAGGGACGCGACCCTGACTTACCTCCGGCTCGGAGCGTGCCGGACCTGGGAGTGGCTAGGTGCATTCGACGTGACTACGGCGAGGCGGACGTGATAGCGCCGAGAACGGAGTCCTGCGCGTGGGCCCGAAGCGAACTCCTGCCAGATGTGACGACTGCGTTCCAGGCCGCGCGAATCGATCAGGGCGCAGAAGATGTCTTCTCGATGTGCTGACCGTTCGGCCTTCGGCACCCACCACGAGCTGTAAGCCGCGATCATCCGCGGCACAAAATTCGTGAAGAAGACCTGCGAGATGATGAGGGCGACGGCACCCGCCAGGATGACGCCGCGCATGCTCTCGACGAGAGTCGGCTGGTAGGCGAGCTGAACCACAACTCCGACGACGGACGCGCAGATGACGCCGTAAATGCCGAAGATAATCGTTTTCTTCGCCCGGGCTATCTTTTCCGAGCTTCCGCCCGACCGAATGTAGTTGAATCCGGCGCTGATGATCTCGGCCGCCAACGACACCACGGCTAGGAAGGAAATCCCCCAGCAGAACTCGGCGGCCATCTTCATGGCGAAATTCATCGCGATGACCCCCATCCAAGCCAGCCAGAGGCCCACCCGGCGTCATCTTGCTCTGCGTGCCGCCTGGCTCCGGCCTCGGTCTCGATGAAGACCGCGGTCATGCCGTCGTGCGCACCGCTGGCGAGTTGATAGAAGCGCCGGGTCGATTCGCCGTCCTTCTCCTCGTGTTCGTGGAGAAGGCCGGCGTGTACGAACTCGCGCAGGACCTCTCGGGCTACGCCGAGTGGGATGCCTGTGTGATTTGTGACCTGCCGGAGCTCGACCGGGCCGCGGTCGGCGGTCCGGAAGTAGCGGGCGATCTCCCGGACGGTGTGGTTGTGCAGAAGGCCGCCCCGCGCGCGGGTGACGAGCTCGCCGGCCTTCCGACGGCGCAAAGCCTCGGCCTTGACCCGCTCCAGCGTGGAGGAGAGCGTCTGCGACTCGGAGAAGCGCGTCACGAGCCGCTCGTACTCGGCATCCTGTCCGTCCGTCGCGGGATCGTTGGTGGGATTGATGTTCATGCCTCCTCCTCCGTTTCGAGTGCACGCCGCAGAGCGCGGCGCGCGTGGGCGAGGTTCGCGCGGGCTTGAACCGGGGTGCAGTCGAGCACCTCGGCGGCCTCCGTCGGCGTCAGGTCGGCCAGGGCGAGCGTCATGGCGTCCCGTTGCCGGGGCGGCAGGTTCTCGATCGCCGTCCCGGCCGCCAAAGTCAGCACCACCGTGTCGAAGTCGGTGTCGGTCCGTCCGTCGACGAGTTCCAGCTCGGGCAGGGCCAGGTGCTCGTCTTTGACCAGACCTCGGGCGATACGGCGCGCGGTCACCCGCACTCACGCGGCGGGGTGCTCGACCTTCGCCCAGCGCGGCACCAGCCGTGTCATCGCTTCGGCGGTCGCCTCCTGGGCGATCGGCTCCCGAAACCCGTGGTAGTGGATCAGCATGGCCACCACCCGGGGATACGCCTCCGTGAAGAAGGCCTCGAAGACTGCCTCATCGTCCACCCCGATCGCCCTTCGCGTCGTTGTTTGACCCGGCCACATGCCGTACGACGAGGACCACGACCGTAAGAAGCAGCGTCAACAACGCTGCATTCATGGTGAGTTCAACGGACTTTGTCGTCAGGTACAGCGTACCGAGGCCGCCCAGGACGGTATTGAGGAGCAGGACCAGGCCAGCCATCTCGTACTGACCGACACCGTTGTTCCCGGTGCCCGGGAGCGAGACTGTGTGCCGCGGCGCCTCGGCTTCCGCGACACCCGTGGCCTCCGCCTCCATGGTCGGCTCGGGCAGGTTCTCGAACTCGCTCGTTTCTGACATGCCTTCTAGAGCCCCCAGGAGGCCCTGGTGTGAAATGTGACCCCCGTCACATCGACCCCCACGGTGTGAGCGTGCAGGTAATCGCCGACCCCGCAGGCAAACTGCTGTGGATCTCACCCGCGCTGCCCGGCCGCACCCGCGATCTGACCGCGGCCCGAATCCACCGCATCATCCGGATCTGCGAACGCCAGGGCGTCCCTGTCCTCGCCGACCGCGCCTACATTGGAGCCGGCCCCTGGGTGACCACACCGATCAGACGGCTCCCGAACCGGGACCTCACCACGACCCAACGAACGATCAACCGGGCCCTGTCGGCAGCACGGGTACCGGTCGAACGAAGCATCGCAAGGCTGAAGTCCTGGCAGATCTTCCGCCGGGCCCGCTGCAGCCCCAACCGCATGACCGTCACCGCCGCAGCCATCCTCACCCTGGAACGTCAACGCTGGTGAATCTCATTGTCCTTCCAGGGGGAGGACGTATTGGCAATGGCCATCATCCAGTCGGGAACCGTCTCACGACCAGACAAGCCGACCGTCGGTGAACCGACTGACCCGGGAGCTTCCACCGGCGATCCTCGTCAGCGTCTCCGCCACAGAGTCAAAATACTGAGCCATCGATTCGTACTCGCCCGTGACCGTGGGTCCACCCACGAACCAGCTGCCGACGCGCCCGTCCCGCACATCGACGAACTTTCCCATCCAGCCGTCCTGGTCCGACAGGAACGGAATCCACTCGCTACGCCAGAACGGGTAGTCCGGCTGGTCCGGAGGGTCGAATCCACAAGACGTGGAGCGGTTCGCGTAGAGCTTGAGGTAGTCGACGACGGTGAGGGTGCCGGCGGGGATGTGGTGCCCGAGCACTTCGGTGTCACGGATGGCGGTGCGCGGGATCCTGCCGATGGGCGGGCACAGGCGCAGTGATTCGCGCATCACGCGGTCGAGGGCGCGCAGGCTGCTGAGGCCACCCCGTGTCACGTCCCGACGGACGCCGAGGAGGTCATGCTCGGCCGTAGGTGGTGGGTGGTGTGCGAGGTCAGGCCGGCATGTCTGGCTCAGGCATGCTCTGGTGGGGGACCGGATTGGGGGTGTGCCGAGCCTTACCGGACAGGTGCACCTTAAAACGACTGATTCTCGACGCTCTGGGGGGAACGTTGCGTGGCCTCTTTTTGGTTCATCGGAGGGAATCGGGTCGAGTTCGTGTGATCCGTTTCGACGGGCAGACTGATGGCAAGGAGAAACTGTGCGCATACTTTTCACCGGACCGGCGGCAGCCGGCCACCTCTTCCCGATGGTCCCGACCGCGCAGGCCTTACGTGCTGCCGGCCACGAGGTGCTGTTCGCGGGTTCGCAGCCTCTCGACCAACTCCGCGAGAGTGGCTTCTCGGTCGTTGAGATCGGTGACGGCCGTAGTATCCGCGATGTTTTCGAGCAGTCCACGGGCGAGGAAGTGCGTTACGTCGCACCGGACATGACCACGGACCAGATCCTTGACCGGGCGGCCCACGGCTTTGCGCTGGTCTCCCGTTCTACTGTGGACGGTCTGTTGGAGGCTGCCGACAGCTGGCGTCCTGACCTGCTGGTTTACGACTCCTTCCAGGCTTCGGCCCCGCTGGTCGCAGCGAAACTCAAGATCCCGTCGGTGGTCCACAATTTCGGCGTCACCTCGGGCCTTGACATGGTTGCCCGGCTGGCCGCCCGCTTCACCGAGGCGTATGGGACGTATGGGGTGGCCGGTCCTGCCGAGCCTACCGCGCTGAACATCGTCCCGGCATCGCTGGGTGGCGATGCGGGCGGTCTGCGCATGCGGTACCTCCCCTACAACGGCGGCGGCGTTGTCCCAGCCGAATTGCTCCGGCGCGGTGGCCGTCCGCGTGTCGCCATCACCCTGGGTACCGTGCTCACCGCGATGGACGGTGTCCGTGCCATCGTCCGTCTGGTCGAAGCCGCCGCGTCGGTGGATGCGGAGTTCCTGCTCGCCGTCGGTGACGCTGACCTCGGCCCGCTCGGAACTCTCCCGGACAACGTCCGTCCGCTGCCTTGGGTCCCGCTTGCCGAGCTGTTGACCACCTCTGACGCGCTGATCCATCACGGTGGTTCCGGCACTTTGCTGACGGCCTTGCAGGCCGGTCTGCCCCAGCTCTTGCTGCCCCAGGGCGCCGACCACTTCACCAATGCCGCGGCGCTCACCGCCAGCGGCGCCGCCCTGCGCTGCGCCTCTGACGACGTCGATGCTCCGTTGCTGACCCGCCTGATCACTGACCCGGCGCTGCGGGAGGCTGCGGCTCGTCTCCGGGCGGAGAACGCGGCCTTGGCGACCCCGGCCGAAACGGTTCCCGCGTTGGAGGCCCTGGCCGCTTGCTGAGGAAGGTCCGCGACGTCGTCGGCTGGACGGCACGGCGGGGTCCATGGGGCCGTCGGGTCCGGCCTGACGGCTCTCGGACCTAGGGCGTGTATCGGCAGTGGATCTCATCACGTGTCGAGCGGAAGTTCCAGCAGTTCCTCTGGAGCCTGGAAACCGGAGCGCCGATACAGAGGGGTGCTGCGTTCTGACGGCCATACGATCAAGCCCTCGAGGCCGGCGCTGCGTGAGTGCTGCTTCAGCGCCTCCAGGAGTGCCGAGCCGGCTCCTTTGTTCCGTTGTGATGGCATGACGAAGAAGTTGGTGACATAGCCGACCGGGTTGTTGTCGCCATAGGGCTCCGGCATCCTCTCCACCAGACAGAGGAAGACGTGTCCGCAGATTTCGCCCCCGGTCTCCGCGACCCAGGCCAACCAGTGGCCATCGCTGAGCCGGGTGCGGATCCACTGCTCGGCCTCTTCCAGGAGGCGAGCAGGAGCCGGCGGTTGCCCTTCGTAGTCCTCCTGCTTGAACGTCCAACGTAGTTCGGCCAAGGTCCGCGAATCGGCGGGCCGGGCCGGACGCACGATGAGGTCTGCCGTCATGGGGACGAGCTTCAGTCCTGTAGCACGGTGATGCAAACCGATTACCGCGTCGGTCACAGCCACTCGTTGATGGCCGCAACGAGGACGGTCGCCTCATAGCGGACCGCGAGTGCGTCGTATCTCGTGGCCACCGCCCGGTTCCTCTTGAGGCGGTTGATGCCGCACTCGACTGCGTGGCGCTCCTTGTAGTCGGCCGGGTCGAACTTCGGCGGTCGGCCGCCGAGTGAGCCGCGCTTCTTGCGGTTGCGGGCCTGAGCGTCACCCCTCCACAGAAGTTGGACCAGAACCCGTTGTCGTGCGAAGCCAACCTGACATACGGCGCCGACCGCGGCACTCAGCCACAGTGAGGTGTTCCTAGAACTCGGTACGTTCCAGAGCCAGCCCAGCGTCGGATGATCCTGGAACCCGCCGACACTTGTTCTTGGTTCGCTTGTCGCCTACGCAGCCACACCAGGCAGCGCCCTCGGGAGACTCTTTTCCGGAGAGTCTCTACGGGTTCTCACGGTGCGGTTCATGAAGCTCAGCAAGGTCCTGTCCGTGTGGGGAGGGTCGAGTGACCGTCGTGCAGGTACACGGGACGCCCGATCTTGCTGGCCTGGACGGCGGCATCGAGCCGGTTCCGCGTCCGGCTGTGAAGAAGTATGAGGGCTTTGTCGATAGGGAGGAACGCGGCCTCGGAGAGTTCGTCGTCGTGGGGGCGGACCTGGGCGGCCTGGGCGTCGTCCAGGGTGCCGGCGTCGAATATGAAGGAGAGCTGGTCGTCCCATGGGCCGTGGGGCGGTACCCAGTCGACGACGAGGAGTCCGCTGAGGGCTGGGTCCAGGCCGAGTTCCTCTCGCAGTTCGCGTGTGAGTGCGGCTTCGGGTGCCTCGTTGGCTTCGGCCATTCCGCCGGGGAGGTCCCAGCCGGGCTTGTAGGTGGGCTTGACCAGGAGCACGTGGCCGGCCCGGTTGCGGATCAGTGCGTCGGCTGCCGAGCTGGTGGATGACGCGTACGGAGCTGAGGGTGGGGCTGGTGGTGAGGAGGTCGTGGCTGACTTTCACGGCGGAGTCGAGGTCGCCTCGGCGGATGTGGATGTCGGCCAGGGTGATCCGAGTCAGGGCCAGGGAACGAGCACGGCCGGCCTCGCGCAGGGCGAGGGCATGCTCGGCCTGGCCGAGAGCCTGGTCGTAGCGGCCGAGGTCTTTGAGGATCAGCGCGGATTCGCTGGCCAGCGCGGCTGTGTCGAACGGGCTGAGCCAGGGGTGTACGGCGTCCGCGGGTTCCGCGATGGCCGCTTCGGCCTGGTCGAGGGCGCGCCGGGCGGGGGAGCGCTGGGCTGCTGCGGCCAGCGCGCGGGCAGTCGTGGTGTGCAGGCGGGCGGTGAGGGAGGGGATGCGTGGGCCCTGGGCGGCGAGGTGGAGACCGGTCCTGGCCCAGCGGGCTGCTCCCGGTCGGTCGTCGGTGTGCAGGGTGAGGTGACTGGTGCTCGCGGCGATGTTGGCGGCGAGCGGCGCGTCGCCGGAGACACGGGCGAGCGGGAGCGCGCGGGTGAGGTGTTTGACGGCGAGGTCGTCGTGGGCGGAGTCGTGGGCCATCCAGCCGGCCATCTCCGTGAGGGCCGCGGCCGCCGCGAAGACGCCGGGACCGCTGGCCGTGTCGACGAGGCGGGGTGCGATCTGGTCCGTCAGATGCCGTGTCACAGCCGCGTAGAGACGGCCGCCACCGATTCGGCGGTCCGATCGCGGAACGCGTCGATCGCCTCAAGGTCACCAGTGTCCGCGGGCAGATCACTGATGGCCGGTGCTGAGGGCTTGGGCAAGGGTTCCCAGGGCCTGCGGGCAAGGCCGAGGAGGTGGCCGGGAATGCCGAGCCCGTCGGCGATCTGCTCGAAAACCGAGAGCTTCTCCACGCGGCAGTTGCCGTTCGTGTAGTCGTAGAGGCGCCCCTGGCTGACGTCCACGGCGGCGGCGAGCTTGCGTGTGCTCACGCCGCGGGAGTTGAGCAACGTGAACAGGGTGCCCATGTCACGCCCGGCCAGGGCCTTGAGAATCCGCTCGTCGTCGAGGAGACCGGCGGCGACAGTCGGCGACGGTCGGCGGATCCAATCCCTGACTGCCCATCATGAGCCCCTTTCACACGACTGGTTCGATGCTAGGGTCAGGCGCCGACAGCCGACTCCGGGTTGGAGTCACCTGCTGGAGTCTCTTGCACGGCGTGTGGAGGCGTTCACTGGCTGTCAGCCGCCGAATCCGGACGGCCTCCCCTTGAAGCAGCCGGCCGCTGGCCCCAAGGCACGGCGGTCCGATGCCCCCCGTTTCGTCCGAGGAGGGACACCCATGCCCGGACCGCCCTTTCCCTCTCCGCCAGGTCCCAGCGCGGAGTTGCTCGCCCGCGCCGAGGCCGGATGGGCCCGCTTCCTCACGCTCGACGACCCCGACGGCCCTGACCGGCTGGCTGCGGACGAGGAGGCAGTGATGCGGGGTGCCGGACCCGGGCCCATGTGCGGCGCTACGCAGCCGCTTCCCGCCCCCAGCGCGCCATTCGACGGCTGAGAAGGATCGTCCCCCACCGGTCAGAAGCGGGATGGCGGGCAGCGGCCTGCCGCACGACCCCTGCCGCACGACCCCTGTGGGACGCCCCCCATGGAACACCCCGGGCCAGTACCGGTCGGCGTCCCCGGCGCCGGCCAGCCGCCCCTCAGGGGTTCATCCGCGGCCGCGCGATCGGTGCGACCACCCTTGTCACTGCCCACCCGCTTCGGCCTGCCCGCCATAAACGGGCAGGCCTCGGAGGCTTCCGTGAAACAGGACGTCCACAGCACCACCGGCTACACGAACGCCGACGGCATCTTCGCCTCGTGCGGTGCGCCGTACGTCACCTACCGCCGCCCCCACCCCTCAGCCGTGGTCGACTACATCGCGAGCCAGTTCGGCAGCGCGACTGCGCCCCACATCCTCGACCTCGGATGCGGGCCGGGCACCTTAGCCCTCGACCTGGCCGAGCACGGCGCATCCGTCACCGCAGTCGGCGTGTCGGAGGAAATGCTGGCCGCCGGCCGCGACTGGGCGGACGTACGCGGCGTCCGGTCGGTCATCTGGTGCCAGGCCAACGCCACTGAAGCGGCGGCCCTGACGAAAGACACAGGGCTCTTCGACGGGGCCACGGTCGCGGACGCGTTCCACTGGATGGACCGGCCGCGCGTCTTGGCGGCCCTAGACCAGGCCGTCCGGCCAGGCGGGTTCGTAGCCGTCGTGGGGTACCGAGCTCCCGGTACACAACGCGAGTGGTGGCATCCGCTGCTCGAGCAACTGCGCCTGCGCTGGCTGGGATCAGTGAACCTCGCGGGCCCGGCCACCACGTACGTGGAGCCGGCCGGTGGCCACGAGGAGGTCATGCGCCAGTCCGTCTTCAGCCAGGTGTCCGTCCTGCGCGCGGACTACCGGCGGACCTACACCCTCGATGAGTTGGTCGGCCTGCAGCGCACGTACGCCTACTCGTCGGCGGCGACGCTCGGTGACCGGCAGAGCGCGTTTGAGGAGGACATGCGCGAGACGCTGACGGCCGCGCGCCCCGACGGCGTCTTCGAAACCGACCTCCAGGCCGCCGTGATCGTCGGCCGCCGCCCAACCAACGCCGGCTGAAACCGCGCCCGCCTACGGCGACCACCCCGCGATGCCGGATCTGGCATCGCCGCAACCACAACCCCGCGCACGGGTGCGGGATCACGGGAGAAACAGGATGAAGCTAACCGTCATCGGCATGGGCCGTTTGGGTGTGCCCTACCTGACCGCCCTGGCCGAGCTTGGGCACGACGTTCTCGGCGTCGACATCAACCCGGAGACGCTGGAGCAGCTACGGGCCGGACGCTGCCCGTTCGACGAACCGGGCGTCACGAACTACATCGCCAAGCACACCGCGGCGGGCCGGCTGCGCTTCACCGACTCCTACGACGATGCGGCGGCCCACGGCGAGGTGCTCTTCCTCGCGGTGCCGACGCCGCAGCACGAGGGGGCGATGATCATGGACCTCAGTGCGGTCGAGGATGCCATCGTCTCCGTTGCCCGCCGCCTGAGTCGGGACGCCGTGCTGATCGGGAAGTCGACGGTGCCGGTCGGGGCCGGTGCACGGTTGGCGGCGCTCGCGGCCGCCGAGGCCCCCACCTCAACCTCCTCCTGCAGGCCGTCGCCCTCCTGCGCGACCGCACCGCCGTACGCCCCGCGCTGCTCGTCCTGGGAGGCCACCCCGGCGAATGGGAGGGAGACCACCCCCACACCCTCGCCTCCCACCTCAGCATCACCGACGACGTCCACTTCGCCGGATGGCGCCCCCACCACGACCTCATCGACGGCCTCCACTGCGCCGACCTCTTCGGCCTGATCTACCTCGAAGCGATGGCCTCCGGCACCCCCGTGATGGCCTCCGCCAGCGGCGGCCCCCTCAGTTACGTCACCACCACGGGCCCTCACGCCACCGGCTGGATACCCACCCCCGGCGACCTCGCCGACCTCGCCGCAACCATCGAGCAGGCACTCACCAACCCCGCCGAGATGACCCGCCGCGGCCAGGCCGCCCGCCGGTTCGCCCACGACCACTACTCCTGGCGCTCCCTCACACCCCGCTATCACGACATCTATGACCGCGCCCTCGCCGACCGGCGCTGAACCACCCGGCAACCCGCACTCGCACCCTGCCGTTCCACACCCTGCGACGCGAATCCGGCAGTCCGAGCACAGCCGAGTAGCGTGTCGCCCGTGATCAGGGTGGCATCCGGGCAGATCAGAACAACTCGCCTGAACCGGCACGAAGAGAATGGACAGACCATGGCAGAGCGACGCATTGCGGTGTTCGGCGCCGGATACATCGGCCTGGTGACCGGCGCGTGCCTCGCCGAGCTCGGCCACCACGTCACCGTCCGGGACATTAACCCCGAACGCGTCCGCATCCTCCGCGCCGGCGACGTCCCGATCCACGAACCCGGACTTGGCGACATGATCGCCCGGAACAAGGAACGCCTCACCTTCACCGAGGACCTCGCCGAGGCCGTTGCCGGCGCCGAGATCGCCTACGTATGCGTCGACACCCCGCCATCCGCCTCCGGAGACGCCGACCTCTCCCGCGTATGGGCCGTCGTCCGCTCCCTGACCGACGCCTGCGACCTGAAGGCCGTCGTCATGAAGTCCACCGTCCCCGTCGGCACCGGTTCCCGCGCCCGCGTCCTGCTGGACGAGATCGGACTGGCCCACGTCGGCTACGTCTCCAACCCCGAGTTCACCGCCGAGGGCCGGGCCATCACCGACTTCATGGCCCCCGACCGCATCGTCATCGGCCAGGACAACGACACCGCCGGCGCCCTCGTCGCAGCCCTACACGCCGGCATCAACGCCCCCATGGCCACCATGGACGTCAAGTCCGCCGAGATGGTCAAACTCGCCTCCAACGCACTCCTCGCCACGAAGATCAGCTTCGCCAACGAGATCGCCACCCTGTGCGAGAACACCGGCGCCGACGTCACCGACGTCCTCGGAGCCGTCGGCATGGACCACCGCCTCGGCGCCCACTTCCTGCGCCCGGGCATCGGTTGGGGCGGCTCCTGCTTCCCCAAGGACAGCGAAGCCTTGCGCCAGATGGCCTCCAACACCGGCTTCCATCCCCAGCTCCTCACCGCAGTCATCAACGTCAACAACATCCAGAAGCGCCGCGCGATCCAACACCTCAAGGACGAACTAGGCGACCTCGCCGGCAAGCACATCGCCCTCCTGGGCATGGCCTTCAAGCCCGGCACCGACGACATGCGCGAGGCGCCCTCCACCGTCCTCGCCAGCCGCCTGCTCGCCGAAGGCGCACACGTACGTTCCTGGGACCCCCTCGCCCGCCCCGCCGCCGGGGAACCGTGGGACTCCGTGACCCGCGCTTCGACCCCACAGCAGGCACTCGCAGGCGCGGACGCGGCGGTGATCGTGACCGAATGGCCCGAGCTCACCGAGATTGACTGGGAACAGGCGCACAGCATGATGCGCATGCCGGTCATGTTCGACGGCCGCAACCTCCTTGACCCCGCCCACCTGCGCGGGATCGGGTTCCGGTACACCTCCGTCGGCCGTCCCTGAGCGCTCATCCGTCAACGGGGCCGCCAACCTCTACCGCCTCCATCGGATCACACGAAGGGCGTCACCCACCACGTGGAGGCGCCCTGCGGCCGCGAGTGGATCAGCAGCGAGTCGCAACAAGCCGATCTGGTTACGCTCATGGAGCAGTCAGGCGGCGTCGTCTGGACTGATACCGGCGACGTGCGGCCGCGATCCTCGTTTCCAGATGCATGGCCGGCGGTGGCGACGGGTCTGACCCGCAATCGGAGACTGCGGACCTCGGACTGACCGGTGACCTCCACCGCGCCGACTTCTGCACGATCGGGAGGCACGCCACAGCGGCCGGGAGACCGTCCCGATCTCCGACCGGCGGCTGCCCCTCCAAGTGTTCCGGCGCGCGCCCGCCGTCGCCGGCCCGGGCGCGTAACCGGCCGACGGTACAGCTGACCCACCGATCCCTGGGTCCGAGTACGCGGTACGGGTCCGGGCTCCCCGGGCCCGTGCACGGCGCCGGACCTTCAATTGAAGGACGACCCGTCGGCCTCCGCTGGGAACGTCAGCAGGAAACCGCAGGTAGGGACCGTGAACCCGGTTCGACCGGGTGCCACAGACCGGGCACGCGGCGCCGCCGGCGGTGCATTGCGCGTCAACGCGCACTTTCGCGATGTTCACGTCCACCGACAGCACCGTGACGTCCGCGATCGACGGGAACAACTATCCCTTGAGCCGGAGCAGGACTTCTTCCACGGCCCTGAACCTTCAGCCCAACTGCGTTGCCCAGGGATCATTTTCAGGCGACTTCACCCACAGCTCGAAGAGGTCGAGCGATCACTGACATTGACCGGGTCACAGAACTTGAGCCAGAGCCACAACCCGTGAATAGAGCCACCCGCCACTGGCGGGATGCCGTAGACCAGGGCGATCCATCTCCCAGCACTGGCCGCGCAGCGCGTCCGGGCGCCACAGGTACACGGAGGCTGTCCGCCGGCCGGAGTCGCCGATCCGACACGCGGCCCGCCCGGCCGGGGTCAGCTCCTCGCCAAACGCCCGCTGCAACGTCCGCAGCGTCACCAGCCGCCCGCCAGCCCATCCCTCGGCCAGGAGAGCGGGCACCGGCGCACCAGCCGTTGCGCCGTCCCCGGCAAGCGCAGCCTGACGCGCTCGGTGCATGGATGTGATCTTGCCCCGGTAGAACGTGAATGCCTCTCGGTCGGTGCCGCTAGGCTCGTAGCGGGCGCGGCCGGCTCGCTCGGCGACCTTAGCTAAAGACCGAGCATGCGCGAGGGTGGTTTCGACTGTCAGTTCACTTGCCGTCCAACGGAGAGTCGGCGATCTTGCCCTTCCGGGACGCCTTCTTCTCGACATCGGAGTCGCGGCTGGTAACGCGCGAGTTCTTGATTGAGCCGTGTGGCACCTGCCGCCGGACGGGGCAAAGAGCTCCGGCCCTCGACAGTTCGCTTATCTGCGGTCGGCGTCACGGAGAGCACAAGCGCCGGTTTCCGCTCTGGTGTTCCTCAACCCCGGACCGCGTGCACGCTGAGTGGGGCGCACCTTCGTGGGCCAAGGCCAAAGGCGCGCCGGCAGCAGAGGCGGGTTGCTGTTGGCGGCGAAGCCGAGGTCGGGCGGATCGCCAAGGCGCTGCACCTGCTGCGGTGGTCGATCCGGTGGACGACACCTACCGGCGCCAGATGAACCGCCAGCTCACCGTCCAGGAGTCGCGGCACAAGCTTGCCCGGGACATCTGCCACGGCAAGCGCGGGCAGATCTGCTCCCCTCCTCCGGGAAGTGGTGTTGCCGAGATCTGGGAACGCCCACGAGCTTGTGCCAGGACCATGGTTGTACTTGGCCCGGGGGGTCCTGGTTTGACTGGACATGGTGTCCACGGGGGAGGGTGCGCGGTAACCCGTTCGCGTGACGTGGTTCCGGCCGCGTACGTTCCGCGTATGACCAGGACAACGCCGGCGAGGCCGGTTGCCGTGGAGGCAGCGCCCCCGGAGCTGGCGGCATATCGGGGGTGGACGACCCGCCTGCACCCGCGGCCGGGCCAGCCCGGGCGGCACGACAGCCATGTCGGCGGGCCGCTGCTGTGGCCGAGCGACGAGCCGTGGCCGGTCTGCCGCGAGCTGCACGAGCCCGAGACCGAGGGGTACGCACCAGAGGAGATCCGCGCTGCCCGGGCCGCGGGCGTGTGGCCTCGGAGTCGTTCGTGGCCCGGCGCCGGCAGCCCGGGTACGGACGGGCCGGTGGCCTTCGTGGGGCTCGCCCAGTTCTTCGGCCGGGACGTCCCTGGGCTGGCCGCTGGTCCCGGCGGCGCTGACCTGGTGCAGCTCTTCCGCTGCCCGCACCCACGGCCGTTACCTGGAGCGCCGATACCTCCTGCAGTGGAAGCTGGCCGCGCAGACGGTGAGCACGTGCCGCTTCCTTGCTGCCGAGCCTGAAATGCCGTTGCTCCGGTGGGAGGACGAACTCCCCGAACCCTGTGTCGTGCACCCGGAGGAGGTGGACACCTATCCAGCGAGACACTCGCCAGGAGAACATGGCGGTTTTCCTCATTACCGTTCGCGTCGCATTTGAGTGCGGCACATAGCCGATCACTCTTTCTTAAATGGGGCGTTGACCGGTGCGCCCCTCCAATCGTGGGGGATGGAAATTGGGTCCGACGGCAAAGAAGGATGAGGATCGCCTGCAGTGGACATGGATCCCGCTGGTGGCTGTGGGACCTCTGGAGTTCGGGATGAGGCCGGACGAGGTTGCAGCAGCACTCGATGGGCCGACCCGGCGAGACCGTCTAGGCGTCAACGCGGACACATATTTTCCCGATCCGGGCGTTACTGCCTACTTCACGGATGCGGGCCATCTGGCCGCCGTGGCCCTGTGCGCCTCCACCGGTCCCCAGGTATCCCTGGAAGACGTGCCGTTGGTCGGTCAGGTGCCATCGGAGACAGTGGAACGAGTTTTCAGCTATGCCAACTGCCACGGTATCAAGGCAGCTTGGGGTCCATCCGGAGATCCGGAGCTAACAGACCTCGGCCTCTTCCTGCGTGCACAGAGAGTTGGCGATATCGTACTTTCCCGTCCTCTGTTCCTGTTCAGCGGATGGGCAGGAGACATGCTCGAGGAGTGCATTCCTGACAGTGAGTGGGTGGCAAGCTGCTGAAAGCTGGCGACGGAGCGCGACTGGAGGGGGTTCAGCGGCTGCTGACAGGAACCTGGAACCCCCGGATGTAAACGGAACGAAATGGGTCGGGCGTTGCCGTGCGTGGCGGCGGCGGGTGGTCGAGGCGAAGGGATCGACAGCCCCTCGTCGGTGGGGCGGCAAGTCATGGATGTGGGTGGGCGTGTGAACGGTGTGGTGGAGCCTCCTCTGATCGCCGCTGTTCGGGCGGGGGACATGTTCTTGGTGAAGCGGCTTCTGGAGGAGGACGGGGATTACGACGAGCGGGCCGCGGCGTTCGGTGTGGCTGTCCAGGCGTTCCGAGGGGGCATTGCTCAACTGCTGCTCATGCGTGGCGCCGATGCCAGCCAGTGCGCGCCGGAGGATCTGCTCTCCCTGCGCGAGGCGGTCGATTCGGGTTCGCCCGCGCTGGTCGGGGCACTCCTGGACAACAGCATCCGGGACAGGTACCCCGCGTCCGAGCTGCTGGAGATGCGGGATCTCGCGCGAAGCTGGCACGAGATGGGGGCCGAAGCCGAACTGCGGCGCCGCACGCGCTCCCAGGACGATCTCGTCCGTACCAGGGTTCAGGACGACGAGTACTACGTAGTCGGCGAGCTCACTCTCGGCGGAATGACTGTACGGGACGGACACGGGGCGATCCTCACGGACCTGGAGAATCGGCTCGGCATCCGTGCCTCGTGGGAGGAGCTGGCGGCACCCACGCAGCCAGCCCGTACTGCTGCGCGCGTGGGGTGGCGTCGAGGCGGGGTGTCGGTGGCGGAGGAGAGCATGGGGAGATGAGCGCCGGTATCGCGTCCGAGGGCTCGCACACGGCCGTCGGCGGGTTGTGCGAGGACATCCGGGGCGCCCTCGAAGGGTGGGTGCCCGGGATGCTCGGCGTCCACGTCCACTGGTCGGTGTCGGGGCCGGCCGAGGTGGCGCGGCTGGTCGGTGCGGTCGCGGACGCCGCCGAGATCACGGTGCTTCCCGGCGACGGTGCGACCGAGCGGGCTGAGCTGCACGCGGCGGCCGCGGGATCCTCCACGGCTGCGGCGGGTCGGGCGGGGACGGATGTGCGGGCGGAGCTGGCTGGTGTTCGCGCGGGGTGCAGGCGCGCGGCGGTTGCCATCGGTCTGCGCGTTCCCGTCGCCTCCTGACCTGGGCCGCAGGGCCGCCCCTGCCCGAATTGACGGAACCCCCCTGCCCGGCGCCCCGTACGTGGGCACCTACGCCGCAGACGACCGACTACCTGTAGGCCGCCCGAGGGAGGAGCGGGGCCGCCGTCGGCGGCCCCGCTCCTGTGCGTCAGGAGCCGGTTCGCCTCACCCGCAGGGGTGATTTTCGCCCTCGCGTACGCGTAGGCGGCTTGTGCGATACGCCCTCAACTCACCCTTAAATAGCAGCTATTGCAGCAAATGGGATCTTTCGGCATGTTTCGGGCGTGGCCCGGTCCTCGGGCCGTTCGGTGCGTGAGGTGTTTGACGAGTCCGCGGCGGCGGGCCGGCTGCGGGTGCGGGTGCGGGTGCGGGTGCGGGTGCCGGTGCCGGTGCCGGTGCCGGTGCCGGTGGCGGTGGCGGCGTGCGGTGGTGGAGGCCGCCGACCACGAGGCAGTGCGGGCGGCGCTGCGGGGGATCGAGGCCGGGGCGGCGGCGGACCGGCTGACCGAGGCCTTGGGCGTGCCGCTTCCGATCCTGCGGCCGCGGGTGACCGCCTCGGCGGTCGGCCGTCTCGTCCGTGCCGGCCTGCTGGTCTACCTCGGCGGGGACCCGCAGTTCCCCGTCGTCCATCCGGACCAGGTGGCCGCGCTGGCTCGCCGGTGGGACCTGCCCGCCGTCCTCGACCGGCACGTGCCCCTCGGCCCGGACCAGGCCGCGGTGCGCCTGGGCGTCCGCCGTACCGACTTCGATCAGGTGGTGCGGCTCGGGTGGCTGGCTCCGGTCGGCTCCACGGAGGTCGACTACAAGCGGCAGGGCGGGGTGACCACGGTCCCCCTGTACGACGCCCAGGAGATCGCGCTCCTGGAGGTGGTCCGCCCCTGCATGGACTGGCGGGCCGTGCGCACCGCCCGAGCGGGCCCCCGCTCCCCGCTCGCCGTCCTCACCCACCACCCCTCAAGATCGGAACGGCAACAGCTGCCAATGCGGACGGTACCGGTCCGCAAGGGTGATCAGTATGTGCGTGCGGCCGGGGAGACCGGCATCGGACGATGTGGAGAGACTGGCATGACGTTTCTGGTGGTGGGCGCGACCGGCACGGTCGGGTGGCAGGTTGTTGCGGCGCTGCGGGAGGCCGGTGCGCCGGTGCGGGCGCTGACCCGGCGGCCCGGGGCGGCGACGTTCGGTCCGGGCGTCGAGGTCGTCGGCGGAGATCTGACCGACGCGTCGTCGCTGGCATCGGCGCTGCACGGCGTGACCGGTGTGCACCTGATCAACTTCGGGGGCGACGACTACGCCCCGCTGGAGAACGGCAGGGATCTGGTGGCCATGATCGAGTCGGCGGGGGTGCGCCGGGCGACCATGCTTGCCGGCTGGTCGGAGTCGACTCTGGAGCCGGCCGTGCGGGCGTCGGGTCTGGCGTGGACTACGGTGTCGCCGACCGAGATCATGGCCAACGCCTTGGAGTGGGCGGACGAGGTGCGCCACGGACGGGTCGAGCGGCCGTACGGGGACTCGCGTACCGCGATGGTGCACGAGGGGGACATCGGCTCGGTGGCCGCAACGGTGCTGCTCGAGGACGGGCACGCCGGTGCGGAGTACCTGCTTACCGGCCCGGAGCGGCTCTCGATGCGGGAGAAAATCGCCACACTGGGCTCTGCGGTCGACCGGAAGGTGGAGTTCGTGGAGCTGACGCCGGACCAGGCGCGGGTATCGATGCGGGCGCAGGGCGTGCCGGAGCACATGATCGACTTCCAGCTGGAGGTGTTCGCCGACCCGCCGGCTGAGTACAACACCCCGAACGGCGTGGTCGAGAAGGTGACCGGAGGTAAGGCACGCACTTTCGCGCAGTGGGCCCAGCAGAACGCGGCCGTCTTCCGCTGAGCCTCTTTCGAGCTCGGCCTACATCCGGTCGGCTTCTTCACACAACCCGTCCACGCGACGGCGGGCGGCAAGCTCTTGCTGTTCCTGCAGTCCGACAACCACCGGCATCCACGACCTCCACGAGAGCGGCGAAACGACGATCCGAGTGGGGGAGGCCACCGCGAGCATCTCCCAGCGACGGGCGAGCGAACCGATCCGGCCTCACTCGAAGGCCAGAACCGCGTCACGGGTCCGGCACAGGTGGTAGGCCCGCGTTGCCACCGCAAGCAGCGGTCCCCAGGCGAGGATCGGGGCGTAGCAGGCCCACAAGGCCCATGCCCCCGGGCCGCTGGTGGGGAAGGCCTCACCGGTGTGGTTCAGCGGGGGAACGAAATGGAACTGGTAGTTCAGGGTGGCGTACGCGGCCAGGACGGTAGCCAGAAAGGCACCGACGCAGGCCGGGATGACGACCGCGCGGACTGGCAGCACGCGGCCGCCTGCAAAGGGAACCCAGGTGGACAGCCGTTCGCCCCAGGGCTGGACGAGCCCCAGGGCGAGCAGCGCCAGGCACTCGGCGATCAGCGAGAGCGAGAGGACGTACGGCCGTTCCCCCGGCAGTCAGTCGTGCCCGGCGTACCAGTCGGGCCAGCCGGTGACGAGCGTGATGCGCCACAGCCCCGAGGGGAGGGCGCACAAGGGGATGGCGTATGCCGTCCACTTGATGCGGCGCGGCACGTCGAGGTTCACGCTCGTGGCTCGCGTCTCGCGTCCTCCGGTGGTCCCGGCCGCCTCCCCCGAGTGGGGGAGGCGAGGGGTACCTGAGAACCGAACTGCCCCCAATCCGTGTGCGGAGCACACTAGGACCGCCCCTGTGCGGGGGCGCCGGACCGGGTAGTTCGGCGCCGTGACCATGGGCTTGGGACCATCCCTGCGTGCGCGGGCGCCGGACGACGGGGGGCCTCTGCGTAGCGGCGGGCGGTGGGACGCCCCCTGCGGGGGCGCCCGCGTTCTGGAGGGCCGCGCCTGTGCCGGATGGCGCGCTTCGACCGGCGCGTTGGAACACGCACCGCGCGCCGCCCGCGGGGGAGATGCCGCGGTCGTCCTCACCCTGCTGATCGCGCTTGTAGGGGCGGTGGAGGCCGCCGCCGTCCTGCTGCGCGAGGCAGCCGGCCTGGCCGGCAACCCGCTTCCGACGACGAAGCCGCGCACCGGTCGAGTGGTGCGCACGCCGGGCCGTGGCCTGCCCGCCGCCGGACCCGTTACCGGTGTACCGGCCCGCCCGCGCCCGGGGCAGGGTCCGCCGGACCGGCCAGGCCCGTCCCGTACGCGCTGACCCGATCCGAGGAAACTGCCGATGACGTACCCGCCTCAGCCCGAGCCGTTCTCCGAAGCCCTCGGGGAGGCCGCGCACACCGCGGCGATGGCCTACCGCCTGGTGCTGACCATCTCCGCCGCGGTCCGCCGCGCCGCCCAGAAACGCCTCACCGGCCGGGAGGAGGAACTCGGCGAGGACGCCGGGAAGATGGCACCGGGCTGGTCGGCCGACCAGCTGCGCGGCCACCTCGGCGACGACGTGATGGCTGTGCTGATGCGGGACACGGACTGGCCGCAGATGGCCCGCCACCTGGTGGGCACCCTGCAGAACGTCGCGGACCAGCGCCACTTTGGGTGGGACCAGCTATTGCTGGGCCGCGGAGGCTGTGTCAGTGCCCCCTGCGATCCTTCTTCGATGATCGACGAGTACGAGAAGTTGCTGGCGGGGCTGGACGATGTGGACTGGGCCGGCCTGTCGCACGCCTACCGGTCGGCGCATGACGTTCCAGGGCATATACGCGCCCTGTGCGGGAGCGACGACGAGGCGCGAAAGGAGGCGTTCAGCAGGCTATTCAGCAGCATCTTCCATCAGGGCAGCCGGTATTCGGCCTCCCCGTTCGCCGTGCCGTTCCTCGCGAGGATTGCCGTCGGGGGACCCGCGGCCGCCCGTGAGAACGCCATGTGGCTGCTCACTCGCCTGGCCGTGGACTGGCACGACGAGTACGACGTGACCACCGGTATCAACGTGGCCGGATGGCGAGCGGCCGCGGCCGAGGTCGGACCCGAGGTGTCCCTGCCGTGGTACGAGGAGCAACTGGCCGCCGAGCCGGATCCCGACAAGCGCGCAGAGCTTCAGGAGATGCGGGACTGGGTGGCCGCCGGCAACTCGCCCGACTCCCGGTGGTCGGCGCTCCAGTCATACGACGCGGTCCTCGCCGAACTCCCAAGCCTTCTCGTCCTACTCGATGATGCCGACGCCTGTCTGCGGACCCGGATCGCCTACCTCCTGGCCTGGTTCCCCGAATTCTCCGCCACCTCCTTGCCCCGCCTCCTCGCCCTCGCCACACACGAGAGGGACCCGGTCACCGCAGCCACCGCGCTGCTCGCCGCCGGCCTCCTCGGACCCTCTTCCACGGCAGAGGACATCACCCCGTACCTGGACGCCGCAGACCCACTGATGCGATGGGCTGCGGCCACTGCCCTCATCCGTCTCGCCGCCCTCGACGGAGCCCCTGTCGGCCCCAGCCTGCTCAGCCGGGCTGTCACGGAGCTCACGGCAGCTGCCCGCAACCCGTTCGATCGCGTAACCGACTACTGCGGGGGCGACCTTCACGGCCACATCGAGCGCACCCTGCACTCCCTGCCCGCCGGCTCGGACCCGGCCTCCGTGCGCGAGGCGCTCGACGCGTGCCTGCCCCGCATCGTCTGGGACTACTACGGGTCCCGCACCCGCAGGGCGATCGAGGCGCTCTTCCTCGCACCGCAGCCGCACCCCACACCCCGCTATGCCGACCTGACAGCGGCGCAGCAGCAACTGCTCGGCGATCTTGCCGGCCAACGGCACCCCTGGCTCATCCGCTCGTCCGCCGACCGGCTGCGGGACCTCGGCCTTCCACACACGCAGGAAGCCCTTCAGCACTTCGTCGGAGCGCACCGCACTGCCTGAAGCCCCATGCCCCGGCCCCGGGCAGCCCGCCCGACGGATCCCCGCCCTTACCCCCAGCCCGGCCGGGCGCGCCCCCGCTGCGCTGGCCGCCCCGAGCACCGGCTCCGCCGCGGCAGCGACGCCACCGGGCATGGCGGCCGTCGCAGCGGGCACGGGGCCTGCCCGATTGCCACCGTGGCGACTTGATCAGGTGGTGCGGCTCGGGTGGCCGGCCCCGGTCGGCATGGTGGAGGTCGACTTCAAGCGGCAGCGCAGGGTGACCGCGCAGCCCCCTGCACGACGTTCAGGAAGTCACGTTCCTGGAGTAGCTGGTCCCGGCCTCCGTGGACTGGCGGCGGGCACGGGCGCGTCCTTCCGTCAGGCCGTGGGCACGGCCCGTTCGGCGGGCTCGGCGAGGGCACCGCATCGCCTGGTCGAACTACGGTCCCCGCCGACACTCTGCTGGTGACAGGGAGAGATGATGCCGCCATGCCGAACAAGCCGAAGCGCCCCCTCAGCGAGCTTCACCCGGGTGAGCCCGTCCAAGCGACCATCACCAGCCACCAGCCATGGGGCATCACAGCGAAGCTTGACGAATACGAGCCGGTCGGCGCATCCCTCGACACCATCCGCCGCGGTGGCGAGCCAGGTGTGAGGCGACTGGCTCAGGACCTCCCGCCGGTGGGAACGGTCATCGAACTGGTCGTCGGCGAAGTGCGCTCGTGGGACCACGAACCGTGGGTGTGGGTGGACCTCACGAGCATGTGACGGGACCGCGGCCAACGCAGCCTACTCACGACAATCTGAGACGCGATGCCTGCAGTAGCCCTGTCGTTCTCGCAGCCCACCGCGCTACGCCGACATCACCGCCCTGAGCTGGCACGCCGATCAGGACGACCGTCGGGCGGCCGCCCGACGCAGCGCCAGTGCGTCGGCTCCGCCGCCGCCCGCTCACTGCCGAGGCCGAGAAGGCAGCCCGCCGAGGCCTGGCAGGGACCGCCCGCGAGTCCCTGCAGCGCACCGTCCGTACCGCCGCCGCCCACGCCCACGACGATGCGGATTTCCTCGACCGGCTCCGCGACACCGGCCTCCTCGTGCGCGAGCGCCTTGGCGAGGCGGCGCCCTGGTCGGGTATGCGGTGGTGTTGCCCGGGGACCGTGCGGACCGCTGGTTCCGGCCGGTGCGGTTCGCCGGCGCGACGCTCGCCCACGACCTGTCCCTGCCCCGGGTCCGTGAGCTTCACCCCGTACGCCGCGCCTGTGGGCCGGGTGTTGGCCGAGCGCCGGATCTGGGAGGTTTCCGCACGCCTTGACCGCGCCGTAGAAGCCGACGGGGCCGGGGATGTCGCCGTGCTCGGCGACCTCCTGGCTGCGGCCTGCCGCCCGCGGGCCCGTTGCCGGCATACCGGCCCGCCCGCGCACTGCGTCAGGCTGCACCTGCCTTGGAACTGCCAGAAGAAGAGGCCCTCGAGTTCACCCAGCTCGCCACACGTCTCGAAACCGAGGCCGCCAACGGCTCTCCCGACCCCAGCAGGCTCCGACGCGGGGGTGGATCCGTCGTTGGCATCCTCAACTCTCCCGTGGTCAGCTGAGCCCTGGGAAGCGTGCTCGCTGCGTACACCGGGACGGTGCTTCCGGGCCTACCTCCCGCGTAAGACCACAACCCAAAATGACCACGGGGTGAGGCTCAAGAGGAAACGCTTTCGGCCCACCCCGTGGCACTACGCACTCCCCATCAGAGAACTGCGGCATGTGCATCGAGCCTGCGCTCAGGCGCCGCTACACCGGCTGCGTCCGCTGCCTCCCGTTTCTGGGCCGATACTTCTCGCATGGGGGATCACGACACCGTCCGGGTACGTCTCCGCGCCGCTCTGTGCGCCGACGACCCGTGGACTGCGCTGTACGCGCTGCACTCGCCGAACACCGACCGGCCCGGCCCTCTCGCCGAGGCGGTCGAGGAGCTGTACCGATCGGAGACGGACCACACGGCCTTCCGCCCCTACCTCACCTGGTTCCTGCGAAGCCTCGGTGAGCCGGGCGACGCGGTGCTGCTGCGGTTGTTGGCCATGCCCGGGCTCGCCGGCGACGACGGCAAGGACCTCCTGAGGACCGCTGTGCTGCGCGGGCTGCGACTGCCCGCCGAGCTCCTGCGCACCTACGTGCAGGACGCCCCTGCATCCAGTGGGGGCAATGCCGGAACCGGCGGCTCGCCCGCCCCCGAGCTCGTCGACGCCATGGGGCTCTCCGGCGACCCGTCTTTCGCGCCGCTCCTCGGCGCCCTCCTAGAGGACTCCGCGGCGCCGCGCGGCCGTGCCGCGCTCGCGCTGGGCCGCCTCGGTGCCCGCGCGTGGACGGCGCCAATCGCCGGGAGACTGTCCGAGGTGACCGGACTCGACCACACCGCGTTCACCGTCGCCCTGGAGCTGATGGGCGATCCCGCCGCAGTACCGCACCTGCTTCGATGGCTGGCCGAGAGCGCCGAGGAACGCGTGTACGACGTCCACCACGCACTCGTACGGCTCACCAGCCGCGACCCGCTTTTGCCGGAGCGGGCAAGCGGAGCGGCGTACGCGGCGGCCGTGCGCGCCGCCTGGGCCGACGGCCGCATCGAGCGCGCGCCCGCAGCGGTGCGGGACCTCGTTGTCGAGTCCAGCGCGCGGGCCCGGTTCTCTGTCGACGAAGGCGCCGGCCGGATCCGCGTCGCCTTCGACCCACCGTCGCCCGGCTCCTCCTGGCCGCGCTGGGACCGGTGCCTGACGTTCGACCGAAAACCGCTGTACCGGGTCGGCTCGTTGTGCGACACGTGCGAGCTGGGCCTGACCTTGCTGGACTGGCCGGACGACGAGGCTGCCCGGATCGCGGCCCGCATGCGCGGGCGGCTGACTGACCTGGATCGGCTCGACACCGCGCTGCTCGCCGAATGGAGCCCCGTACTCGGCGAGTTGGAGACCGGCCACTACCGCGCCCTCCTCCTCGATCTCCCCCTGGAACGGGTGGCCGAGCCGACCCGGTCGTGGTGGTACCGCCGTGCGGCAGCCCGGTCGGAGGCGGACGGCGACGACGGCGACCGCCCCGAGTACGACCGCCCCGGGGACTACTGGCCCGGCGTCGCGCACTTCCAGCTCACCGCGCCCGTTCCGGGAGGCCGGGTGCCGTTCACCTATGGCGCCTTCCTGCCCTCGCAGCCGCCGGAAGCGCTCGACCCGGCGGCCGTCGCCCGGCACGCGACCGCTGTAGCGGCGGGGGAGCGGCCCGCCGCGGTGGTTCTCGGCTGGATCGACGACCGGTACGTGGACGCCCTGCACGAGGAGCGGTGGCTGGTCGGCGCGATCCTGGACGGTCATCACCGGCTTGCCGCATACGCGGCCGCAGGCGTGCCGGCCCGGGTGCTCCTGCTCGCCCGCGTGGGCGAGGGAAGCGGCGCGGACGGCGGCCTGGAGGGGCTGGCGGAGGTGGCCGCAGCGTACGGCTGCCGGGAGTGACGGCTGCGCAGCAGGCAGGCAGGAAACGGGCGAGGCCCCGTATCCATCCGGCCGCCGACCTGCCGGTCGACGCCGAGGGCCTGGACTCCGACGACCTCTCATGGACGCTGGTCGGCGCCCTGCGCCGCGCGGAAGCGGCGAAGAGCCCCGCGTGAAGGTGCTGTTCCGCCCCGTTTGCTGCCGCGCCCGCGGCGCCGCAGCAAACGGGCCCCGGGCTGCGGCATCCGTCCGGACCTCCCCGGCCTGGGCCACGGCGCCCTACCGTGACGGGTAGCACCTGCGAGGAGGAGCCGATGAGCGCCGAGCCCGACCACACACCTGCCACCGCCGCCCCGTACGCGCCCGCACCCGGCGCCGCGGCCGAACTCCTGGCCCAGCTCCGCGCGGACCGGCGTGCCGAGCAGTGGGTGCCAGCCTTCGAGCGGGACTGGACGAAGGCGCTTGAAGACGCCCGCCACGCGTTCAGCCTCACCCCCCTGCACGAGGTGGTCCGCACCTGGCAGCTGCGCGTGGCCGCGGCCCCGGACGTCGATGCCTTCATGGACTCCGGCCAGGACGACGCCGACTTCGTGGACCTGGAAGATGTCCTCGGCGGCCGCCCGTGACCGGAGAACAGCCGTGGGCGGTGCGCCTGTCCCCGCAGGCCGCTAAGACCCTCGCCGAGCTCCCCGAACCGGCCCGGGAGACGGTCCGCGACGTCCTCGATATCGCGGTGCGCGCCCCGTGGGGCTGGCCGCAGTGGAACGCCGGCGACCCGGAGGGCGAGAACGTCCGCGCCGCGTCCGTGGGCCGGCTCTCCGTCGTCTACATGGCGAACCGCCTCACCCGGCGGCTGTCCGTGCTGGGCATCGTCTGGCTGGGCTAGGCCGGATCGTCGCTGTGCCGGACGACCGGTGTCGGCGGTGGCTTGTCGCGGGCTGATGCTGGCCTGCTCCTGCGACGTCGTCGGCGCCGCGCGCCGGAACATTGGTCGCGACCTCGGACTCGGACACGAGGAACACCCGCTGCTCGGCCACCGGGTTCGCGACATCGCCTCCGGCACCGAGGGCGAACTGATGGCCGTCGTCCTCGAGGAAGTCGCCACCCACACCGGACCGCGCTGGACCCGCCGCGCCTACATCCGCCCCAAAGCCGGCGGCCGCGAACTACCGACCGCCCTGGACAACATCGAACCCCTCGGAACGCCCTGACCGCGCCGGGACCGCCCTCGGCTACGAAGGCGCCGCCCTTCCGATTGCGGAGTCCTCGCCGACCAGGCCATGGCCATCGGCAACCGGCCGGCCCTGTGGCTGCTGAACACCGTCTTCGGTAAACCCCACGCCGCGGCGACCACACCACTGCTCGCGGGCTCCTCGCCAGGGCCAGCGCATCTTCGACCAGACCGGGTCCCACGAGATGAGGAGCGGGACGCACACCGCTTTGGGAAACTCCATCCGTTCCCCGGGTCTGCCCGGGCTGGCTCAGGCCCCGACCAGCGGGCGCGCTTCTCGGCGGCGTGGGGGAGCCGCGACGTCCTCGACACCACCCTCGTCCAACCCGCCCTCGTTGCCGAGGTCAGTGCCGACCACGCCATCGACCACGGCGGCGTCTACCGCCACCCCTCCGCTTCCAGCGGCTGCGCCTGGACGTGACCACGCAGCACGTCCCACGGTTTGGGGCGGGAGGGGGGAGGGCCGCCGCCGGGGTGCGTCACTGAAGCGCCCAGTGGGGTCCGGAGTATCACAGTGCTGCAGGTCAGGGGCTACTTCGTTGGCTTTTCCGCGAGTGCTACTGGGATCCCGGCGGCTGCGACGCCTCGGCCGCGGGGTCTTCGAGCGCCCGGTGGCGCCCGACTGTGATTAGATCTATTGTCTATGTTTAGATAGTGCGTCTAGTGTGGGGGTGGCAGGACGCCCTGGTCGTAGGACCCCAGCGACAGCACGTCGACCAATGGAAAGCCGGAGACGCCCATGAACGTGGAACATCACTCGGCCGCCGCCGACCTCTACGACCGGTCCGGGGAGCGCTACCGCCTGGACGACCCCCGATGGCGGGGCGAAGACGGCAGCCCTCTCGCAGTCAGTGCGCTGCCGGGCCTGCGTCCCGAGCAGATCGACACCGGCGAACGGTCCCTGTGGCGCTACCACGCTGCCCTGCCTGTGCCCGCCGCCCGCCGGGTGAGCCTGGGTGAGGGGTGTACGCCGATGATCCCGCTCGACTGGGCCGGCCGGCGTGTCCACTTCAAGCTGGAGTGGTTCAACCCGACCTCCAGCTTCAAGGACCGGGGCGTATCGGTGATGATGTCTCACCTCGCAGCGCACGGCGCCACCCGCGTACTGGAGGACAGTTCGGGCAACGGCGGTTCTGCGGTGGCCGCCTACGCAGCCGCCGCCGGTATCCGCGCCAAGATCATCGTTCCCGCCGCCACCTCGGCAGCCAAGATCCTCCAGGCCCGCGCCTACGGAGCAGAGATCGAGTTCGTCGGCGGCACCCGTGACGAGGTCTCGGACGAGGCGATCCGCCAGTCGGAGCAGATCCCCTACGCCAGCCACAACTGGCACCCCATGTTCATCCAGGGCGCCAAGACCATCGCCTACGAGATGTGGGAGTCTCTCGGCTTCGCCGCGCCCGACAACGTGGTCCTCGTGGCCGGGGCCGGCAGCAACATCATTGGATGCGACCTCGCGTTCGGTGAACTGCTCGACGCCGGCCAGATCGACAGGCGCCCGCGCCTGTTCGTCGGGCAGCCCGAACACTGGGCGACCATCGCCGACACGTTCAACGGCATCGACCCGGCCAGCCGAGGCGAGCGGATGCCGACCATCGCCGAGGGCGCATCCATCGCCCACCCGGTCCGGCTGCCCGAGGCAGTGGCGGCCATCCGCCGCTCCGACGGCGCCGCCTACGCCGTACCCGAGACGGAAATCCACGCCGCGGTCCGCGCACTGAGCGCGCGAGGCTTGTACGCCGAGCCGACCAGCAGCGTCGCCGCGGCAACCCTCGACCACTTCATCGCGACCGGAAAGATCGCTCCGGACGAGACGACCGTGGTCGTGCTCACCGGTGCGGGGCTGAAGTCCGCCGAAAAGATGGCCGCGGTGTTCGCCGGACACAGCGACGGCGCTCCGGGACCGGGCAGCGCTCGATGACACACCCCACCGGCCGCCTGCCGGACGGCACCAGCGCTGGCCAGCCCGCCGTACCCGAAGACGACCGCGACGTACCGGAGGACGAGCACCTCCTACGGGAAGCGGAACGCATCGCTGTCGCCGTCGGGCGTATGTTCCCCGGTTTGTGCGAGGTCGTCCTGCACGATCTGCGCCGGCCCGACAACGCCATCCGCGTCATCGAGAACAACCTGTCCGGACGGCAGGTCGGCGACTCCGCCACCGAACTGGGCTTGCGCCGCATCGCGGACCCCGACTACCCCAGCGTCATCCAGAACTACAGCAACCAGTTCCCCGATGGACGCCCGGCCAAGAGCACCTCGATCGGCATCAAGAACGCCGAGGGCCGTTACGTCGCCGCCCTGTGCCTGAACCTGGACATCAGCGCACTGTCCCCGCTGGCCATGGTCATGGCCAACCTCGTCGCCACGGATGTCGAACACCAAGGTGAGGCCCTGGAGACACTGCGTGACCGCAGCGGACGCGAACTCCGATCGACCATCGACGCCTACGCGGCAGAGCGCTCCAGCACCCCGCGTGGTCTCAACCGTGACCAGAAGCGCGAGCTGGTGCGACAGCTGCATCGCGAAGGCTTCTTCGAGACCCGGAGTTCCGCACAGCTCATCGCCGACCAGCTCGGTGTCTCACGGGCGACCGTCTACAACTACACGAAGTAGCCGTACCGAGGAGCGCCCTCAAAACCGGCCGCGACATGCCCCAGGAAGAGCATCCATGACCAACTCGACGCACCGGACGATCGAATCCAGCACCATCCGCCTGGCCAACAGCACCGCCATGACCGCCCCACTCGGCCACTACTCGCACGTAGCGGTCCACAACGGCGTCGCCCACATATCCGGCCAGCTCCCGCTCCACCCGGACGGCACCCCCGCAGCGGACGAGCCATTCGACACCCAGGTGCGGATGGTCCTGCGCAATCTCGACAACTGCCTGGCCGCGGCCGGCACGGATCGTGACCACTTGATCTCCGTGACCGTCTATGTCACTGACATCGCCCAGTGGCCCGAGTTCGACACGGTCTATGCCGAATGGCTCGGCTCGTACCGGCCCGCCCGCGCGGTCGCCGGCGTGAGCAGCCTGCACTACGGTGCCGCCGTCGAGGTCCAGGCAATCGCGGCTGTGGGCACAGGGAGCCAGGAATGACCGAGCACGCGGCGAACGCCGCCGGATCGAAGGTCTACGTGCTGACCACAGGTGGCAGCATCGACAAGATCTACACCCTCCAAGGTGAAATGGAGATCGGGCCACCCGCCGCGCGAAGGCAGCCGACACCTCCGACGACCTCGACACCCGCGTGTGGGTCCGCGGCCGCGCTGCGATCGCGCTGGGCTACGAAGGCGCCGCCCTCCCGGTCGCGGACGTCTTCGCCGACCAGGCCATCGCCCTCAGCAACCGCCCCTTCCTGGGCCTGCTGAACGCCCTGCTCGGCAAGGCCCACGCCGCCGCGCTCCGCGGCGATCACACCACCGCACGCTCCCTGCTCGCCGAGGGCCGGCGGATCTTCGACCGGGCCGGCTCGCACGAGCAGACCTCCGACTACGCCGTCCCCCACTGGCGCCTCAACGTCTTCATCTCCCTGCTCGCCGCCCGCCTCGGTGACGAGGCCACGGCCGTCGCCGCTCAGGACGCCGCGACGGCGGAGCTCCCCGCGACCCTGCCGCGGTTCGCGACCCACCTGCAACTGCACCGCGGGCTGATGATCGCCCCTGCCGGCGACACTGCCGCCGGCACCGCGCACGCCCGCGCGGCGCTGGACGTCCTTCCGCCGGAGAAACATTCCCTGACCCTGCGCCTGCCGACTGCGGGCAGGACCCGGCTGCCGTCACACGTTGCCGGTTTCCGTCCCCGGTCGGCAGCATCCAGCCGGGACTTGGCCGGCCAGGCCGCCGTGGGGCGAGCACCCTTGCCGCCCTACACCCTGACCGCCTACCCGGCCCCCCGCCGGGTCTGGGCGCGGCCCCGACCCGGCCCTCCCCCCGGCCGGTCGGGGCCCTTGTGTCCTTCCGCGCGGCAGCAGCGTTTTGCCGCGCAGCCGCGGCGATCAGGTCGGGTGGAGGGGAAGGTGCTGCGTCAAGCGGCACGGCGCGCCGTGCCTCGTTCGGGGGAACCAGGCTGTGGTGGCCAAGCTGGTGGGCGGGCTGCGGCGAAGACGGCGTGTGCGGGGATGCCGGGAGGTCTCGTTCCCGCGCCGGCGGTGCGGGGTCTCCGCAGAGCCGAGGCACCTTTTCGGGAGGTAGTTGACATGGTTCGTGTGCGACGAGTTCTGGCGGTGGTACTGGTGGTCGGTGCGGTCGTGGTCGGCGGTGCGTCGGCGGCATCCGCTGACGCGGGCGCGCAGGGTGTGGCCGGGTACTCGCCGGGCGTGGGCTCGGGCAACCTGATCCAGGTGCCCATCCACATCCCGGTGAACGCCTGCGGCAACACCGTCAGCATCATTGGGCTGCTGAACCCGGCATTCGGCAACACCTGCGTCAATGCCTGATCCGGCACCACCTCGAAGGCCCCCGGTCCGCGCAGCCGAGTAGACGCGGCGGTGTGGACCGGTGACCCGCCGGATGCAGGACTGGGGCGCGTCTCGGGCGCACCCCCTGTGAGCCGTCGGGTTGGCTGTGGGTGGCTGTCGGCTCAGCCACCCACAGTGCCTCTCGCCGGGACGCGCTGATCACCAGGTGTGTGGGGCTTCGGGCCGAACCGCGGTGTTCGCGTTCGACCTCTGAAAGCGCCGGAATCGAGCAGGCCACTCGTTTGGGTGTCCGGCCAATCCGCCAGGTGGATGCTGCCGAACCCGGCGTGTGAACCAGGTCCGCAGCCCCCTGCCCCGCGCCGCCCTCGGCGGGGCGGCAGGCGTTGCAGCCGCTGTGATGGTGCTGGCTGTGACGGAGCTGGTTTGCCGGTCTGGTGCGGCTGGCCGCCGGGGCGAACAGGGCCGGAGCAGGCGCGGCTCGTCATCGCACCTGGCGCGGCCCACCACGAAACGCCGGTCCGGCAGCACCACCCCTGAATCCCACATGACAGACCGACAGAAGCTCAAGGGGAGCAACTGATCATGAACACCCTGAAGATCCGCCGTACTGCGATCGCCGTTGCCGCAGCCGCCCTGCTGCCGTTCACCCTTGCCGCGTGCTCAGACTCCGGTGACACCAAGGCCGCGCCTCCCGCGGCTGCCGGGGACCAGGCCAAGACTGGTGAGAGCACCCCGGCGGAGGAGTCGATGACCGGTGACAAGCCGTTCGGGGCGGCGTGTGCCGGTGTCCCGAAGGAGGGCGCGGGCTCGTTCGACGGCATGGCCAAGGACCCGGTCGCCACCGCCGCCTCGAACAACCCGGCCCTGTCCACCCTCGTTGCCGCGGTCAAGCAGGCCGGCCTCGTCGACACCCTGAACAACGCGAAGGACATCACGGTCTTCGCCCCGACCAACGACGCCTTCGCGAAGATTCCGAAGGCCGACCTCGACAAGGTCCTCGCGGACAAGGAGCAGCTGACCAAGATCCTCACCTACCACGTGGTCGGTCAGAAGCTCAGCCCGAAGCAGCTGGAGAACGGCAGCTTCGAGACACTGCAGAAGGGCATGGTCAACACCTCGGGCTCCGGCGAGGCCTACATGGTCAATGACACCTCGAACGTGGTCTGCGGCAATGTGAAGACAGCCAACGCGAATGTCTACATCGTCGACACCGTCCTGATGCCGAAGTAGTCGGCACACACGGCGACGGGAAACGGCCGGTGGCCCCGCCCTCCGAGTGGGCGGGGCCACCGGCCTGTCCGGGTGACATCACCGCGCGGTGATGTCCTGCCGGGCCCGGCCCTGGCGGTGCCCCGTCGTCGCCACGGGAGCAGCGTGCGGGCAGGACCCGGCAGGGGTTCGGTGGCTACTTCTGGTTGATGGGCAGGGCGAGGTCGATGACCTGGTATCGGGTCGAGAAGGCGCCCTTGTCGGTTGCCTTGCCAGTCAGGACATCGACCGCGTAGAGGCGGTAGGTGCCGGTCGTGCCGATGGCGGCGAAGCCGCGGTTCACCCCGGTGGCCGGGCTGTAGTGGATGTCGAACCCTGAGTCCAGGTCGGCGTTGACGCCGAGCATTCCGGTGGGGGAGAGGGTTCCGGCGTTCGCGGGGGACTGTAGAGAGATTCGGTCGGCCATCGTGTCCAGGTCGAACAGAGTGGTGGCCGTCGCAGCGTTCAGGTCGTTGTTGGTGTAGGCGGCGCCGGTGACACCCATCGCGGTCGACGGCGGCATGGTGGGGTTGGTCAGGGTGCCGTCGACGGTCGTCGTCAGCGGGGCGGCGGGGTCGTCGATGTTGTGGCGCAGGTTCTGGCCGGTGTTGGAGATGACCCGGAGCCGGTTCGCGGCCGGGTTGAAGTCCACGCCGAACGCGGTCCCGGCCAGCGCCACAGTCAGCTGCGACACCTTCACCGCCCGCGCGTTCGTAGTGTTCAGGGTGTAGACGCCGCCCCGGTCGCCTACGCCGTACAGCTTCTCGTTCTGTACCCGGAAGTCGATGCCGACCAGCTTCGTGTCGCCGGACAGACCCGAGACCCTGCCCAGCGACCAGGTCTTGGACGGCTTGTTCACATCGAACTCGACCAGGCGCTGATCTCCGGTCAGACCGATCGCGCTCAGGCCGCCCTTGCCCTCCATCGCGGGCAGGGTCTGCGGCGGGGTGTCACTGGCGGCGAGCGCGGGCGCCGCGCACAGGGCGGCCAGTACGACGGCGGTAGCGGCGGGGGTGGAGTGGTATCGCATGGGTACTCCCGGATCGGATGCATCGGCCGGGTCGGCCGACGTCTCGTCCCGGGTTCGTCACCGAGTTCACGCCAGACAGGTCCAGGCGCCGCAGGCCACTCGCATGGCTCACACAAGACGGCCCTGGTTACTCCAGCCGGGCTGCCCGCCGACTTCCGAAGCGCCCCAGCCCCAGGCCGGTCGTCGTTTGACCCGCAGCCGTCCCCGGGATCCGCTCAGTCACCGCTCGTGGCCTGGCTTCTGGCCCGCGACAAGATCGGAGTACCCACCGGACCGACGCTCGCCACGCTGGTGCTGGCCGGGGCCGGCGGCGCCGCGCACCGGTTCCGCCTTGATGACCCGTGGCTCACCCTGGCCGACGATGCCGGCGGCGAGGACGCGTTGTCCGGCTGGGCCACGGACGAGGACGCCGAAGCGGTGGCCGCCCTGGCGGCCGGGGAGTTCGCTGCGTCGGCTGATTGCGCCCGGTACCGGCCCGTTGGCGGCGCCGGGGGAGGTGCGGGTGATCGACCGGTTCCGGTCGGGGTCGGGGGTCCTGCGCCTGACGCTGGCCTGGCCCGCCGGCCTGCGCGGCACCGCCGCCCCGGGGCCGGCGGGCGGGGTGGTTCGCCACGGGGTTGCGTACGTGGGTCCGGGTGAGTCCTGCGTGTGTGCGCGGCACGGCTGCGGTGGCGTGGTCCCGGTGTCCTGGTGCGCCGAGCACGGCGACGCGGTGGGGCCGGTGTTGGAGTGGCACCCCGGAGGCGGGATCCGCTGCACCGACCTGTCCCGCGCACGCGGCCTCGCGGCCGCCCGGGGTCGGGCAGACTAACCGGCACGACGGATGACGAGAAGGCCGACGTCCTGCGCGAGGGCATCGAGGACTACCTGAGCGAGGTCGACGCCGAGGACTTGGACTCGGATGACCTGGCGTGGTCCCTAGTGGATGACCTGCGCCGTGCGGAAGTGGCGAAGAGCCCCGTGAAGGTGCCGCTGCCGACCTCGTTTGCTCCCGCGCCCGCGGCGCGGCAGCAAACGAGGTCCCAGGCTGCGCATCCGTCCGAACCTCCCCGGCCTAAGCCACCGCGTTCTACCGTGGCCGGTAGCACCCGCGAGGAGGAACCGATGAGCGCCCAGCCCGACCACACACCCGCCCCCACCGCCCCGTACGCACCCGCACCGGGCGCTGCGGCCGAACTCCTCACCAAGCTGCGCGCCGACCGCCGTGCGGAGCGGTGGGTGCCCGCGTTCGAGCGGGAGTGGGCGGCCGCGTTGGAGGAGTCGCGTCGAACGTTCTCCCTGACCACCCTCTACGAGGTCGTGCACGTCTGGCAGGCCCGTCTCGCCTCCGCTCCTGCGGTCGACGCGTTCACCGCTTCCGGCCGCGACGAAACGGGGTTCGTGGGCATGGCCGAGCTCCGCGGCCAGCGGCGCCGGCTGGACGAAGGCAGCGAATCCGACCCCTCCCACTGCCTCTGTCTCTTCGAGATGGACCAGGTCGCCGACGTCTTCGAGGAACACGGTGCCGAGAGTAACGGTCATGGGTGGGCGAATTGCTGCTGCCGGTGTATGGGAATCAGCGCATGGTTCCTGCTCACTGGTGGCTAGCGGCGGCCGTGCTGCATTCAGCTTTCACTTGGCTGTCGGGAGGATTGCCCAGTAGGTGATGGTGTGCGCGAGGATGCGGGTGCCGTGGGCGCTGGCGAGCAGGGTGATGATGGCTACGCCGCGGCCGTGTTCTTCCGGTGCGCAGCTCACGGTCCAGGCGCCCTCGTTGTGGGTGGGGCCGCCGTCGTCGACTTCGATGCGCAGGGTGTTGTCGTCTTCGGCCCGGTGCAGATGGAGGACGACTGGTGGCAGGGCGTGTTCGAGGGCGTTGGTGACGAGTTCGGAGACGACGAGCAGTGCGTGGTCGATGGTGTCGTCGTCCACGTTCCATGCGTGGAGGACGGTGGTGGCGATGCGGCGTGCGGTGCCGGCTGACTCGGGGCAGTGCGGCAGCCGCCAGGTGCAGGGAGTGTTGGCCCGTGTGCGGGTTATGGGCTGTCGGGGTGCAGTGGGGGAGGGGGCTGCTTCGGTGTGGGGGCTGGCGTCCATGGCAGGGTCCTGCCGGTCGGGTGTGTGAGAAGTACGGGTGAATTCCGGCTTGTGCGGCTCTGGGAGTTACCGCAGGAGCTGGTCGAGGACGGCTGAGGCGAGTGCCGCGTCGAGCGCGCCCACGCCGGTGAGGTCGGCGACCGTGATTGCTGTGTCGGGGCGGTCGAGGGGCGCTTTGAGGAGTTCACCCGCAGGGATGTCGCTGTCCTGGGCGGTGGCTCCGGCGCGGACGGCATGGCCGAAGTCTCCGTGGTCGATGCACTGGGCGTGGTCGTCCGTCGCGATGACCTGTGCGCGGCGGAAGAGCGCGGGTGGGAGCTCGTTCTTGTGGGGCATGTCCGTGCCGATGCCCGTCACGTGTGCGCCTTCGCGCACGTGGGTGGCGTCCAGTACGGGGGTTGTGGCCGCAGTCGTAGTGATGATCATGTCGGCGGCGGCCGCGTCCTGAGCTACCGCGGGTCGGGCGTTCAGTCCGTGTACGCGGAGCCGTTCGCACAGGGCGTTGGCTCTGTGCAGGGTGCGGCCGTGAACGAGCACGGTGCTGATGGTGCGGAGTTCGGCCAGCCAGGTGGCCTGGAGGCGGGCTTGTTCGCCGGTGCCGAAGACGGCCAGCGTCGAGGCATCGGGGCGGGACATGGCGTGGGTGATGAGCGCGCCCGCTGCCGCGGTGCGCCAGGCCGTCAGCAGACCGCGGTCGTCGAGGACCGCGCGTATCTGTCCGGTGCGGGCGCTGACGACGCAGACCAGGCCGTGGTTTGAGGGGATGCCGAGGGCGGAGTTGCTGTAGAAGCCGGTCGCGATCTTGACGGTGAAGTTGGTGGCGCCGGTGATCCAGCCGGCTTTCACGTGGCAGTCGCCGTCGGCTTCGGGGAATGCCATGTGCAGGGGGTGCGGCACGCCGGTGCGGCCTTCGGCATGGGCGATCAGCCCGTCTTGGACGGTGTCCAGGACCAGCCGCGAGGTGACCGTCCGCTCGATGGCGGCCAGGTCGAACACGGGAAGAGTCATTGACGGGTCCTCATCCACGAGGCGAAGGCGGCCAGGCCTTCTTCCGGGTTGCGCCGGCCGATTCCGATACGGAACCGGTCGGCGGGGGTGGCGGTGAGTTCGGAGTGGTAGATGCTCGCGGGCAGCAGCAGGACTCCGGCTTCCTCCACCAGACGGGTGCAGAACTCCTCCACCCCCTCGGCGCCGAGATAGCGGGGATAGGCCACGCATCCGCCGTCCGGGGCCCGCCACTCGAAGTCGTCCGCGAACTCGGCGAAGAACGCCTCGAACGCGGGCAGGTTGGCCGCGATCCGTCCCCGGTTGCGGTCCAGGAGTGTGGCGCGGGCCTTCAGCGCGATACGGGCCAGGACCTCGCTGGGCGCGGAGTTGCAGATGGTCGTGTAGTGCTTGGCGCGCTCCAGACGAGAGCGCAGCTCGCGGTCACGGCAGGTGATCCAGCCGATCCGAAGCCCGGGCAACCCCAGGGACTTGGACGTCACGTTCAAGGACAAGGCGCGCTCGGAGAGGTCGGTGGCCTGCGGCAGGGTACGGGCCGGGTCGTACTCCAGACCTCGGTAGACCTCGTCGCTGAACAAGTGGATGCCCCGCTCGTCGCACAACCGGGCCAGCGCGGCGAAGTCGGCGGCGTCGATGACCTTGCCGGTCGGATTGTTGGGGAAGTTCACCGAGACGACCCGGGTGTTCGGCCGTATCGCCGCCGCCACCTCGTCGAGATCCAGGGCCCAGTCCCGGTCCGGGTCCAGGGCCACCCCGGTGACTTCACACAGCGCCATCGGCACGGTTTCGGCGGCCTGGTAGTTCGGGGTCATCACCACCGCATGGTCGCCCGCGCCGAGCAGCACGTTCATCGCCAGGTAGAGGGCTTCCTCCGCACCGGCGAAACAGATGACGTCGTCCGCGCCGGCGCACTCGTACATCTGCGCGATCACTTCCCGCAGCGCCGGGTCGCCGAACGTCTCGGTGTAACCCAGGGACAGGTTCTCGAAGGCGTCCCGGTCCTTGTCGTCAGCCAGCGCGAGGAGCTCACTGAGCGTCATGGTCTGCACGTCGGAGGCGGTCAGGTGATGGTGGGCGGTGAACTCCCACCGCGAGAAGTACGTCTCCAGGCGGAAATCGGGGAGGCGGGTCATGGTGCATCAGTCCTTTGCGCTGGGTGCTCTGAGCTCGGCCAGCAGGCCGTAAACGGTGGAACGGGACACCTGCAGCGCCGCGGCGACGACCGGGGTGGCGCGGCGCACCGCGAAGACCCGGGCCTCGTCGAGGCGGCCGAGGACGACCAGGCGATCCTGGCGGGTCATGCGTTCGACGGGGCGGCCCGACGCGCGGACGTAGGAGCCGATCACATACTGGATGCGCTCGGACCAGTCCTCCTCGAACAGGGGCTCGGGGCGCTGCACGATCGGCGCGCCGAAGGCGGACAGGACCGCCGCGGCCTGTTCCAGCGGAGTGCGGTCGAGATTGATGCACAGGACCGCCGACGGCCGGTCCTGTGCATCCCGCAGAACCGCGCTGACCGAAGACAGGCGCCGGCCGTCCACCAGCATCTTCTCGTACGGCCCGTACACGTCCTGAGCCGACTGGGCGAGCGCGTCCAGCTCGCCGAGCAGCGAAGGATCTCCCGGGCGGCGGGTGGTCATCGGGTTCCAGATCTCCAGCACCCGGTCGGTTTCCGGATCGTGCAGGACCACCTCGGCATACGGGCCGAGGAGCAATGCGACGGCCTGGCACACCGGTCCCCACATCCGAAGACGAGGGTCGTGGTCCGCTTCTGTTCCACTCATTTCTGAACTGTACGTCCAGTCTGGACATAGTGTCCAGGCCGGCGGGGGGATTGCTTCCGCGGGCCCGAAAGTGGGGCCGCTCGAAGCAGGCCTCGTCGGCACGGCGGGTGCACGGCCCGTCCCTGAAAATGCACCAGAGCTTTCCGGTGGCAGGTTTCCCCTGGTCCTGACACATGACGGCCCCCGCTGGCCTGGCCTCGGTACAGGGCACCTGACACCGCACCCCGGTGCTGATGTCAGGGCTGCCCGCTCGGCGTCCGATGCCCTGCGTGCGCGGGCCGGGGCGGCATCACTCGGGTGATCTTGCCGGTGCGATCCGGCTGCCCCGTGCAATTGCCTTGTTGATTCACACCAGCCGCCGGAACCGTGGTGGACGCAGCGCCCGGTTGCCCGATCCGGACAGCCAGCGACCCTCACGTACGGGAAGCGGCCCCCTCACGCGGGTGGCCGTACGCCTTCACCCGCCGAAACGATCACCCAGAACGGAACCGGGCTGCCAAACCGGAGCCGGGCCGGCAGCTACGCCACCAGCGCCGTAGCTGCCGGCCCGCCGGGCAACCAACCGGGTGCCCGTCGACGGGATCACTCGCAGGCGACACCGTCACCATCACGGTCGAGATGCGGCCCGAAGCCAGGATCGCCACGCCGGATCGGAGCCGCCCCCGCCTGCCTGACCGCGGTGCAGTTCCGGTACGACACCGAACCCCCGTCCTCGGAGCCCGAGCTACTGCTTCCGCCGGTACCGGTGCGGGATGAGGATCCGCCGACGGCAGAAGCGCTGCCGGAAGTCCTGGCCTTGCCGTCACCAGCCTCCGCCTGACGCCCCGGCTCCGCCGCGCCCTCACCCTGAGGCGGCCGGGCAGCACCGGCTGCCCCCTCAGGCGCAACAGGAGCCAGCACCTCCGCTGGCGGCAGCACCGGTGGGGGCGCCGTCGGAGCAGTCGACGCGGAGATCGGTGCGGAAGCCGCCGGGGCGGGGGCAGTAACCGTGACCACGACCACCGGCTGCGCCTGAGGCTTCCGCTCGGCGTCCACGCCAGCGGGTTTCGGATTGGCACCGGCCACCAGCAGCACTCCGAACCAGACCGACGCCAACACGACCGTCACCGCCCTGCCGGCCTTGTCCCAACGCGCCATGAACGCCAGCGCGGCGCCGAGCGGGGGAATGACCAGCGTCGCGACGACCACGGCAGGAACCGCCAACGCGGGATGCCAACGGCGGCCCGGAACGGGCGAAGACAGGCTGGTGTCAGAGGGTGGGTACACGCGTCTCCAGACTGAAAGCACGAAGGAAGGGCGAGTCACGGGAAGGTGAACGACCACCGACCACCGGGCAGCGCCACGATCAGCCCCGCCCAGGGGCCGGGACACCCCCACGCCGCACGGCATCGGCACGCAGGGATACACCAGGTCAACGTCTCCACCCGCCCCTGGTCACCGGACAGCACCGAGTAATTCCCGAAGGACACCGCACTCGCCAGCCGGACTGCCGACCCGTGTCGGAGCGCTCGGCCCGCAGTGAGTACCACACCATTCGAACGGGACCCCCGCCAGCCGGGGCTTCCGCCTGGACGGTTGCGCGGCGGGAGGCGTACCGGTCTCGCTGCTGCCGAGTGCGGTGGCCACCTGCTCGAGCGGTACTTCCTCGACGGCGAGCTCGCCCGCGCCACGTGCCGGCCGGCCCGTGCAACTGCCTGTCCAAACCGGCTGCCGGAACCCTGGTGGACACACGGCCGTGCCGCCCGACCAGGAAACGACCGTGACGCGTCGCCAATGCCGGGACACCTGCCTGCCCGCGGTCTGGCTGGCCCCTTTTGAGAGGGTCAGCGGATCCCCGACTGCGTTCGATGGTGCGGGGTCAGGTGCGTGGCATCTGCTCCCGGACCCAGACAGCAATCTGGGTGCGGGAGGTGAACCCGAGCTTGGCCAGGGCTCGCTGGACATGCCCCTGTGCCGTGCGATGGGAGATGACCAGCTGAGCGGCTATCTGCTTGTCCGCCAGCCCTTGCGCGACTAGCTTGGCAACGGCCGTTTCCCGCGGAGTGAGGGGCGAGGCCGACGCTTGGGCCGCACCAGGACCGGGTACTGGCCGGCCAAGGGCACGGGCGACAGCCTGTTCCGTGGTGAAGGCGGCTCCCACCCGAACCCGGACGGTGAAGCGGGCACGGCCCAGTGCCTGCAGAAGCAGGTCCTCGCATTCGGTGCGGTGATGCAATAGCCGCCCGACTCCGGGAAGAGTGGCGCCTACCTGATGCCAGACGTTCTGAGCCGCCCCCAGAAGCTCGGCGCCTTCCTCACGGTGCCCATCACCAGCCCGGGCCCACGCCAGCACCTCCAGGCACTGAGCCAAGGCCAGACGGTTGTCTGTAGCACGTGCGATACCCAGCCCCTCCCGGAGAGCACTGACAGCCCGCTCAACGTTGCCTGTCAGCCAGAGACGAAGCCCTGAGATCCACAGTGAGAAGGCGCGGGACCACTGAGCATCGTGCGTCTCGCACAGAGCCAGGCCCTCTTCGCAGAGGGCGGCAGTACGCGGCTCTGCGGACAGGCAGCAGGACAGGCCGAGGAGGAACAGCGTCGACCAGGTGTCGCCCGGGTCGCCGTGAGCCCGATACTGCTGAAGAGCCGAGTCGAGAAGGGGCACTGCACGCGCGAAGTCATCCTGGAACAGGGCGATCAGGCCTTCGAACTGCGCGGCGTGCGCCTTCACCAGCAGATCGCCGAGCGAATCGGCCAGCGTGTGGCACTCCGCCAGCCGGGCATGCGCCGACGCGATGTCTCCGCGCAGCAGAGCCAGCCACCCGTCGGCCCACAGGGCTTTCACCCTCGCCGGGCTCGGCGTACGGTCCGATGCCAGATTCCGGGCCAGCCAGTGGCGCTCCTCCTCCAGACTCCCCGAACCCAGCCGGTGGCTCCACAGGCCTCCGCCCATCTCCAGCCCTGCACGGGCCTCACCGGTATGGGACAGGCAAAAGTCGAGGGCGGTGCGCAGGTTCGCCCGCTCTTGGCGGAGGCGGGCGAACCACTCGGTCTGCCTCCCGGTGAACCACTCGGCCTCGGCGAGTAGGACCTGGCTCCGGTAACGGTCGCGATGGCGGCGACGTACCCCCTCTACCTCACCCCGCTCGCCAAGCCTTTCGCGACCGTACTGACGCAGTGTCTCAAGCATCCGGTAGCGCGCACAGGTGATCGTCCTCCCGGTTCAGGACCGACTTGTCCACCAGGCCTGTCACGGCATCCAACGCCTCTTTCGCGGTGAGACCCTCGGCGGTACACACCGTCTCCACCGCCTCAAGGTCGAAACTGCCGGGGAAGACGGACAAACGGGCCCCACAGCAGCTGCTCCTGCGGCCCACACAGGTCATAACTCCAATCGACCGCTGCGCGCATGGTCTGCTGACGAGCCGGTGCGGCCTTGCTTCCACCCGTCAGCAACGCGAACCGGTCATCCAGCCGGTCCAGGATCTGCTCGCACGTCAGCACCCGCATACGAGCGGCAGCCAGCTCGACAGCCAGGGGAATCCCGTCAAGACGATGACAGATCAGAGCAGCCGCCCTGCCCAACTCAGACAGCGCGTGCTCGCCCAGAGTGGCAGCTGCCCGGTCCGCGAACAGCCGCAGCGCCTCACTCTGGCCAGCCGCTGTGACCTGCCCGGGATCGTCCGGATGCGGAGCAGACAGAGGGGATACCGTCAGCAGGTGCTCTCCGGCCACGCCCAGGGATTGCCGGCTGGTGGCGAGCACCTGCAGGCCCGGGGCTGAAGCCAGCAATGCGTGGACCAGCAGCGCACAGCCGTGCAACAGGTGCTCACAGTTGTCGAGCACCAGCAGGAGCCGCTTGCCCTGCAGGAAATCGGTGAGGGCGGCCAGCGGATGCTGCCCCATGTCGTGGCCCGGTTCGAGCGCAGCGAGCACGGCGTGTTCGAGCAGCTCCTCCTTCTCCACTGCTGCCAGGTCCGCCAGCCATGCCCCGTCAGGGAAGGAACGGCGCACTTGCGCCGCCACGCGCAGGGCAAGCCGGCTCTTTCCCATCCCGCCAGGTCCGGTCAGGGTCAACAGCCTTGTTCGGCCCAGCAGCTGCCGAGACCGTGCCACGTCGTGCTTTCGCCCGACGAAACTTGTCGTATCTCCCGGGAGGTTTCCGGATTCCTTGGGTATACGAGCCACCCGACGCCCTATCCATTCCGAGTACATTCGCCGACCCGATGGCTACTCAGGCCGTGCCGCTGGGCTGCGTACCAGCCTGCAATTCGCGGAGCATGTGGTTTGCAGGCCGTGGCCCCGCTATGGCCTAAGGGTTGTCCCGCAAATGATCTCCGAACGGGGGATCCGAGTCTTGCGACCATCAACGGCCGCTGCGATCGGCAGCTGGCTCCCCCGTATGGGGGATCGTGATCATCCGCACGGGCGACGCCCTGTCGTCAGAGGTTCGGCGACGTTGGATTCATGCCGATCAACCTTGCTCTGGGTGACACCGAGCGTCCGGTTCCGCGTTGGGCACTCCGGTTCGCGAAGGCCCTTCCGTTCGTCGTGCTGCCGCACTGCCTGTGGCGGCTGCCGTTCGCCTTCGACTTCTCGATGGGAACGGTAGATCCGTCGGCACCGCCCATGCCGTGGTGGGCCCCGGCCTACGTGTTCGGGTTGAGCGTGCTCACCGAGGCACTGGCACTGCTCTGTACCGGCCTGGTGAGCGGGTGGGGCGAGGTGGTGCCGCGCTGGGTGCCGTTCATCGGCGGCCGGCGCGTGGCGCCGCTCGTAGCGGTGATCCCGGCGGTCCTGGGAGGCCTGGCGCTGGTGGCGATGTTCGGCCTCTTCCCGCTTGCCTGGGCGGGCGTCTTGCCCGAGGTGGGGTACAGCAATGGATGGTGGATGGCTCTGGCCCGGGTCTGCGTCACTCCAGCGATGCTGTGGGGGCCGATCGTGCTGGCCCTGGCCTGGGCCTACTACCGGCGTTGCCGACCTGCCTGATGGGCTCGTCGTTCCAGACCGGCCGAGCCCGGATGGCTCCGTGCATACGAGCGAACGCAGGGCCGGACAGCATGATTCGCCGCGGCACAGTGGCCGCGATCGCCCGGCTCCGGGCAAAGGAGGATGAGATGATCTCGCGGTGTCTGGTGTGATCACGGCGTCGGAGCCGTCCTGGATAGCCCCGTTCACCGGGCTGAGCCCTCGCAACTTCGGCAAGCTCGTGACGGTGCTGCGGCGCGAGGGCGCGGATGCGGTCCGCAAGGGTCGGCCGTGGAGTCTTCCGCTGGAGGACCGGGCACTGCTCGTCGCGGCTTACTGGCGCACGAACCTGACCATGCGCCAGCTCGCCCCGCTGTTCGGGGTGTCCAAATCGGCGGCGGACCGCATCATCGATCACCTCGGGCCGATGCTCGCGCTCCAGCCTCGAGAGCGGTTCGCCAAGGACACTGTGCTCATCGTGGACGGAACCCTGGTCCCCACCCGCGACCACACCATCGCCGCCCAATCCAAGGACTATCGCTACTCCACCAACCACCAGGTCGTCATCGATGCCGACACCCGCCTGATCGTCGTGGTCGGCCGACCGCTCGCCGGCAACCGCAACGACTGCAAGGCATGGGAGGAGTCCGGCGCCAAAGCCTCAGTCGGCAAGACCCTCACGATCGCCGACGGCGGCTACCTAGGCACCGGACTTGTCATCCCGCACCGCCGTGAGCGTGGCCAGACCGAACTCCCGTACTGGAAAGGGGAACACAACAAGTCCCACAAGCAGGTCCGAGCCCGGGTCGAGCATGTCTTCGCCCGTATGAAGACCTGGAAGATCCTCCGCGACTGCCGCCTCAAAGGCGACGGCGTCCACCACGCCATGCTCGGCATCGCTCGAATGCATAATCTCGCCCTCGCCGGATAGGCCAGCGGGCCGCGCGGCGGCCAACCTTGTCCGAGGCGTCTCGGAGATCATTTGCGGGACAACCCTTATCCCCCCCGAAGGGGTGGGGAGCCACACGAAACTCGATTGAATGCATGCCGGTCACACTAGCCGGTTACCGATCCGGTGTACGGCCGCCTGAGCGGCCTGTTGAGTTGAGTACCGGCTACTCATGCGGATCATCCGGCAGTCGTGGTCGTCTGTGACCGGGCGTCGATTCGACCGGACGTGGAAGATCAGGCAGCAGGGGGAACGGCCATGCAGGAACTGCCCGTCGAAGCGGGACACATCCAATCGGTCCAGGTACATTTCGACGACCTGGATTTCCTGGGAATGGTGCACAATTCGCGCCATGCGCTGTTCGTCGAACGAGCGATCGCGACCTATTGGCGAGAACAGGGCTGGAGCACGGATCCTGATCGCTCACGGTATCGCGACACGCATCTCGTCGTGCGTGAATTCATGGTCACGTACGAGGAGCCGATTCGCGGCACGGGGGACGTGGGCGTGTGGTTCCGGATTTCACGGCTCGGCCGCACCAGCGTGATGTACGAGTTCCAGGTGAGATCCGGCGACGGCCGCTGTGTGCATGCTCACGGTCATCGGGTGCAGGTCCGGATCGACCCGGAGACCCTGAAGCCCCTCGCCTTCAGCGACGAGCTGCGGGAGACCGCGCACGGCCTCATGCGGGAGCCGGCCCGGTAGCAGGTCGGTTGCGCGCAGGCCGGCCGCTGGCACGGTGCGGAGCGCCGGGCTCCCGGCGCGCGCGGCGCCGGCCGACCGCAGCGCGTGCAGAGCGAACCGGCCGGCTCCGGCGAGGCTCCGCCTACTGGATCAAACCGCCCCTAACGGTCCGTGAACGCGGCGGTCCGGGCTGAGTAGGTGCTGCTCACGACACCCGGCCGGGTACGCGCAAGACTCCAACCGAACGCCTGGCGTTCACATCTTCCAACCCGTGCCGGCATTTTCAGGACAACCCTAAGGAGTGCGTTTCCCTCATGCTGAACAGTAAGTCCTCCGTAGCGGCTCTGGCAGCTGCAGCCCTCTTGGGGGAAACGTTCTCCGTGTATTCCATCGCCTCCGTCTCGTACAGTCCTGACATGGCCTGGTCGATGGGATGGATCGCCACGGTCTTCACGTTGAGCATCACGATCTCGGTGATGCTTGCCATACGCGGAACGACTGTGATGGGCACGGCATCCGTTGCCGCGGCAGGGCTGGGCCTGCTGGCGTCAGGCATTGAGCGCGGAGAAACCGTCTTCTCGACCACCGGGGCGGTATGCATCATCGCCGGTCTGGCGTTCATGTTCCTCCAGGCACGGTTCTCGCCTTTTTCCCTGTACGCGCAATGGGGGCTGGGGGCGGTCGCCGGCGAGGGCCCGAGGGAGCGTCACACCAGGCTGTGCCGCATTACCGAGCTCGATGAACGCCTCCTCCCCCTGCTGGAGGACACGGTGCACAGGTACTCGTTGGGGGATCTCCGCGCCGCTACAAGGCTGTGCTGCGAAACGCGGTATTCGGACAACGGCGTGCTCCCGCGAGGCGCATATGCCGGGCCGGCTCCCGTGATCGAGGCATGCGTTCTCACCGAGAACCTGGTCATCATTTTGATAGCGCACACCGAAGGGCGCGGAGTCGCTTTTGTCGGGAGACTTCAGCAGACCATGGTGAGCGAGACGCCTCGCCGGGAGGACAGTGAGGGGGAGCGTGAAATCTATGTGAGGTCGGCGTGGCTGGATTCCAGCGAGTCGTCCAGCTATCCCTTCCCCCTCGACGACGGTGCGGCCGGCCGGGAATTTGTGGAAGGGTTCCGTGAAATGCTCACGGCGACCCGGCAAACCTGACGGAAGCCTCGCTGCACGGTCACGGAAGCAGTCGGTCGGCCAGTTCCTTGCGCGTGGTGATGCCGAGCTTGTTGTAAATGCGTTGCAGGTGGTTGTCGACGGTGCGTACGGAGATGGTCAGCGCGGCGGCGATGTCCTTGCTGAGCATGCCCCGGGAGGCGAGCAGGGCGATTTCGCGCTCCCTCACGGTGAGTTGCACGACCTCCGCGCACGCCATGAGGGCAGGGGTTCTCGCTCCCTCGCAGCGGGCCGCGAGCTCGTCGGAGCGGACGGCGGCGGCGTTGGCCCGACGGGTCTGTCCGGCCGTTCGCAGGGCGGCGGCAGCGGTGCTCGCCGCCTCGGCTGCCAGCAGGTCCGCTCCCATGGCCTGCAGAGCGTCCGCGGCGGCGAGCAGCCCGTCCGGGTCGCGGGTGGACCATGCGACGGCCAGATCGGCGCGGGCCCGGTGGAAGCGCCCGGTGCGCTCCTGCGCTATCTCGGTCAGCCGCACGGCGGCTTCCCCGGCTTGCCCGAGGCGGACGAGGTCGGTCAGCAGAATCGCCTCGGACGCGGTTTCCCCGCGCTCGAACGCCTCCCTGGCGGCCGCCGTCAGGACCGTTCGAGCGCGGGTCAGCTCACCGCGGGCGACGTACAGCCAGGCCTCGCCCAGGCTCTCTTCGGGGAAGAACCCCGCGGCGGGAAGCCGATCGCGTTCGGCCAGGGCTGCTTCCGCCGCTTCGCAGTCTCCCTGCAGTGCGGCGGACGCCGCCAGACCCGCCAGCGCCATCGACAGCACGACGGGGGTGTACGGGCGGGACGCTCGGGCCACCTCCGCGAACCAGCGCCGCGCCTGAGCCGGGTGGCCGGCGGTCCATGTGCCACGGGCCAGATAGAAGGCCAGCAGTCGACGGTCCGCGGTCGCGCTCGCGTCCGTGAGGCCCGCGAAGGCCCGCTCACCGACCTCTTGCGCCTCGGCCAGACGGCCGCTCTCCGCCAGGGCGAGGACGAGAACCGCCCGGTGGGCCACCTCGTGCGTGGCCGCGGAGTGGGTTTCGCCCACGGCCGCGCTGAAGGCCATGACACGTCGGATCCAGCCCTCGGCCTCCTCCCCGCGACCCGTGACCGCAAGAGCCGTGGACCTGGTCATGGCGGCCCACAGCCATGTCTGGCCGTCGGGTGCGTGCGCGCCCTCAAGTTCGAGGTCCGCGCTGAGGGCAAGGCTGTGTCCGACGTCTCCCACGGTGAGCGCGCTGGCGGCTTCGTTGGCCAGCAGGACGCGGTGACCGAGGGCACTGGTGACCCGGCTGCGGACGGATGCGAGGAGGTCGAGAACCTCCTCGTAGGGTGTTCCCACGCCCCACAGGAGGTTCTGTATCCGGACCGGCAGTACGGACAGAACGTCCTGTTCGGTCGTGGCCATGACGTCGGCCCGCGACAGCGCGTCTTCCGCCTGCTGGTACTCACCGGCCTCGTACAGGGTGTTGCCCAGTAGCAGCTGGACCTGGAAGCTCTGGTGCTGCTCCGGGATCGCCCGCAGGAGATCGAGCGCGCGGGGGTACTCGCGGGCGTGCGCGGCCAGGGCTGCCGCGCGGACGAGCAGACCCGGATTGGCCGTGCCGGTGGCCGCGAGCTTGTACGTGGCGAGGTGGACCGCGTCCTCGCGGCGACGGGCCCCGGTGCGCTTCAGCAGATGGACCTGCCGGAGCAGGGTCTCCCTGCGGCGCTGGGCCGTCATGTCCGCGCGCAGCACCTCACCGTAGAGGGGGTGGGCCAGCCGGACCGCTGAGCGTCTTTCCTCCTGGACGACGACGATCAGCCCCGACTGCTCCAACTCGTTCAGCACCTGCGGTTCGGTGTCCATCTCCAGGTGGCCCAGGGAGAGCGGCTCGCACAGAGACAGGACGTCCAGTACCTGTCGGCCGGCGGGTGCGGCGACGGAGAGCCGGGACCGGATCAGATCGGTCAGGCGCCGCGTGCCCGGCAGCCGGTCCGCGGTCATGTCCCAGATCTCGCCGTCGCAGGTCAGCACTCCGGCGGCCACGGCTCCCACCACCAGCTCCCGCAGGTAGAGGGGATTGCCCCCGCTGTTCGTGAGGAGGTGGTTGACCGCGCTCCTCACGACCGGCCCCTCCAGGACCTGTTCCAGCACCGTCACGACCTGCCCACGGGTGAACCCGACGAGGTCCACCTGCCGTACGGCGTCCCCGTGTCCGAGCGCGGCCACCGCCAGCGCCTGGCTTTCCTCCGACCGAACCGTTCCCAGCAGGAAGATGACCCCGGCGTCCATCAACTGCCGCAACAACATGGCCGAGGTCGCGTCGAGCAGGTGGACGTCGTCGACCAGGATCACCATGCGGGGCCGCGCCGTACCCGGCCGCGACAGCAGCCTGGCCACACTGGCGAATCCGGAGACCGGGTCGGACAGATCGACGCCGTCGGGCAGCAGATGGGCGATGGCGCCCAGCGGAACCGACGCCGCCGCCGAGGTGGCAACCGCCCTGCCGATCCGGTGTCCGAGCACGACGGCACGGTCCAGGCACTCCTCGGCCAGCCGGGACTTGCCCACTCCGGCCGGCCCGAAGACCAGAAAGGCGGCGCTGCGAGGTTCCGACACGACCTCGTCGAAATCCTTCAGCTCGGCCTCGCGCCCGACCAGCGGCCACCGTTGCACGACACCGTTTCGATTCATTCCTCTGCCCCCACTGGTTGGCTCCTGCCCGGTTTCGCCGACGCCCGCGGCCTTCGCGGCCGAGCTCGCCGACGCGACCCGATCGAGCGCTGTTCACGTCCGACCGCCGGCGTGCGGCAGTTCTCGTTTGACACCACCGAAAGGGAAGGCGGAGGAGAATGCGCGAAACGGGCTGCTCAAGCACGCTGCGCCACGCGTTGATCACGAGGTGCGCCCATGGCCTGACGGCGGTCCGTGGCGCTCGCAGGCGGTGAGTTGCGGGCTGGCGTGCGGAACCGGGTTGTGGCGTCAGGAGAATGGATGGCGTATCGGCCGCTGAAGCGGATCATATCCGAACGCGAGTTGGCCGATGTCGCACGGGAGGGGGCGTCCGCGCGGGCCCGAAACCGCCGGGTTTTCCGCGCCGTACGCATGCCGGGCATCACGGCCTCGGGTGGACGGGATTCCCGGCCGCGCCGAGCGCTGGGCGTCGGAGCCCGGCGTCAAGGTCGGTTTCCCCACCGGCGCAAGAACCTGCACGACGAGAGTACTGAAACGAACCCACGTACATGAGGATGGACAGAGGATGACCTTCGGCATTGAATTCAGAATGCGGCTCACATTTCCCTCCGTCGAGAATTTCGAGGCGTGGCGCGGGCACATACTCATTGAACAGCGGGCACGACTTGAAACCCTTCCCCGGTTCTCGGAAGAGTTCGATGAGTTCGATGAGGACCTGCTGACGGATCTCGTCATCGAGGATGCCTCGACCCTGGAAGAAGCACTGGACGGACTTCGGAGCGTCGGCCATGAGATCACGGCGGAAGACGTCGTGGAATGGAGGCCGGCAGTGGACGACGAGGGGAATCCCGGCATCTACCTCCTGGAGGCCAGAAAGCTGAGGAGGGACTCTCGGGTCGAGGCCCTCCTGGATCATCTGCGCGTCAATCCGGCCCCGAGTCTGCTGCGGGTCCACGTCCTGTCACTGCACGATCATGCCGATGTCGTCGTGAGCGGAGCGTTCCGCGACCATGACACGTACTGCGAGTATCGTCTTCCCTTGATCTTCGCAGGGACCTCCGCCAAGGAGCTCGGCGGTGCAGGCCGTGTGTCGTTCTTCGGAGTCGAGGACATGGAGCCCGTGGCCCTGTTCGTCGACGTCCGTCAGAACGCTGTGGAAATCAACGGACCCGATGTCCAGGACGCGGCCGCCTGGAACGTTCCCGAACGTTGTGAAGCATCGGATTGACCAACTTTCGCGCTCTCTCAGCAGTCCTGCGACCATCAGGGAGACGACGACTGCCGCCGAACGTGCGCAGTCGATTCACCGTGGGCGGGCGCGAGACGGTGCGCCCGCGCAGAGGTACTCGCGGGACCTGTCGCACGGGTGTGCGCAGCGGCTGAGGGGCCCCGCCCGGCCTCGTGCCACACGCGTCCCGGACTCCTCCACGGACGACCCCGGTGGCACCGGGATGAGTAGTGCTTGCTCATGTGCCAAGGCTCCGGCGCTCGGTTGACTCTTCCGAGGCAGCCGGCCACCCGGTCGCGGTATGGCCGCTGCTTCCAGCCCTGAGCGCAAAGGACCCCCCTGTGCACGACCAGCAAGCCCCGCGTCGCCGTCTCACTCAGCTGACCGCCCCCGAGGTACGGTCCATCGACTACATCCCCGTGGACGAACGTCACGGCAAGCTCTGGCACCAGGGCCCGTTCTGGTTCTCCGGCAATTTCGTCCTGACCACCCTCGTCATCGGATTCATCGGCCCCTCGATCGGCCTCGGCCTGGGGTGGTCGGTGGCGGCTGTGGTCCTCGGTGCCTGCTTCGGCACGTTCTTCATGGCGGTCCACGCCAACCAGGGGCCCCGTATGGGCCTGCCTCAGATGATCCAGTCCAGAGCCCAGTTCGGGGTCCGGGGAGCCGTCGTACCGTTCACGGCCGTCGTCTTCGTCTACCTGGGCTTCAACGTCTTCAACACCGTGCTCGCGGCCCAGGGACTGACACAGATCGTCGGCGGCGGCCCCTGGCTCTGGTACCCCGTCCTGGCTGTGGTGTCGGTGGTGTTGGCCTTGGTGGGGCATGACCTGATCCACCTCGTACAACGCGTCCTGACCGGACTTCTCGTCCTGGTGTTCGGGATGCTCACCGCCGGAACGGTCGTTCAATGGTGGGACGCGCCGGTCGTCACCCCTGCGACCGGCAGCCCGTGGACCTCGTTCCTGACCGTCTTCGCAGCTGCAGCCGGCTACCAGATCAGCTACGCCGTCTACGTGTCGGACTACTCCCGGTACCTGCCCGCGGACGCCAACCCCCGCCAGGTCATCTGGTGGACCTACGCGGGTGCGGCCGGCTCCGCGGTGTGGCTGATGTCCCTGGGCGCGTTCGTCGGCAGCCGTATGCCTGCCGACGATGCCGTCGCCGGATTGCTCCGGACCGGCAACGGCATCGTCTCGGGCTTCGGCTCACTCGTCGTTCTGGTATCGGCTCTGGCCCTGATCAGTGTCATGGGCGTCAACACCTACGGTGCGATGCTCACCGCGGTGAGCGCGGTGGACGCCTTCCGGCGGGACCGGCCGACGAGTCGCCTGCGGACCGTCGTCGTCCTGTCCGTCGGCGCCGTGGTGCTCGCGCTGGCCCTGTCCCTGCCCGACGACTACGTGGCCAGCTTCAGCAGCTTCGTCCTGCTGATGCTCTACTTCCTGGTCCCCTGGACTGCGGTCAACCTCGTCGACTACTACGCCATCCGCAAGGGCCAGTACGTGATCCGGGACATCTTCGACGACCAGGGCATCTACGGACGCTGGTCCTGGCGCGGCCTGGTCTCGTACGGCATGGGTCTCGTCGCGATGGTCCCGTTCGTCTCGACCGGCCTCTTCCGCGGACCGGTCGCCGAGGCCATGGACGGCGCCGACGTCTCGTTCGTCGTGGGGCTGCTGGTGAGCGGTGCCCTCTACGCGGTGCTGGCCGGAAAGGGCGAGGTCACCGCTGCGCCTCGCGGAGGCCGTCCGTTGACGTCCGTAGGACATCGGTGAGCGGTCCGCGGCCCGGCGGGGCGAGAAGGAATCAGGCAATGCGCCCCTGTCCGTGCTCGCAGACGACTTAGAGGATTAGTGCGCGAAATGTTGATCAGTAAATGGCATTACGGGACAAACAACATCTATTCACTTCTCAAAACGGCTGCAATCGCCGCCGAATCAGGCGAAATGGAGCGCTTCACTGCCTGCTTGAAGCAGGCGGGCGAGTTCTCTAAGGACGGCCCGGGCCTGGGCGACTATTTCCTCGCCGGTCTGGCTGCCCGCCTCGGCCAGGACCGGCCCGCCAATCTCTACCTCCGTGCCGACGGCATGCCCCAGATCGACCTGTTCTACCTGATGCACCAGCACCTGCCGTTCCTGCGGGCGGGGAGGTTCGCCAACGATGCCCTGTTGAAGTACTGCGCGGACCGGCAGGAGGCGACCGTTCTCGCTCTCGGAATCGGTCAGGGCCGTCAGGAGCTGGACCTGGTGGCCCGCGCGGGGCTGGAGCGGGTGACCGTCATCGGTGCCGATGTCGCCGCGGAGAGCCTTGACGCGGCCGACCGGGCCCTGAACGGACCGGAAGTGCCTGAAGGAACCCGGGTCGACTTCCGTCCGATTCTCGCCGCGAGCGAGGACACGGACGAGAGCGTGTGGGCGTTGGTCGAGCATGCGCCCCGCCCTCTGCTCGTCACGGCCTCCTTCGCTCTCCACCACATGCTGAACCACTCAGGTGAACAGGACGCACGCGCCACACTTCTGCGGCGGCTGCGCGCCCTGGAGCCGGCCGCGCTGGCACTGTGCGAACCCGACAGCGATCACCACCTCGTCCCGTTGCCGGTCAGGCTGGCCAACGCCTGGCACCACTACGGCACGGTCTTCGCCGCGATCGACGCCACCAGCGCCACCGACGGGGAGAAGCGCGAGATGAAGCGCTTCTTCGGCCGCGAGATCGAGGATGTCGTGGGCGCCGTCTGCGAGACCTCCCGCTTCGAACGGCACGAGCCGACGCGCACGTGGATCAACCGTCTGACCGCCTGCGGATTCACCCCCGTCCCCCTGCCCCGACCCGCCGGCGAGCAGCCGGAAGGCTTCACGACCACCGCCCATCCCACCCACCTCGAACTGGCCTACAAGCAGACTTCCGTCGCCGCGGTGATCGTGGCCGAACCCACCCGCTGACCGGGGAAGCGGTGGTGGAGGTGCCGGCCCGCGCCGGACGGGACGCGACCGATGCCGCACGTCGGATGAGTACCGGTTGCTCACGCGCCTCGACGAGGCCGGCCGGTTGACTGGCCGCAGCAGCCGGCCGGGCCGGCTGCCCGCGCGGTGGGAGGCATGCTCCCGGGCGCGCACGGCGACGACGCAGCGAGGGCAACAGTGGACGACGGGGACATGGGCGCGACTCGACAGTGGGAGGTGCCCGGCTACATCCATGGCAGGGAACTGGGCGCCGGCGCCTGCGGGAGGGTCGTCGAAGCTCTGGACCAGGTGTCCGGCACCCGGGTGGCGATCAAGTATCTGACCCACGGCGCGCGCACCGCCTTCCGTGCCGAGGCCCGTCTGCTGATGGGCTTGCGGTCACCGTACGTGGTACGGATCGACGACTACGTCGAGCACCTCGAAGGCGCCGCGATCGTCATGGAACTGGTGGACGGGGTCTCGCTCAGGACGCTGCTGCGCCAGGAAGGTCCCACGGGTCCCGAAGCGGCCCTCACCGTGCTCAAGGGCTCGTTGCTCGGACTTGCCGCAGCTCACGAGGCGGGGCTGGTGCACCGGGACTACAAGCCGGAGAACATTCTGGTCGGCCTCGACGGCTGCTCCAAGCTGGTGGACTTCGGGATCGCAGTGGCCAGCGGGGACGCCTCCGACATCGCCGGCACCCCGCCCTACATGGCTCCCGAGCAGTGGACCGGGCACGCCGTCACCCCCGTCACCGACGTCTACGCCGCGACGGCCGTCTTCTTCGAGTGCCTCGCCGGCTCCAAGCCGTACCCGGGCACCACGGCTGCCGAACTGGCGGTTCAGCACATCGAGGCGCCCATACCCGACGACCGAGTGCCTGAGGCGCTGCGGCCGCTGATCCGCCGTGGCCTGGCCAAGCGGGCCGTGGAACGGCCGCCGAGCGCCGCCGCGTTCGTCCGGGAGCTGGACGCCCTGGCGTCCCGCGCGTACGGCGAGGACTGGGAGGTGCGAGGGCAGCGCAGAATGGCCGCGCTCCTCACACTCCTGCCGATGCTGGTGCGCTCTGCGGACGACGCCGTGACCGCGACGACGACCTTCGCGGACACCACGCTCGCCGAGACAACCACCACTGCGGGAACGGGACGTTCCGCAGCGGCGGCATCGGGTCGGCCGCGATCCCGCGGTCTCCTTGCCGGCCGACGCCCGGCCGCAGTCGTCGCCGCGTCTGCCGCCCTTCTGCTCACCGGGGTCCTCACGCTGTCCGCGATCGCTGAAGAGGACGGCTCGGAGGCCGGCGCCGCAGGCTCCGCTCCTCAGTCCGCCGACGCTCCCGGCGCTCCGGGCGCTCCCGATGCCGCAGGCTCGACCGTCTCGCCCGGCGCGCCGGGCTCCCCGACCGGCACCCGCCCCACAGGACCCCGCTCCACCACCGCCCCCGGTTCCGAGCAGTCGGGGACTACTGCCGGTCCCGCTGCCGACGGCGGAACCGGCACCGGCGGTGCCGTGGAGGGTTCCACGACGGCCGGGGGGCCGTCGTCCGCTCCGGGTGCGGGACCCGCTTCCACGGATGCGGCAGCACGGCCGACGCCCTCCACCACGACCGCGGCCCCTGGGTCACCACCCGTCGCACCGCCGGTCGTGTCCCCCACCGTGCGGGTGCTGGCCGTGTCCCTCTCCCAGTACGGCTGCTCCGGCAAGTTCGGCACCCAGGCTGTCGCATCCGTGAAGACCGACGGCGCCTCCACCGGAACGCTGATCCTCACCTGGTTCCACAGCAACACCCGTGGGCCGGGCCCCGCCGTGGCGACGGACAGGATCACCATCCCTGCCGGGCAGACCTCGTTCAGCAAGACGTACGCCCACACGTTCGGACCCTCCGACCCCTTCCCCTACTGGGGTGTCCAGGTGTCGAGCAGCCCGGCGGCAGCGACGGGTACCGGCACGTACAAGGTGCTCTACGCCGATGACTGCAACCCGATCCTCTGAGCCGGCCATGGACCACCGACCGCACGACGAGGACCTGACTGTCTTCCTCCCCCGCTCGCACCCGGCTGACGAGGCCACGAGCGCGACCCTCCTGGACGATGCCGCCTGGGGTATGCCACCCGCACAGAAGACCGTCCACGCCACCACACCGGACCCTGCGGCCGCACCGGCGTCGGCCGCTCCTCCGTCCGGCGGCCGGGACAACCTCACCGCGCTGTGGCACGGCACCCGCACCGACTCCTCGGGCGCGCCGTACACCGCCGGTGCCGAGCGCGGACGCGGCGTCCTTCGGGGCTGGCCGGTCGTGGCGGGGGCGGCGATCGTGGCCCTGCTTCTCCTCATCGGGCAGCAAGCCGGCGATCCTCTGTCGGTGACGGGAGTCACCGTACGTCCCGGTTCCCCAGCCGCCGGCTGCGACAGCGTCGTCACCGTGCTGGGGACGATCCGCAGCAACGGGGAAGGCGGAACGGTGAGCTATCGCTGGCGCCGCAGTGACGGCACGGGCACCAGCCCGGTGCGGCAGCGCGTCGCACCGAGAGCACGGCTGACCGAGGTCGCGCTCCAATGGGCCTTCCACGGGCCCGGCTCCATGCAGGCCACCGCCGTACTGGAGGTGCTGTCACCGAACCCTGCCCGCGCCGAGGCCACCTTCACCTACAGCTGCCGCCTATGACCCTGCGGCAACAGGGCGCACGAGACCGGCGGCAGGCTCGGACCCGGCCCGATCCTGGGGTCGGTCACCGGCGCCGTCAGCGGATTGAAGTGTCGTCCCGGCCGGCCCGGCGCAGGAACTCCGAGACGTCCCCGGGCGTGCAGGCCCGGCCGGGGTCCGTGTCCACGCCAAGGGTGGCGTGCACGGTGACTTCGCGCCCGACCCGCGGCGATGCGGGACGGAGCACGAACTCCATCCGGTCCGTTCTCCCGGCGTCCGGTGATGCCTCATGCGGGTGGTCCAGTAGAGTGGCGGCGGACGAGAGAAGCGATCCTCCGATGGACTCCCGGATATCGCGCATATGCTCCAAGTTGGCCAAGGTGCCCTACCAGGCGCGGCGCAGCCACTCGGCGGGCGCCGAGCGCCACGCATTTCGCCTTGGCCCACGCACCAGTTCCGTGCAGGCAGACGTCTTCGAGGGCGAACACCCACATCGAATTGCCCTTGGTCTACCGGGCGTTCCTGGTAGGACTCGGGGGCAGCGGTGCCAGCCCTTCTACGGTCTGCTTCCGCTGGAGAAGCGCAGGCTGTACACCATGGACCGCCAACCGCCGGACGGCAGCCCGCGGGGATTCCACCACGTGAAGCACCCGAACGCACTCCAAGGAGACCTGTTCCTCCAGGTCATCGAGATGGGCTGCACAGACCTGTGCCTCATCCGCGTGACCGAACCCCTCACGGGCCGCGTGCTCATCGGTAACTCAGACGGCTTCTGGCCCCCGAACGTCTCTTCGGCCCGGGACTTCCTGTCCTGGTACGAACGCTGGCTGGACCACATGCGGGACGGCAAGGACAACCGCGCACTGGGGCTCACCTCCGCCAGCCGCGAGCGCTTCATCGTCCGGGTGTGCGAATGCGGCGAGCAAGGACGGCAGGGGGGACTGTGCCATGGTTGGACCCTTCGAGAGAACTGCGGGCGGCGGCTGCCGGGGCCGTACCTGGCTCGTTGAAGGAGCGAGGCGGCGGCCTGAGCGGCATGGTGGTCACGGGGCTTGGACGCGTGTGGCGATCTCGATCAGGTTGGGCTGGTATCCGTCGGAGGTATCCACACGCACAACGCGTGCGTCGAGGGAGATCTCGGCGAAGGCCTCCGGGTCGTAGGCGCCGGTGGCGATGTCGGTCAGCAACTGCTCGTCGGCGTGCGCTGCACGGTGCCGGTCCCGGGTGGCGCGTTCCCTGATCCGGCCGACGAGGGTGCGGGCGGGGGCGTGGCAGCGGATGACCCACAGGTCGGCGATGTCGGCCAGAGGTTGCAGACCGGGACGCCAGAGACGGTCCTGGTAGGCGGCCTCGGCGACCACGGTGACCTGCGCACGGAGCAGGACGCCGAGGGTGCTGAAGTACGTCTGCATGACGGGCACGTTGAGGGCGTCGGTGTCGGTCGCTGCCGGGCCGAGGGTTGCCGCCATGCCCTGCTTGACTTCGTCGCGCAGGATGGCGGGGCAGCCCAGCTCGGCCGCAAGCGCCCGGGCGAGGGTGGACTTCCCGGCCCCAGGGGGGCCAGTGACAGCGATGAGACGGGGTTTCCGCATGTGCGCGCTCCGCGAATAGGGAAATTCCGGACAGGGTGACGCCGGATTGAGGCATGGGCCGTGCCAGCCCGAGGGTTACAGCCCGGCTACTCGGGTGTGGCGGCGAGGAGCCGGCCCGCACCGGCGTCCAGGAGGGCGAGGGCTGTCTTCCGGCCGGTCTCGGCAGCCTGTTCAGCGGGGCCGGATGCTTCGGCGCGCAGGGTCGGTCCGCCGGCCGGGGCGAGGACGGCTGCGCGGACGGTGAGGCACCCGGTGTCGTCGAGGGTGGCGTGGGCGGAAGCCGCGGTGAGGCATCCGCCGCCCAACTCGGCGAGGACGGCCAGCTCCGCGTCGAGGAGGGTCCGTGTGGCGGGGTGGGTGAGGGGCGCGAGCAGCTCGCCGGTGGCGGTGTCGTCGGCGCGGTGCTCGACGACCACGATCCCGGCCCCGGCGGCGGGCAACCACACGGTGGGGTCGAGCACCTCGCTGGCCCGGTCCTCGAGACCGAGGCGCCGCAGGCTTGCGAGTGCCGCGATCATCACGTCGGCGCCGAGCCGACCGTGATCGAGGCGGTTCAGGCGGCTGTCGGCGATCCCGCGGATCGGGATGGGAACGAGTCCGGGGTAGAGGGAGGCGAGCAGGGCGGCCCTGCGGGGAGCGCTGGTTCCCACTCGGGTGCCGGGTGGAAGCTCGGCGAGGGTGACGGAGCGGTGCCCTGCCGGCAGGACGAGGACATCGCGGACGTCCTCGCGGGGCAGGACCGCGGCAACCACCGCCCCCGGCGCCCGGTCGTGGGGGCTGGGCAGATCCTTGGCGCAGGCGATGGTGGCGTCGACCCGGCCGTCGAGAAGGTAGGTGTCCGCGCGGCGTGTGAACGCGCCCTTGCCGCCGATCTGGGACAGGGGACCGAGGTGCGCGTCGCCTTCGGAGGTGATCGTGCGGATGTCGAGGGTGAGCCGTGGGTGACGGGTGCGGAAGGCCTCGGCGAAGCGGCCGGTCTGCTCCATGGCCATGGCGCTGGGCCGGGTCCCGAGCCGGACGAGGTCTGGGGAGCGAGGGTCGTCATGGGACGGATCTCTGGGTTCTCAGGGGTGGGCGAGGTGGGCGCACCCCATCGAGTGCTCCAGAGACAGGCCCGCTGCCCACGAGCGCGCCTGTGGGAGCCGGCCACCTTCGGCATCGGCGCCCGACGGCAGGAGCTTGGGCATCCCGTGGCAGCCATGGTTACTACGGCTGGGCGGCGTGTGCAGGGGCACCCCGTCGCCGCCTGGCCGACACGTGACCTGCCTCACCGAAGTTTGATCAGTCTCAGCGAAGTTTGACGGGGCGGGGATTTGTCTCATCGGACGTTGACCACCGGCGGATCCGGGGGTGTCAGGGGTGGCGGCTAGGGTGCGTGGCTGTGGACGCTGCTGATCTTGATTACCGGGCCCGGACCTTGTCGGGCGGCTGCATTCCTTCATCGCTGGTGACCCGGCTTTTGGAGCTTGGCCATGAGCGGGAAGTGGAGTTCCAGGCCGGGCGTGGGGAGTGGTTCTGCGCGCTGGAGTGGGCGCGGCTGCTTGGCGACCGGCGGCAGTACCAGCAGGCGCTGGACGTGCTCGGTCCGTACATCGCGACGGGCTGGTGGCCGGCGGCTCGGGCCCGGGCCGAGCTGCTGGAGGACTGGGGCAGGGCGCAGGAGGCGATCGAGCTGTCCCGCCCGTACGCGCAGGACGGCGACCGGCTGGTCCTGGACTTCTTCGCGCGTCTGCTGGCCCGGCACGGCCGGGCCGCCGAGGCGCTCGTGCTGCTGCGGCCCGGCATTGAGGACTGGTTCATCGCCCAGGCCCTGGTCGACGTTGCCGAAGCCGCAGGCCAGGACGAGGAAGTAGCGGCGCTGCTGAAAGCCCGGATCGAGGCCGCGGTTCCGGCCTGTGACGCCCCCGACTGCCACCGACTCCGCATGGAACCGTCCAACGCCTTCGACCTGCTCGCCACAGTCCGGGAACGGCAAGGCCGCGTCGACGAGGCGATCGCTCTGCTGCGCCGCCGGGAGGTCACGTCGGTCAACGGCCGGGACGCGCTGGCCGACCTGCTGGCCAGGCATGGACGGCTTGAAGAACTGCGCGCGTACACCGACTCCGAGTACCACGGGCACGCCGCGCGGAGCCTGGCCGAGGTACTGGAGGAACGCGGCGATGAGGAGGCAGCGATCGCCGTCTACCGGACCTTCGCCGAGAAGCCTCACGACATGTGGCGCGTGGCCCATCTACTGTCCCAGCTCTTGGTCCGGTACGGCCGCGCCGATGAGGCGATCGCGGCGATGCGCGCCCTGGCAGATTCCCCGGGCGGCGCGGACGACTGCGTCGTTGACACGCTGTGCACCCTGTATGCCGAGCACGGCCGCGCCCAGGAGGCTCTGGCCTACCTCGACGCGCTCAAGGAGCGACGTGACGGTGAGGAGGCGTGGGACTTCTTCCGGATGCGGCTGCCGCTCATAGCCGACTGCGGCCTACGCGACGAAGCGATCGAGCAGGCCCGTGCCCACCCCGAAGGCGGCACCTGGTATGCGGCCTGGTCCCTCTCGGACCTGCTTGCCGAGGCCGGCCGCATCGAGGAAGCCGTCGCTGTCCTCGAACAGCACCCCGTTTCCAACAGCACTGTCCTAGCCCACCACCTCATCGGCCTCGGCCGCATCAAGGACGCCGTCCGAGTCCTCCAGGTCAGGCCAAGCGCAGCCCCGGCTCCCGACCCCTGGGGCGGCACCATCTCCAACGAACCACCGTTCTGACGCCTCCGCGTACCCGCTCCTGCTGGTGAAGGTCGCGGTCAAAGTCCGTTGGGACTGGTCAGACTTCATTGAGTCGGGACAACACGCACCACCCCACTCGCTCTCGTGCGATTTCTCGGTTTGGGGACGGTGGTGTGAGAGACAGTGGGGTGTGAGTGTGTTGGTGCTGGTCGGGGGCTGTTTAGGCGGGGGAGGGCACTGTCATGGCAGTGAGAGATTGGTGGGAGATCGCTGTCGTAGGTCTTTATCGCGGAAGGTGTGACGCTGTCTCAGTTTCGTGAGTTCTGATCCACCGGCCGGCCTGACGCAGGCTGCCGTCGCCCAGGCCCTCGGCGTACGCATCCCCAGCATCCAGGCCTGGGAGGAAGGACGCGCCGAGCCGAAACCCGAACGCCTCCAGGCCTACCGCCGCCTCCTCGACGGCCTGGCCCAGCGCTACCCCGCCCCACCCCAGCCGTACGCCACGCCTCCCACCGCCCCCGCCCACCGTCCAGCCGCGGCCACAGACACCCTCCCGGCCCCCGACAGGCCCAGCCCGAACACCCAGGAGCCCGCCACCCCCTCGCCCGCGCTGGCTGTCCCGTCAGCCGAGCCCAGCGGTCCGGCTGTTGCCGAGGACCCGGCCCGTCCGGCGGCGACGTCACGGCGTCCCGCCGCG
>NZ_JBIVTH010000028.1:42033-93881 GCF_044756625.1 Streptomyces sp. NPDC091682 | reverse complement strand
TTGAGACGTCAGACATCTCGATCAACAGCCCGGGGGCCTCGCTCGTTTCGCTTCACGGACCGTCACCCGATCGGTGGCCACATCGAAGAAGCTCAATGATCCGCAGAGCGTCGGGGAGGTCGGCAGCGGAGTCGATGGCCGCGCGGGCGGCATCGACCAGCGCCGTCGGGAACGGGAACGGAGTGGCCATCCGGGTAAGGCCCAGGTCTTCCGGGCGGAGCTTCTGCTGGGCTCGGCGAATGGCGTCCAAGGAATCGCTCTGCCCGGAGGCCTGCGTGAACGCGGCGGCCTCTTCGAGCCTCATCAGCTTGGCGAGTCCGCTGAGCTGCTCGGCATGGCCGATGTAAACAGCGAGGATCCGCTCGTTGATCTGCTGCTGGCCAGCAGGGTCGGGCTCGATGCGGCGCAGCATCTGGAGGAATCCGATGTGGTTGTGCGAGTCCGCGCGGAAGCAGTCGACAGCACGCTCCAACACGGGGCGGATCAGCTGGTGAAGATTCTTGTCCGCCACGAGGGGCTCGATCGCAGCGTGGACGATCCCTGGGGAGGGCTCCCGCCAGTCGAGGGCGGTCTCGGCGAGTCTGACCATCTCCGTGGTGATGTCCGCCAGCTGCGGTTGGCGGAGCCTGGCGGCCAGATCGTGCGCGGCCAGTAGGGCATCGACGGCCTTGCACCGGGCACTGACGGCGCGGTCCCCTGTATCGGCCAGGAGCACGGGGGCGGCCTCGCGGTAGCCGGCGATGGCCGCCGACACGTGGTCAATGGGACGGCCTCCGTGCCGGGCCTCCCACAGCAGGTGGTGCAGGCGGGCGCGCACCATTGGATGGCCAGCCGCGTCCGCGTACGCGGCCCAGACAGCGCGGACCTCGGGAGGAAGCTGGTTCGCCGCAGTCGGCCAAGGCTCGGGCCCCGGGCCCCGGTAAGAGCCCTTCAGCGCACCGTCGGGCTGGTGAAAGAAGAGCATCGCCGCGCACAGCGCATGCAGGTGGTCCACCTCAGCCTCGGTGCGCCCCTCCTCTCCGACGGCAGTCGCCAGAGCGGTGACCATCTCTTGGTAGGAGGTGAATGGGTTGGTCACGCTGTCCAACATTTTCAGGACTGTTGCCTGTACCTGCATCACATCGCCCGATCCTCCCTCAGATCTCCCTGCTTGTCAGCGGCCCTCACTCCTTCGACTGGGCCGGGGCATCGCTCAGGGCGCGACGGACGAGGTGTTCCGTGCCCGAGAGCGGACGAGTCCACCGTCCTAAGGTCGAGTTCGCCGGTGGCAGACAGGAAAGAACCCGCAAGGACTGGTGTAGCGCTGCGGTGCATGTCAACCTAGACGACCTTCCCCGGGATCTCGAATATTCCCAGGTCAGAGAGGTGATGCTTGTGACGGTGGAGCTATCGAGCGCTGGGTTCCGCACCACGATCGAGAAGTTGCGACTGCATGGCTGGCTTCTGGGGCCTGGCCAGCCGACCGAGGTTATCGACTGCTTCCCCGAGGCGAACGGCGATTTCACCCTCATCGTCGACGACCGGGCCGACACCCATATCTCGTCGGCTGACGGCCGGCTGTATCTCGGTTGGTTTCCCGGCGGGAGGCCAGGGGCCGAGGAGGAGGGCTGGGTCCTGGCCGTCACCGGCACCGGCAAGGTTCCCGGCTACCGTGTCGTATTCGATCCGCAAACCCCGGCACGGCTCGTGGCCGCTACCGTTTCCGAGGTGCTCGCCACCGCGCGACGGCAGCAGTGACCATGCCGCTTGGAGGACGGGACCCTCGCCTCCCGTCCTCCAGCGGCTCGCCCGTCTCTCCGTGATCTGTTCCCGGAGGTCGCGTGGCTCCCATCCGCACACCCAGAGCGCTTTCCACCCGTGAGGAGAACCGTGGCCCCTCAGCCCAAGCCCGGCACCGAGATGACCGTCGCCGACCTGATGAAGCACCTGTCCGCGGCGGATCCATCCGCCCGTGTACGGCTCGCGATCAACCCCTTCTTCCCCATGGCCCACAAGATGGGCACCGTGATCGTGGGCGCGGACCTGGACGGGCGACCGGTCGTCTATCTCGCCGAGGACGCGGCGGCGGTGCAATACGGGAACCTGCCCAGGCCGGTCGCCGAAGCCCTTACCTGGATGCCTCCGATCGAGCCGCCGGCCCGTGGACGGCGGCTGCGCGCCGTCTCTGACGACGATACGAGCCGCGACACACCCTGACGACAAGGAGCACCTCTGCCCCCGTCCCCTGATTCCTCTTCCCTTCCCGCGTTCTGGGTCACCCCGCGCCATCTCGCCGGCGACGATGGCCTCCTGGCCGACCAGGTCGGCTCCCACCTCACTGCCGCGGGCTGGACCAGCCTCACCCTCGTCCGAGGTCGGCGTGAGCCCGACGAGTCCGACGTCGCCCGGCAGGTTCTTCGCAGCACCGTCCTGTACGTCGCTCCGGACGCACTGAGCTGGGCGCAGTGGGTGCTGGCCGACGAGCCCATCCTCCTGGGCGACCAGCCGGTGGCATGGACGGTCTCCGCCCGAGCCACCCCCGCCAGCCTTCCCCGGTGGAATGCGTACTTCTCCGCCGGCACCCCGCCAGAGGCGGTCACCGACTTCCTGCTCGCGCTGGAGGGCCGTCCGGATCCCGCCCATGGCTACGCCGGACCGCAGGTGGTTCTCGACGCGCTGGCGGGCGCCGGCTGGGTTCGCGACATCGACACCCCCACCGCCTTCTCCGATCCGCGGCTGGCCACCAGCATGGTCTTGACTACCTTGCCGGACGAGGGAATCCAGGACGGCGACCCGCTCGTCCTCGATCCCGAGGCGGAAGCGGCGGGATGGCAGGCATGGTGCGAGCCGCGGATGGGCGGCGGGCTCCTGTGGGCCGCCATGTTCTCCGCCAGCACGCCACATGATCTCGTCGCGGCCTTCGCCACCTCTGTGGCCTCGCCCGTACCGGTGCTGCGCCACACCTTGCCGGAGAGCAGCGAGGGCCAGCTCAGTGTCCAACCGACTGTCTGATATGCCGACGGCCGGCCCCCCTTCGGTCCGGCCGTCGGCCTTTTGCGTCGAAGAGCGTTTTCAGCGTCGCCTCTCCAGGGTGAGGATGGCCTTGGTGATGACGGTCATGCGGTTGGGGCGGGATCTGCGGAAGATCTGCCACGATTTCAGTCGTGCCATGGCGCGTTCGACAGGGGCCCGGGCCTGGGTGAGTGCGCGGTTGACGGTGCGTTGGGTCGGAGTGAGTTCACCGCCGGGCGGCCGTTTGAGGCCGGTGGTGACCCAGGGACCGGCGTCCGTGTAGGCGCGGTCCGCGAGGACGGGTACGCCCTGTCGTTCGCAGATCTGGATGATGCGGTGGGTGCGGGCGGCGGTCAGGTCATGGGTGCGGCCCGGCACGGCGGGCGAGATCCACAGCAGCTCGCCGGCGGGGTCGGTGACGAGCTGGACGTTCACGCCGTGCCGGCGGTGCTTGGCCGAGTAGTCGCTGCGGCTGTCAGCGACCCGGTCGCACTCGGCGAGAGTCCCGTCCAGGAGGACGAAGTCCGGATCGTCCTCGCGCAGCGTCTTGAGCAGGCCCGGGGACCGGTCGGCGAGCAGGCTGGTCGTGGCGGTGACCTGGGCGTGGGCGGTGCCGACGGATATGCCGAATCCGGCCGCGATCCGGGCGAGGGTGTCGTGGCGGCGTAGGTACACGAGAGCGACGAGCACGCTGGTGCGGCGGGAGTTTGCACCGCCGGTCACCCTCACGGGTGACGATGAGCATCGTGACCCACTCGACCAGGGCGTGCGAGAGGTCGAGTGCGGCAGGATAGGGAACCAACAGGGCTCCTGTGCCGGTGGGTTGAGACTTCGAACACCTCCCTCAACGGCGCTGAGAGCCCTGTGCATTGCGGCCCCCTCCGCGTCCCAGCTCCGTCACCCGATCAGTGGCCCCACTGAAAACGCTCACTGCTGATCGGGCATCGAGGTCTCGCTAGGGCCAACAGCCGGAACTGAACCGGGCGCGATCAGGTGAACACCTCTACGAGTGAGGGGCGTTGTGCGGAGACCATCTGCACGACCATCCAATTCCCATCAGCCTTAACTAAGTTGCGAGACCATCTTTATTAGGGTGAAGGAGTGGCCCATGCGGCACGTGCAAGGAATCTGATGAACTGAACATCAAGTCCTTCAAGGTGAATTTGTTCCGTTTGCGAGGGCTGTCGACAGCGCTGACGATTGTAGGAGTAAGGAGCGGCAAGGGGGCAGGGATGGGCCGGAAGGTTGCGCTTGCGATCGGCGTTGGTGACGTGCCAGACATGGCACCGCTTCCGGCTGCTCGTCGCGGAGCACGGCGCTTCTGCCGCTGGGCAACTTCACAAGGTTTCGACCCCGTCGTGCCTTTCATCGACGACAACGAACCTGTCGAGAGGCGGAAAATCGAAGCCTACGTAGAGAGAGTGGTCAACCTCGCGCGGAGTGAGGGCGGCTCTGTTGACTGCTTGTTCATCTACTTCGCTGGCCATGGAGTGGTCAAGGGCGTCGCTGACAGTGTCTGGCTCCTCAGCCATGCCGGCCGGCGGCAGGGGGAGGCCGTCGACGTGGCACTGAGTTGGGACTTGGCTCTTTACTACTCCCGCATTCCTCACGTAGCTTTCTTTGGTGACACTTGTCGGACCCGCCCAGATCGCGATGTATCGGACGACGCCATTTTCCCGCCCCGCCCGAGGAACTACAGAGCGCGTGCCATTCGAGCTGATCAATTTTATGCTGCCTACCCGGAGAAGGGATCGTTTGAGGGTGCTGACGATCCCAACTGTGTGGGTATCTGGACATATTGCCTGCTGCAGGCTCTGGAAGGAAGAGCGCCTGAAGCCTGCGTCACCACGGTGCGGCCACCCGCTCTTGCAGAGCGTGCCGTCGTCTCAGAGTCACTCGAGCGTTACCTTGAGGACGCTGTGCCCATTCGTGCCCGACAGGTGCTCGGTGTCGAACAATGGCCGTGCTCGCACCCGGTCACACGTTGGCAGCCTCACGTGATGTCGTGGGTGGACCCCGACGCATTCCCTCCTCCACAGGATGGTCCCGATCCCGATCCGCTGGCAGACAGCCCCGGGGCAGGAAGCGATTCGCGACAGGGCTCTCCCACGGGATCGCCAAACGCGCCTTCCGAGGAGGACCGCCCTCTTGCCAGGGAGACCAGGGATAACCTGATGGCTTCTAACGTCGCGCAGGACGCGGCGATCTCTGTGTTTGAGACCACCCCTGATAGCGTCCATCGCAATGGGCGTCGCAAGCGTAACCTCTTCATGGAAGTCGGGACACCACGCACGGTCCGTAGTCGCCTGGCGCGCGATGCTAACGGCAGTTGGTCTGGGCCTACTTTTGATGAGCGGTCGCAAGGGGCAGCGCTGATCCATCTGGACAGTTTTTGGAAGAACCGCCCATTGTGGTCGGCGGCTGCAGTATTCCCTGGATACGCAACCGCGATGCGTGTGGACGACTGCGGCGTGCAGTACTTGGCATATCTGGACTCTCGCGGAACCACCGACATTGAACTGGTGGCGCGAATGACAGCACGAGCACGGCTTGGCGTGTTGTCCCGTGCTGACAACGAAGGCATGCGGCTATCCCTTGAAAAACACTTCGACCCAACAATGGCTGTCCTCCTGGCGCACTCACTTCACCGTACTGGAGAGATAGAGAGGGTGGGAATGTTGCTTGGGAGCCTAAGGGAACGGAGCCTGCCAATACCCTTCGACGTGGCGCTACTGGCCAATCACACCCTGCCAAACCAGGCCGACGTTGTACCTGGGTTCCCGCTGGCGACACGTGGTTGGACCGTGCTTCGCTACTCCAACGGTGGGGCAAAGGCATTGGCGCATATGGCGGCCCCTCACCTTGCCCCAGCGTATTGGACCACGCTCTTCCAGCCTTCCTCTGATCTACGCTATAAGCTGCTGCTTGGCGACCCATAACATTTAAGAAGTCTCGAGCTCGTTTTATCTCTCCCTACAGCCAACGTTAGGGGCAGCGATGAAGCTCGTGTTCGTTCATGGAATCGGTCAAGGGCAATCGACTGAGGAGGATCTGAAACAGACCTGGACAGGAGCGCTAAAGGAAGGGTGCGCAAACGCGCTTGTCGAGCTACCAGAAGGCCTCGACATCAAGGTCGCCTTCTATGGGCGTATCCTTGATGAGGCAATCGCGAACTCTCCCGGGACTGCACGCAGTCGGGGATCTGAAGACCCATTCGATTCCTTCGAAGCAACGCTACTCATGGAGATAGCCGATCGCGCCGATATTACTGACGCGGACATTGCCGCCGAGCTTCCAGCAAACCAACAGGAAGCGGTACAGCGAGGGATCCGAGACGCGAAAGTTGTTCAGGCTACGAGCAGGGCCCTCTTCAAGCGCTCTCGCGTCATGAGCGATGAGTTTATTCGGATTTTCTTCCCCGACGTCCATGCCTACATGCTGTGGCGAGACGTACGCGAACAGGTGAACGAAGTTGTCTCTCAGGCCCTGAGGCCTGGGCCAACTGTTGTGGTGGGACATTCACTTGGTTCTGTCGTGGTTTACTGGACGCTCACCGAACTCCAGGGAGAGATTGACATTCCCCTAATGGTCACATTGGGCTCCCCGCTAGGTTTCCCGTCGATTAGGGATAACTTGCCGCGCCCGCTGACCAAGCCAAGTGGCGTGGTGCACTGGCTGAACGCCGCTGATGTCCGCGATCCAGTCGCGCTCTTTCCTCGGTTGGAACGTGATCACTTCCCTGGCGTGCAGGTCGAGAACCTGAGCGACGTCCGCAACCCGGAAAAGAACCGTCACGGCATTGACGGTTACCTCGCAGACACCTTCGTTGCCATGCGAATCGCAAATTCGATCGCCCTGAGGTAGATGGGCGCCGAGGACCTCTGCCGCCACTGGGCCCACCGAGCCCCGTCGGCTGACCTCTGCCCGCGTCCGCCGGGGTTCCGGCACCTCCGCGTGAAGAACGCGAGGGCTGTCGCGCAGCCTTCTCCCATCGGTGATCATCGCCGACCGGGACACGGAGCTGGCAGTGCAGATGGCCGGGGAGCTCCAGCACAAGCGGCACCAAGACCGGTGGGTCCGCTGTCACGACGCCGGCGACATCTCTTTGGGCGGGCGAATTGGACGAAGATCGCACTGCTCTGCTCATCCTCTCGTTCGCCTCGGGCGCAGGCTCTCGGGCACAGGAACGTCCAGGTAGCACAATCCCTGAACAGTTCAATGAAACGGGGCAGGAGTTTGCCGCTGGTGTGGATTTACCGCTGCGGATCCGGCGCTGCGCGTGGCACCGCCGAAGCGAGCGCAATCGATGGTTTAATGCCGCTCCATGACTGTCCAGTCGCTCCCGTCTCAAGACGATGTCCGGGCCACGGCTGCCCGTCTCTACCGCCTCGCAGATTCCAACTCGGCCTGGCTCGCATCCGCCGAAGGGGCGGATCTCTGGGTTGACGGTCAGGACGCGCTGCTCAGAACACCGGTAGAGATGTTGCAGTATTATATTCACTCATTCGAAATTCTCGTTGATCGGCTCCGCTCCCACGACGCTTTCAAAGGCGGAATGGTCGATCTCTTCGAGGCTCTCCAGGCCCACGTGGTCGCTTGTACCGAGACCCTAGGCAAGCCCGGGTTCATGCACAGTCTCGCCCATGCGCTCTGTGTTGCGAGGAGTGTTCATGCGGCGCCTCTGACTGATGACCTGGAGATCGTCAACGACTCCCTTTTGATGGTGCTCAGCCGGAGTTATCGTCTGTTCCGATTCAATGCATACAATTCAGGAGTAACCATCCGTTACGCTGCGGATGGCTGGCCTGCCTTCCATCCAGAGTCTGGGCGACTTGTGGTCGCCAGAAGATACACCCCAGACTTGAATCCACGGCGAGTTCAGCAATACAACGTCAACCATGACATGATGCATGTCGTCCTATTTGGCGATTGCTACGTCCGTGCATCGTCGGAAGGCTGCCGCGCTACAGCCCGTCGGCTCGTCTTGGCCGAAGAGGCGTCAATCGCGCTAGACCTCCGGATCTATCGGGAGCTTGCGCGCTATGGAGTACGCCTTCACCATCTCGGCGAGATCGAGGCGACCGAGAGTGGATGGCGCCCCGATGGGTATCACAGCGTGTTCGCTGAGATCGCTCCCGATCCAGCCGAGAGCGAGCGGCTAGAGATCGCACTCAAGAGGGCGGCGGTCGATAGCGTTCAGTCAGGGGGGTTGCCATGCCCAACCATCCATGCGCGCTTGCAAGATTGGGTGGCCAGCAAGGCCATCGCTAGCCACGCCCAATGGTCACGGGCCACTGCTGAGCGGAATCACTCGCCGGCGTTTAGGGCCGCGGTTGATGCGATTCCCTCTCTGGATGGTCAGAGTTTGCGCCTCGATTCCGCAGCATTTGAGAATTGGAGTGGCACTGATCGCATTCCCGTAGACTCCCGCCCTCCCTGTGAAGAAGATCGCGCCCGGGCCCTGAGGCGCAACGAATTCATGGCCTTGGCTGTAAAGGTTGGCGAGTGGGCAAGTCGATCATGGGGCGATCGCACTGAGGCAGCAGTCGGGGAGTTCTCGCGACGTCTCTCCTGTCTATTCGGGAGTGGCGGACTTCCCTTTCAGGATCCCACGCTAATTGGGATTATCGAGAACCAAGTTCTTCCTGCAATCACTCCAGATGCCGCTCTCGCAGATCTGCTGCATTGAGGAAATGAGGATTATGTATATCGCGCAGACGATTCGCCAGCGTTTCGACCGCGTAGGAGGGCACGAGGTCGTTCCCTGGCGGCCTCCGGGTCGCGATGGCGTGATGACCGGAAGGGCATTTTTTGGAGCAACAGAGGTTGGCGGGATCCGTGCAATTCTCAAGGTTGCAAACCCTGTCCGTGTCGAACACGTTGTTGACCTTCGCCGGGAGATCGATATCCTGGCCGGCAGGCGCACAATTGGTATTGTTCGAGCCATCGATGATGGAGAGGTCACGCTTCCCCTGATCGGCGGCGGACAAGTGGGCTGCCCATTCATCGTACTTCAACGCCTGGATACCGACCTCGAGTCCGCGTTGAGGTGCGGTAAATTGCAGGACTGGTCGGCTGTAAGAGCGACGCTTCTCAGCGTCGCTGACGCCCTCAACTCCCTGCATGTTGAAGGAATCATTCATGGGGACCTTAAGCCCGACAATATCCTAATGTCCGAATTGGGCGATGTAGTCCTTGCGGACTTCGGGTCGTCGCGCCAGCTTGGGGATGATGAACTGGAGCCTCGATTCCCTCCGCACTTCACCGAGTTTCAGCCCGTGGACACCTTCTACACTACTGCAGTGGACGTCTACGGATTCGGCGTGCTGATTCACACTTTGTGCTTCGATCAGCCCTTCGTGCAGTGGCGGTTCGGTGCCGCTCCCGCTGCGAGAATCCGAGATCAATTGGCGAGCGTGGCGTCCCAAGCGATCGAATCCCTGAGAGATAATCTAATCAAGCCGGATCCGGCCGATCGCCCGAATATGGAGGAGGTGATGGGTTGCCTGGCTGCTATCTAGATCAGCAGGCGCAGGCTCTCTTGTTCTCCGCTCCGCTCAAGAAAGGCTAGTATGGCAACTCGTGATGAATGGCCCGAAGACAAGCTGCAGCAACTCAGTGAAATCGTCGGCGACGAAGAGTACCTTTACAAGGTAAAGATGGCGCGTCTCGTGGTGCAAGAGTACGGTCTGCCAAAGGGTCCTGTTGTGGATCTGCTGCGCTCAAGTGGGATCGACGAGGCCGTGATCGAAGAAGTATCTAGCAAGCTCGTCCCATATCGGTACACCTAGCTCGTTTCTCGACGAGTCCGCAAAGGCGTTGAGTCGGCCGCAATTGACGAAGATGAGGGTCCACTGGTGCGGAATCAGTAGTACGGCATGAATCGATGTGCGGCTCCAGGAGCTGGTCGCGGTGCTTGCCGGCGACCGACACCCCATCCGGCCTCAGCGTCTGTGCGTGAGTCGGGCGGGGCGTCGGTCGAAGATGGTCGTCTTTGGCCAGGGTCAGCGGCCGTGCCCCGAGGTACGCCCGGGCGGCTGGTCGCCGAGCCTGTGCCAGCGCGGAGCAGGGAGAGCCCTGTCTGCGGCCAGGCTTTCCGTGAGATGGGCAGCACGGGCACGGATGCCGGAGCGGCGTACCGCCTTGGCGTTGGCGGCGCCGAGCAGGGACTGCAGCTCGGCAAACGCCGCCGTAGCGCGCTCGCTCTCCGGAAGCGCGATTTCACCGCGGCGCCCAGTGGACCTGGCGCCAACGATCTGCGTCCGGTCTGCTCCGAGGGCAGCGAGAGCCAGCATCAGCCGCACCTGCGGATCGCCGGCGGCGGCGAGCCGGGCGAGAGCCTCGGCGGACACGAACTCGGTCACGGGACCTCCGTACAGAAGAAAGGAGAAGGACAGGGAGATCAGCGGGCCGTTGCCTTGGTCAGAGCGCTCTGCCAGTGAACCGCGACCTCCGCCGGGCTGCCGGAGACGACCAAGAGCACGGCCCCGTCGCGAATCACAGTCTGCTGGACGATGGTGCGCCGCCCCCCAGCGGTGACGGTGAGGACCTGCCCCCACTGCTCGTCACCGAAACGGGGCACCGGCACCGTCTGGGTGCGGACCTCCGCCACGGTGGTGGCGGTGACCAGCTGGTACGACGGGCACGCGCCCATCGCGGCCGTGATCCGTCCGACACCCGCGGAGAGGTCCTTGGGCGGGGCGGAGTACAGCTCCTCGGTCAGCTGGGTGCCGCCGGGACCGGTGAAGACCCGCTTCCCCTGGTTCGGGAACATCGCGTACGGGTTGTCCGCGGTGTTGCCCAGCTGTTCCAGCTGGGGGCAGCCCTCGACGGACGCCTCAGGCGAAGGTGCGGTTGCGGCGGGGTGGGCGGCGTAGCCGGGGCCGAGATCGTCGGCGGTGAGCAGCCGGTCCGCCAGCCGCTCCGAGGGCAGCACTTTGTGGTCGCCGGCGGTGGGTACGGGCGTCCCCGCCTGCGCCGCAGCGGGCGCGCTGTCGGAGGGCGGGGCGGAACAGCTGGCCAGGGCCCAGAGGGCGAGGCAGGTGATGGTGAGGATGGCGGAAGGGCGCAGGCGCATACGGGTTCCCTGGGTCGGATGCGAGTGGGCTGACCGTGGCCGCCTCCTCGGAGCGGCAGGGCGGGAGTACAGGGGGTCCAGGGGCGCGGTGCCGGATCAGTGGTCGAGGGAGCGCAGGCCCTCCTCGAGCGTGCCGAACTTGCCGTTGCTCGGGCCGCTGTTGCGGTTGTACCAGGCCACGTCCAGGCGCGGCTCCGAGGTCTCGTGGCCGGCGCGGCAGCGCAGCCAGATCCGGCCCTGGGTGCACAGGATGACCCAGTCCCGGTACGCCTCGCACTGCGGGCAGGCGCGGACCTCACCGTCGACAACCAGGGGGCGGCGCCACGGCATGAACCGGCCGGCCAGCTCTTCGTCGGTGTCCATCCGGAAGTCCGGCGGCAGGAAGTCGTCCACTACCGGAGCGGACGGGGCGGGTTCGGGCGCCTGCTGGGCAGGCTCGGGCCACTGCGGCTCCGGGTACGCCAGCCACGGGACACCCGCCGGCCCCAGCTCCCCACGCTCCTGCTTCGGCTTCCTGCGACCGAACACTTGGGCTCCCCTCCCAGAGTTGGCTCCCCGCACACGGCGGCGGGTCATGAAGCGTGCCCCACCGCCCCCAGCTGCGGCAACTCACGAATTCCTGAAAGCCCGGTCACCTCCTGCGGCGCTGCGGGCCCTTCGCAGCCGGGTTCCCGGCCTTCCGCCCGGCGGGGTCCGACGGGACGGAGCTGCCGTCGGGCAGGGGCGTCGCTTGGGCGTCGGCCGGCAGGTCCGCAGCGCGGCGCAGCCGCCACACCAGCACGTCGGACGCCGACTCGGCGCTCGCCAGCTCCCGGCGGGCAGCCGCATCGGCCAGCAGGGCGGTGGCGTCGTACCCGGCCGCCTCGGCATCGGACAGGGTCGCCGCCAGCGCCGCCCACCCGGCTTCCGCCAGGACCTGCTCCGCCAACGACGACGGCAGTGCTTCCCGGACCCGGAGGACCTGGCGGCGCAGCACCGGAAGAGCCAGCGACCGGCCCCGTACGGCCAGCACGCCCATCGGCTGCGCGGCGGCGGCCCGGTAGGCCGTCCGCAGGTGCTCGGCGGCCAGCTGGGCGGCAGCGGCCTGCTGGGCGTGTGCCTTCTTCCCGTGCCAGTGCGCGGCCACGGTCACCAGGAAGAACACGGCGTCGATCACCATCGCGGTGGTCGCCCCGTCCTCCCCCCGCCCGAGCGCAGGGCCGCTGTAGACGAGGTCACGGGCAGCCTGACGAAGGGCCCGGTCGTGCCCACGTTCGGCCCGCATGTGGGAGCGGGAGGCCCGCTCGAACACGAAGGCCGCTTCTCGTAGTTCGCGCCGGGTGTGGGCGGCGGACGTCTTCGCGAGCGCGTCCAGGACCTCACCCGCAGCCGCGATGTACGCAGCGGCCACCCCGTCGTCCGCCCCCTCCATGACCAGCATCCCCTGCCACAGCGCTGTGCTCGCCCGGCGCCGCGCCGATGCGGGCCCGGACGGCACTGTGTGCTCAGCGACCCGGCTGGTCCGGCGGCCGGACCAGCGCTCCCGGATCCGCGGCAGGGACAGGTCCGGGCCCAACTTCGAGCCGGGGTAGAAGACCGGCTTCCCTTGGGCGTTGACGTCTCCGGGCAGCGCGACCGTGTACCCGAGGAGGTCACCGGACGGTGCGACGCGTGTGCGCACCAGAACGCCGGCGGCGCCGAGGCGGTCGAAGAACTCCTTCTCGTTCTCGGCGCCGGCCACGGCCCGCCGGACGGTCTCGCGCAGTTCCTCACGTGTGGTGCGCTCACGGCCCTGGCGGGCGGCCTTGTGGCGTTCGGCGCTGGTGGGCCGCTTGGCGGCGGTGCCGTCACCGGGGTTGAGGCGGCGCAGCCCCAGTTCCTGCTCCAGGCGGCGGGCTTCGGCCTGGACGCGGACGGCGTCGAAGTCGAGGTCCGGCCGGTAGCCGTCCTCACGGACCAGGGTGGCCAGGATGTGGATGTGGTCATCGGCGTGCCGGACGGCGACCCAGCGGCAGCCCGCGCCTTGCTCGGGGTCGTCGATGCCGGCGGCGGCGACCATACGGCGGGCAACGTCGCCCCACTCCTGGTCGGACAGGATCCGGTCGGTGGGGCCGTTGCGTACGGACAGGTGCCACACGTGCTTCTTCGGGCGCTCGTTCTCGTCGAGCAGGGCCAGGGGCTGGTCGAGGAGCTGCTGCAGCTGCTTGTACGTGGCCTCGGGGTCCCGGCCGGGGTCGGGGGCGGCGTGGTCCCAGGACGCCACCAGGTGCGGGTCGACGTGTTCTTCGGCCTTGCCGGGTCCATACAGGTAGTACAGCAGGCCGATGGTGCGCGTCCCGCGCTTGTGGATCTTGGGGACCATGACGGGTGGGTGTTCCTAGCGGTGTTCGAGGAGTCGGTCGGTGGCGGCCTGGACCCGGTCGGTGGCCCTGCGTACGGCGGTCAGCACCGCGTCGAGGTGGGCGTCCGCCGGTCGGTCGCCGGAGTTGATGGCCCTGGCCACCTGGTTGAGGTTGTTGCCGACGTGGCCGAGGTGTCGGCGGGCGGCGAACATCTCGGAGATCAGCTCACGTTCGCCGGCGATGGCGCCGGCGGCATGCTCGGGGTCGCGGGCGGCGGCGAGGGCGCTGCGGGCGAGGAACGCGGGCAGGCTCGTGCGGGCTGCTGCGGCAGCTGTGGTGAGGTGGTGCTTCTCGTCGTCGTTGAGGCGGACGCTGCACACGTAGCTGCGCTTGTCGGCGGCGGTCTTCGGCGAGCGCTTGCGGGAGGCGTTCTTCGTGGCGCGGGGTTTGCGTCGCGGTGCGGGCTTCTCCTCCGGCTGCGATCCGCCCTCGGTCGCTGCCTCGTGGACCGGTGCCCCCTGGCTCCGGTCCGCTCCCGCCACTCCTGGGGCGGGTTTGGCCAAGACGCGCTTCCCCGACGGGGAAGAGTGTCTTGGCCGATAACTTGCTCCTCCTGGGAGCGAGTTGGTGCCGGGCGAACGGTGGTCACGTTCGGGGGACTCGGCCGGTCTGATGGGCTGGTCCTGCTCCGCTTCGCGCGGGTTCTCGGCTGAGGTCATCGGCGTTTTCGGCTCCTTCCGGGAGGCGAGGTGCGGGAACGGGGCGGCGGCCCGGGTGCTGATCCGGGCCGCCGTACGGGCTGGGGTGCTGCTCACCCGCACAGGGGGCAGCGCGTGTAATGGCGGGAGAGGGCCTTGGCCATGTTCTGCTTCACCGCCAGGGCGTGCCGCGTGCTCGACTTCGAGGCGGTGCTGCCCGCGTGACGGGTGGCGTGGTTGCGCAGGTACGTGATGTCGCGTTCGTATCCGGCCTTCAGGTCGGTGAATCGGTCGCACGTCTTCATCGGCGGGTGGCTCCTTCGGAGGATGTGGTGGGGGCGGTGGCGGCCCGAAGCGCTGTCAGGACGGGACCGATATGTTCGTTGCCGAGGGGGATTCCGCGGGCGCGCATGATGCCCCGCAGCTGCGTCCTGGTGATCTGCACATTCCCCTCGGCCGCCAGGACTGCGGGGACGTCCGGGAGGACCAGCTTGACGACCTCGGCCTCGGACAGGCGACGCGGTCCGGTCCGGCGGTCCGACCGTCCGGCATGCACCTTCGCCCGGACGGTCCGGGGGCGATCCGGGCCGGTCCGAGTTTGACGCGGTCCGGGTTTCGGTCCGGGGCGGCGTGGTCCGGTGGGGGTGTCGGTCTGGTCCGGGTTGGGTCCGGTCCGGGTCTCCGTGCGGTCCTGAGGTCCGGCGGTCCCGCCCGGTCCGGGTCCGGTCCGGGCATCGGTCCGGCTGTTCCGGACGGGCCTGGCGACGCGCTGCTGGATCTGCCTCATCAGGACTCCGAAGGCCAGCATCGCGCCGGTCGGTGGGACCGCCGCGACGAGGTAGTCCAGGAGCGGAACAGGTCCGGCGGTGGTGCCGTTCACGCCGGCCACGTTCAGGGCGATCGATCCGAGTGACCCGACAGCCGTCAGCCCGACCGCCCACCAGTCCGTCACCCTGCGAAGTCCGGCCCGCAGCATGAGCAGTTCCCCGGCGACGATGAACATGTCCAGTGTGGCGGGCCAGGCCCACTGCCGGATGGGCGAGCGGTCCAAGCCGTGTCGCCCGGCGACTTCGGCGAGGTGGGCGTAGGAGAGCCAGAATCCGGCGCCGGTCAGGACGATGATCACTGTCCCGGCAGCGATCAGGGCGTATCGGTCGGCGGTCTCCTCGGTCAAGGGCTCCCTTTCTCTGGGCTCGCTGGGGGATGTGGTGTGCGTCCACTGGTGGGGCGGGCGGGAGGTAGCGCCGGGCAGTTCAGGCCGCCTTCTTCAGGGCGTTGATCAGTTCGTGCGTCTGGGCCTGGCGGGGCACCTGGCAGAACGTCTCATCGGGGGCGGTCTCTCTGCTGACTTCCTCGCCCTGGGCCGGGGTGCCGGCTTCTTCACTGTCCGCGGCCGGGACCTTCCAGTACCGGTCGCGGTCGGCCACCGCGTGGCGGGCCTCGCGGACGAGGTCGCGGGCGTGGTTGAGGTCGACGCGGAGGGCATGAGCCAGGCGTGGGGCGCTCCAGCCGCGGATGTAGGCGGCGCGGGTGACGGCGTCGCGCTCGGACGCGGTGAGGTGGACGTCACGGCCCATGAGCGCGGCGCGGACCCGGGCGTAGTCGAGGCGCTTGGCGACCTTGGCGTGCCACGGCTTGCGCTCCGCCTCGGTCAGGCCGCCCCACATGCCCCAGCGGATGTCGTTGTCCAGGGCGTGCGTGAAGCAGTCCTGGCGTACGGGGCAGGCGCCGCAGAGCGTCTTGGCCTCGGCGATGGCGGCGTGGGCGCGCGGTGCGGAGAAGAACAGGCGGTCGGCCTCGTCGGGGGCGAGGTCGTGGCATCTCCCGCGGGCGTGCCAAGAGATGTCGGCGATGCCGCGCAGTTCCGGGACGGGCTGGGTGTTGGTGGTGATGTGGCGCATGGGAAGGGTCTCCAGGGCATGCCGGGCGGCGGCGAGCGGGTGCGGCACGCAGCGGCGACTGTCGGCGGACCGGCTCGCGGGCCGGGCGTTGGAAGGTGGTGGGCGCGGCGGGTCAGGCGGCGCGGAAGCGGCGGTCGGGGCCGTCGAGGTGGACCGGGGTGCACATGCCGGACAGGCGGCTCAGCACGCGGTCACCGACCTTGTCCCGCAGCACCGGTGTGCCGGAGCCCGTACCCGGCATGCGGACCGGCGGCAGGTTCGAGGTGACGATCGTCGGCAGGTGGTTCTGCGCCCGCCAGTTGAGCAGGCGGTAGGTGATCTCCTCGGTCCACTCGCTGCTCTTGGCGGCGCCGAGGTCGTCCAGGAGCAGCAGAGGCATCCGCACGATCCGCCGCAGGAGGTACTCGGGATCGCTACCGCTTCGGGCCCGCATCTCGCCGTACAGGTCGGCGGCGGTAGTGGCGTGCCAGCGCACCCCGCACCCGGCGGCGGTCAGGGCGCGGATCGCGGCGTACGCCTGGTGCGTCTTGCCGGCGCCAGTCGAGCCCCACAGCAGCAGGCTGCGGCCGTGGGTGATCTCCCGCTGCCCGGGCGTCCCCCAGTGCGGGATCAGCGGGCTCGCCGCGTGGCCGACGGCGCTGCCGGCGATGCTGCGGACCCACTCGGCTACGGCGGGGTGCTCGACCTGGGCCTCGCGGTAGTCGCGCGGGATTCGCAGCTGAGCGGCCTCAAGAGCGGGGATCGCTTCCGGGGTGTCCGCGACGGGGGCGGTGGGGTCGATGCCGCGCTCGGCGAGCTTGCGCCGCATCCAGGCCATCGAAGCGTTGTCCGCGGTGGTCTCAGGGTCGGCGAGGCTGGTGCGGTTCACAGGGCGACTCCGAAGGTGCCGGTCGGCTCAGTGGGGTTGAGGTACGGCGTGTAGGCGGGGGAGGCGCTGGCCCAGAGCCCCGCGCCGGAGGCGGAGGACGGGCTCGAGCTCGACGACGGCGCTGGCCCGGCGTTGAGGAGCTCGTTGACCAGGCTCGGCAGGACGCTGGGGTTCAGCCCCTTGGCGCGCAGCCGCTCCAGCGCCGGCCTCAGGACGTCGGGGCCGTAGCCCTCGTCCAGCAGCGAGCGGATCTCCTTGCCCAGGTGCCCGAGCACCTTCTTCGGCGGACGTCCTCCGGGGCAGCCGCGCAGATACTCGGCCATCAAGACCTTCGCCGACCACTCGCTCGCGTCGGCCGCTTCCAGCACCGTTTCCTGGGAGGATCCGAGCGCGGGCGCATCGCGCCCCCTACGGGAAGATCCAGGATCCAAGATCCTAGATCCAGACCGTGAGCCCTCAGTGAATGTGGCGCCCGCCACCTGCTCTGTCGGGGTCGCACTGGCCTGACCTGCGGATTCTCTTGCAGGGCTCGCAGGGGGCGCGCACGGGACCGATGTGGCCTCGATCTCAGCCTCCTGGGCGAGAGTGTCGCGCGTCACGGTGAGGGTGGATGCGGGCGAATCGGACGGGAAGGTTCGCGTGAGCACTCCATGAGCGGTCGCGGAGTCGCCTCCGCCGACGGTGCCAGCGGGCGCCTCGTGGGCTTCGGGGGACTGTCGGGGGCTGGCAGGCGCTCGGATCTGGGTGTGGCACTGGGGGCGGTCGCACTCGCCGCACGCCTTCGCTGCCTCGTGGGTCGGGCAGCGGGGCAGCCGCGACTCCGATGCGCGGTTGATTTTCTGGTGCCGGTCCCAGGTCACGATGTGAAGCCAGGACTTGCCGTCGCAGCCGGTGTACCGGCACACCAGGCCGGCCTCGGCCAGCTGTTCCAGGTCGCCGGCGACGTGGGCGGGGGTGTGTTCTGGGCGCAGCGCCCACAGCCGCCCGGCGATGACGGCCGGGTGGTCGCGGAATCGGCCGGAGTCGTCTGCCTGGGTCAGCAGCCCGAAGAATGTGACCATCGCGGTGACATCGACGGCGGCGAGGTCCTCGGATTCGAACGCCTCGGGCTTGATGGTGCGAATGCGTGCCATCAGCGCTCACCCCCGTACCAGCGGCCCGAAATGGGCGGGTGGGCGGTGTTCGCGGCGCGTTCCGCGGCGACGGTCCGGAAGTCCGGCCTTTCGCGCAGGGGCGTGCCCATGCAAAACTCTCCCTGAGTGATGCCGCAGCCGGTGTGCCCACGTTGGAAGGGCCGGCGCGGTGATGACGGGTCTCTCCGGCCGTTGCCTCGGCTGGAGATAGGACTCTTCGCGTCCGGCGCCCGGGAGTTGCCTCTCCTGGGCGCCGATTGCTTTTACGGACTAGCCGTTTGGTGCGTCCTGCATGCGTTCCTATCGCCGGTCACCGGGTTGCCTCCCGGTGGGGGACGACGAACATACGCAGACGCCCGCACAAGATCCAGACCTGGCTCTACAGACCGTGAAAAGTTGTATACGCCAAGCATTTCGCCGATGCGTCAGGGCGTGCATACGTGAGTTGCTGCGCGGTCGTGCCGCCCAGCCGCATGGCGGACGCGCCAAAAAGGATCTTCAAAAGGGCCCCCACGTTCATGAACCGGCAGACTGTCGCTCTGTACCGGCTGGTCAGGTGGATTTAAGCCCGCAGGCAAAGCCCTCGTCAACGGCATCCCACGGGGAATCCACGCGCGTAGATGGATGTGTGGGATGCGTGGAGGTCGTGTGGAGGGTTCGATTAACGCCCCTCATTTACAAGGGGGTTGGTTGGTTGGGGCCGACTTCCTGACGCTGATCGGCGGTGGCATGAATGATCATTCGCCTCCCTGCAACAAAAACCGGCAAGGATTTGCCGCTTTCCCGATCATGGGAGCTGCGGGTGACGGAATGTCCAGATTCGCCATGGGGGACGGCTGGCTGCCGACGGGCATGGTTGCACGTTTAATTAACCGTCCTGTGGTCGAGGCCACAAATTACTGGTCGGTACTACTTAGGCGTATTGTCTTTGTGGGAGACACCAGGCCGGGGGGCCAGCATTCACGCTGCCCCTCGTTTTTCATGCCCTCAGGCAGGTGCCTCCCGTGTAGAACACGGAGACAAGGAAGAGCCTCATGGTTGCTCAGGGGATAGTCCCCTTCGGCGCTGACCACGCCGAGAACAAGGGCGCACACGGCGGCGAAATCGCCGGCCAGTTCATGGGGTTCGGTGGCTGGCTGAAGAGATGGCGCCAGGCAGCGGGGATTACCCAGGCCCCGGTGGCCAAGGCCCTCGGTATGGGGGTACGCACCTACCGCAACGTGGAGAAGGGGGCCGTTCCGCCCCGGTTCACCAAGCCCCAGTGCGAGGCGCTGGCGGATCTGCTCGGGCTCGACAAGAGTGAGCGCCACGCCCTGCTGCTCTACAACATCGGTACCACGCTCGATGGTGACCCGCAGATCGACGCCAGCCCGGAGCTGCGCCGGGCGCTTCGCCTTCTGATCGACCGGCAGATGCCCTCGCCTACCTACCTGACCGACCGCAACTGGAACATCCTCGCGTACAACGCGGCGATGGCCGAGTGGTGGCCCTGGGTCATGGAGCCGCGCGCCAACCTCATGCGCTGGGCTCTGACGAACCCCGAGGCTCGCACTCAGTACCACGACTGGGAAATGCATGCCGCGGCCTACATCCGTTTGTTGAAGTTCGCCCAGGCCACTCACAAGGACAACGTCGAGCTCGTCGACTTGATCACCGAGGTTCGCCAGAACCCAGACGTCGAACGGATATGGCGCACTGAGGCCGACCTGGAGGCCGACAGGGATGGCCATGTCTTCCGGATGATCATCCCTGCTCTGGGCTGGGAGACCGTCGAAGTCGTTTCCCACGTCCTGTACCCGGCGTCGATGCCGCACTGCCGGTTCGTGGTGATCACCTGGGTCGAGGCCGAGTCCTCCGATGACGAGACCGACGCCCTGGGTGGCAAGCGCAACGCCTGGGCCCATGCTGAGCCCAGCGCGCCCACTCCGCAGCCCACTGCCCAGGCCGAAGCCGATGCCGCCCGCCGCCGCGCGGCCCGTGCGCTCACCGCCCGCCTGGTCGTCGACAGTGCCGACGAAGCCGCAGCGCTCGCCGGCCCGGACGGCGTCCCGCTCCCAGCACTTAGCGCGCTGGCCGGTCCGGAGTGCCGACTCACCCTGTCGCCGGAGAACCACTCCGTGGTGTGGGCCATCCAGGAAGTCCCTGGGGAGTGGGGTATCACGCAGCTGGGAGCCGGAGCCGTCGTCGACCGCATCCACCAGCCGATCGTCGACCCCCAGGCCCGAGCGGAGCTGAAGCTACTCCTGCGCGCCTCGCTGCCGGACTCCGACCAGGCGGCGATCAGCCGACTCCAAGGGCAGCTGCCCCAAGTTGACCTCCGGGCCGCCCTCCTTCGCGAGATCTTCAACGACCTCCAAGAGGGCGAGGACCTGCCCCGCTAACTGGTGTGGCTAGCTCGTTGACCAGAGCTAGCCACTTACTGTCACGACTGGTGCTGTCTCCGTCTGGGGGCTGGGAGGTCGGGGCGTGGTCGTCCGGACGACAGGGAACGTCCGGACGACCGATCCCGCAGCCCCTGGGCCTTCGGCAACGGAGGGTGCGCCAGCCCGTCCTCGGATCAACCGGGCGCCTCGATGGGGCGGCAGATCCCACAATCCTCAGGAGCCGCTGTGTCTCGACACATCTACCACTGCCCCGTTCGCTGGTCGGACCTCGACGCGAACGGACATCTCAACAGCTCCCGTTACGGCGTCCTCTTGGAAGAGACCCGCATGCGCATGTTCAGCATGCTGGTCCCCAAGGACCCCGCCGAGCGCTTGGCCCGCAACTTCCTCCTGCGCGAGCAGACCATCCGCTACAAGCACCCGCTCGAGACCTGGGAGACCCCGGTCCGCATCGAAGCCTGGGTGACCGACGTCAAGCGGGTCTCCCTCACCTTCCACTTCGAGGTGAAAGATGACGAGCGCGTCTACGCCACCGCAACCTCCGTCGTGGCTGGCTACGACTCCACCCGAGGTGGCATCCGCCGTTTCGAGCAGGACGAGCTTGACGTGTTCAACAGCTACGCCGACAGCACGCAGGACGCGGGCAACTGATCCACTTCGGGCTGGCTTACGGCTCATTCCCTGCCTCGTCGGGGGGCCCGCAGACTAGCTTGCCGATCGGAGGCCGGCGCGCTCGGGCGAGGGCTGCGATCTCTGACATCCCCGGCCGAAGGGGGCAGCGCTGCCCCCAAACGGTCCAGGGGGAGTGGTGGGGCGTCGGCCTGGAGGCGGGGCTACAGAAACTGGTCCATTCCACCGACCGACGTGTAGGCCATCAGCGGGTGCGTGGCGGCGCCGACGATCATCTTGAGTGCCAGGTCGATGTCGGAGTCGGTGGTTGTGCGGCCGAGGCCGAGGCGGAGGGTCCGGCGGGCTGCGGCCCGGGACAGGCCGATCGCGGTGAGGACGTGGGACGGTTCGGCGGAGCCGGTGTTGCAGGCGGACCCCGTAGAGGCGGCGAGGGTCGGCATGTGGTCCAGGAGGTCGGCGGCCTCCACGGCCGGGAGGGTGATGCTCAGGTTGCCCGGCAGCCGGCGCCGAGGGTGGCCGTTGACCGTGGCGCCCGGGATCGCGTCGCAGAGCCGCTGTGCGAGGCGGTCACGCAGCGCCCGGATCTCTCCATTGGGGGTGACGGTGTCGGTCGTGATCAGCGCTGCGGCGGCGCCGAAGCCGACGATGGCGGGAACGTTGAGGGTGCCGGCGCGTAGGCCCCGCTCCTGCCCTCCGCCGGTCTGGAGGGCGGTGAGGCGGGTGCGGCCGCGGACGAACAGTGCTCCGATGCCCTTCGGCCCGTAGAGCTTGTGGGCGGACAGCGAGACGAAGTCGGCGTCGAGCCCGGAGGCGTCGATGAGGCCGTAGCCGGCGCTCTGCGCGGCGTCGGTGTGCATCAGGATCCGGCGGTTGTGGACGACCTCGGCGATGGCTTCGATCCGCTGGATGGTGCCGATCTCGTTGTTGGCGTGCATGACCGACACCAGGACGGTGTCCGGCTTGAGTGCGGCGATGACGTCGTCGGGCCGGACGCTGCCGTGGCTGTCCACGTCGACGCGGGTACAGGTGTAGCCGTGGTGGTCGACGAGGTACTGGCAGGCGGCGAGGACTGCCTTGTGCTCGATGGTGGTGGTGACGACGTGCCCGCCGTGGGGCCGGACGGCCAGGGAACCGCCGACGATCGCGAGGTGGTTGGCCTCGGTGGCGCCGGAGGTGAACACGATCTCGACGGGGTTCTTCGCACCGATGAGGTGGGCGACGTGTCGGCGGGCGGCGCTGACCGCCCGGGATGCGGCCTGGCCGTAGGCGTGGGCGCTTCCGGGGTTGCCGAACTGGACGGTGAGGAAGGGCATCATCGCGTCGAGCACGCGAGGGTCGAGCGGGGTGGTGGCCTGGTGGTCGAGGTAGATCGGCCGGTCGGTCATGCGGCCGCTCCCTTCGCTCGGCGGGTGGGGGCCGCGGCCGCGGCGTATTTGCGCTCGCCGTCGACGAGGTCCCAGTAGACGGTGCGTGCGTCGGCGAAGACGCTGAAGGCGGTGCCCAGGCAGCGCCAGTTGCGGTTGGGCTGGGCGCGAGTCAGGACGAATGAGTCCTCGAACAGCCTGCCCGCACGGCGCATCATGGCCGGCTGGGGGCTCTGGGGGCCGAAGAGGTGGAGGAAGCCGCGGCCGCGGAGCCAGGCTTCGGCGTTCTCGGCGCTGGGCGTTCCGGAGAGCTGGCCGCCGTCGCTGAGGGTCTGGGAGGCGAGGCGCTCCAGGCGGCGCCGTCGGCGGGCGTCTTCGCCGCCGGGGCACCGGTCGCCGGTGATGGTCCACTCGTTCCAGCGGGGGGTGCTGTAGGTGTCCCAGTCGACGTCGTTGAGCTGTGCGGTGACCTGCGGGGGGAGCTCGCCGCGGGTGAGGTCGGCGACGTCGTAGCCGGGGCCGAGTCCTTCGAGGGTGAAGGTGCCCGGCCGGCCCGGGCCCGGGCGGTCCATGCGGACCATCACGGTGAGCTTGTTGGTGAAGCGGTTGGTGGGGCCGGCGAGGATGACCGCGCGCCCGGAGTCCAGGAGCGGTGAGGCGCGCTGGGCGATGTCCGGGACGGGGAAGGTGTTGCCGCCGCGGTAGTACTGCTTGCGTTCGACGCCGCCGTCGGAGCGGATCATCAGGCGGTCGGTGTCGAGGGCGGCCGCGAGGACGCGGGCAGCGGTACGGATCTCGGTGGGGGTCTGGCCGGGGCGTAAGAGGGTTGCGTTGAGGGTGGGCAGGCCGACACTGTGCAGGACGGCCATGGTGGCCCACTTCGGCCACCGGAGGTCGCGCGCGGCGCGGTCGAGTTCCTGGTGGCCGAGGCTGTGGAGCGGGCGGGGCAGGGTGGTGGTCACAGGGTGTTCCCCCCTCTGCGTCGTCAGGCGCCGGTGGCGAGGGCTGCGGTCAGGGTGTCGAACGTGAGCTGCCGGTGGTCGTTGAAGGGGTGGTCGCGCCAGTCGTACTGCTCGGGGATGCCGAGCTGGTCGGCGACCACGCGGCGGACGAACTGGCGCTGGAAGCGGTTGTCGGCCGGCCAGTAGTGGTGTTCGCCAGAGCGGGGCGAGAGGTAGAGGTAGGAGCTCTCCGCGGCGGCTGGGAGGTCGGTGAGGGAGTCCAGCCGCTGGCCCGGGCCGCCGACCTCCTCGTACGCGGTGAGGATGGCGTCGGCGTCCTTGACGGGGATGATGTGGAGGTGGACGTGGCTGCAGCACGACGCGCCGCGCTCGCAGTCCCGCGGGCCGTGCTCGGCGACGATGGCCGGCCCGAAGTGGCTCTGGACCAGGGCGCGCATCGTCTCCAGGCTGGCCTCGACCTTGTGGAGGTCGCTGGCGGGGAAGTCGGCGGCCGCGTCGAGGTGCTCCAGCGGCATGAAGAGGGTGTAGCCCGGGGTGAGGCAGCCGATGGTGGGCAGCAGCACCCAGCCGTTGGACTCGGTGATGATGCGGGTCTTGGGCGCGCGCTCGTTGAACTCGGTGCAGAACTGGCAGTCGTCCATGGGTCTCACCTCTCGGACGGGCCGGCGAAGAACTCGTCGGCGTAACGGCTTTTCAGGTGGGTGGGGTCGCCGTAGAAGGGGTGCGCGGAGGGGACGGGGCCGCCGCCACGGGGGAGGAGGAGAAGGCGGGCGACCGGCATCTCGACGCGCAGGCGGAGGGTGGCCGGGCCGTGGTTGACGAGCTCCAGGGCCAGGTGGCCGGACCAGCCGGGCAGGACGTACGGGCTGGTGATGTGGACGGCGAGGCCGACGCGGGCCAGGTGGCTGAGGCCTCCGATCACCCCGAACACGTCGGGGCCGAGGGTGAGTGGCTGCGCGACGGGGACGATGACCATTTGCTGGGGGCGGAGGTTGTAGGTGGTCCAGTTGTCGATCTGCACGCCGTAGAGGGCGTCGATGCTGGCCTGGTCGGCCAGGTCGACGATGCCGTAGCGGGGTTCGTGCAGGGGCTGGATCACGTTGCCCAGCGTCAGCAGCAGTCCGTCGCCTCGGAGTTCCCCGGGCCAGGTCACCCCTCCCGTCTCGGTGAGGTGCTTGATCGACTCGGCTGAGAGCATGGGTAACCCCTGGGCGTGAGGCAGTGGAGTGGAAGGCTGCCATCGGATCGAAGGCGCCTGAGAAAATGTTCCATTGGTTAGCTCGTCATGTCTCCATGTCCGACCGAACATTTAGAGGTTTTCTCGGCGTGAAATGCGGTGAAGTCCACTACTGATGTCCGCTCGGACAGTGCAAGCTATGGGTGCCCGGCGCCGCCGCCGTCGCACAGGGGAGGGAAGCATGAGCTCGTTACCGTCCGGACCGCTGACCGTGCCCGGACCCGAGGGGTCCAGAGGCGATCTGCTGGGCTGCTCACCGCACTTGCTGGATCTGACCTGGGACCAGATGCGCACGCTGGTTGTCGTCCACGAGGAGGGCACCGCGCTGGCCGCGGCCCGGATCCTGGGGCGGGAGCAGTCCAGCGTCCAGAAGCAGCTGGACATCCTCAACCGCAACTTCCAAGCGCTCACAGGCGAGTTGCTCGTGATCAAGCAGGGCCGCGGCCGCGAGCTGCTGTTCACCCCGACCGGGCTCGAGGTCGTTGACCGCATCCGCGCGACGTTCTCCGACTGGCTCCAGGGCATCGCGGCGTCCCGCCGGCGGCTCGGTAGCCAGCTGACCGTGGGCACGACGGAGTTCACCCTGGGGTTCCTCGGGCGGGTGTGGGAGCGGATCGAGCCGGAGTTCATGGAGCGCGAGGTGGAGCTCAAGGTGGTCCACGTGCGCACCCGCGACTTCCGCCAGCGGCTGGACTCCAACCAGGTGGACCTGCTCTGCGGAGGGATGGCGGCGCCGGCCGACGGCGGGCTCGTCGCCCCGGAGTACGACTTCCTGGAGTGGCACCGCGAGGGCCTCGCCCTACTGACCAACCTGCCCATGCGCGAACTGCCGGCCCGAAAGGTCGGCGTCGAACGGCTGCGCAACCTCCCGCTGGTCATCCCCTCCCGCGGGGTGATCGCGGACTTCGTCGAGCACTGGTACGGCCCGGACTTCCGCGCTCACCTGCAGATCGTCGCCGAGATCGACGACATCTACTACGGCCTGGCCCTGCTGCGGTCCGGCATGACCTACGGCTGCATGCTCTGCGCCCGGTCGATAGGCGAAGCCGCCGTTCAAGGCAGGCTGCCCGGCGGCGAGGACTTCCGCCTGGTCGACTTCGCCGACGACTTCGACCCCGTGCTGGAGCTGGTGAGCGGGGTGTTCGCACGCAAGGGCGAGAGGGACTCCTACGGTCCCTCCCACCCGCTGAACATCTTGTGGGAGGCCTTCCGCGAAGAGGCCGCCTCCGGCCGTCCGCTGCCCCTGTGACCCGAAGGAGCGCTTCATGATGCTCGCCTCGATCAACCTGAACAAGCGCATGGGCGCGGACGGCGCCCGAGCCCGTCTCGCGGCCTGGCTGCGGTCCCGCGACGTCGTGCTCCTCGTCGCCCAGGAGCCGTACAAACCGGCCGACCGGCGGCCGCCGGTTCTGCCGGGCTACGTCTTCGCCGGCGGCGACGGCCACCTGGCCGCCTGGGTGCGCGAGGACGTCCGCGTGCCGGTCGTGTCGGCGCCGACGGATTGGGCCCAGCGCCTGGAGCTGGGCTGGCTCACCGTTGTGCAGGTCCATCTCGACGCATACACGAGCTCCGCGCGCTCGTCCCAGCTCGTCGAGCTCGCGTCGATGGCCGCGGGCGAGAAGGGGCGGCCGTTGCTGATCTGCGGGGACTTCAACCTAGCTCCCCGGCCGGAGGACGGCGTCTACGGCGACAAAGTCAGCGGTTTCACGGCCGACGCCGAGCGCAAGGCCCTGGAGCAGCTGCTCGACTCTGCTGGTCTGGTGGACACCACCAGGTGCGAGGGCGAGCCCACGTTCACCTTCGAGCGCATGTTCTCCGGCCAGCTCAGCCGCTTTCGGTGCGATCTGGCCTTGCTCAGCGACCACCTGGCGCCCGAGACCCTGGTGACCGCGGACGGCACGGTGCGGGTGGGAGAGCAGGCGTTCACGGATCACTCCGCCCTGCTCCTCGATCTTCCGGTCACGCCCGAAGCGGCGGACCCACCGGAGGACGTCCTGTTCTCGATCGGTGAGCTGACCGGTGCCGATCCGGCTCCCGGCGTGCACCGGGCGTACCAGCCGCACAAGACAGCCATGAGCCGCCCGGGCCCGTCCCCTGCTGCCCGGGCCGTGACAGCCACGTTGGCCGGCCCGCTCGGCGTATCGACGCTGCTGGACCACGGGTGCGGACGGGGAGCGGACGTGGCGCACTACCGGTCCGCCGGGCTGGAAGCGGACGGCTACGACCCTCATGCGGACTTCGGGTGGCCGCGGCCCGAGCGCGGCGGGTACGACCTGGTGACCCAGGCATTCGTCCTGAACGTGCTGCCCAACCCCTGGGAACGCGTTCGTGCCCTCCAGGACGCCGCATCGTTCGTACGGCCTGGAGGGCACGTGCTGGTGGTGACTCGCTCACCCGAGGAGATCACGAGGGCGGCGGCCGCCGGGGGCTGGGCCCGACACCATGACGGCTTCTGGTCCAGCGAGGGCAAGGGGACCTTCCAGCGCGGCATCAGCGCCGAGGAGGCGGCGCTGCTCGGCCGGCACGCAGGGCTTGCGCCCGCGGGGAATTCGGCACCAAGGCTCTCGCTGTCCGGGGTGAGCCATGTGCTGCTAGGCACGTGGGCGGGCTAGATGCCGGTTTGGGCCGACGGCCGCTCGATCAGTGGTTGCCGGTCCAGACAATGCGGTCGGCGAAGCCTCCGCGCTGATCGGCCTTGTCCTGGCGGATCTTCTCCAGCTGCTGGTGGTCGATGCCGTAGTCGGCTGCAAGGGCGTAGACGACCTCCAGGACGTCGGCGAGTTCGTCCGGCGCTGTGGTCGCGTCCGCCTCCTGGACCTCGAGGACTTCCTCGGTCAGCTTCGCGTGGAGGCGGGCGCGGTATTCCGCCGGCTCCGCCACGTAGACCTGGGGCTCGAGTCCGTCCTCGCGGATGATCTCCGGAATTCGGTCCCGAACCAGCTTGCCTTCGAGCAGCACGTTCTCTCCCGCACCAGTTCGCCTGTGGCGGGCGGCGAGCCCACCGTCGTGTTGTTGGAGCCTAGAGACGGCGCCACGTGCGCCGCCGTGAAAACCACAAATCCCACCCGATGCAGTCATCCGGGCGCTCACTCGCCGACGGCAGAATTCACCTGCCGCAGCGTGCCTTCGGCCCACAGCTCCGTTCCCGTGGCGACCATCAGGTCGAAGTGGTCGATGTGCTCCGGTGCGCGCTGAAGACAGGTGAGCACTCCGCTCGGATCCTGGCGCCGTCGTACGGCCGCCCAGCCACATGTCCTTTCGAGGTACCACGCGACATTCATGTCGCGGACCGAGCACCTGATCCACGCGGGCGGCTGGTCCTGGCGGGCGGCGTAGTCGCCGGACCAGAGCGTGATCAGCCGCCCAAGGCGCCGGTGTTCCGGGTGCGTGTGGACCAGCCGGAGCCCCCAGCTGGGCTCGGCGCGCTCGTCATCGCTCCAGGCACCGCCCGGGTCACCGTGCTGCAGAGCGAGGGCGGCAACGAGCTGCTCGTCCTCCCACATACCGACGAGCTGGGTAGCCGGGTCGGGGGCGGACAGGAGGCGGAGAAGGACGTTGCCGTCGTCCCAGGTGGGCCTGCCTTCTCTCTCGTCGTGATCCTGGCGGTCACGGATGAGGCGGGAGACGGGCTCCCGGTCCTCGTTGGTCAACTGCTGCATCAGGTACATGGTGGTCTTCCTCTAGGTGGAGGGCTTGATGGCGACTCCGGCGTAGCCGGCGGAGTGGAAGTCGGGGGCCTTCGATTCGTGGTGGCCGGGCTGGTGCCGCGCAGTGGGGATGACACGCACGGGACCGCCGTAGAGGTCCTCCCAGTCCCCGAACAGGTCTGTGATGAAGCCGCGGTCGCGGGGGCGGAAGGAGAGGCCGGCCTCGGCGTACACGCCCGTGAGCCGCTGGATCCAGGTCGGGGTCATGTCAGCGGTTGCATGCGTGACGGACAGGGCGCTGCCGGGCGGCAGCCACTCACGTAGGGAGGCGACGCAGCGGCGTATGGCGTCGTCGTCCGGGATCCACGGGAAGACGTCGTGGGCAAGGACGGCGATCGGGCGGTCTCGGGTCACCGCGACGGCCCGCGTGAGCTGCTCGAGGAGGTCGACCGTGTTCGTGATGTCTGCGAGGAGCGTTCGAGTGCGGGTCTGACTGGCGGTGGCCGCGATCTCGGTGCGCCGGGCGTTGACGACGTCGGGGTCGTTGTCGACGTAGGTGACGGACGCGGCATGCCAGCGCCGTTGCACGACCTCGTGGGTGTTTTGGGACAGGAGCGGATCGGCGGCGCCGTGCTGGCCATTCGCCGGATACCCACACCCGAGGTCCAGGATCTGAGTGATCCCTCGCTGGGCGATGGTGTCGGTGATGAGCAGGTGGTGCTCACGGTTGATCCTGGCTGCCGCGGGTTGGCGAGGGAAGACGTTCCTGACGGCGCGTGCGACGTCTTGATCGCCTTCGTGGGGGCTTCGTGTCCCGAGCCAGACAGCGGACAGTCTGGAGGAGCTGGTCTGCAGGGGTACCGGTTTCACCGTGGGTAGACGTTCATCGGCGAGGCTCACGCCGTCGTCCTCTCGCAGGTGGGGTCGGGTCTGGGGCCGGCTCGTCCCCCGCAATAGCCGCCGGGACGTAGTAGCCCGGACCGTAGGGTCCATGTGCGTCGAAGCGGAGGGTCCCCTCGGCCGTGAGGAACCTCAGCGCGCGCTGTACGTGGTGCGGAAGAAGTCCGAACTCTGCGCCGAGCAGACCAGTAGGCAGAGCCTGCTCCGGCACGTAGTGGCCGGCGCGGATCCGGTCGCGGACGGCACCGTGTAGGGCCCGGTCGCGGGGGTGCGGTTCCCGCGGGCGCAGTCGTACCGGCAGAGTCCCGGTGTGCAGGGCGATCTCGCCCCGGGCGTCCAGGCGCAGGAGCCCTTGGAGCACATGCTTCTCCGGCAGCCCCAGGGCCCTGGCCAATTGCTTGGTGCTTGGGAGAGACGCACCTGGCGGGCACGTGGTGGTGACGTGCCGGTGCACGATGATGCAGGCGCGGTCCAGGACCCGCATGCTCTCCGGCCTCGGCGCAGCGGGTGGAGCGGTGTTCATACCGAGGCCGCCGGAGGTGTGACAGCGGCGGGCCCTCTGGACCATTGCCCGGCCCACCTGGTTGGAGCGGAGCCCGCTGACGTCTCGTCGGCGGTCGGCGCCGAGGTCGTGTCGGAGGGAGCCGGGTCCAGGACCTCGTCAACGACCTCTCCCGTCATCCAGGCCAGTCGGCGCAGGAGGCCAAGGTCCTCGGTGTCGAGGCGCAGCCGGTCGTGGACCTCGCGAAGGAGGAAGCGTGCTCGCGACCGAGTCTGTTCGGTGAGCCCCGTCCGGATCTGGCGGGAGGCGCGGTCCGTCAGCGAGCCGAGGGACACCGCCACGCTGGCGGTCAGCGGCCGGACGTCGCGCGGGTCGAGGGCATCGTCGAGGACCCGATTGAGGGTGTCCCACAGCTGGCTGTCCTCGCCGGTGATGTCCTCGTATCGAGAGACTGCGAGGGTGCGCAGTAGACGCCAGGCCACAGCTTCCGCCTCAGGCGCTGTGTGAAGGGTCCCGGCATGCGCCCCAATGCCCGGCCGTGAAGGCGGAGAGGGTAAGCAGGCTTGCGGTGCGGGGATCGGGAGCGACAGACCCACGGAAACTCCTCGGGCAGAAATGGATGTCGGGTGCCAGCAATGGGCGGGGGAGCCGGCGGTCACCAGGTGCGGGGCGCGGTGTGAGGCCCCGCCGTGCCGCACGGTCTCGTGCCCGGTCTCGACCGCCCCCACGGGGCATGGCCGTGGAGGGTCCGGGACGTCACCCGGCGGCGCATTGCGTACCGTGCGACTGAACAAGGAGTCGCGGACCAGTTCCGCCTCAGAGTCTTCGAGCCCGGTCCAGTGGACCTGAACGTCAAAGTCGGGCAGCGTCACGAGCGATCGGTCCTGGCGCGTGCGATCGGGCGAGTGCTTCCGGTGCGAGCTGCGCAGGCAGGCTGTTCGGCGATCAGTAGGTAGGCGCTGATGACCTTCCCCTTCCCGTCGGGTCTGGGGGAGGCACTCCAGTGGGCGGTCAACTGCGTGACGATGGACAGCCCGCGGCCGTGCTCCGCCAGGGTGCCCGAGAAGGTGGCCTTTGGAATCGGGGGCGCGGGATGGGGGTCCGCTACCTGAGTGATCAGAGCTTCTCCGGGGACCAGGGTGAGCGCGACCATGCATTCGCTCGTTGAAGGGTCCGGATTGCCGTGCGTGACGGCATTGGTGACCAGCTCACTGCAGACCAGCGTGGCAACGTATTCCAGGTCCGGATGGCCCCACCAGGCCAACTGGTCCGCGACGAAGTCCCGTGCGGCTTTCACGGATTCAGGGCGGCTTGGCAGATTCGTACAGGCCCAGAAGGCGGCGGGTGAGGCCAGTGCCTTGAGCATGTTGTCGCGCGTGATCTGGTGGGAGTTCATCGCTTCACCTCGTTCCTCTTCCGCGGTCGTGGACGGTCTTGCAGAGCGTTCGGGCGGACGCCGGGGATGGCCGAACTGCAGCCAACGAAGTGGCCCTTGCGGTTACCGTTACGCTCAGCGAACCGTGATTCACTCGGCGTGGGTATCCCGTGGAGGGTGCGGTACCGCGTAAGGCGCGTAAAGATCGTTTCGTGGACGGGAGCTTCCGGTGCCGCGTGAGCGCAACATCTTGCTGGAGGGCGTGCTGCGGCAGCTTGGCTGGTCGCAGGCCACGACCGCCCGGCATCTGCAGCGTGTGGCAGCCGAAGTCGGTGCCGACGACTTGAAAGCGGTGTCGGCTTCGCATGTCAACCAATGGGTTCGCGGATCGCACCCTGAGCCGCCGGCGACCCGTATCTTGTGCGAAGCGTTGTCGCGAGGGCTGAGCAGCCGAGGGACCCATCGGGTTGTTACGGCAGCCGACATCGGGCTTAAGGAACCTGATGAGAAGGCAGGTTCCGCAACCCGGGACAGCGACTCGATCGCACAGCTCGTCGATCTCGGGGGGACCGACTTGGACCTGGAGCGCCGCCGCACCCTGAAGGGTGCAGCCTTCTCTCTCGCGGGGATGTTCCTGCCGTCCGACCGATGGTGGCAGGACACCGTCACTGCAGCTCAGTCGCGGAAGCCGTCGGACGCATGGCAGGTCGGCCCGGATGACGTGGCCGCCGTACGGGAAATGACGCAGCTGCTTTCCCAGCGTGAACAGCGCCGCGGCGGCCAAGACGGCCGTTCCGCCCTTGTGGCCTACCTCCGGACCGACGTCGCCGGATATCTCGGCGGCCGATTCCCGGATCACCACACGCGGCAGGAGATGTTCACTGCTGCCGGCGAACTGGCATACCTGGCAGGCTGGACCGCCTTCGACTCCTCCGAGCACGCCCTCGCCCAAAAGTGGCTCGATATTGCCCTTAGGCTGTCTGCCGAAGCCGACGACGCTCCCCTGGCCGGACATATCCTCCGGGCCCAGGCGCACCAGACCCTAGACCTCGGCCATCCCACCCAAGCCCTCCGCCTGGCCGAAGCCTCCGTCGCCCACCGCCGCTACACGAATGCGAGCCCGCGCGAACGCTCCCTCCTGGGGGTCGTTCATGCACGCAGCCTGGCGGCAGCCGGCCACATGCAGCAGGCCATTGCCGCTCTGCTGCGCGCCGAAGACGACCTGCGCCATGCTGAAGGCGGAGATCACGAGCCTGCCCGAGTCTTCTTCTTCTCCGAGGCAAGTCTCGCGCACGAAACGGCCCGCACCCTGCAGAGCCTCGGAGATCTCCGCGGGGCTGAACGTGAGTTCCAGCGCAGCGTCCGCACCCGCCGCGCCCAGCCTTTCGCCCGCACCCACGCGGTCACCCTCGGCCTCATGGGCGCGGTGCAGATACAGCGCGGAGCTGTCGATGCGGCCTGTGCCACCTGGTCCCAGGCCCTGGACACCATGCAGGGAGTCCAGTCCGGCCGGGCCCTGGACACCGTGGTCCAGATGCGCCGATCCCTGTCTCCTTATCGAGGCCGCGGAGGAACGTCGTTGGCCCAACTCGACGATCGCGCCCGCACGGTGATCAGCCGGGTACGCTGACCGCGCCATCACAGCACCGGCTCGGACCGGGGAACACCCAGGCCGTGCTGGTAGTCGTAGGGGAGGATTTCGTGTACGACTCGATCACGTTGGAGGCCGTCGCCCATGTCGTCGGCGGCCACGAGAAGCCGGCCGACGACTACCAGGGCGGAGTCGAATCGATCATCCGCCTTCGCCCCGACTTCCCGCTGGATACCTTGCAAGGCCTTGAGGAGTTCTCCCACCTGATCGTCACCTGGCGCTTCCACCTGGGATCCGATGCCGACCTCCACCTCGGAGCCCGCAGCCCCCGGAACAACCCGGAGTGGGAGCCCACTGGCACCTTCGTGCACCGAAACCACCGGCGCCCCAACCGTATGGCGACCAGCTTTCCCCGGCTGCTCAAGGTCGAAGGACGGGATCTGCACGTCACCGACCTTGACGCCGTCAACGGCACCCCGATCTACGATCTCGGCCCCTACTTCGAGCAGATGGGACCCCGCGGCCCCATCACCGCCCCGGCCTGGCCGTCGGTGATGCTGGAGCACTACTGGGACCCTGCTGCCGAGCGACCCTGACCCTGGGACGGGGCGGAGGACGGTGCCTGCTGAGCCTCTATGCCCCTGGCGTGGTGGGGGGCTCAGCGCCGCAGCCGCCAGCGAGTGAACACGCACTGGTCGGGGCCGGCGTTGATTCCGAAGGGCAGCCCGATGCGGTCGAGGAGGAATCCCTGGCCGGCGGCGTGCACACCGTACCCGCAGCCGGTGTAGAAGCTGCCCAGGCCCCGTTCGGTCTCGAAAGACCCGTACAGAAGGAAGTAGTCGAGCTGCTCGTAGACCTGCCAGGCCCGTTTCATCAGGGCGCGGGCAATACCCTGGCCACGGGCTTCATCGGCCACTGCCAACCCGTGCACCTTGCCGATGGCCACGCTCAGCGTCAACGCCTCCACGTTGCTGTACCCGTGGTCCAAGGCTCGTTCGATGATGGTTCCGGGAGCAGTGACAGACAGGACGCCGATCGTCCGGTCCTGTTGGTCGGCGGCCACCAGGGTGAGGCTGACGCTGGCCATCGAATCGGCCATAGCGTGTCCAGCGGTACGACGTGCGAAGTCCTCGAAGAACGTTTTGGTGGTGCCGTCCAGGCCGTTGAGGAGAGCCGCCCCCGCTGTGCCTTCCTCGATGGACGACCGAAGGGCCGGCATGAGCCGGACCCCGGCCGTTTCCAGCAGCGCGTCCACGGCGTCCGTGTCCGCCGCCGTTGCCAGTCGTACGCGGGTGCTCCTGGGGGCAGGCCAGCCATCCAGTAGCCGACCAGCAGTCAGTCGTACGGGCCTGCTGCTGCCCTTCTTCGCCGCGCGCTTGGCCACCGACAACCCCCTGGAATCAACGGACGGGAACGGCGCTGAGCGCCACGAGGATGTTGTCCATCGCCAAGGTCGTTCAAGGAGCGTTTACCGGCCGAATGTGTACGACCTGTCGGCCAGGTAGTTCGGCACGACCGTGTCGCGGAAGCGAGATCCCGGCGCGCTCGGAGCGGTAGGCGCTGACCCGGTCACATCCTGACCTGAGCGCGCCCACCATGCCGTCCTGCTCGCCGGCGTCTGGCCCCCAGCCATTAGGAAGTGGAGCACCTGGTCACCCGGTTCGGCTTCCGCCGCAGAACGAGTGCAGCGGCAGCAGGCGACGTCACCAGGGCTCTCCTGTGGCCGGAGCGCCGGTCTGCTGGTCTGTCCGCAGGCCAGCCCGGTTGGTGAGTTCAAGCTGCCAGGCCAAGGTCGAGGAGCTTGGCGGCTTGTCCGAGGGTGCCAGGCATGAGGTGTCGGTAGGTCTTGAACGTGATCTCAATGCTTTTGTGCCCCATCCACTCGGCTACATCCGTGATCGCAATTCCGTGATTTAGGCAGTTCGAGGCGAAGAAGTGGCGCATGCTGTAGATGACCATGCCGTCGGGGATACTGAGAGCCTCTGCCCTACGAAGGCGCTGCCACTGGTTCTGAAAGAAATACGGCTGGAACGCTTGGGCTTGGTCTTTGGGGTGCCGAAGTAGATAGCCGTCGGTTGTGCCGTGCTTCTCGGCATGCCATTCGATTGTCTCTCTGACCCGCATCGGCAACGGGACGTCGCGATATTCGCCCTTCTTTCGATGCTTGATCGGGCCGTACTTCCGTGTGGTTTGGTTAACTTGCTCAGCGACTCGGTAGACGTCATCCGCCACGATGTTGTTCAGGTTGACCGCGGCGGCTTCGCCGTTGCGCAGGCCGCAGCCGCTCATGAGGTCTACGAGCAGGCGGAAAGAGTCATCGCCCTGACTGCGTAGCGCTGCGAGCTGGGGTGCCGTAGGGATCACTGCGCGCGCGGGGGAGTATTGGGGATGCTGGACCCCGATGATCGGGCTTTCTTCGTAGACGCCGAGGCGGTGAGCGTCCAGAAGGATGGTGGCGAGCTTGTCGAAGGCGTTTGACTGAGCGGCTGAGCCTACGTCGTGCGCTTCCATGTGTCGCACGAATTCGTCCACAACTTTGTGATCGAATGAATCCATTCGTCTGCTGCCGAAGAACGGCAGCAGATGACACCCAAGAAGCGAGTCGAGCTGCCTGACAGAGGACTCTGCCAAGTGTCGTTGGCCACCGCGCCATTCGGTGGCGTACTCGGAGAACGTCATCCGTCCGTACCTTGTGGCGCGTTCCGCCTTTGACGGGCTTCCCGTGCCTCTTCTTGCCCGATACGCCTCGGTGAGCCTCCTTATGGCTGCGTCTTGGGTGGCGAATCCGGACTCCTGGGTTTGGCGTCCCGAGGGGTTTCGGTACCGGATTTTGTAATCGTGGGAACACTTCGACCATCTATTCATCGGGTGGTCGCAGACTTTGAAAAAGGTTCCCATTCCCCGGGGTAGGCTTCTTACTGTCACAGCTTCTTCTATTCGGTCCTGTGTGCAGTCGTTCGTGAACGTCTTGCGTCTCTCAATTGAGTGAGACGCTCTGTTGTTCGATCCATCTTTGGACCTCGGATACGCGGAACTGCATCTTGGCGTTGCGCCCGGTGCCAAACTTGTATGCAGTAAGGCCGACTCGGGCTGCCTCCCGGTACACCCATGGAACCGACATGTTCAGATGTTGTGCCAGTTCCCTTGCTGTCATGAACTGCGCTGGCATGCTGCTCCCTTCGCTACGGACTGGGCGTTCTTCCGTTGCCATGGTCCGCAGATTCCCCGGTTTCGGAAACCGGGGATCGTCGGCTATATAGGGAGGGCATCCTGTGCGGCGGGTACCTGTGCTCGATGGAGCCAGTCTTCGACCGTGAGCGGTGTACGGAGCGGTCGTGACCGTGTCGGTTGCCGTGCCAGCGATACGCACAGCCTCATGCGGTGAGCCCCAGGTCCAGGAGCTTGGCTGCGCTACCGATGGAGCCGGGCATGAGGTGGCGGTAGATCTTGAACGTGATCTCGATGCTGTTGTGCCCCATCCATTCGGCAACGTCGGTGATGGGGATGTTGTGCCGCAGGCAGTTCGAGGCGAAGAAGTGGCGCATGCTGTAGATGACCATGCCGTCGGGTATGTCGAGATCGCCCCGTCGTTTCAATCGCTGCCATTGGTTCTGCAGCAGGTAGGGCTGGAAAGGCCGTGTGGGGTCACGGGGGTGGCGAAGCAGGTACCCGTCGACGTTGCCGTACGTATCGGCGTACCACTCGATGGTGTTCCTCGTCCTTGCCGGCAGCGGGACGTCGCGGTACTTGCCGGCCTTCCGGTGCTTCAGGCGGTCGTAGGTCTTCGTGGTCTGGTTGACCTGCTCCGTCACGCGGTAGACGTCGTCGGCCACGAGGTTCCGGAGATTGACTGCGGCCGCTTCGCCGTTGCGGAGGCCGCAGCCGCTCATCAGGTCCACCAGGAGCGTCAGGGTGTCGTCGCCAGCGACGCGAACGGCCTGGAGTTGCTCCGGGGAGGGGATCACGGCGCGCTTGGGGTCGTACTGGGGAGGCTTGACTCCCGAGAGCGGGTTGTCGTCAAAGAGTCCCAGGCGATGGGCGTCGAGGAGGATCGCCTTCAACTTGTCGTAGGCATTGGACTGGGCTGCCAGGCCGACACCGTTCCGCTCCATGGTGCGGATGAACCCGTCGACGACCTTGTGGTCGAAGCTGCTCATCCTGCGGCTGCCGAGGGCCGGGAAGATGTGGTGCTGCAGGAGCGAGTCCAGGTGACTGAGGGACGCCGGCGCCAGGTGTCGCTGGCCGTCCTTCCACTCCGTCGTGTACTCCCGGAGCTGCATGGGGCCGTACTTCGCGATGCGCTCGGCCTTCGCGTCTCGCCTCGGCGTCGCCTTCCTGGCCTTGTAGACAGTGGTCAAACGGTTGATGGCCTCGTCCTGCGTGGCGAACCCCGACTCCTCGGCTTGCCTCCCGCCGCTGTCCCGGTAGCGGATCTTGTAGGGGTGAGGGCACTTCGCCCACCGGGAGGGGGAGTGCTCGCACTCCTTGAAGTAGCTGCCCATTCCTCGCGCGAGCGTCTTGGCGGCCATTGGCGCGGACTCCCAGGATTCCGATGCTGACAGTTTGCTGACCGTCAGCGATCCGAGACCCTGTTGACCTGCGGAAACGCGTTGCTGGACCGAAATGTTCTGGAACTGGATTGGCCGCTCCCATGAGGATATCGCACAGGCCCGCGAGGACTGGATGAATGGGACCAGATTCGGCGAGGTGAAGGGGTATGACGGCCCTCCGCTTCCGGCTCCTGACCTGCCCCCGGCCCACCTCAAACCACGCGGCCGAGTGCGCTGACCTGCGATATCTGGAGTGAGGAGGACCCGCGGGGCGCGGGTCAGGCGCCTTCCGGTTACTGAAGCCTCGGCGCTTCCGATCGCGCCCCGCGCTTGCCCTTCGATGGTGCGGGGCCTTCCCCCTCTGTGGGCGTCCGTGGGTGGGTGTGTGTCTACGAATGCTGACCCAATGCTGACTTTCCTGACGCTGCGTCAGGTGAGGCTTCGTGCAGGTACAGACGTCGAAGCGGCTTCGTCGGCGATCCGCGCTTGTCTGGAAGTTGTTCCCGGCTACGTGCCGGTCGGGGTGCCCGCTGCGCTCCGCAAGGGCCGGACCGCGAGTCTGATCGCCTGGGTGCTACCGCTTGTAGGAAGCGGACAACCCCTGCAGCGGTCGTTGCAGCGGCGTCCTGCAGTCTCGGCGAAGTGGGCTTCCGGGAGGCGGGGCGATGAAGGTCGCTGCCGTGAGAGTGTCCGCGGCTCTGTGGCGTGCCTTCCCTTGCCCCTCGTCATTTGATCCGCGTGACCTAGTACTGCAACGGTCTTTGTTGTGATGGTTTGTTGGTTTCTGGTGGTGTGTGGCCGCGTCGTTTGTAGTGGCTGGTGCGGGTTTGGTGTTGTCGTCGCCGTCGCCAGTGTGACCAGTGCAGGACGTGGTCGATGCTCGCGCGGGCTGGGTAAGTCGGCTGATCAGGCGTCGGATCTCGGGCAGGCTCAGGGGTATGAGTGGGGAGGATCCGTTTCTGCTTTCCCGGTGTCGAGTTAGGCGGCGGCCAGCGCGTCACGGATCGCCGTGAGCATCTCATCCCTGTGAAGAGCGTTCTCCGACGACCAGATCGGCGACTGAAGGGAGGCGGCGATGCCGAAGTCCCGGTGCTTCCCGTCCCGGCCGGCGATCCGGAGCGATCGCTTCTTGAGAGGTTCGACCGAGGCGATCTCCCGCAGGGGCACGGATCGGGCCTCGTTCGCCCACGCAACCACGAAGTTGATCGCCTTGGCGGCTCCCGCAGGGCCAGTAGCGGCGGACATCTTGGCGAGCAGCTCACCGGCGGGACGGGTGCCCAGCAGCGCCGAGGCGATCAGACGCCGGCGCAGACTGGCAACGTGGGATCCCTCGGCCTCGTCCGCCCCCGTCTCCTCCGCCGTGCCGTTCGAGAGCTGGCTGCGGATCGGGGCGGCGCCGTAGCCGATGGCCTCGCGTCGGCGATCAGCTGCTCAGGCGAGATCTCCGGGTTGTCCCGTGTGATGTGAGCGGTCGCGGTCGCGAGGTTCACCGTCGCGCTCACTCCGGGAAGCTTGGCCAGCTTCCGCTCGACCCGCGCCACGCATGAAGCGCAGGTCATGCCAGTGATGGCCAGTTCTATGGAGTGATCGGCTTCGGACGGTGTGGTGGTAGCCATGGCAGTTCCTCTTGTTGCTTTCAGTCTCGTACGGGATCGGGCGCAGCGGGTTGGCCAGCCGGTGCGACCACGGCGAAGCTCTGGCCGGCGGCCGGCTGCCAGGACAGCTCGCGCCGGTACAGGCGGCGCAGTACGTCGGGCGGCTGGTGGTAGCAGAAGACCGACGAGGCGGCGCCGACGATGGACGGGGTGTCGGTGAACAGCGGCAGCTCGGCCAGGAAGTATCGGACCGCGTGCTCGATCTGCTGCTCGTCCGGCGGCTGTCCGGCGGGCAGCTTCCCGGCCAGCACCCAGCCGGTGGCCTCCCGGCACGCGTCCCGGAAGCCCGCGTCCTCGTCGTACCGTCGCAGCCCGCTCGCGTGGAGCCGTCCGAATGCCGCGTTGTCCTCCAGCTCGGCCCACCCGAGCACACGCTTCTCGGCATCGGGCACCCCCAGGGCACCCAGCGCGGTGACGATCTTGTTGCGGGTGTACTGGCCCTGCCTGCGGGCCTTCCACGCGGCCTTCTCCGGTGCGTACCCCAGCGCCTCGAACATGAAGGCGCTCGGTGCATCGGGTACGAAGAAGTCCACTCGCTCGAACCGCTCCAGCCCCCACGCGGCCAGCTTCTGGATCCGGCCGGTGGAGAAGTGGCTGTTGAAGGGGCTGATCCCGAAGCAGGCGTGCTCGGCCCGCTTGACCGCTTCGGCGCACTGGCTGCTCAGCGGTGTCACCGCCAGCCCCGCCGTACAGCCGTCGTCCTGATCTGCGCCCGTCCTCATGCCCGGACGCTAAAACCTTGCCCTTAGGGCAAGGTCAAGCGCACACTGGCGGGACTCGCACGAAAGGATCCGTTGACGCTCACCGTCGGCCGTATCGCCGCGCAGACCGGGCTGAGTCCCAAGGCCGTCCGCCTGTACGAGGCGAACGGCCTCATCGATCCGCCCGAGCGCACCGCGGCCGGCTACCGCACCTACACCGAGGACGCGGTTCCCGTGCTCGGCTTCATCCGCCAGGCGCAGGCCCTCGGCCTCAGCCTCAAGGAGATCAAGGACATCCTCGACCTCCAGCGCCGCGGCGAGCAGCCCTGCGGCCTCGTCACCAGCCTCCTCGATCAGCACCTGGCTGACATCGACCGCCGCATCGCCGACCTCCAGGCCCTGCGCACCACCCTCCGGACCGCGCGCGCTACGGCGGGCCAGGCGGCGGAGCGGGGGGAGAACGCCGTGGTCTGCCAGATCATCGAAGGTGTCCCCGCAGGATCCTGACCCGCGCCCTGAGCGACGGGCCCGGGGGTGCTGAGAGGCTGCCGACGCGGCTTGGCCTAGCATGGCGCGCATGTCGCGACGCCTGCCCCTGCCGCTCCGGACGTGGTCCGGAGTGCTGCTGGTGTGCGCGCTCTTCGCCTGCCTTACGTGACTGGCACGTCCTGCGATGGCGATGCCGGGCTCGATGGAGATGTCCTCGCACATCGTGATGAGTGGGCATGCCGCGGCTCCGGCTGCCGCCGAGTCGCCGGATCACGGTCCGAGCTGCCCGATGGCCGCCGAGCAGTGCGTGTCACCGAAGGGCATCATCGCCCAGGACGGCCCGGCCGTTCCTGTGCTCGCGACCGTGTCGGACGCGACGCCTTGCTCCTCCGACCTCCTGATGAGGCAGCCCAATGCCCCGCCGCCGGCGGCGGCTCCTCCTGATCTGCACCGGTTGTGCGTGTCACGGACGTGATGTCCGGCCACCCGTGAGGCGAATGCCTCGCGGGACGCCGTGTCTTCTCACGTCCGCCTCGGCACGCCCGGATTTTCCGTGTGCGCGTGCCGTCGTCGCAGAACAGGAGTAACGACGCATGCCGTCGTCCATCGCTTTGCTGATCACCGGTGCGAGCACCGGTCTGCTCGCCGGTGGCGCCTCGTGTGCCGCCGTACAGGGGGGTTTGCTGGCCGGCGCCGTGACCCGCCGCCGTACCCCGGCCCCCGCCTCGAAATCGACCGCCAAGCCGACCGCTAAGCCCCATGCCTCCCAGCCGGAGGCCGCTACGCCGCTGGCGCCGGTCGGAGCCTTCCTTGCCGGCAAGCTCGCCTCCCACACCGTGCTCGGCGCCCTGCTGGGCGTCTTCGGCAATGCCCTGCAGCCCAGCCCCCGCACCCAAGCGGTGCTGCTGCTCGTGGCCGGGGCGATCATGGTGCTCTTCGCCCTGGACCTGATCGGGGTCAAAGCCGTGGGCCGGCTGCTGCCTAGGCCCCCGGCGTCGTTCGGACGCCTGATGCGGCGCAGCGCGAAGACTGACACGGTCGCCACCCCCGCCCTGGTCGGCTTCGCCACTGTCCTGGTGCCCTGCGGGGTGACCCTCTCGATGGAGCTGCTCGCCATCACCTCCGGATCGGCGGTGGCCGGGGCCGCGGTCATGGCCGGATTCGTGGTGGGCACCGCGCCGCTGTTCGCTCTGCTCGGCTATCTGTTCCGGCGTAGCAGCCAGGCGCTCTCGGGCAAGCTGGCCGGACTCACCGGTGTCGTGGTGCTGGCCGTTGCCGCCTGGACCATGATCTCCGCGCTTCAGGCAGGCGGCTGGGTCTCCTTCGACTCCCCCTCAGCGGGCCAGCAGACCTCGGCGAGCGGCCCGTTCATCGTCGAGGGCGGCGACGGCAGCGGTTCCGGGGGCGGTGGCGACTCGCAGGAGCCGCCCGAGAACCCCGTACGTACGGACGCGTCGGGGCGGCAGATCATCACGCTGACCGTGACGGACTTCTACGCCCCGACCCAGTTCACCGTGAAGGCCGGCGTGCCCACCACGCTCATGCTGCACGGCAAGGACTCGGGCGGCTGCGCCAGGGCGTTCACCATCCCCGAACTCGGGGTGCAGGAGATCGTCAAACGGGACGGGGACACCAACGTCGACCTGGGTACCCGCAAGGCGGGAACCCTCCGTTTCACGTGCGCCATGGGCATGCAGACCGGCGCTATCGAGTTCAAGAAGGACCTGTCATGAAGCTCTTCGGCCGCAAGAACAAGACCGAAGCCGACACCGGCTCTCAGGTCGAGCTCCTCATCGAGGGCATGTACTGCACCAGCTGCGGCCTCCTCATCGACGACGAGCTGGAAGACCTCCCCGGAGTCCGCTCGGCCAACACGGACACACGAACGGGACGCAGCATCGTCCACCTGGAGGAGGGTGCGCACGTCGAAAGTGCGACTCTCGTAGCCGCGGTGGAAGGGGCGGGCGACTACAAGGCCCGGCTCGCCGACTGATATAGCGCAGCGGCCTTCTGGGAGTCGACCGGCTCCCAGAAGGCCTGCGCGGCGTCAGCGCAGACGGAGGCGGCGCAGCGCCATCACGGTGCCGTCGGGGTGCAAGGAGACGGGGCCGCGCCACTTTGCGTCCCAGGGGTCGGCGTCCCAGGAGTCGCGGAGGGCGTGTGCCTCTTGGCGGTACTGCTCGACCCTGCCTTCTCGTAGGTGCTCGAACAGGTCCTCGGCGAGGCCGGAGAAGGCCTCGACGCGGATCCCGTTGAGGCGGAAGACGTGATCGGTGCCCACGAAGTTCTTGCCGTGGATAGTGTGGGTGACGTCTTGGACGATGCCGGTGCCGGCGTGGGTGAAGGTCTCGAAGTGCCGCTTGCCCTGACGCTCGGTGAGGTAGCGCGCTGTGGGCTCACCACCGCCGGTGAACGCCATCAGACCTGCCGCATCGGCCTGGGCGAGAACGCGGCCGAACCAGCCGTGCTCCTCCGGCTGGAGGTGGTATCCGGGCAGGATGACCGGCTTCTCGTCCGGCTCGGTGGGAACGTGGATGCCGGGGACGATGGCGCGGTCCTCGACGGGAGGGTCGAGGGTCACTGTCGTCGGCAGCTGCAGGGTGCCGTCCCCGGGGGCTTGGAGCAGGTAGACGGTGATGTTCTCGCTCTTCTTGGGGAGCGTCGTGCCGAAGACCAGGGACGGAGTTCCGTTGTACGGGCCGATGTGGATGCCCTCGACGTCGGCGGAGGCGGTGGCGAGCTGTTTGTGTGCCTGGGACACATTGCCGTGGGTCCCCTTGCAGGTGACCGGAATGACCCGGGACGGCTCACCGGGTTTCCAGACCTCCAGGAAGAAGTTTGGTCGCCTTGGGGCGCTGCTGCGCCCGGCTTCCTTGCCGGTCAGCTCCCAGCCGGCCCGCATGGCTATCTCGGCGTCGATGACGGATATCGAGTGAGCCGGATACTGCGCGGAGAGCACGCGGTGGGCGAGCGCGAGGGCGAAGCCGATGCTCAGCTCGCCCGACTGGGTGGCAGCGTAGTGGCGCCGAGGGTTGCGGCCCTCTGATGAAAGAGCCATGTAGTGGCCGTCGTTACCGGTCAGGGCCTGGCAGTACTTCAGGCTTGCCCAGTGCTCGGCGAGGCCTCGTCCTGCGCCTTGCCGGGCGAGGACGTTGGCCCGGCCCAAGGTGTGGAGGACGTCCCAAGGGGTGAGCTGGAGCGACAGGCCGAGCGGCTTCACCGGTAAGGGGCGGAGTTCCGGCTTGCGGCGCAGGGGCGCCTGGTTCTTCTCCTGTTTGGCCTTGTCGTCCGCGGCAGCCGCTTTCGCGACGCTGCCCGCCAGTTCCGCTGTCGACTGGACGGATATGTGCCACGGCTGCGCGAGATCCCTCAGTACGTCTGCACGCTTCAAGCTGCTTCCCCCTACGTTCGTACGGGTGTTACAGGCCAACGTCGCAAGCTACGTGGGGGAGCAGGGGCGCATGAAGGGCGTACGCGCGCACATGTTGAAGGGCGGCCCCCGTGCGAGGCGGGGGCCACCCAATTAGGCCTTGGCAGGCTCGAGTTCAGCTTCTGCGCTGTTTCCGTCATTGAGCGCGGTGAGGTAGCGCTCGGCGTCGAGGGCCGCGGCGCAGCCGGTGCCCGCTGCGGTGATCGCCTGGCGGTACGTGTGGTCGACCACGTCGCCGGCGGCGAAGACGCCGGGGATGTTCGTACGGGTCGATGGCGAGGCGGTCTGGATGTAGCCCTCGTCGTCCAGGTCGAGCTGTCCTGTGAACAGCTCGGTGCGCGGGTCGTGCCCGATCGCGATGAAGAGGCCGGTGACGTCGAGGTCGCGGAGCTTGCCGGTGAAAGTGTCACGCAGGACGACACCGGACAGCATGCCGTTCGCTTCCTTGATCTCGGCGATCTCGCTGTCGAAGGCGAAGGAGATCTTGTCGTCGGTGAAGGCCCGGTTCTGCATGACCTTGGAGGCACGCAGGGTGGAGCGGCGGTGGACGACGGTCACGGACCTCGCGAAGCGGGTGAGGAAGGTGGCTTCCTCCATGGCGGTGTCGCCGCCGCCGACCACGACGATGTCGCGGTCGCGGAAGAAGAACCCGTCACAGGTGGCGCACCAGGACACGCCGCGCCCGGACAGTTCCTCTTCTCTGGGCATGCCGAGCTTCCGGTAGCCCGAGCCGGTGGCGATGATCACCGCGCGGGCGCGGTGGACGGTGCCCTCGGAGTCGGTGACTTCCTTGATCTCCCCCGTGAGGTTCACGGAGACGATGTCGTCGTCGATCATCTCGGCGCCGAACTTCTCTGCCTGGGCCCGCATGTTCGCCATGAGGTCCGGGCCGTCGACCCCGTCGGGGAAGCCGGGGAAGTTCTCCACCTCGGTCGTGGTGGTCAGCGACCCACCGACGAAGATGGAGCTGCCGAAGAGCAGAGGCTTCAGCTGAGCGCGGGCGGTGTAGAGAGCGGCGGTGTATCCGGCGGGACCGGAGCCGATGACGATGACGTTGCGTATGCCGTCGTCGGCGGTGGTTGCTTCGCCCACGGGATCAGCCCTGCTTCTTGGCGTCGATCTCGGCGATCAGGCCCTCGATGAGGCCCTTGATCTCGTCGCGGATGGGGCGGACGGCCTCGACGCCCTGGCCGGCGGGGTCCTCGAGCTGCCAGTCAAGGTAGGTCTTGCCGGGGAAGTACGGGCAGGCGTCGCCACAACCCATGGTGATGATGTAGTCGGACGCCTGGGCGGCCTCGGGGGTGAGGGCCTTCGGCTTCTGGTCGGAGATGTCGATGCCCAGCTCGGCCATCGCGGCGACGGCCGAGGGGTTGATCTGCTCGCCGGGCACGGAGCCGGCGGAGCGGACCTCGACGCGGTCGCCGGCGAGGTGGCGCAGGAACCCGGCCGCCATCTGGGAGCGGCCCGCGTTGTGGATGCAGACGAACAGGACGGAGGCGGCAGGAGCGGAGGACATCTGTTCTTCCTTGGGGTGAGGCTACTGCGATCGTGATCACGATGTCGGCGGCGCCTGGGCAACCTGTTCGGTCAGCGGCATGGCGTAGGCGTCGGCTATAAGGTCAGCCCGGACTGGTGTCAGCCCCAGCTGATGTGACAGTATCAGCACATGATGACGTCAGTCGACACTGATCTGATCCGGGTTCTGGCCGACCCGCTCAGGCTCCAGATCGTGACCCTGCTCGCACGCGAGACGCTCTGCACCACCCACCTCGTGGAGGAGACGGGTGCCAAGCAGACGAACCTCTCCAACCACCTGAAGGTGCTGCGCGAGGCCGGGGTCGTGGATACGGAGCCATGCGGACGGTACATCTACTACCGCCTGCGCCCGGAGGTCATCGAAGCTCTCGCCGGTCAGTTCGCCGACCTCGCCACGACCGCGCGTGCCACCGCCGAAGCGAACCTCAAGCGGTCCTGCCCATAGCCCGCTCTGCCTCACCTGCCCGAGGAGAACCCGTCTTGACCGCCACCGAGCCCGTCGCCGCCCCCGCTGTGGAGAGCGACATAGCCGCCGACACGTCGCCGCAGCCCGCACCCGGCGCGACTCCGCCCCGCACCCCGCTGATCGCCCGCGCCGCCGCCGAGATCGTCGGCACGGCCGCCCTGGTGGCGATCGTCGTCGGCTCCGGCATCCAGGCCACCAAGCTCACCGACGACGTGGCTCTTCAGCTGCTGGCCAACTCCACCGCCACCGTCTTCGGCCTCGGCGTGTTGATCGCCCTCCTCGGGCCGGTCTCCGGCGCCCACTTCAACCCGGCCGTCACTCTCGCCGAGTGGTGGACCGCCCGCCGTGGCGGCGCCGGAGTCACCGCCCGCGAGCTCGCCGTCTACGTTCCCTCGCAGATCGCAGGTGCGATCGCGGGCGCGGTCCTGGCGGACGCGATGTTCGGCGAACCGCTGGTGAAGTGGTCCACGCACGACCGCTCCGCCGGGAACCTCCTCCTCGGCGAGGTCGTGGCGACCGCGGGCCTGATCCTGCTGATCTTTGGCCTCGCCCGCACCGACCGCCTCCGCTTCGCTCCTGTCGCGGTCGCCTCGTACATCGGCGCCGCGTACTGGTTCACCTCCTCCACCTCTTTCGCCAACCCGGCCGTCACCATCGGCCGCGCCTTCACCGATACCTTCGCGGGCATCGCCCCCGCCTCGGTGCCCGGCTTCATCGCCATGCAGGTGGTCGGCGCGGTCGTGGGTCTGGCACTCGTGGCGGTCATCTTCATGCGCGGCAAGAGCGACACGGAGCAGCCCGCAGCATGACGCGCAGCACGGATGTGGTGGTGATCGGCGGCGGCCAAGCAGGGCTCGCCGCCGGCTACCACCTGCGCCGCCTGGGCATCGAGCACGTCATCCTCGATGCCCAGGCCGCGCCCGGCGGGGCGTGGCAGCACACCTGGGATTCCCTCCATCTGTTCTCCCCGGCCCAGTACTCCTCGCTGCCCGGGCGGCTGATGCCCGCCCAGCCCGGCCAGACGTACCCGGACGCGCAGCATGTCGTGGAGTACCTCGCCGACTACGAGAAGCGATACGAGCTGCCGGTCCAGCGCGGCGTATGGGTCGATGCGGTCCATCGCGACGGCGTCTGTCTGCGGGTGGAGAGCGACTCGGGCGACTGGCGGGCCCACGCGGTCATCAGCGCGACCGGCACCTGGACCCGCCCGTTCATCCCCACCGTCCCCGGTCGCCGGGAGTTCTCCGGTCGCCAGCTCCACACGGTGCAGTACAAGAGCCCGGCCGAGTTCGCCGGTCAGCGGATGATCGTGGTTGGCGGTGGCAACTCCGGTGCGCAGATCGCCGCCGACCTCGTGTCTGTGGCCGAGCTGACCTGGGTCACCCAGCGTCCGCCCCGCTACCTGGCCGACGACATCGACGGCAGGGCCCTCTTCGACGCCGCCACCGCCCGCCGCCAAGCGCTGGACGCCGGACGCACCGACACCGGGGGCGTGGCCTCCCTCGGCGACATCGTCGCCGTCCCGCCTGTACGCGCCGCCCGGGACGCCGGACTCCTCACCGCGAAGCCGATGTTCACACGCCTCACCACCAAGGGTGTCGAATGGGCCGACGGCACCCAGGCCGAGGTCGACGCGATCATCTGGTGCACCGGCTTCCGCCCCGCCCTCGCCCACTTCGCGTCCCTGCGCCTGCGCGGCACCCGCGGCCACATCGCCACCGAAGGCACCCGCGCCGTGGACGAGCCGCGCCTGCACCTGCTCGGCTACGGGGACTGGACGGGCCCGGCCTCCGCCACCCTCATCGGTGTCGGCCGCCCCGCCAGGGACGCCGCCCGCGAAATCGCCGTACTCCTCGGCGGGTGAGAACGCGTCCTCAGTGTGTCGATCGCGGCTGCGTGAGGATGGTGCAGATGTCGCCTTCCGAGCAGGTGTCGGGATCCATCGAGGCGGCCCGTCGGGCGAGGTCGCGCAGTGTACGGGTCTGCCTGAGTTCGACCAGGATGCGTTCGATCTCAGCGAGGTGCTCGCCGATCAGTGTGGTGACTTGGCCGCACGGAGCCTGCCCGCTGTCACGCAGGTCCAGGACCGACCGGATCTCGGCGAGGCTCAGGCCGGCCGCTTGAGCGTCTCGGATGAACGCCAGCCGGTTCACGAACTCCGGTGCGTAGTCGCGGTACCCACCTGCCGTGCGCGGCGGGGCGGGCAGCAGTCCGGCCTGCTCGTAGAAGCGGATGGTCTTGGCCGTCACCTGGCCGGCCGCCGCGAGGTCACCGATACGCATGCCTCCACGCTACGGCCTTGACCTTCCAGTGCACTGGAAGGTCTATGTTCGGTTCGCAAGCTCACCGACCGGGAAGGACAGCGGGATGCGGATCACGATCCTCACGGTGCCGGAGTGCCCGAACGTGCCGGTCGTGCAGGAGCGGTCACGGAGGCACTCGACGGCCGTGCTGCCGTGATCGACCTGGTCGAGGTGTTCGAAGAGGGCGAGGCGGCCCGGTGGGGCATGACTGGTTCGCCCACGGTGCTCCTCAACGGCACCGACCCGTTCCCCATCCCTGGTGCTCCGCCGTCGGTGTCGTGCCGCCTCTACCGTGACGCTGGCGGCCGCACCGACGGTGCACCGAGCGTCCAGGCTCTCCGGGAGGCGTTTTCGGGAGTACGCAGGCCCCAGGCGGCCGAAGAGCAGGACTGCTGCGAGACCGACCCCCTGGATCCGATCGGCCGGGCAGGGCGGGGGAGGCGGGCGCCTGCGGAGCGCGGCCTGCGGCTGGTCCAGCACGCGATCCTGCGGCACTTCGCCACTACGGGGCGCGCGCCGGAGGCCACCCTGCTCGAACCCGTGGCGGCCGAAGCCGGACGGACAGCCGGAGAGGTTCTGGCCGAGCTGGACCGCGAGGATTTTCTGACCCTCGCCACATCTGGACGGATCGCGGCCGCGTACCCGTTCTCGGCAGTGGAGACGCGGCACCAGGTACAGCTGGCCAACGAGGTGCGGGTCTGGTCGATGTGTGCGATCGACGCGCTCGGCATTTCCGCAATGCTCGGCCAGGACGTGACGGTCTCCTCCAGCGACCCCATCGACGGACAGCCGGTGACCGTCTCTTTCGTCAACGGTGCGGCGCGATGGGAGCCTGCCGGTGCGGTCGTCTTTGTCGGGCGCCGTGAGAGCGAGGGCCCAGCTGCCGCGGTGTGCTGCGACGCCCTGAGCTTCTTCTCCGGCCTCACCCCGGCCGAGCAATGGAAGTCGGCGAACCCCGAAGTGCGTGGGGAGATCGTCAGCCAGGCCCGCGCCATTGAGATCGGGCACCAGACCTTCGGCCCGCTCCTCGAGGAGGACTGACAGCTCGCTGCTTCTGTTACTCCCGCTCAGGAGCGGGAATCATCGCAACCTCCGGCCGGTCCCCGAGTACCGACCCAGAGTTGGCAGGCCATGATGGAGGCGATCGCGATGGACCGGCAGGCTGTGTACGAGGACTACGAACGGGCCCGCCGCGGCTTCCATCAGCTGCTGGAATCCGCCTCCGAGGCGGACCTTGCACGACCCAGCCGCGGTACCAAGTGGACCAACGAGCAGCTGTTGTGGCACATGCTCATCGGCTACATGGTCGTCCGGGCTCTGCTGGTGCTGGTCCATGTCTTCGGGCGGCTTCCACGCGGCGCCGGCAAGGCGTTCGCTCGCCTTCTGGACGCGGGAACCGTGCCGTTCGACTGGGTCAACTACGAGGGTCCACGAGGGGCGGTGAAGGTCTACGGACCGCGCCGGATGGGCACCGCCTTCGACCGTGTCCTCGACTCCCTCCAGCGTCGGCTGGCCGCCGAGTCCGATGCCGACCTGGCCCGCGGTATGCACTACCCCGTGCGGTGGGACCCGTTCTTCAAGGACTTCATGACACTCGCGGACGTCTACCGCTACCCGACGCAGCACTTCGACTTCCACCACCGCCAGCTCACGCTGAACAGCAGCGACGGGCGCAGCGGGAAGCCTGAGGTCAGCTGATCCGCGGGCTGCGGCGCTCCAACAGCACCACGTCACGCCACACGCCGTGTTGGCGGCCGATGCGCTCGCGGGTGCCGATGACCCGGAAGCCGGCCCGCTGGTGGAGGGCGAGGCTCGCGCGGTTCTCGGGGAAGATGCCCGACTGGATCGTCCAGATCCCCGCGGTCTCCGTCGAGCCGATCAGTGCGGTAAGGAGCTGCATGGCGACGCCTCGGCCACGGGCGGCCGGGTGGACGTAGACGGAGTGCTCGACCACACCCGCGTACGCGCACCGGTCCGAGACCGCGCTCGCCGCGACCCAGCCCAGTACCTTGCCGTCCTCGCCGACAGCGGCGAAGCGGTGCTCCGGCAGCTTGCCCGCCGCGAACGCCTCCCACGGCGGGGCGGTGGTCTCGAAGGTGGCGTTGCCCTCGTCGATCCCCGCCTGGTAGATCGCCAGGACCTCATCCGCGTGCGCTTCGGCCAGCGGGGCGATGGTGATGCTCATGCGGCGGCCGCGCGGGTCAGGAGCTGCCCCATGGCGGCGAGCACCGCAGGCTCTACCCGGTAGTACACCCACGTGCCGCGCCGCTCGGAGGACAGCAGCCCGGCTTCCCGGAGCTTCTTCAGGTGGTGGGAGACCGTCGGCTGGGAGACGCCGACATCAGAGATGTCGCACACGCAGGCCTCGCCGCCCTCGTGGGAGGCGACCAGCGAGAACAGCCTCAGGCGGACCGGGTCGCCCAGGGCCTTGAACATGACGGCGGTCCGCTCGGCCTCTTCGGCCGTCAGCGGGCGCTCCGACAGGGGCGGGCAGCACGCTGCCACGGCCTCCGGCTCCAGCAGCGGCAACACCTTCGTAGTCATGCCTCCATCATCCGAGAAATTTCGATAGATGTCTATGTTGACGAACGTCGATTCAAGGTCCACTCTAGAGGCGTCAGGACATCGACAAACGTCAAATCAACCGGGGAGCCTGCCGTGAACGCAACCACCGAAGCCCTGCCTGTCGTCGTGATCGGCGCCGGCCCGATCGGACTCGCCGCGGCCGCCCGCCTCATCGAGCGGGACATCGAGCCCCTGGTCCTGGAGGCCGGTCCGGTCGCCGCGTCCGCCGTGCGCGACTGGTCTCACGTACGCCTCTTCTCCACCTGGTCCGAGGTCGTCGACCCCGAGGCCGAGAAGCTCCTAGCCCCCACTGGCTGGGTGAAGCCGGACGGTGCCACGTACCCCTCCGGTGGCGACTGGGCCGAGCTCTACCTTCAGCCCCTGGCCGACGTCCTCGGCGACCGCGTCCGCTACAACGCCACCGTCACCGGTGTCTCGCGCACCGGCCGTGACCGCATCGTCGACGCCGACCGAGAGAATCAGCCATTCGCCGTTCACATCACCAGCGCCGAGGGCCGTGAGGAGCGGATCTTCGCCCGCGCCGTCATCGACGCCTCCGGCACCTGGTCCACGCCCAGCCCGGCCGGCGGTAGCGGCCTGCACGCACTCGGCGAGAAGAGCGCGGTCGACCACGTCACGTACCGCGTCCCCGACCTGAAGGACCCCGCCGTCCGCACCCGCTACGCCGGCAAGCGCACCGCCGTCATCGGCTCGGGCGCCTCCGCCTTCACTGCCCTGGCCTACCTCGCCGACCTCGCCAAGGCGGAGGACGGCGCCGGGACGCACGCCACCTGGATCCTCCGACGTGGGATCAGCGGCTCCACCTTCGGCGGCGGCACCGCCGACCAACTGCCCGCCCGCGGCGCCCTCGGCCTCGCCGCCAAGGCCGCCGTCGACGGCGGCTACGCCGACGCGGTCACCGGTTTCCGCACCGACGCCATCGAGAAGACCGGGGAGGGCCGCCTGGTCCTGGTCGGTGAGGATGGCCGCCGCCTGGACCCGGTCGACGAGGTCATCGTCCTCACCGGCTTCCGCCCCGACCTCACGTTCCTCGACGAGCTCCGTCTCGGTCTCGACGAGCGCCTCCAGGCCCCGGTCGAGCTCGCGCCGCTGATCGACCCCAACCAGCACTCCTGCGGCACCGTCTACCCGCACGGGGCGGGCGAGCTCTCTCACCCGGAGAAGGACGTCTACCTGGTGGGCATGAAGTCCTACGGTCGGGCCCCGACGTTCCTGGCCATGACCGGCTACGAACAGGTCCGCTCCGTCGCCGCAGCCCTTGCCGGCGACCGCGAGGCCGCCGAGCGCGTCGAACTCACCCTTCCCGAGACCGGAGTGTGCGGCGGCGCGGGCCTGTTCGACCAGCCCGAGGCCGCCGAAGAGACCGGCGGCGGCTGCTGCGCCGCCCCGGCCACCCTCATCATTGGCGCCCCCGCCTCCTCCGGCGGCTGCTGACCACGGTGTCCAACACCAAGGCCGGAGCGGGGGGGGGGGGGGGGGGGGGGGGGGGGGGGGGCCGCCGCGCCCCCCCCCCCCCCCCCCCCCCCCCCCCCCCCACCCCGCCGCGGGCCG
>NZ_JBIVTH010000028.1:0-42023 GCF_044756625.1 Streptomyces sp. NPDC091682 | reverse complement strand
CGCCCCCCCACAGTTGGGCCCCCCCCCCCCCCGCGGGGGGGTGCGCCCCGGGGTCACCACCCCCTGGGCGGGCGGGGCGGGGGGGGGGGGGGGGGCCGCCCCCCCCCCCCGCGCCGTACTCCCAGCCCTCTGCGCCACGCAGATCTAGAGGCAATCCTGGCGTTCCTGCGCGACAGCAACACAACCAGCCGGGAGGATATGGAGCTTGGACTCGCTGAAGCCGTTGCAGAGCAGGAGAGCGCTCAGGAAGATCTGAACTCCATCAGGGAGTCCCCGGCGACACAGACCACTCGGGGATTGCTCCGATCAACCGACCCGGCAGCTTCGGAGCCGAGCCGGTCCGCGACGAGGCGCTCGAACTCGTGGTGGTTGTCCTCCAGCCACGCCAGATACGACAGGGCCTGCGGCAGCAGCTCCTTGTCCCGGCTCCGCTTGTACTCGATGATCACGGGCGTCCCGTTCTCGTCCAGACCAAGTGAATCGATCCGGCCCCGATGACGTCCAGTGGGGTACTTGCTGGCCAGGAATCGGATGCCCAGCATCGTCTCCATGTTCGCCTCGATCAGAGTCAGCTGCCTCTCCAGAGCAACGGCGGACCCCCGCATCTCCGTTGCGGCCCCGCCACAGACCCGAAAGGCTCTGAGATCACTCACCGGCATGCCCCTGTTCTCCTGTGTCAGATCCAGGGAGCCAACAATCACGCAGAGGCGGCAAGTATTCCCGAGCGACGGATCAATTCTCGTGTTTTCTGAACTGCCCGCCGAGGGCGCGCGGCGGGCGGATCATAGCGAGGGGAACCGGCAGCGCCAAATTTGTTCTGGCGTGGGATGTATGGAGCAAGACCAATGCGAGGATGCCGATCCTCAACGCTCCAGGGAGTACCGATGGCCACTCAGTTCATGGACGTGAGAGAGACCGCGGAGTACCTCAACATGTCGGTGCAGTGGGTGTACCGAGAAGCGCCTCGGGCCGGGCTCGCCCCCTATCGTTTTGGAGCCGGACGCAACGCCAAGATCCAGTTCAAGGTGTCCGAGGTCGAGTCCTGGGCCAAGCAGCAGAAGATCTCGTGGTGATGGACGCAGGTATCGAAGCGGCGACGAGGAGCAGGGGCGGCGGACCGGCCGGGCGTCATGAAACGGCGCAGACAAAGGCAGTCAGGCAACCCGAGCGCGCGGTCGTGCTCGCTTAGGTCAGCCGGTGCGGCGGGAGCGGGCCAGAGTGAGCGCACCGACGACCACGGCGATCAGCCCCAACAGCAGCGCCACGAAAGCCCCGCCCCTCCCGTTGCCGGTGCCGATCCCGCTGTCGGAGGTGGCCACGACCAGCCCACCAAGAGCCATGGCGATCAGCCCCGCCACGACGGCGCCCGCTCGCCCGGAGCGGGTCCCGAATCGACCGGTGGGACGAGCTAGGGCCAGCCCGCCGATGACCACGCCGGTCAGTCCCACCAGTGCGGCCAAGATGGCACCGAGTCGCCCGGTACTCATACTGAAGACACTGGCGGCGACCGGCTGGAGCGCGATGTGCGCGGCTTCGGGTGCGGAAAGCATGTCTCGGACTGACATGAGGTGCTCCTTCACTACGACTCTGTATGGCTTGAGCGTGTCCGTCGGACCCGCCGCCGGTCGTCCAGCAGGCGCAGACACTTCTCGCTGCCGCCGCTGCCTCACCCGGCTACCGCGGACACCGCAGGCGCTGCGGAAGTACCGCGTACGCGGTAGCCCGCCGCTCGTCCGGGAGCATGATCCGCTCGGGCGGGCATCCGGCTAGGGTGCGCGCATGGGCAGAGGAAGGTTCGTGGTTCGGGCCGCGGTCAGGGACTGGGCGACAGCCGTCTGCGTGGCGGCGGCGCTGCTGGTCACCGGGCTGTCGGGGCAGCACTCCGCCACGGGCCGCCTCGACCTGCTCGGCTACGCGCTGCTGGTAGCCGGCGGCCTGGCACTGGCCGGCGGCCGTCGGGCTCCGGTTCCCGTGCTCGCCGTCACCGGGGTGTGCGCGGTGGGCTACCAGGCGGCCGGTTTCGATGTACCCGCCGTCGCGTACCTGTTCGCCGTGTACGCGGCCGTACGGGCCGGCCACCGTACTCTCACGATCGCGGCCAGTTTCGCCATGCTCGCCGCACTCCCCGTCGCCGCCCTGGTCTCGGGCATGCACGACATGGGTGAGGCGCTCGCGCGGTCCCGGGGCGCCCTGGAGATCGCCTGGCTGATCGCCGCCGGCGCCGCGGGCGAGGCACTGCGGCAGGCCGAGCGCCGGGCGGACGAGGCCGAGCGCACCCGGGAGGAGACCGCGCGGCGTCGCGCCGACGAGGAACGACTCCACATCGCGCGGGAGTTGCACGATTCGCTCGTCCACCAGATCTCGATCATCAAGGTGCAGTCCGAAGTTGCCGTACACCTGGCCCGCAAGCGTGGCGAACAGGTACCTGAGGCCCTGCTGGCGATCCAGCAGGCCGGTCGTGAGGCGACCCGGGAGCTGCGAGCGACGCTGGAAGCGCTTCGCGACGACGACACGTCTCCGCCGCGTGGGCTCGACGATGTCCCGGAACTGGTGGAGGGTGCCCGGAGGACCGGCCTGGACGCGAGGCTGGCGGTCGACGGACGACGCCCCGACGTGCCGGCCGCGGTCGAACGGACCGTCTACCGGATCGTTCAGGAGTCCCTCACCAACATCTCCCGGCACGCCGCAGCCACTACCGCATCGGTCCACATCGACTACCGCCCGGACGCCCTGACCGTCCGCGTCGATGACGATGGCAAAGCCACGTCGAACGCGGCCTCGACGCCCGGAGTCGGGCTGCTCGGGATGCGCGAACGCGTGACGGCTCTCGGCGGTCGGCTGCGCGCCGAACCGCGGAGTGAGGGCGGCTTCACCGTCCAGGCCGAACTCCCCGTGGAGCGGGCGTCGTGATCCGTGTCCTGCTGGTCGACGACCAGCCCCTCCTCCGCAGCGGATTTCGCTCGCTGCTCGACGCCGAGGAAGACATCGATGTGGTGGCCGAGGCCGGCGACGGGAAGGAAGGCCTGGCTCAGGCCAGGCAGCACCTGCCCGACGTCGCGCTCATCGACATCCAGATGCCGGTTATGGACGGCATCGAGGCGACCCAGCTCATCGCGGCAGACCCGGCCCTGGCCAACGTGCACGTCGTCATCCTGACCAACTACGGCTTGGACGAGTACGTCTTCAACGCGCTGCGGGCCGGCGCCGCCGGATTCCTCGTCAAGGACATCGTGCCGGAGGACTTTCTCCACGCGGTACGCGTCGCCGCGCGCGGTGACGCCCTGCTCGCACCCTCGATCACCCGCAAGCTCATCAACAGGTACGTCGCCCAGCCGCTCGACACCGGCACCCGCACTGGGCTGGAGGAGCTGACCAACCGCGAGCGCGAGGCCGTCGTCCTGGTCGCGCAGGGCCTGTCCAACGACGAGATCGCTGACCGCATGGTCATCAGCCCGATGACCGCGAAGACCCACATCAACCGGGCCATGGCCAAGCTCCATGCCCGTGACCGCGCTCAGCTCGTAGTCCTCGCCTACGAAGCCGGCCTGGTAACCCCGCGCAACTCCTGACATTCACTCCTGGCGGCTGCGTCTTCCTTCGCACGATCCGGCCCGGGTGCCGTGGTGCGGACCATCCCTCGATCCGGGGCGCACGCCCCAAGGCAAGCGGGCGCCGGTCAGCTGTGTACGCGGGCCTTTCGGACGCCGTAGACCGCGGCGCCGACGGCCAGGACGGCGGCGCCGGAGATGACAGAGGTCAGCGGCAGGGCGAAGGCGAGGACCATGCAGCCGACCAGACCGATTACGGGAACGGCTCGAGGCGGGCGTCCCTCGGCAGGGGTGAGGGTGTAGGCGGCTGCGTTGGCGACGGCGTAGTAGGCCAGGACTCCGAAGGAGGAGAAGCCGATCGCCCCACGCAGGTCGGCGGTCGCGGCGGCGATGGCGACGACGGCTCCGACGGCGAGCTCGGCGTGGTGAGGAACGCCGAAGCGTGGGTGGACGGCGGCCAGGGTGTGGGGCAGATGGTGGTCGCGGGCCATGGCCAGGGTGGTGCGGGAGACCCCGAGGATCAGCGCGAGCAGGGACCCGAGCGCGGCGACGGCCGCTCCGATACGCACGACGGGGACCAGGGCCGGGACGCCGGCTGCCCGTACGGCCTCCGTCAGCGGTTCGGTGGCCTGGGCGAGCCGGTCGGGCCCCAGGACCGACAGCACCGCGACGGCCACGCAGGCGTAGACGACGAGGGTGATGGCCAGGGCAAGGGGGATCGCGCGCGGGATGGTGCGGGCGGGATCCCGGACCTCTTCGCCGAGCGTAGCGATACGGGCGTAGCCGGCGAAGGCGAAGAACAGCAGCCCGGCGGCCTGCAGGACGCCGGTCGCCGTGGCGTCCGCGCCGATGTCCAGCCGCGCGGCCTCAGCGGTCCCGCCGGTCAGGCAAGCAGTGACCACTGCGGCGAGGACCGCCAGGACGATGGCCACGATGACACGGGTCAGCCGGGCGCTCTTCTGTACCCCGGTGTAGTTGAGCGCGGTCAGTGCCACCACAGCGGCCACCGCAACCGCGTGCGCCTGACCGGGCCAGACATAGGTGCCCACGGTCAGCGCCATGGCCGCGCAGGAGGCGGTCTTGCCGACCACGAACGCCCAGCCGGCCAGGTAGCCCCAGAACTCCCCGAGCCGTTCACGTCCGTAGACGTACGTTCCCCCCGAGGCCGGGTAACGGGCGGCCAGTCGCGCCGAGGACGTCGCGTTGCAGTACGCGACCACGCCCGCGAGAGCCAGCCCCAGCAGCAGCCCGGACCCGGCCGCCCCGGCCGCCGGAGCGAGCGCGGCGAAGATCCCCGCTCCGATCATCGACCCGAGACCGATCAGTACCGCGTCACCGACTCCAAGGCGCCGCTTCAGCTCGCCATCACCGGCCGGGGCCCCTACCGCGTTCATTGCCTGCTCCTTCGCGGCAGCCTGCCGCCCATGCCTGTGCCTGCGCTCAGGATCTCGGCGCACCGTAGCCGAACAAGGTGTCCAGCTGGGACGGGGGATCTTCCTGACCGTCACCGCCACCGCTGAGGACAACTCCCTAGCCCGCCTGGTGCACATCGTCCAGGACGCCCAGGAACGCAAGGGCGCAAGCCAGCGCCTCGCCGCCCGATTCGCCCGCCCTCTGGTTCCCGGCGTCCTCGTCCTGGCCGCGCTGATAGCCGTCCTGGGCGGCCTGCTCGGGGACCCTGGTGTGTGGATTGAACGCGCCTTGGTCGTCCTGGTGGCCGCCGCACCCTGCGCCTTCGCGCTGTCCGTGCCCATCGCCGTGGTCGCCGCCGTCGGCGCCGCCTCCAAGGCCGGCGTACTGATCAAGGGCGGCGCAGCCGTCGAGGCACTCGGCAGCGTTCGCGTGGTCGCCATCGACAAGACCGGTACCCTCACCCGCAACGAACCGGTCGTCATCGACGTCGTCACCGCCGACGGAGTGGACCGCACCCGCGTCCTGAGCATCGCCGCCGCCCTCGAAGCGCGCAGCGAACACCCCCTGGCCGCAGCCATCCTGACCGCCGCCGATGCGCTCCCGAGTCTTCCGGCCGAGGACGTGGAAGCCGTACCCGGCAACGGCCTGACCGGCACGGTCGCAGGAGCCCCGGCACGGCTCGGCAAGCCCGGCTTCGTCGACCCCGCCTCCCTCGCGGCCGAGGTCACCCGGCTGCAGAGCGACGGTGCCACCGTGGTCGTCGTCGAGCACGCCGGAGCTCTGCTCGGCGCCGTCGCGGTACGTGACGAAATCCGCCCCGAGGCCGCGGAGGCGATCACTCGCCTCAAGCAACAGGGCATCGAGGTGATCATGCTCACCGGCGACAACACCCGCACCGCCGAAGCCATCGCGGCCACCGCCGGCATCACCGAGGTACGCGCCGAACTCCTCCCAGAGGACAAGGCCCGTATCGTCACCGAGCTCCAGGCCCGCGGCCCGGTAGCCATGGTCGGCGACGGCATCAACGACGCCCCCGCCCTGGCCACCGCACAGGCCGGAATCGCCATGGGCGCCATGGGCAGCGACGTCGCCATCGAAGCAGCCGACGTCGCCCTCATGGGCGAGGACCTGCGCCGCCTGCCCGACGCCATCGCCCACGCCCGCGCCGCCCGGGGCATCTTCACCCAGAACCTGCTGCTCTCCGGCGCCATCCTGGTCACCCTCGTACCGCTGGCCGCCATCGGCGCGCTGGGTCTGGCGACAGTGGTCGCCACACACGAACTGGCCGAGGTCCTGGTCATCGCAAACGGCATCCGCGCCGGTCGCAAGACCCGGCTCCCGCACCACACACCGGTGCGCGAGTCTGCCCCGGCCCGCGCGGCCGCCTCCAAGTCGGAGCCGCCCACGGCGACGTCCCTGCCGGCCTCCGACGGATGCACCGACGGCTGCTGCGGGGAGTCGGCCGAGGGGCCTGGTCCGGTCCTGGCCGAAGGGAGGAGGAACCTGCTTGCCGGGATCTCCACTCCACAGCGGACTAGCAACGCCGTTGCGCGTTCATCGTCCGAAGGTCGATAGCCCCATGCTCTGCTGTTGACCACGCCGACAGTGGTGTCCTCGGACAAGCCCCCGGTGCAGGGTGAACAGCGCCCACAGACCGGTACGCAGCCGGGAGGCTGTGGCTGCTGCGGGGACTGACCCCCACACCACGCTGTACCGACTCGTGGTCGGGGCCCGCGTACGGCGTGAGCCGGCCCCGAATCGCGTTGTTCACGCCTGGCTACGGCTGCGGCGCACCCATCAGAAGGTGCCGGCAGTGACGAGTAGAAGTACGGCCGCGACCACACCGACGACGGCTCCGGATGCTACTGGTACCGTCACCTGCCGGCTGGTCGCGGCCTTGCCTAGCCGGAACCCACCACCGTCGTCGGCATGGTCCACTGCTCAGATTGGCGCTTCGACGTTATCGGTGACTCCCGCACCCTGCGCAGGGCGAGTGCGGAACCATGGAAGAGCGCAGCCATCAGGGGCGCCGTCAGAGGGTGCAGGCCGATGTGGCTGACTGCAGGCTGGATCCGGACGTGTGGTAACGCAGATTAGTTGGCAGCCGGCGAAGGTTTCCGTCCTTGGCCAGAGCTCTGTGCCGCTCCGTAGTCGGCAAGAGCGAAGCGGGCCTGTGGGCAAATGCCGACCCCGAAGCGGCAGGTCGTTCCCAGCTGGGTTGCTGCCCTCGGACGAACAGACGGCTGTCCGAGAACAGCTCAGTGCAGCAGCGACGGCCAACTCGAAGCGAGCACTGGATGCTGAGTAGCACGTTGGCGTCGGTTCGGATGCCGGGTCCCCGCTACCGCGCTGTGTGGAGGTCCTGGGTCCACACGTCGATGATGCAGTCGCCCGCAGCCACACCGGTTGGGTCAGCCGCGAGTTCCCAGACAGCCACAATGGAGAAGGTGCCGCTGACCACAGCATCGCCTTGGAACTCGTCCGTCCCGTCGCCGTCGGGGGCACTGCGGACCAAGGAGGCCGAAAGGCTGGCCTCAAAGTCGCCGCCGAAGCTGAACTCGACCGCGCCGGCGAAGCGACGGAAGTCGAGCGAGTCAACGTTGATCGTGACGAAGTCACTGGTGGCGTCCCCCGCGGTGATCGGATCGTCCGACTCCAGGGCCTCGAACGCTGCCGTCACCCGGTCGCGAATCTCATCGACCAGCTGTACGACGGGGTCGTGGAGCACGTCGTCGAGAGTGGACTCGCACACCTCCTCCAGCAACGCCACCGCGGTTCGCCCTCGACCGTCCAGAGCCACGTCGACGCGTTGGTAGTTACCCACCTCCTCCCAGACAGCGACCTCCACCAGGCGAAAGGAGTGGTAGTCCCCCAACCCCTGGTCCGTCATCGCCAGAATCTGGACGACTGCGGGAGCGTGATCCCTGAACTCCTGCCGGAGGTCAGGATCGCTGAAATCCGCCATGGCGACCTGCAACAGATGCTCAGCCACCTTGCCGGACTGGCCGAACTTCCGCACGCGCCCGATGACGGCGGAGCGGCGCATCTCGGCGGTCTTCAGCCGGGTCATCACGATGGGCGCTTCGAACGTGGCGTTGCCCTTGCCTTCCACCCCGTTGCACGGGATACAGATCGGGGCGAGGTTGTGGGGGTCGTGGATGTCGAAGTCGATCGGCAGACTGTACGAGCTCCTGAGTTCCTGCAGGCGGATCTCGCTGACGTCCTGGGGGATGATGTGGTCGATCTGGGTCACGTTGAGCTCCACCGGCTTGCTGCACCAGTAGCACTTCGAACCCCAGGCTTCCCACAACGCTAGCCGCAGGACCCTATTGGCGCCCCCCTTCCTGTAGCGGACGCTGCCAACTGTCCTGCGAACCATAGTGTTCCCCCGGCCTCTTGTTGCGAATGTGACCGTTGTACCGCAGGACATGAGGATGCGATGAACACACCGCTGCAGCCCGGCAGCCGTGGCCGGGCAATCGGGACGCGGTAAGCAGCCGGGTAGTGGGCACGGGTCGGATGACTCGAGGGCCTAGCGGGTTCGAGCGTGGTGGGGGACAGTCTCCAGGCGCTGGACCCGGTCGTCGGCCGGGTCCGTCGCCTGCGATGACGTCTCCTCAGCACTTGCCAACATGGGTGCCGTCGTGCCGGCTGCGCTGCGTTGCCACAGGACGCGGTCCGGTTGAGATCGCGGATGTGCGGGACGCGGATCTTGAGGGGCGGGCTACCGTTGCCAGGTGAATCGAGTGGATCCCCTTAGCGGCGTAGACGCCGAGCAGTTCAGCTCCGCCGTGTCCTCGGAGCTTGCCGATGCTCTGCGCTCGCAGGGACCCGATGGCGAGCGGGCCCTGAACCTGCTGCGTGACGGCGCGGCCATCCTGGCAGACCCCTCACGTTGGCAGGCCCCATACGAGATAGCACAGTCATGCTGCCGCAGCGCGATCGACAGTGTTTTGAAGCTGGCGCCCAAAAACCTGCCCGGCATCGAGGGCGCTCGGCGGGCGGTGACCGACGCTGCGAAGATTGTGGCCAAGGCGTGGCATGGGGGCGCGCTCTTTCCGGCTGTGGCGCTTGATCGTCTTGCCGATTCCGTTGATGCGCTGCGCGCCGAGGAGCAGAACCCTGGCGGCCAGCGTATCCGGCAGATCGGGTTCCTCGTCCAGCAGCAGACACGCCAGGAGCTAGGGGTCGCCGAGGTAGAGGCGGTGCGAAACTCATGGACCAGGTTCTACCGCGACACCTCCGGCGTGCTGCACGGTTCAGGTGCCGGGCCTGAGGAGACCCGCGAGCGGTTCACCGGGGTGCTCTCCGCATTCGAGCAACTGTTCCTCGGGCTCCCGGAGCGCGCTGACCGCCTGCGTGAGCTCGCGGGATTCGACTTCCCCTCCCCAGCCGACGCCGACGAAGTCGCGCTAATGACCGATCCGCGGGCTGGCGCCTACTTCTTCCGTGCCGCTACGAGCGCGCAGTGGCTCGGCCTGCTCCCGCTGGAGCGGTTGCTCCCAGAGGCCGCGCGGTGGCCAGCCCGCCCCTACCTCCAGCACCTCCTGCAGCAGAGCCCCGATCTCGTGTGCTCGTGGGTGGACGCGCACTTGGAGGACATCGCCAAGTGCGGGCCAGGCGCTCTCAGCACCGTTGTGGGCATGGTCAGCGAAGCCGGCATGGCTGCCCGCCCAGTCCTGATGAAGATCACGAAGTCGACCCAGGACCGCCACACCCTGCTGTATATCGGCTACTGGGCGCGCGATGTGGCCATGGCTGAGCGCACTCCCCAATGGGTGCAGGTGGTCGAAGCCGTCCTCCGCTCTCCGGAGTACCGCAACAAGGAAACCTGGGAGGCCGCGCAGCTGCTGGGTACGTTGTCGGCCACCGCCCATCCGGACGGCAAGCTGCGTCCGTTTGGCGACAGCCTGGCCGTGATCATCCGCAACGTTGCCGGGGCAACGCTCTCGCTTTGCCGAAACCGGCCATGTCACCGATGCCGAGCGCTACGGGGCCTCGTTCGTCTTCGGTGGCCTGCTGCCCGACGACTTCCCGCCCACGCGGGCGGTCGCCGCCGCTCCGTGGTGGCGCGAAGTGCTCGGAGCCGACTGGCGGCACCCGCAAGGCCCCGACTCCGACCTCGACGGACGCGCGGAGCACCCGGTGGTGCATGTCTCCTGGAACGACGCGCTCGCGTACTGCACCTGGGCAGGCCGAAGGCTGCCCACCGAGGCCGAATGGGAGTACGCCGCCCGAGGCGGGCTCGAACAGCAGCCCTTTCCGTGGGGCGACGAACTCCGCCCCGGCGGCGGGCATCGGATGAACGTGTGGAACGGGTCGTTTCCCGAGCACAACACTCTTGAGGACGGCTACCTCGGCACCTGCCCCGTGGACGCCTTTCCCCCGAACGGCTACGGCCTCCACAACATGACCGGCAACGTCTGGGAGTGGACGGTCGACTGGTTCCACCCCGTCTGGCATGCCACCGGCCCCTGCGAGGACCCGACCGGCCCACCGACCGGCACCGCGCGCGCCCTTCGCGGGGGCTCCTACCTCTGCCACGCCTCGTACTGCCGCCGCTATCGGGTCTCCGCCCGGATGCCCAACACGCCGGACTCCTCAACCGGCAACATCGGCTTTCGCTGTGTAGCTCCGGCCTCGGAAAGTCGGATCTCCCATCCCCTTGTTTAGGGAGCGGACGGCGGTGCGGATGCCTCCCACGATCCCGTAGCGATCGGCTGAGGATGACCCGCGCCGGGTGCTGCGCGAGATGCGCGCCTGGCCGAAACCAGCCATCGTCGAGAGAGGAGGCGCCATTCGGCTGAATCTGCCGGAGGCGCAGGTGGCCAAGGCGAAGGAGGCGGACCGAATGCCCCATATCCGACGCCCGCGATGGCGTGAAGGAACGCTCCCGCCGCCATCGGCTTCGTGGAGATCGTCAGAGAGATGATGGGTGGTGAGCCACCGAACGCATCTGAGCCGGGGACCAAGCCGGCGGCCCACGACAGGGCGCAGCCCGGACTGGGCGGGTGGATCGTCTTCGTGGCCATCTGGCTCTGGGGGCGACGACGATCGCCCACGCCGTAGAGACTCTGGTGAAGAGCATCAAAGACATGTTTCGAAGCCACGCCTGAGTTGAGAGGAACCCTTGACGGGACCCGCTACCGGCACCCGTCGTGGTTGTGGAGGCCTGCCACTGATTGCTTCCCGGCCGCCGCCTGGACGACCGGGAAGAGCGCGCCGTCCTGGACCGGCGGTGAGGCTCGGGTCAGCGCCGGTCGCGGCGGTCGTCCCGGCGGTCTTCACGGTCGTCCCGACGGTCCTCGCGCCGGTCATGGCGGCGGCCGACTCCGTGGGCGACGACAGCTGCCGTGCCTGCGACGGCCGCGGTGCGGGCGACGGGGGCGCCGATGACTCCGCGTCGTCCTCTGCGCATGGGTCCGAGGGGCATCTCATTCTCCTTCTTTGTCGGCTTCGATCGAGGCCAGGATGGCCTGGATCGGAATACGTCCGTTGGCGATGAGCTGGCCTCCCGAGCGGCGTGCGGCGGAGGCGAAGGGCCCCGCCCACACGTTCTCCCAGACCAGCACCCCGGCCGTCGTGCCGGGCTTCATAGCGGCGGCCAGGTTGACGACGTCCTCTTCGGCGAGAAGGCCGGCCAGCTTGGCCTCTGCGGCGCGCAGTTCACCGGCGTCCTCAAGGTCTTCGACCTCCAGTACGTCGAGCTCGCCGTCTGCCCCCTTCGTGAGGATGATCAAGTCCAAGACCCGGATGGTCTCCGAGGTGACGAGCTTGTCGAGCTCTGCGGCCATCTCGCCGGTGAAGTTCGAGGTGGCCGGCGGGAACTCGACGACGAGGTAGTCGACAGGACCCAGTTCTTCTGTGTCAGTCGATGTCATGTCTGCGCTTCCGTTCTCTCGATGAGCGGCATGTCTGCGCTTCCGTCCTCTCGATGAGCACCCGAGAGCGCCCACATGATGAAGACGTTGATGGCGATGGGCACGGTGGCCGGGAAGGGCCGAGCGGCGGCCAGAAGAAGTTAGCGTTCATGGCCTACCCCGCGAGCGTGATACCGCGCCGCTGATATGAAGCGCCACCGGCGAGGGCGATGAGGACGCCCGGGAGATGAGGTGATCGTGCCCGTCTGCATGTCAGCCTCGCACGGTGGCTGAGGGCCCGCATCCTGGCCGAAGTCCCCACCTGGACGTGGTAGATGCCGTCTGCTTCAACCGGGAGATCTCGGAGCAACCTGCACGCCGTCCTGCCCGGGGGAACCCTGCTGAGCGAGGTCATCGCCGTGACCGTGGGCCTGAGCATCATCCTCCACGGAGCATCAGCTCCCTCCCTGGGCAACCGCTACGGCGCATGGTTCACCAGGAAACTCCGCGTGGAACCGAACCTGCGCGAGAACGCGCTCGCGGATTACGACGCCCCACCCTGACGGGGGCGGGCAGTTCTGGGGGACAGCGACGTCGAGCCGCCGCGAGGCCCTGCCCACGGTAGTGAGAAGTGCAAGACCGAAGCGGTCTCGCGCCGGGCAGGTGGAGGGTGAGCACCTCCGACATCGGCTACAAGGTGGTGGTGTCACGCCTTGCCGGGCGCCGTCAGTCAAGGAGGGGCGCCCGCGGTGCTCGGATCTACCAGAGTGGCGTCGTGGAGGATAGCGCGGTGTTCCTCGTCGGTGGGCGCGCGGTGCCATTCGGTCGGCCAAGCTCCTCCCGAACCCGGCGCGCGGCGTTCGGGGACGTGCGCGTGGCCTGCTTGACCGGTCGGGCCGCCGCCCGCAGAGTCGGGATGCGGTGCCGCGACAGCGCCGCTCGACCCTGTTCACCCGCTTCTCCCGTCCAACGGCGGCAGATGCCCTCGACCTCTGGGAGGGACCGCGCTGATGGTGCTCGACCTGATCGTGATCGGTACGGCCATCACCCTGGGACCTCTGCACAACAGTGCCTTCATCCTTCTGCTCGCCTCGCGGCGTGGTGTTCGCAAGGGCATGGCGTTCTTGTTGTCGTGGCTCGCGAACCTGGTCGTGGTGATCGCATGCGTGCTGCTGCTGACCGGGGGTGAGCCCCCGGCCCGCCACAGCCCGCCGTCGATGGCCGTGGCGTGTGTGAAACTCACCATCGGCGTGGGGCTGGTGCTGTACGGCGCGCACCGGCGCCGTCGGCCGCCGCGCCCGCACGGCCCGCCGCGCTGGACCGCCAGGGTGGACGGTGCCTCACTGGTCACGGCGGCCGGGCTGGCCTGGCTGTTCCAGCCCTGGGCGCTGGTCGGAGCAGGCGCCGCCACGGTCGTCGCCGCGGACCTCTCCTCCGTCGACGACTGGCTCGCCCTGATCGGCTACTGCCTGCTGGCCACGCTCAGCCTCATCGTCATGGAGATGTACACGGTCTGGGCACCGGCGGCCGCGGATGCCAGGTTGAACGCCCTGCGGATGTGGGTCGAGCAGCACCAGAACCAGCTGATCGTCACGCTCTCCTTGTTCGTCGGCCTGTGGCTGACAGCGGAGGGCATTTACGAGCTGGTCGCCTGACGGCACGTGTGGCCGCTACGCCGCTGCCGGCGGTCGCGGGACTGCACATCGTCGCGGCGAACAGGCTGTCGGCGCCCTGGACACTGTGACCGATGACAACGGATTCAGTGTCAGGCTCACTCGTCCGGTCGTGCCCGAGATGGCGTACGTTCTCATGCCGACCCCTGGGCCGTGTCCGTAGTGTCTGATGCGGATCTGATGACCGACACGTGAGGTGACCGGTGGCCCTGCACAAAGCCCAGAAGCAGGCGGCCGACCCGGCCGCGGACATCTTCGCCTCTCCCCTCAGCGAGCGGCCCCTGCCAAAGCGGTCGATGCCGGAGTTCTCCGCGCCGCCGACCGTGGTCTTCCAGCTGCTGCGCAACGAGCTGCTCCTGGACGGCAACGCCGCGCAGAACCTGGCCACCTTCTGCACCACCTGGACGGACGACGAGGTCCGCCGCCTGATGGACATGTGCCTGGACAAGAACATCGTCGACAAGGACGAGTACCCGCAGACCGCGGAGATCGAGTCGCGCTGCGTCAGCATCCTGGCCGACCTGTGGCACGCGCCGGCCGGCGCGGGCGGTGAGGCCAATGCGGTGGGCTGCTCGACCACCGGATCCAGCGAGGCCGCCATGCTCTGCGGCCTCGCCCTGAAGTGGCGCTGGCGCGACCGGCGGCGAGCCGCCGGCCTGTCCACCGACCGCCCCAACCTGGTGTGCGGGCCGGTGCAGGTGTGCTGGGAGAAGTTCGCCCGGTACTTCGACGTGGAGCTGCGGCAGGTCCCGGTGGAGGCGGGAGCGACCGGCCTGCAGCCGCACCAGCTGAGCGAGTACGTCGACGAGAACACCATCGGCGTCGTCGCGATCCTCGGCGTCACCTACACGTGCACCTACGAGCCGGTCGCGGAGTTCGCGGCCGAGCTCGACCGCCTGCAAGGGGAGAAGGGCCTCGACGTCCCGCTGCACGTCGACGCGGCTTCCGGCGGATTCATCGCGCCCTTCCTCCACCCCGATCTGGCCTGGGACTTCCGGCTGTCCCGAGTCGCCTCCATCAATGCCTCCGGCCACAAGTACGGTATGGCGCCGCTCGGCGTGGGCTGGGCCCTGTGGCGCGACAAGTCCGCCCTGCCGGAGGACCTGGTCTTCCACGTCGACTACCTGGGCGGCGACATGCCGACCCTGGCGCTGAACTTCTCCCGCCCCGGCGGGCAGGTCGTCAGCCAGTACTTCACGTTCCTGCGCCTCGGCCGCGAGGGATACCGGCAGGTCTACCAGGCCTGCGCCGACACCGCGCAGCACCTGGCCCGGCAGGTCGCCGAGATGGGCCCCTTCACGCTGCTCTACGACGGCGCGGGCGCGCTGCCGGCCGTCTCGTACACGCTGACCGACCCGGCTTCGACCAGCTGGAGCCTCTACGACCTGTCCGACCTGCTGCGGATGCGCGGCTGGCAGGTGCCCTCCTACCCGCTGCCGCCGGACCGCCAGGAGACGGTCATCCAGCGCGTCCTGGTCCGGCACGGCGTCGACCGCGACGAAATCGAACTCCTCGCCGACGATATGCGCAGAGCGATCAAGCGCCTCGACGAAGGCCACCCGCACGACGCGGACCGCGCCGCCTTCCACCACTGAGGCGCGTCAGCAATTCGACGAGATCATCCGGAAGGACGAGGACAGCTCGGTCGCGGCTCTGGATATCGCCGATCTCACCGGTGACGGCAATTTCGACCTCGCCGTCTTCGAAGGCGTTCACTCCGGGTTGCTGGGGCAGGACGACCACAAGGAAGCCGCCGCCGTGGAGCTGGGCAACTCCGCCGGTCTGCTGATCTACGAGAACGTGTGAGCCGCGGCGTTCGCCGCTGTCTCGCTTGGCGCTGCCGAGGCCGCGCCCTGATCGGCCGGGCGCGGCCCCGACACCACTCGCCACGCCGATCGGCCCAGCTGCTGGCGGCCGATTCAGGCTGCGGCGTCCCTGCCCGGGCCGACGCACAGGGCCGCAATGATGACGGCGTCCACGACGATCACCGTGATGGCCCAGAACGGATACCAGGGCAGCCATGCGAAGTTGGCGAGCATCGACAGACCCGCCACGGTAATGCCGACGACGCGGGCCCACCTAGTCCCTTTGAACAGGGCGAAGCCCGCCAGCGTCACGAGGATGCCGAGGATGAGGTGCAGCCAGCCCCAGCCGGTGAGGCTCCACTGAAAAGTGAAATTCCGGGTCGCGACGAACACGTCGTCCTTGGCGATGGCGGCTATTCCTTCGAATATCGTCATGATGCCGCCGAAGATCATCATGATCGCGGCGAAAACAACCCATCCGGATATGGCGACTTCATCGCCGGCGACGGTTTGCTGCCTTCCTACGCTCTGTGTGGCCATTGAGAACCCTCCTGCCCTCCGGGTCCCGCCGCGATGGATTCAGCTGGCGGGATACGCACTTCCAGCCTTTCATAGGCGCCGCCGGTCGGCAGTTCGAAGGGGAAGGCCTTCGGGTCATGCTCCGTCGAGGTGCAGTGGAAGCGCAGTGGTGGAACAATCTGGATCGCAGTATTTCTGAATTTGAGCCGCCGACTCCAGAAGTCGGGCAGCGATTTCGGATGAGAAGGAAATCGCGATGCCAGGTCTTCTCGGTGGAGTGGCCCGCACGGCGACTGCCGTGTCAAATCGCGTGTCGCGCCGCCAGCGGGGTCGCTGGGACGCCCAGCTGGCTCAGGAACCCGAACCGCAGGCCGTCCCCGACGCGCAGCCGGCCGGCGGTATGGACAACAAACTCGACCCGCTCAAGCAGCTCGGGGAACCCAAGGCGCGGGAGTACTTACCGACGCCGAGTTCGAGGAGCGGAAGCGCAGGCTCCTCGCCTGACTGATCCCTGTGTGGCGCGTTCAGAGCCCGTTCGCCCGATGGCGGCAGCATGGGCCTGGCCGGTGAACGGGAGCAGACTGGCCCCAGCCGATGGCAGCCTGTACGTGGAGGACGGGCTGCTGCGCTTCGCCTGCAACGAGTACGTGAGGCTGCACGAGGCCGACGCCAGGCCGCTGTCCGCGGGACGGCGGACCGTCACCCAGCCCCCTCCGCCGCGGTGGAGGGGGCTGTGCTGGGAGTTCCGACTCCTGGGCGACGGCACGGAGGGGCCCGCCGGGACTCGCCGGGCCGCCCGACCGGGGAAGCGGTCCTGCCTCGTGCTCGCGACCTGCCCGCGTCGCGACGCCGGACCAGCGGCCTTGGCCAGGCCGGTGACGGGTCGGTGCCTTCAGCACAGTGCAACCAGAAGCCATGCGCGTCCGGTTGAGCAATCCGGCGCACGCGCACCATCGGATAAGCCGCGCCTCGGGCCGAACGGAATGACATGGGGCTGGCGTATGGGGGCCGCTGCCACGACTGCAACCACGGGCCATCACCTGGCAGGCGGGGAGGGGTGACGGAGGCACTCCGATCCGGTTCCGGAGGAAGGTCGCTCTGCCCCACGGAAAACCAATACAGGCGCTGATCAAGTCCTGTGAGCGTGGAGAACGATCCTGCCTCGAGAGGTCTCTCGCCCCGAATGAGGTCGGCATACCCGATCTTTACCGCACCCAACTCGATGAGCGATCCGTGGTTACGGAACCACAGTTGGTAGAGGGTCATGTACTCATCGTCCGCTGCATAGCTGTCAGGCCCTGGATCGCCACGTGGCGCCAGCAAGCAGGCGCGAGGACCGTCGTCCGTGGGACCGTCTCGATCGAGCACGATGAAGCGCAGTTTGTCCTCCTGGGCAACGTAAACGTGGAGCGGGTCACCGGCCCAGGCCGTGGTCTGTTGTCTCGCCTGAACCAAGCAGTCACCGGGACTCGCGGCACAACGCGGGCGGTCAGAACTTGGGACCGTCTCATCGCCAGCGACTCATGGTAGGCCGCACAACACTGCTGCCTCTTGCGATTCAAAAACTCTTGCACCTTCGCAGTTGGCGATGTGCGCGCTGCTGTACCTCCATGAGATGGAGCTGGCGGGCACCCTCAGCCTGCGACTACACGCGACCACCATGGCCTGGCGGGCAGTGACCGGCGGCTTTCCCTTGTCAGCACGCCAAGGCGGCGCCTCGGACCAGTCCTGCAGACGACCAGCAGGTTCTTCGTGTGCTGGTGGTACGCGCCTCGCATGGCCGCTGACCAGCGGAAACGGCCAAGATTCGGCCAAGCTGCAGGCGGCCGGTCCGTGTATGGCCCGGATCTTGGTCGGCACGGAGTGGGTCCCTGACCGATGGCCCGTGGCGGCGGCGAGCCGGCACACAAACGAGGGGCGGGCCGACAGGTCTCCACGGAGCATGCCTCGATCCAACGCCGAGGCTGATGCCCTTGGTGGCCTTCGCGTGCGAAAGATCAGACCACCGTGACCACGCCACTGCCACGTGTTTCCACAGCGTGGCCGCCGCTGCGAAGCACCCGAAGGGTCTCAAGTGGATGTGATGGCACAGCGAAGGGCGAGGTCACCATCAGGACGCCGCGGACCTGGCCCGCGCAGCAGCGGCGGCCGCACATAGCCGCGCCCTGCACGAGCTCGCCCAACTGGGATTCTTCAACGGCGATATCCACAACGCCGAGCGTCTCAACCGCGCCGCTGCGGTCCGCGGCGTCGACGTGGCCGGCACCGTGGTCGCCGTCGGGGCCGAGGTCACCAGCCTGCGGCCGGGGGGTGTCTCTATGCCCTTCGTCAAGGACGTGGTGCCTGGTATGCGGGTGTTGGGGTGGTCAGGCTGCGAGGGTGATGTCGGGGGTTCTGGATTCGTAGAAGGTGCCGTCGCGGAGCATGGCGAACAGGACGCTGATGCGTTGGCGGGCGAGTCTCAGGAGGGCCTGGGTGTGGGTTCTGCCGCGGGCGCGTTGCCGGTCGTAGTAGGTGCGGGAGGCGGGGTCGGCGTTCATGCAGGCGAAGGCGGAGAGGAACATCGCGCGTTTGAGCTGCCGGTTTCCGCCCCTGGGTGCGTGTTCGCCGTGGATCGAGGTCCCCGAGGATCTCGTGGTGGGGGCGAGTCCGGCGTAGGAGGCGAGGTGGGCGGCGCTGGGGAAGCCGGTGCCGTCGCCGACGGCAACCAGGAGGACGGCGGCGGTCCTGACTCCGACTCCGGGCATCGAGGTCAGGACCGGGTGAAGAGGGTGGGCCTCCAGCAGGGTGCTGAGCTGGGCTTCCAGTGCCCGGCGCTGGTCATGCACCGCGACGAGGGAGGCGGCGAGGGACGGGATCACGATGTCGAGGGTGCAGGTTCCCGGGACCACGACGGTCTGTTCGTCGAGGGCGTCGAAGACGTCGGCCGGCCCCGGTGGCGAGGGCGGCGACCAGGCGATCAGGCGGTGTGGCGAGCAGGCGGGCGGCATCGCGGTGGCCGGTCGGCCCGCCCTGACGAACATGCGAAGTCAATTGCACACGACGGTGATCACCGCAGGACATCACTCGGGTCGCTTCCGCCCATGTCGAGACGGAAGGGCGGGTACTCGTCGGTCATCAGCGCCGCGTAGGCGGCGACGCGGAACACCCAGCGGTTGAGGCCGATGACCAGGTCGAACAGGTCGCGGGGATAGGTCGCGGTGAACGCCAGGGCGACCGCGGAGATCAGCACCAGCAGGCCAATGAGTCCCGTCTGGCTCCAGCCCTCGTGCCACCCGCCGGTGAAGACGCCGACCAGCAGGTAGTGCGGGATGGCCAGGAGCCACCACTTCACGAGCACGAGCCTGCGGGACAGCCGCTCCGGGTAGGCGACGTCGAGCCGCGCCGGGTAGTCCGGCTCCTGACCCAGGCTGAACGGCGGGTACCGGTCGGTGCCCAGCGCGCCGTAGGCGTAGTACGAGACACGCCAGCTCCAACGCAGAACACCGAGGTTGAAGTCGAATAGGACGCGCGGATAACGCTCGTTGATGAAGATCGCGAAGAACGCGACCACGCTCACCAGGACGAAGGCGATCCACAGGAAAAGCAGCACCACGACGTGTGGGATCACCAGAATCCACTTCACCAGCCACAACCAGCGCGACAGCGGCGCTTCCAGGACCGCCGTCAGCCGTACCGGACGGTAGGCGGTGGGGGTGGCCATGAGCTGTGCTCCTCCGCTCATTGAGGCCGCGGACCGCTGGGGACCCCGGCTGGCCCCACTCGGCACCCGAAGGCCCGCACACCTTCACCTTCAGCGTGCGCCGGGACCGGAATCAGCGCGAGTGCAGTGTGGTCTTCCGCCGGCCGGCGCCCGTCCTCTTCGTAGTCGCCGACGGTGCTCTGGGCTCTTGGATGGTCAGTCATGGGGGCCGGGTCCCGGTGGTGAGGTATGAGCGGTGGTGCGACGCTGAGGCCATGAGTGGACACCGACCGGCCACCCGTCTGCTTCCTTTCACGGTGGCCTGCGCCGTACCGGCCCTCTACGCGCTGTGGATCCGCCCCCGGATGCTGACGTGGGGCGCGACCGGGGACGAGATCACCAGTGTCTACCCTGGCGACGATCTCGTGCCTGACGCGGACGGTTCGTCGACCATGGCCGCGACCCTCCCGGCACCACCCGAGAAGGTTTGGGCCTGGCTGGCGCAGATGGGAGGCGACCGCGGCGGCTGGTACAGCTGGGACAGGCTGGATCACTGCGGCCAGCCGAGCGCGGACCGGATCGTGCCGGAGTGGCAGGATCTGGAACTGGGGCAGCACCTGATCACGGCCCCCGACGGCCGGTCCTGGTTCACCGTGGCCGTCCTGGAGCCCAACCGGACACTCGTACTGCGCGCAGATCTGACGCTGCCCTCCGGCCGCTCCTACGACAAACGGACCGGCCCCCCGCCCTGGGCGCACATGAACGGCGCCTGGGGCTTCCATCTGCGGCCCGCCCCAGGCGGCGGAACCCGGCTGGTCGTCCGTACCCGCGGCATGAGCCGTCCGCGCCCGTTCACCCGGCCGTTCGACCTGCTGCTGGGCGAACCCGCCCACTTCGTCATGCAGACCCGCCAGTTCCACAACCTGCGCACCCGGGTGGCCACAGAGGCGTGACATTGCGTGGCCGACGCGCGGAACGACCGGGCGAGTGCCTGGGGCCAGCGGGGGTTCGCCGCGCCCTCGTGATGGGCATCGAGACCGGGTGGGGTGTCCCTTGGGGGAGTCAGCCGCCGGTCATGGTGAGCAGGAGTCCGGAGGCGATCAGTCCGGTCTCCACGACGATGACGATGTCTTCGGCGCCGCGCAGCAGACCGCGGGCGAGGAAGAACGGGGCGACCATCGGGCCGACCGTGCCGTCACCCGTCACCCGTCGCGTGGCCGCACTCCGTACGAGCCCGCCACCCCGCCTCCGGCCCGTCGCCACCGCCGTTCTCGCCCTCGGCCTCCTCGCCGCCGACGCCACGACCGACTGCTCGGATTGCTCGGCCACCGGCTCTGATCCCGCGGCGGGGGCAGAGCCGTGCTCTAGGGTTGTCTCGTAAACGATCTTCGGGTCGCTCGGACATGCTTGCCCACCGTGTACCCCGCCGGTCGGTCTATCCGGCGAGTGAGGTTGTGCAGGCGCGCGATGCCGAGCATGGCGTGGTGGACGCCGTCGCCTTTGAGGCGACAGTCGCGGAGGATCTTCCAGGTCTTCATGCGGGCGATAGCCAGGACGACTCGGACGCCGTCCGCGTCGAGCCGACGGCGCCTGACGGGTAAAAGCCCAGGTCAGGCGCCGTTTTTCGTGCTCCTGGAAGAAGCCGAGCTTCTTCGGCAAGTACGAGACGAGCAGATTCTTCGAGTGCCGGTGGTACACGCGCCACGCCCCTCCTGCCCAGGCGAGGTGAGCGGTGTCCGGGACGGCACGCTGGGCGGGCGAGGAGGCGGGCTCGATGTGGGCGCTGTGGACGGCGGTGCGTTCGGTGGCCGCGAGCGCTCCGGCGATGCGGGAGGGCTGATTGCCGATCCGGAGGGAGGGGTCGGGCTCGTGGACACGCTGCCTTCCCGCCCGGCGGCCGGCGCCAGACTGCTTCGGTACGCGGCGTGCCGCTCCTCACGGTCATGGGTCCTCTGCCATGCTTCTGCGGTTGCGAAGGCCGCCGTGGTGCCTCCTGCTGCCGTAGAGAGGAAGCGGGGGCGGGCGTTCGGCTGGGGAAGCAGGAGCTCGACGTGGGTGAAAGAGGCCGGGTGGAGACGGACCGCACCGTCCGGGGCGTGGCGCACGTGCTTCGGCTGGCTCACGACGCGTTGCGCTTGGCCACGGCCGTTCTCGTGGCGAGCGGGCCTGGCGCGGAGCGGGAGATGACTGCGCTCGGGAGAGCCTTGACCGAACTGGGCAGCGGTGCGGACGACCTCGCCGCGACCAATGAGGTCGCGGATCTGCGGTCCGTCCTCACCGGCTTGTATGTCGGTCAGGATGTGGGCCGTATCGACCTGCTGACCCGGCAGTTGGGTGATATTGCCTGGGAGCGGCGGTCGGTGCGGCCGCTCCCGGAGGAGTTGCGGCTCCCCGTTCGAGAGATCGGCGAGGTCTGTCTCACGTTGATCGGTCGGACGAGCGACGTCGTCGCACTCTCCGCGCCCCATACGGTCGTCGGCAGGGAACTGGCGGACGTCAGCCGTCGCCAGCAGGCTCTGGGCCGCCTGCTGCTGGAGAGGGAGCAGGCGATCGCAGTGACCGACGCCGTCGACGCGGCGGTGATCGGCCGCTGCTACGAGGAGTGCGCGTATCGGGCCGTCGCCGTGGCCCGCCACGCGGCCCTGCTCAGGGAGACCACGTCTGGGCGGTGACGAGCACGCGAGAGGGTGTCAGGGCAGGCCTGCCAGGGCGGTTTGGTCGAGGATCAGTTGCCACACGGCTCTGTGGAGGACGAGGCCGCCGTGGGTGACGACCATGCCGGCCAGGACCGGGTCGGCAGGGTCGATCTGCAGTTCGCCGTCTCGCACGATGCGCTGGAGCACCGCGGCGACGTTCCGTGCGTATGCCGTGGAGGCTGCTCGGGGGAAGTGCGCGGGGAGTCGGCCCGCGCCGATGACGGTGACTCCGAGTCCCGTGGTCGACGTGCTCTCGCGTCGCGCGCCCTCGACATTTCCTCCGTCCGGCCCAGCGACCGTATCGACGACCACGGAACCGGGACGCATGCCGACCATGGCTCGGGCGGTCACCAGGACCGGCGGTCTTCCCCCGGGGCGGGGCGGGACGGCGGCAACGACGATGTCGACGTCCCTGAGCAGGAACGGTGGCACCTGTCCGCCCGCTGCGTCGTCGACGACGCGCACCTGGGCCCCGAGTCGGCGGAGGGTTTCGGCCGCCTGCCGTGCCGCGGCACCGGAGCCGATGACGCAGGCCCGCGCCACCCCCGGGGAGCCAGGACCGGGCGTACCCGCCAGGGGACGCCCGAAGCGGTCGGCCGCGAGGAGCGCCGCTTCGCAGCCGGCGAGCCGGTCCTGGGAGGCGGCAGCATCCCTCGGGTCTGCCGCCACCAGCGCGGTCGGCGCGAGATCCAGACCGATCGTGGTGAGCCCCTCATCAGCCCACCGCCGGACCTGGAAGGGGATGCTCAGCGGGTCCAGGAGCGCGATCAGTACCTGCCCCCGCCGGAACCGGCAGCCTGCCGGGAGGACGGGCGGCCGTACGCCCACGAGGATGTCGCACCGGGCAAAGAGTTCCTCGCGCGTGGTGACGTCGGCACCTGCCTCCCGGTAGAGGCGGTCAGGCATCCCCGCCGATGCGCCGGCGTCGGACTCCAACAGCACATCGATCCCCAGCGTCCGTGCCGCGCCGACGAGATCGGGCACTAGGGCGACCCTCTTCTCGCCCGGCGCTGCCTCCCGGCAGATGCCCACCGTCAGAGGAATCACCACTGACTCACCTCCGCCCGAAGGCCTTCCACTCCCAGTATGAATCTCATGCACCGCGAGTCGCACCGTCAGCGGATGGGCGCACAGGGTCATGCTGGGATGCCTGCGGCTCGGCTCAGGCACGAAGGGACAGCGCGCGATGTCTTCCGGCACCGGTCACGGCTGGCAGTTCTGGATCGACCGGGGTGGCACCTTCACCGACATCGTCGCCCTGACCCCGGACGGTCGCCTCCTGTCCCACAAACTCCTGTCCGAAAACCCGGCCCGCTATCGCGACGCGGCCCTTGCGGGCATCCGCATGCTGCTGGGGCTGAAGCAGGGCGGAGAGATGCCCCGTGCCGCGATCGACGCCGTGCGGATGGGTACCACTGTGGCCACCAACGCCCTGCTGGAACGCACCGGCGAGCGCACCGCCCTGATCATCACGCGTGGCTTCCGCGACGCTCTGCGCATCGGCTACCAGAACCGCCCCCGCCTCTTCGACCGGCAGATCCTCCTCCCTGAAGCCCTCCACGAGAGGGTCATCGAGGTCACCGAACGCATCACCGCTGACGGTACGGTGCTGAGCCCGCCCGATCTGGACGGCCTCGCCGTCGAGCTGAGACGCGCGTACGACGACGGCATCCGCGCCGTCGCGGTGGTGTGCCTGCACAGCGCGCTGCATCCGGGGCACGAGCGGGCGATCGGCGAACTGGCCGAGCGCATCGGGTTTCCCCAGATCTCGCTGTCCAGCGAAGTGAGCCCCCTGGTGAAACTGGTGCCCCGGGGAGACACCGCGGTCGTCGACGCCTACCTTTCCCCCGTCCTGCGCCGCTACGTCCGGCAGGTCGCGGACCGGACGGGAGGCGTGCGGCTGATGTTCATGCAGTCCAACGGCGGTCTGGCCGAGGCGGGGCACTTCCGGGGCAAGGACGCCATCCTGTCCGGTCCGGCCGGCGGCATCGTCGGGATGGCACGCCTGTCGCAGTTGGCCGGATTCGACAAGGTCATCGGCTTCGACATGGGCGGTACCTCCACCGACGTGTCCCACTTCGCGGGAACCTATGAGCGGGTGTCGACCGCCCAGGTGGCGGGAGTCCGTCTCCAGGCGCCCATGCTCGACATCCACACCGTCGCGGCTGGAGGCGGGTCCATCCTGCACTTCGACGGCAGCCGCTACCGCGTCGGCCCCGACTCCGCCGGGGCGGACCCCGGACCTGCGTGCTACCGCGCGCAGGGTCCACTGACGGTGACCGACGCCAATGTGATGCTCGGCCGCATCCAGCCGGCCCAGTTCCCCAGCGTTTTCGGACCGGACGGACATCAGCCCATCGACCGCCACGTCGTACGGCGGGGGTTCGCCGAACTCGCCGGGCAGATCCGCTCGCGCACCGGCGACCGGCGATCGCCCGAGCAGGTGGCCGAAGGCTTTCTACAGGTGGCGGTGGCGAACATGGCGGCCGCCGTCAAGCGGATCTCCGTGCAGCGGGGGCACGACGTCACGCGGTACGCACTGACCTCCTTCGGCGGGGCCGGCGGCCAGCACGCGTGCGCCGTCGCCGATGCCCTGGGGATCCGCACCGTCCTCGTACCCCCCATGGCCGGGGTGCTCTCCGCGTTGGGCATCGGTCTCGCCGACACCGTCACCGTGCGCGAGCGGTCGGTCGAACTGCCCCTGGAAGAGGCGAGCATGCAGCGCATCCACGTCGTCGCCGACGAACTGGAGACCGCGGCACGCGCCGTGGTGCAAGCGGAGGACGTCCCTGCCGAACGCATCCTGGTCACGCAGACCGCACGGCTGCGGTACGACGGCACCGACACGGCGGTCACGGTGGCACTGGCCGACGCTCCGGCGATGATCGAGGCATTCGAGGTGAGCCACCGGGCGATGTACTCGTTCCTCATGGACCGCCCCGTCATCGTCGAAGCCCTCTCGGCCGAAGCAACGGGTCTCACTCCGCAACCCGACCTGAGCCACCTCGCCGAGAGCGGCCCGGCCGACGACGCTCCCCCGGAGACAGTCCCCCTCTACACGGACGGCGCGTGGCGCGAGGTGTCCCTGCGGCAGCGGGAACTCCTGCGCCCGGGCGCCGTCGTGACCGGCCCCGCCGTGATCACCGAAACCAACGCGACCACGGTCGTGGACTCCGGCTGGCGGGCCACCGTGAACGGCACCGGGCATCTGGTCGTCGAACGCGTCACCGTGCCGGCCGGGGCCGACGTGGAGACCGCGGCCGACCCCGTCATGCTGGAGATCTTCAACAGCCTCTTCGTGTCGATCGCCGAGCAAATGGGAGCACGGCTGGCTTCGACGGCGCAGTCCGTGAACATCAAGGAACGGCTGGACTTCTCCTGCGCGCTGTTCGACCCCGACGGCAACCTGGTCGCCAACGCACCCCACATCCCGGTGCACCTGGGCTCCATGGGCACCGCCGTCAGGGAGGTCGTCCGTCGCCGGTCCGGGACGATGCGGCCCGGCGAGGCCTACGCGGTCAACGATCCGTACCACGGTGGCACCCACCTGCCCGACATCACCGTGGTGACCCCGGTCTTCGACGAGCGGGGCGAAGTGCCCGGTGCGGAGATCCTGTTCTTCGTCGCCTCACGGGGCCACCACGCCGAGATCGGCGGCCTGACGCCGGGGTCCATGCCAGCCGACAGCCGGGAGATCGACGAGGAGGGCGTCCTCTTCGACAACTGGCTGCTCGTCGAAGGCGGCAGGCTGCGGGAGGCCGAGACCCTCGCGCTCCTGGCCCGGGCGAGGTACCCGTCGCGCGCCCCGGCGACCAACCTCGCGGACCTGCGGGCCCAGATCGCCGCCAATCGCAAGGGCGTCGAGGAAGTCGGCAAGATGATCGACCACTTCGGGCTGGACGTGGTGCGGGCGTACATGCGTCACGTCCAGGACAACGCGGAGGAGGCCGTCCGCAGAGCGGTCGTGACCCTCACCGACGGCGAATGCCACTACGAGATGGACTCCGGGGCGGTCATCTCCGTACGGGTGACCGTGGACCGGCAGGAACGGTCGGCGACGATCGACTTCACCGGTACATCGCCCCAGTTGAGCACCAACTTCAATGCGCCCACATCCGTGGTGAACGCGGCCGTGCTGTACGTCTTCCGCACCCTGCTCGCCGAGGACATCCCGCTCAACGACGGCTGCCTCAGGCCCTTGCGGATGATCGTCCCGCCCGGGTCCATGCTCGCGCCGGTCTATCCCGCTGCCGTAGTGGCCGGGAACGTCGAGACGTCCCAGGCGATCACCGGGGCCCTCTACGCCGCCTTGGGCTCGCAGGCCGAGGGGAGCGGCACCATGAACAACGTGACCTTCGGCAACGATCGGCACCAGTACTACGAAACCGTGGCCTCGGGCTCCGGCGCCGGGCCGGGGTTCGACGGCGCGTCAGCCGTGCAGACCCACATGACCAACTCCCGCCTCACCGATCCCGAAATCCTTGAACTGCGCCTCCCCGTCCTCGTGCAGGAATTCTCCGTTCGTACCGGCAGTGGCGGCGCGGGACGCCAGCGGGGCGGCGACGGCACCGTACGCAAGATCCGCTTCCGCGAACCCATGACGGTCAGCATCCTGTCCGGTCACCGCCGGATCCCGCCGTACGGCATGGCCGGCGGTGACCCCGGCGCGCTGGGCACCAACCATGTGGAGGGGGCCGATGGCACCACCACGCCCATGGCCGGGTGCGACTCCGTCGCCGTGCAGCCCGGCGACCTGCTGGTCATCGAGACACCGGGCGGAGGCGGCTACGGCAAACCCTCCTGAACCACCTGGTTCTCCTGCCGTAGGCGGGGTCCTCATCGGCACAGAACCTCATGCCGGTGAGGCGCCTCACCGGCCGCCTGCCACCCGTGTGGCCGCGGCGCATCGCCGGGGAGAAGCTTGACATGAGGGACCGAGTGAGGGAGCGCTGTGAGTGGTCTGGTGATCGTGGGAGTGGATGGCTCGCCATCGAGCTGGCCGCCGTGGAGACGGCGGCCCGGGAGGCCCGACGGCGTGGGGCGGGTTTGCGGGTGGTGCACGCCTTCCACTGGCCGGTCATGCCAGTGCCGTTGGGGCCCGTACCGCAGGACCCGGCAGAGCGCGAGTTCCGGGTCATGGTCGAGAAGCTGGTCGCCGAGGCGGTGGAGCGTGCCAGGGCGGTGGCGCCCGAGGTGGACGTCACCCATGCCGTGGTGACGGGGGAGCCGTTGACCGTGCTGGAGGCGCAGTCGCGTGGCGCAGAGCTGGTGGTCGTCGGATCCCGGGGCATGGGAGGCTTCGTCGGGCTGCTGGTGGGCTCCACGACGGTGAGGATCGCAGCTCACGGCCAGTGTCCGGTACTTGTGGTGCGGGAGCAGCCGGATCCTGCGGGGCCGATCGTGCTGGGAGTGGACGGCTCCCGGGCCGGGGCGGCGGCGGTCGATTTCGCCTTTGCGGAGGCCGCGCTGCGCGGTGTCGGGATCCTCGCCCTGCACGCCTGGACCCCGTGGAACGCGCCAGTACCTCCACCGCAGGATCCTACCGAGCCGTATGCGAGCCGACCGGGCATGCTTGCCCAGGCCGAGGAGGCCGTGCTGGCCGAGGCACTCGCGGGCCGCCGGGAGAGGTACCCGGAGGTATCGGTCGAGCACCGTGTGACGCGCGGCGGCACCCGTGAGGCTCTGATCGAGGCAAGCAGCACCGCACAGCTCCTGGTCGTCGGCGCTCGGGGGCGCGGTGGCTTCGTGGGCCTGCTGCTGGGATCGGTGAGCCAAGCCATGTTGCACCACGCACATTGCCCGGTCGCAGTGGTGCGGCGGCCCGGCGAGCGCCGCTGACCGCCGACTCGGCCGCTGCCGCGAAAGCCGCACGACCGTCACCAGGGCCTTCTTCGATCTCGCCGACACGATCACCACCGTTCGCAGGGTGATCCGCCGGGCCTGGGCCGCCCACCGCTGGGAGAGGATCTCCAGTTGAACCGGAGCGATTCCGTCGACCACCGCTCCGTCCTGCCTGGGCGGGCGCCGGTCAGCCGGCGTCCAAGGGCTGCTGGGGTACCACGATCAGGTGCGGCTCTTCCGTGGCCAGCGCGGCTTTCACCGTCGCCGTCAGCCCGGCGAGGGTGTCGATCCGGGTGGTAGGAATCCCGTATGCCGAGGCGATGCCGGTGACGTCGATGCCGGGGATCTCGAGGCCGGGTACGCCTGGCGCCCGCATGACCTGAGTGAATTTCTTGAGTGCCCCGTACTCGCCGTTGCGGGCGACGACGAACACCACCGGGACCCGGTACCGCGCTGCCGTCCACAGCGCACTGACCGTGTAGTGCAGGGCCCCGTCACCGAGCATGGCCAGCACGCGGCGCGACGGATCGCCCAGTTGCAGGCCGATGGCTGCCGGCAGGCCCCAGCCGAGGCCCCCGGACGCCGGAAAGTACAAACTTCCCGGTCGTGAGATGTCGAAGCGGTCCCAGGTGGTGTCGACCGATGTCCATTCGTGGGCGAGAACGGTGCTCTCGTCCTTCGCTGCGTCGAGGGCGTCGACGATCGCCTCCGCGCTGAATGCCGGTCCGGCTTCGCCCAGGCGGCTGGTTCGTTCGAGTGGTGGTGGCGGCGGCCGGTGGCGGGCGGGCACGGTGTCGGCGAGCCGGGCCAGGGCGTCGGAGGGGTTGCCGACCAGGATCCGGCCGAACGGGGCCCGGGCTGCTTCATCGGGATCCGAGGTCACGGCCCAGAACTCGGTGCCCGGAGGCAGGTAGTCGCCTTCCTCGAATTCGTGATAGCGGAAGATCGCCGCTCCGAACGCCACCACGAGATCGTGTCCGTCGAAGCGATGTGCGACCCCGGGGATGTCCGACGGCAGGACCCCTCGAAAGCCGGGGTGCCGGGTGGGAAACGGACAGCGGGACGGGCTCGGCGCCACGAACACCGGAAGGGCGAGCCGGTCGGCGAGCCGGGACGCCCCGTCCCATCCGGTGGCGTCGTCGATGCCGGGCCCGACGACCATGACCGGGTTGGCCGCGTCGGTGAGCCGGTGGCGCAGGAGGTCGAGGGTCGCTTCGGAGACGACCGGGTCACCCTGTACGGCGCGGGCCTTGAGGTGCTTCAGCGCGCCGGGATCCGCCTGGTGGTCCCAGTCGTCCAGGGGCAGCGAGATGTAGACCGGGCCGGCGGGGGCGGATCCTGCCAGCAGGATGCCCTGCGAGAGCGCCTGGGGCACGTCCTCGGGGCGCAGCGGTTCGCTGCTCCATTTCACCAGCGGGTCGGCCAGTGCCGTGGCGTCGACGTTGGTGAGCAGCGCATTCAGGGCGGTGTAGCGTCGGGCCTGCTGTCCGGAGGTGACGACCACGGGCACATGGCCGGATTGGGTGTTGGTCAGGTTCCCCATCGCGTTGCCGGTGCCGGCCGCGGCGTGCAGGTTGACCAATGAGGGTCGGCCGGTCGCCAGGGCGTAGCCGTCCGCCATCCCGAGAGCCGCGCCCTCGTGGAGTGCGAGGATGTAGCGGAAGTCCTCGGGGAAGTCACGCAGCAGCGGCAGCTCGTTCGAGCCGGGATTGCCGAAGATGGTGGTGATGCCGTGACTCCGGAGCACCTCGAAGAACGCGTCGCGTACGTTCACGCCACTTTCCTCTCCCACAGTACGGAGCACGGTGCGCGGTCGGCACGATCAGCGACCTGTGGTGGAACTGTCGGCGTCATCGACGGCGTCTCCTCTCGCCCACAGCGCTCGCATGTCCCGCAGCACCCAGGTAAGTGCCTCGTTGGGGATCAGGTAGCCGCCGATGCCGCTGCTGTGCAACATGTCGTAGATCCGTCCGGACACGTCGGCCAGTCGGGCGGCCGGGTCGACGCCCGGCTCGGGGGGAGCCGGGATCACCGCGGTGATGGTGTCCGCCCGTTGCTCGATGACCTCGATGCGGTACGCGCCGTCGACGACGGAGCCGAAGTAGGCGGCGAGCGCCGCCTTGGGGTCGGCCAGCAGCGCTGCCCTCATCGCCGGGTCGGTGCTGAGCAGCCGGTAGTGCTCGGTGAAACGATCGGCACCGCTCATCGGCCGTCCTCGCCGCCATGATTCCGGTACTGCTCTCGCATCTCCAGCAGTGCCGTCTTTGCGTCCTGCGGCAGGATCCAGACGAACTGGTCGCCGCTGCGCCACAAGTCCATCTGGTTCACGACGTTCTCGCCGCCGTTCTCTTCGGAGGGCACGGGCGGGATGACGAGGTACAGCGTGTCCGGACGCTGGAGTCTCACGTCGAACCGCATGGCGGGCGGTACGTCGATGCCGAGCCGGGTCAACGCCGCGCCGGGGTCCTCGGCCAGTGCGGGATCGCTCCAGGCGAGCATGGTCAGGGTTTGCTCAAGGTCGAGGCCGGCCGGACCGCCGGATCCGGCATTCGCATCGGGTGCATCTCTCACGTGCTCACGCCCGCTTCCGGGGTGTGCCGGTCGGGCTGCCCGGAGACGGACAGCACGAGCCTCGACGACGAATGGACGGTGTTCCGGCTGCTCGTGCCGACGGGCGCGTGGCGGAACCCCATGATGGCGGGGGTGCTGTGGTCCTGGTCGTCGCTGGTGACCACGAGCCGGATGCGATGCCCGGTGGCGAACCTTCGGGCGTTGGTGACAAGTGGGATCCGATAAGTGGTGACCAGACCCGGGACGACGCTCTCGGGTTCGCGACAGGGGAGTTGGGGCGGCCCGGCCGAGTCGGCGTCAGGATCGATCCGGCGCAGGCCGGCCCGCAGCCATCCGGCGGTGACGTCGACGGCGGTGTCGTCGGGCGCCACGTCCTGGAGAGTGACGATCCATGCGGTATCGGTGGCGGTGGCGCTGGCATGGAGCTCGGCCTCGATGTCGCCGGCGACGTCGAGCGCCTCGGTCAGCGGTTCGCTGGTCCACGCCAGTTGGGTGGGAGGGTCGGCGTCGCTCGGCCGTGATCGTCCGAGTCCCTGGCCGAGCACCATGAGCGACCGCTCTCCCGGGGCCCCCTGGTCGTCACCGAGCGCGCCATCGGCCCGGAGGCTCCATTCGAGTTGCCTACTGCCCTGCGGGGGCCACACGTCGCTCGTGCGCCACTCGTCGGCGCCGGGCATCCAGTACCGGATCGCGGGGCCGTCAAGGATGCCGGTGTCCTGATGCTTCAACCAGTGGTCGAACCAGGCGAGCGCCTCTACATGGAGGCTCTCCCACGGCCACGTCAGCCCGAACTCGCCGAGCATCGCGACCCGGACGACTGGAGCGTTGGTCAGCGCCCGCAAGGCGGGGAACGTGGAGGGGAGGTGAAGTGGAACGTTCTGCCAATCACAGCCGAGATAGGTGGGGACCTCGACGCGGTCGAGCAGCGGCAGGAGGTTCCGTTCGTCCCACCACTCGTCACGCAGCGGGTGCTCGACCGCCATTGCGCGCCACAGGTCGTCCCACGGGTGTGGATCGTGGTGGAGCTTGAGCGCAGCATGGAGGAGAGCGATCGACGACTCGCCGTTCATGGTGGCGAACTTCCGGTGAAGTGGCGCCGTACGCAGAACGTCCCGGACCGCGTCGACCAGCGGGCCGCGCCAGAACCGATCGCTGAGGGCCGAAGTGAGCCCCACCATGGCGAGAAAGGGCGTCACGAAGCCGGAGCTGAACAGCCCGTGGTGCATCGCCGCTTCGTACAGGTCGGTGGTGACAGCCACGGGGAAGATCGCCCGCAGGTGCGCCGGGCGCTCGACAGCTGCCTCCAGCTGCGCCATGGCGAAATAGCTGATGCCGATCATCCCGACGTTGCCGTCGCACCACGGCTGGCTCGCTGCCCACTCGACCAGGTCGTGCAGGTCACGACGTTCCTGAGCGTCGAAGAACCCGAACGTCCCCCCGGAGCCCCCCGTCCCCCGGAGGTTGGCGATCACGTGTACGTAGCCGCGCGGCACCCAGAAGTCGGATGCGCCGGCCTCGATGAAGCCCATCGGGGCGCCCAGGTCCTGGATCTGGCGCGGGTACGGTGACGCCGCGATCAGTGCGGGAAACCGGCCGTCGCCATCCGGTCGATACACATCGGCCAGCAACTCGATGCCGTCGCGCATCCCGACGGTGACGTTCCGATCACGCCGCATGCCGTGTTCCGGTTCCGACAGGTTGCGGTACTCGCGGCCCGTGGTCTGCGGACCGTTCAGATGGCGCTGACCCGGTTCGACTCCCGCGACCCTGGACACGAGCCCCCTTCCCTGTGCGGTGAGCGGTTACGTCACCAGACCGAGGCTAACAGGGCATATCGGGAAAATCCGGCTTCTCTCGAGTGTCGGCGGCGCCACCGCACGCCCCCTCTTCGCCGCCCGAACGGGACGTCTTCCGAGCGTGGATCGGGGACCTCGATCCGCGATCGGTAGGAGTGGAGTGCGATCTGCTCGAGCCGGGAGGAGACGCCGAGCCGGACGGACACGGTCTCCCCGGCGGTCACAGAGCGTCGCAGTTCCATGATCGCGAAGACCTGGGCCCGCCCGGCCACCCAGATCCCCTTCCCCACCCGTTCAAGCGGGGCCGCGCACGCCGAAGGGGTGTGGATGCGGAGGACCGCGGTCGGTGATCAGCTCGGCGACGCTGTGGTTCCGCACGGCAGGTCAGTCCCGATCGAGGCGGTGATGTGCCGCCTCACCTCGTCCGTCAGGGCGGCCAGGCGGGGCGACACGGCGGCCACCGGCGCCCGGGGGCTGTCGATCCGGCGTGCCGCCTCCGGCGCCTGTGCGAGATCCGTCTCGCACCGGGCGCGCGCCGACGCCAGGGAGGAGTGCGGACCGATCCTGCGCCCGCCCCGCATCACGGTCCGCAGCAGCGGCTCCGCCCCCTCGGGGACGTCCTCGTCGCGCAGGCCGACCGTGTCCTGGAGGCCATGACGGCGGAAAACCTGCTTGGGGGCGGGTTCGGTCGCCTTGGCGGAGGAGAGCTTCATCACCGGGCGGCCGTCGTAAGCGACGAGTTTGTACGCCGCGTCGAGGTACGGGGCGTCGGCGGACACGCCCATCTTCGTACCGACCGCGTACACGTCGATCGGCGCCCCGGCCCGCACGAGAACGTCGATCGCGTACTCGTCCAGGCCGCCGCTCGCGATGATCCGCACGCCCGGCAGCCCCGCGGCGTCGAGCAGGGCACGGGCGCGCCGGGCGAGGGCGTCGAGATCCCCGCTGTCGAGCCTGACCGCGCAGCCGGCCGGGTCGCCCAGTTCGTGGAAGACCTGCGCGGCGGCCTCGACGCCGTGCTCGGTGTCGTAGGTGTCGACGAGCAGGGTGACAGGGCCGGGGTGGGCCCGGACGAAGGCCCGGAACGCGTCGTGCTCGGTGGGGAAGGATTCGACGTACGAGTGCGCCATCGTGCCGGAGGCGGGAAGGCCGTACTGCACGGCGGCGGCCACGTTGCTCGTTCCGGCGAACCCCACCATCGCGCTGAGCCGGGCCGACGCCCTGCCTGCCTCGGGGCCGTGGCTGCGGCGCAGCGAGAAGTCGATCACGGGGTGTTCGGCGGCGGCAAGGACGCACCGGACCGCCTTCGACGCGACCGCGGTCTGGTGGCAGACCAGGGTGAGCAGGTACGTCTCCACCAGCTGCGCCTGTGGCAACGGGGCGGTCACCTCCAGCAGCGGCTCCCCGGCCAGGACGAGTCGTCCCTCCGGTACCGCGCGTACCTCCCCGTCGAACCGCAGTCCGAGGAGTTGCCGGAGCTCATCCGGCCGCCGGTGCAGTGCCTCCGCGAAGTCCCGCACATCGGCCGGGCCGACCGTGAAGCCGGAGAGGAAGTCGAGCGCGGGCTCCAGCCCGGCCGCCACCAGGAATCCGCGGCCTTCGGGCAGATCCCGTACGAAGAGACTGAACGTGGCCGGCTCCTGCATCCCCTCGCGGAGGTACGACAGGGCCATGGTGACCTCGTAGAGGTCCGTGGTCGTCACCCTGGACATGCTTTCCTCCTCTGCGTCGGGCCTTCCCTCATGAGGCTTCGGGCTCCGAGAGTCGGCAGTGGACGTTCACCGAGCCTTCACCGCCCGTACGAGTCGCTCCGCCACCGCGATCACGGACCACGCCGAGCTGGGCAGGACCCCGCCGACGGCCTGGGCCGCCCGAGCAGGTCGCCGTGGCGCAACATCTGTCCTGATGAGGCACCGTGCGGCCGGGGAGGTCATGCTCGGATGCTCCCCTCGATCTTCGGCACGACCGCCACCGGGCAGAGGGCGTGGTGCAGCAGGGCGTGCGCGACGTGGCCGAGTTGCAGGCCCAGGTGGCGCTCGTGGCGTTGTGCGCCGACGACCACGAGGTCGGCCGCCGCGGTGCGTTCGACGAGGATCTTGTGCGCGGGCCCCTCCACCAGAGCCCTGTGCAGCCGGACCGGCGGGTGTTCGCGCAGCGGCCCGGTGAGGGCCTCGTCGAGCACGGTGTCGGCACGTGCCCGGTGGTAGACGCACGTGCCGTCGGGGAGGGCAGGGTGGTCGACGGCCTCGGGTGCGGGGCACCGCCAGGCACGGACCGCGTGGAGCTCGCAGTCGCGCGTCGTGGCCTCGCGCAGGGCGAACCGTACGGCCTCCGGGCCTCCGGGGGTGTCGGCGACGCCGAGCAGGATGCGGTCGTGCGTGCCGTGGAGGCCGGCCTCGTCGCCGCGGACGACGACGACCGGGCACGCGGCGCGGGCGGCGACCGGCAGGCTGGCCGAGCCCAGCAGGAGGTTTGCGATCTCGCCACGCCCCCGTGAACCGGTGACCAGGAGCCATGAGGTACGGCTCTCCCGAAGCAGCGCGTGCACCGGGTCGTCGGCGAGTACCTCGGTGTCCACCTCGAGGTCCGGGTTCCGCCGCTCGGCGCGGCCGGCGGCGACTCCCACGACGTCATGGCCGACCACCTGTCCGGCCGACCGGTCCTGGCCGGGCGCCGGGGGCTCGTACCGCTCCCACCGGGAGGCGTACACGATCCGCAGGGAGCGCTTGTGCAAGGCGGCCTCGTCCACGGCCCAGTCCAGTGCCTCGAAGCCGTAGTCGGAGCCGTCGACGCCGACGGTCAGGGGGAGTTCCATCGGGGCCACCGCCGCCCTCTCATCCGTCCCGCACGGTCAGTTCGTCGAGCACGGCGGTCACCACATCGAGCCCTTTCACCTCGGCGAGCAGCCGCGCGGCGTCGTCACCCGCCACGGGGCCCCGGAGACGGACCACTCCCTCATGGACGGTGACCTCCACCGTGTCGGCGGCCTCGGGGAACATCTCCCGGACGCGGCCCTCCACGCCCTCACGGACGGCCGCGTCGTCCTGGAGCAGGGCGTCCAGCAGGGTGTGCCGCTCGACGGTACCCACGAGCCGCCCGTCCGCCTCGGTGACCGGAAGGCGCTTGAGGCGGGTGAGAGCCACCAGCCATGCCGCCTCGGGGACCGTCGTGTCCGCCAGGACGGTAATGGCTGGGCTGGTCATCAGGGCCTCGGCCGTCTCCTTGCCTGGCTCGACCGCCGGCCGGGTGTCCCGCAGCCGGCGTACGGTGCTGGGGCGGTGCGCCTGCGCGGCGACCACGGCGAGGAGATCGGCTTCCGAGACCACGCCCAGAACCCGGTCGTCGGTGTCGACGACGGGCAGTGACCCGATGCCGTGCTCGGAGAGGGCTCGGGCGATGTCGGGGAGGGCGGTGTCGGCGGTGACCGACGGATGGGGCACGGCCATCAGGTCGCTCACGACGAGGTCTGTGCGGGGGGCCCGGGCGGCAGGCCGGGCCGCCTTCGCGGCGGACACGGCCGCGATCGCGCCGAGGTACCGCATGAGGGCGTCCTGCCGCAGCGGCTCGTCAGGCATGTAGGCGCGCCCCGGCACGCCTCGGCGGGCCTCGGCGCCCGCTGAGTACTTCTCACTCTCGTTCATGGCGCTCGCTCCATATGTGGTCCCGCGGTTCGGGCTTCGCGCCGCTCGCTGGGGCGCGTCGAGTTCCTGTTCCTCCGGATTCTCCAAGCCCCTCGGCGGGGGACTCGCACGGCCCGTGCCGGGGTCTGGGCGTGTGCTTCGCGGACGCTCATCCGGTCCTCGGGCCGCTCGGTGTCCGATGTGTGCTCACTCATGGGCGACCTCGGACCCATGGATCACGCCATCGACAGACACGCCATGGGAAGGCGGCGCGGCCACTGTGTGCCACTTCGCGCATGTGCAGGGCGGCCGGCGACGCTCCGTCGTGTGGCGGTCCGCAGCGCATCGACGTCACTACGGTCCGGGAGCGGCTCCGATCCGTCCGCTCCTTTCCTACTCGCCACCACCCAGTCTTCCTCGGCCACCCGAGACGCGCAGGGGGCCGAACGGACCTTTTCCCGGGGCTGAGGGTCCTGCCGACCGATGGCGCGCGGTCGGTGTCCTGCGTCGGGGTATGCGCCGCACCGGCCGTTTCGAGTGCCGAATGCGGCGGCCCGTCGAGGCCGTCGGCAGTGACCGTTCCCAAGATCCAGGCCGCCAAGCGCCCTCGCTCTTCCGCGCCCTTGCCCCACCGCGCTCGACGATCCCGCGGATCCGAGGAGACATCCAGGGCGTCGGGTCCGGACTCCGTCATCCGTAGGGAGAAGCCGACCTACGTGCCGTGTGCTCGTCCGCGGATTCAATGTGGGCTTCAGGTCCGGGGAAGAAGACGGTCTCCCGGTCATCCTCCGTCCAGCGCACGACATATGGCGGTGTGCCGTCCGGATGCTCAAGACGCACGATCTGACCCCGGCGGCGCTGCCCGCCCAGATGCACGGACTCCACCACGATCCAGTCTCCGACGTGTGCGCGCACGGGGTGCTCCCTCCGCCTGTTGCTCGCCGACCCTCCCACCAATTCGAGAGTACGCTTCGAGAGCCGCTCCTGAGTCGCCGAGGCCGTGCGGCTGATGGCCGTGCGGCTGATGGCCGCCGCCCCGGCCGCTCGATCACGGCAGGCAGGCTTCCTGCCGGGCACGAGAGTGAGGGTGCAGGTCCGCCCGATCCAGAACCAATCCGTATGGCCCTCTTCGCTGCTGATCCGTGGTCCCCTGGGCCAAGCTCATCAGACCGCCTGGTCGACGGCGCCGACGCGCTCTCCGTTCTGCGCCTCGTGGGAGGCGCCGGGCTACGGTGGAGGAGCCAGAGCAATGACCGCCTCGTGCCGCCGCGGCCGACTCGGGAACCTGCCCGCCTGACTGGCAGGAACGAGTGATCCTGTGCCCGTTCGGGGGCGGCGGTCCGGATGACGAAGAGAGGCGGCATCGTGGTGCTCGTAGCAGCGGATGTGGTGGGTTCCCCGTGCTGGCTGAGTCTGATGGCACGTGACCGTCAGGCCGCGGAGCGTTTCTACGGGGCGGTACTGGGTTGGACATTCCGGACGGGTGGTTTCGGGCGTGCCTTCTCGGTGGCGGAGCAGGACGGTGTGCCGGTGGCGGGGATCGGGGCGATGGCTGGTGCGCTGGCAGTGCCCGTGGCGTGGACGGTCTACTTCTCGGTGGACGACGCCGATGTCACCGTGGCCAGGATCCGGGAACGTGGGGGCACGGTCGGGGTGGGCCCGGTCTCCTATCCGCCGCGCGGCCGGGCAGCTCTCGCGACCGATCCCGAGGGGGCGGGTTTCGGTATCTGGGAGGGGCGTGTCCTGTCCGAGTGGAGTGTCGGGGACAGCGAGGCGCCGATGTGGCTGGAGCTGCACACCAAGAACGCCTTCGACGCGGCCGTCTTCTACGGTGAGGTCCTGGAGTGGGCGCGGGCGGCGGAGGAGGGCAGCGGGTGCTGCGACGTCTCCTACGAGGAGGACCAGGTCGTCCTGCGGCGCGAGGGCCGGCCTGTAGCGCGCCTGAACAGCGGGCCGGTCGAGGCGGCCGCCGCCAGGCCGCAGATGCGGCCCCGCTGGCTGGTCCACTTCAAGGTCCCGGACCTGACGGCGGCGCAGGCGGCAGTAGTGGAGAACGGTGGCAGCATCGTTCCCGACGCGGAGCCGTGGGGTGAGGGAGAACTGAGGGTGACGGTGAGTGACCCGGACGGCGGCCTGTTCACCCTCGACCAGTCGCCTTCCGCCTCCACGTGACAACGCCCACCTGCGCAGTTCAGCGATTACTACCGGCTCGCGGTACTGCACACGCTGTGCAGCGGGGCGCCCACGGGCGCACGGCCGGCGCGGGTGCTGAAGGGTGCCGGTGCACGACTCGCCTTCCGGGCCACGGAAGCGGAGGATGGGAACTGACCTCGTATCCGGTGCTTCATGGAGGTGAACCGTTATGACCCTGCCTGTACGCCACAGGCCAGGACAGCTTCTGGAACGGGCGTTTCCCGCGTTGGGCTGGGGCGAGCCGATGGCCGGCGAGCTCGACGAACTCTTCGGGCGGATGAACCAGCTGCTCGCTTCCGCCGCGCCCGCCGGAACCTGGGCTCCTCTGGCAGACATGCACGAGACGGACGACGCATACGTGGTCGAGGCGGAAATCCCCGGGGTCAATAACGAAGACATCGACGTCGAGATCGGCGATCGGGAGCTGTGCATCACCGGGGAGTACAAGGAACGCGAGCGTGAGGGCGTGCTACGGCGTTCCACCCGCCGCACGGGACGCTTCGAGTACCGGGTGCTGCTGCCCTCTGACGTCAAGGCCGAGGACGTCACGGCGGCCATGGCCGACGGAGTGCTGACCGTGACGGTTCCCAAGGCCGAGGCCGGCAAGCCGAGACACATCGAGATCACCGCGAGCTGACATACGGACACCACATACGCGTCCGGGGCGGACGGTTTTCGAGGCCGTCCACCTCAGCTCTCATCGCCTCGAACCGCACCCGCCGGCGGTGCCCGCGCCACACCCCGGCTTCTCCGGGCACTGAAGCTGCACGGCTCGTGTGACGACCTGCTCGCATTCTCCTTCGCCACCGCCGCGGCATGGGGCATGCCCCTGCGGGCCGTCCACGGCCGAACCCTGCCGGTGCACGCGCACGCTCCCTGGGGCGCGGACCACGACGTGACCGAGAAGATCGCGGAGGAGGCACAGAAGCTCCTGCCAGGCCCTCGGCCCCTGGCGCGAGCGGTTTCCAGGTGTGGAGGTGGCCGACAGCCTCGGTCTCGAAAGCCCTGCCAAGGCCGTGGCCCGTGCCGCTGAGGGGGCCGGGCTGCTTGTCGTCGGCCGACGCAAGCATCGTCCTGCCCTGGCACCTCGTCCGGGGCCCGTGGCCATCGCCGCTGTTCATCACGCGCGCTGCCCCGTCGCCGTGGTCCCCCATGACTGAGCCGACCCACCGCGAGGAGCCGAGGTTGCCGGTGCACGAAGCCGACGCGTCCGTCCTCCGGACCGGCACGGGTCTCGTAGGGCGGATGCGCGGTCGAGCAGGGCCGCGCAGGACTTGTTGGTCCACTCGGGCGTGCGCAGGCGGCCTTCGCCATGGTCGGCGGCTGCGGATTCCTCCGCCGGGATGCCTGCCGGCTCCTTGCGGAGGCGGTCGCTGTGGAGCAACGTGACGCCGTGTGACGCCCGGCCGGCCGTACGTCCGTACGGCTCTGTCCAAACCCCTGCCTTCCGTCGCCCCTGAGGGGGCGGCCTGCTCAGCCAGTCTGCAACTCGACCGCCGAAAGGCGGCACCCGTCGGATGCGTCCGGTGGTCCCGCACCCTGCCATGGCACAGAGTGGCACGTGACGCCCGTACACCCACGTCTTGATCACGGAGGCTTGTCATGACCCAGAGCACCCCCTCTGAGCACGACCGTCTGACCCTCGTCGAAGCACAGGTGCAGACACTTGCCCAGGCAGTCCGGGCACTGGCCGAAGGTCTGGAGGCCAACCCCTCACAGGACACGGACGCGTCGGCCCAGGCGGCGCGCGGTGCACGGCTCGCTCATGAACTTCTCCTGGCCCAGGGCCTGTAGCACCACGGCGAAGTCCCGCGTGACCGAAGGCGGCGACGGGGTGCCGGAGTTGTAGCCGTGCGCTGTCGCCGCCTCGGCGCGGAGAGCCGCTGTCGCGAGGCCTTGATCTGCACCCTCGGTGAGACCTCCGGGCCCATCGCAACCCGGCCGTTTCGGTGGCGCTCGCGACACGTGGAGCGTTCCCTTGGCGCAGGGTGCCTGGATACGTCCTCGCGCAGATGGGCGGAGCACCGGCGACCGTGATTCTGGGAACGGCCTCCGGGGCCCGTCAGCGGTCCCGGACGGGCGCCCGGGCCGGCGCCCCAGGACCGGCGGCCATCACGTCTCTCGGTGTTCGTCGGACCCGCGGGGAACGGCGCCGAGGTGGGGAAGGTGGCGGACGAACCAGTCCAGCGCGGCGTCGGCCACGGCGTCCAGGGCGCCGGGTTCCTCGAAGAGGTGGGTCGCACCGGGAACCACGCCGACCTGGTGCTCGCAGCGCAGCCGGGCGGCGGCTTGGCGGTTGAGATCCAGTACCTGATCATCGGCTCCACCGACGATCAGCAGGGTTGGGGCACGTACGGCTGCGAGGCGGGAGACCGCCAGGTCGGGACGTCCGCCCCGGGAGACGATCGCGGTGATGTCGGAGCGGGGTTCGGCGGCGGCCATGAGCGCGGCCGCGGCGCCCGTGCTGGCGCCGAAGTAGCAGATGCGTAGGGGGACCCGCGTCCGGAGCCAGCTCGTGGCCTGCGTCAGGCGCAGAGCCAGGAGCGGAATGTCGAAGACCTTCGCCCGGTCCCGCGCCTCGGACGGGGTGAGGAGGTCGAAGAGCAGCGTCGCCAGCCCCGCACGGTTGAGGACCTCGGCCACGTGGCGGTTGCGGGGGCTGAGGCGACTGCTGCCGCTGCCGTGCGCGAAGACGACGACGCCCGCCGCGCCCTCGGGTACGGTCAACAGCCCGGGCAACCCCGTGCCTCCCGCGTCCACCGCCACTTCACCCGTCTGTGCCGGGCCTCGACCCGAAGCCTGTGCAGGCGGTGCCGGGCGGGCCCGCGCCGCCGTGGCCAACAGCGCGGCAACTTCCTCGTCTTCCACCTGCGAGAAGTCCTCGTACCACTGGCCCACCGCGTAGAAATGACGGGGTACCGAGAGGCACACCACCTCGTCGGCCTCGGCCCGAAGCCGCTCCAGCGCCTGGGGAGCCGCCACGGGGACGGCCAGGACCACCTGCGCGGCTCCGTGCTCCCGCGCCACCTCGCACGCCACGGACGCGGTCGATCCGGTGGCGATTCCGTCGTCCACGATGACCACCGTGCGTCCGGTGAGCGCAATGCGCTCCCGACCGTGCCGGTAGCGCGTCAGACGCCGCTGAAGTTCAGCCCGTTCGGCTTCCTCCACCCGAGCGCAGTCCCGTTCCCCCAGGCCGGCGGCACGGACCGTCGCACCACTGATCAGTCGTACGCCGCCCTCACCGATGGCGCCGAACGCCACCTCGGGCTGGAAGGGCACGCCGAGTTTGCGGACCACGATCACGTCCAGCGGCGCGCCCAGGACACGTGCCACCTCCGCGGCCACGGGCACCCCACCGCGGGGGAGCCCGAGTACCACCGGCTCGGCCAGGCCGAGCCGGGACACCTCACCGGCCAGCTGTCTTCCGGCCGCCGTTCGATCGGCGAAGAACATGCTGCGCCTCCTTGTCGCCGGCCTCGCCCCGTCGGCTTCCGCCGCCGAAGAGGCGGGCCGGAAGGACGGGGTGGCTGGAACCCGACGGTTGCGGTGTTCGGCAGGCCGCGTGGCCGGGGGCCGGGCCAAGGGCCCCCGGCCACCGCCGCATCGGAGGCCGAAGGGCCGGCGCGGCACAGAACCCCCGATTCCAGGGTCGTACCGGCGCCTGAGGTCCGCATCCGCATGCGGCGTCGTCGCGAGTGCGCCGGGCAGGCGGGGGGGGTGTCTCTATGTCCTTCGTCAAGGACGTGGTGCCGGGTATGCGGGCGTTTGGGGTGGTCATGCGGCGAGGGTGATGGTGGGGGTTC
>NZ_JBIVTH010000027.1:0-98448 GCF_044756625.1 Streptomyces sp. NPDC091682 | reverse complement strand
CGAACCATTCCCCTTGCACCACGAGAACGAGTCTGGCCCCACCGCTGACGCGGCGGGGCCAGAACCCAACATCTTCATCAGTTTCCTAGGCCGTCCCTTCCGGGAGGTCGTGGACGGGTGAGCCAGGTCTCGACTGAGGGATCTTGGAGATCTTGAAGGGGTGTGACCCCGATGGACCAGGAACCCGCCAGAGCTTGATCTCGGCCTGCTGAGTGCCTGACGCTGTCGGGGATCTTGGGGATGACGGTCGGCCATGCCCTCGACATCTCAGTCTCCGTGATCCCCGACAGCGTCACCCGCGATCAGCTCTGCGTCTCCTCGCGGCGTCCAATAGCGGCCGCATCGGGTACGACGAGCAGCTTGCCGGTGGTACGCCGAGCCTCCAGATCGCTGTGGGCCCGGGCGGCCTCGGACAATGCGTAGCGGCCCGTTACGGTGACCTCGAGCGCCTTGGAGCGCACCCACTCGAACACATCGGCGGCCCGTCGGAGCAGTTCGGACCGATCGGCGATGAAGTCCCCGAGGCTGGGCCGGATCAGGGTCAGCGAACCGCCGTGGGCGAGCCGAATCGGATCGAACGGCGGCACGGCACCACTTGCCGCGCCGAAGAGCACGAGATGGCCGCGGGTTCGCAGGCTGGCGAGGCTCGCATCGAAGGTGTGCGCGCCGACGCCATCGAAGACGACCGGCAGTCCCTGGCCGCCGTTGAGCCGCCTCACCTCGGCTGCGAGATCGTCGACTGCGGAGGAAAGGATCACCTCGGCGGCCCCGGCACGCTTCGCCAGCTCGGCCTTGGCCGAGGTCGACGTCGTGCCGATCACCCTGCCGCCGAGATGGGTGATGAGCTGGGTCAAAAGCAGCCCCATGCCACCAGCAGCCGCATGCACGAGCACGGTGTCGCCCCCCTGAACCGGGTAGGCGTCCTTGACGAGATAGTGCGCGGTCATGCCTTGGAGGAGCACGGCGGCGGCCGTCTCGAAGCCGATGTCGTCGGGCAGCGGCACCAACCGGGAGGAGTCCACGACGGCCCGCTCGGCATACGTACCGGGAGTCTCCACCCAACCGACCCGGTCCCCGACTGCGACGTCAGCGACGCCGGGTCCCACTTCGACGACCGTGCCGGCGCCCTCAGTGCCCGGGGTGAAGGGCAGCGGGAGGATGTACCGGCCCTCGCGGTGGTAGACGTCGAGGAAGTTGACCCCGGATGCGGCGACCTCCACGACCGCCTCGCCCGGACCCGGCCGCGGCTGGTCCACCTCGGCCTCCTGCAGCACCTCGGGACCGCCCACTTCGTACACCTGAATCGCTCGCATGACCCTCCAATTAACGGCTCGTCCACCACCAACCCCGTTGCTGGCGAACCGATTCCCGGCCAGCAGACCAGCCCGCCGCTTCCGCACCGCCGTACGGCCACCCGCCATCACCGGCGCAGCCTCCGGCAGCTCCACCGCCCACGCCGCCTCCTCCCGCGTCGGCGCGAAGAACAGCTGCAGCTCATGCGCTCGCCGGGCCCTTGCGCCCCGGGGGATTTCCCCTGGGGCGCCCGTCGCCCGTCGCCCGTCGCCCTGCGCCTCGGCGGGCGGCGAGCGGCGACCGTCCCGGCCTGCCGGGGGCGCGGGGGCGGATCCTGGAGGCATGCCGGGACGGCGGCCCTCAGTGCTTCGCGGCGGGCGCCTTACCCGTGGCCTTGGCGTAGAGCGAGGCCGCGTACTCGCCGAGGACCGTGCTGGTCGACACGTCGTCCGTGTCCCCGCCCGTGAGGATGCCGATGATCTTCCCGTCGCCGGCGATCCACGCGCTGCCGCTGGTGCCGCCGGGGAAGTCGGCGCAGTCGAAGCGCTGTTGGGTCGCGCTTTCGCGGACGGCCACCGACTTGCACGTACGGGGGACCTTGCGGTCGGCGGGGTAACCGGTCACGGTGACCTCCTCGCCCGCACGGCCGCTGGTGTCGAGGACGGCCGCGCCGGTCACGTCCTCGATGGTGCGGCCCTTGGCGTCCGGGGCGAGGCGGGCGAATGCGAGGTCGTAGTCGTCGTCCGTGCCCTCGGCCCAGCGGTCGTCCTCGAAGACCTGCTCGATCTTCCACGTGCCGTACGGGGCGACCCCGTTGGCGTACGCGGGCGCGAAGACGGCGCTTCCGCCGCTCTGGTCCCCTTCGAGCAGGCAGTGCCCGGCAGTGATGATCAGGTTCCGGCCGGGGCTGCTCACCACGGTGGCGGTGCAGAAGTGATCACTGTCCAGGCCGTTGGTGAACAGGGCCCCGGTGAAGGCGGCGGGCCCTCCGGGCGGCGGGGTGACGGCCGGCGGCAGGGTGGTACCGGGGGGTGCGGACAGCTGCGGCTTCGCCACTTGCGATCGCGATGACGGTCCCGTCGGCGAGGCGCTCGGCGCCGCCTTCGCCCGTACCTGAGGAACTCCCTCCGGTGGCGGCGAGAGCTTGGCCACCGCAGCGGACGCCCCGAGGGCCGCCACCGCGCACAGCACCGCCGTCACGACGGTCCGCTTGTCCACCGGCATGATCATCCTCCCGCTTTGCCCTGGCGAAGCATGCCCCGGCGGCAGGGTCGGGTGCAAGGCCGCGGACGGCCCCCGGCCCGAGCCTCACACGGTTTGGACCTGCAGGTCACACACGAAGCGCAGGCCCGGACGGCCGTCCAGATCGACATCGCCGGAGACCACGAATCCCGTACGGGCCAACACCGCGCGCGAGCCGGTGTTGTCGAGCGTCGTGACCGCCCGCAGCTCGGCCAGTCCGTACTCCGCGACGGCGAGCCCACATGCTTCCCGGACCGCGGCCGTGGCCAGGCCCCGGCCCGCGGCACGCTCGGCGATCCGGTATCCGAGCTCGGCCGAACCGGCTGCCACGTCAACGAGGTTGACCCGTCCCACCACCTCGCCCCCGTCGCCCACCAGGACGTGGAAGAAGCACAGCCCGGCGGCCTGCTCGGCCATCAGCGCGGCGTGCCGCTCGTCGAAGGCGGCGAAGTAGCGGTCGCCCCGGTCCGGGACCGACGCGGCGAAGTAGGACCGGTTCTCCCGCTCGAACGCGAGTAGTGCCGGGGCGTGGTCGAAGCGGAGCAACTGGAGTCGGGTCACGGCCAGATGGTAGGGGCTGTCCCCCACGGCCCCACGGCCCCACGGCCCCACGGCCCCCACGGGCCCTTACGGACGCCGGACCGGGCGCTCGCGCAGCCGCTGTCGGGCCGCGATGCCGAGCGTGATCCCCCAGAACAGGAAGAGCCCGTACCAGAACAGCCCCCAGACGGCCTGCGGGTGGGTGTCCGACCCGGTGCCCGAGCGGGTCCGGCCCGCGCACGACCCTCTCCACCCCGCGCGGGGGAACCCCCGGTGCGACGCATAGGTCGTCTGCCCGATCCCCGGCCCCCGCCTTAGAACACAGGCTGGGCCGGTGATCGAACGAGGTGTGGGGAAGGTCCTGCGGGACCGCAACGCGCGGCTCTACCTGTCCGGGGTGGTGGTCTCGGGGTTCGGTACGAGCGCCATGTGGCTGGTCGCCGGGGTCTGGGTGAAGTCACTGACCGGGTCGGACGCCCTCGCGGCGCTGACCGCGTTCGCCCTGTGGGCGCCGGTCCTGGCCGGACCGGCCCTGGGGGCGCTCGCCGACCGGCTGCCCCGGCGGCCGCTGCTGGTCGCCCTCGGCCTCGTGATGGCCGCGCTGCTGCCCGTACTGACCCTGCTGGACTCGGCGGACCGGGTGTGGCTGCTGTTCGCGGTCCTGCTCGTGTACGGGGTCTGCGGCACCGTGCACGGGGCGGCGGAGGCGGCCCTGGTTCCGCAGGCCGTCGGCCACCGGCTCCTCGGGGACTTCAACGGACTGCGGCTGACCGCCGCCGAGGGCACGAAGCTGCTCGCACCGCTGGTGGGCGCGGGCCTGTTCGCCCGCTTCGGCGGGGCGTCGGTGGCCCTGCTCGACGCGGTGACCTTCGCGCTGGCGGCGGGGATCTTCGCCCTGCTGCGGGTGGCCGGGGAGCCGCCGGAACGGGAGCGGATCCGGGGCGGGCCGGGAGGATTCGCGCAGGTGCTGGAGGGCGGGCGGCAACTGCGGGAGGCGCCCGCGGCGCGCACGCTGGTGGCGGTCGGCGCCGCCGTGATGTTCCTGGCCGGGCTGAACGGCGCGGCGATCTACGCGGTCGCCGGGGACGTGCTGGGGCACGCGCCCACCTACGTGGGGGTGCTGTACGCGGTGCAGGGCGCGGGTTCGGTCCTGAGCGGGCTCCTGGCGGGCCCGCTGCTGCGGTGCGTGCCGGAGCGGATGTTCACGGCCGTCGGAGTGACCCTGTTCGCCCTCGGCGCCGGGGTCCGGGCGCTGCCGTACGAAGCGGTGGCCCTGGCGGGCAGCGCGGCCATCGGCGCCGGGCTGCCGTGCGTGTTGGTCGCGGCGCTGACGGCGGTGCAGCGCGAGGTCCCGAACGCCGCACTGGGCCGGGCCGCGGCCACGGCCAACACCCTGATCTTCGTACCGAACGCGCTGGCCCTGGCGCTGGGCTCCGCCCTGGTGGCCTTCGTGGACGTGCGCGTGCTGCTGCCGGTGTTGACGGTGGCGGGGCTGGCGGTGGCCCTGGCGCTCGCGGCCGGGGCCGGCACGCGGGCCGTCGCCGGGGCCGGCACGCGGGCGGGGCACGGGTGACCGTAGGGCGTGGCCGGCGAAGGGGGCCGGGCCACGCCCTACGACCGCGGGATCACGCCCCCGGGCCCGGCCACAGGCCGTCGGGCGTGAGTCCGAGCAGGTCGATCGCGTTGCCGCGCACGATGCGGTCCACCACGTCCGGTGCGAGGTGGCCCATCTGCGCCTCGCCCACCTCGCGGGACTTGGGCCAGGTGGAGTCGGAGTGGGGGTAGTCCGTCTCGTAGAGGACGTTGGCGACGCCGATCGAGTCGAGGTTCTTCAGTCCGAAGGCGTCGTCGAAGAAGCAGCCGAAGACGTGCTCGGCGAAGAGCTCCGACGGCGGGCGCAGCACCTTGTCGGCGACCCCGCCCCAGCCGCGGTTCTCCTCCCAGACCACGTTCGCCCGCTCGAGGATGTACGGGATCCAGCCGATCTGGCCCTCCGCGTACATGATCTTCAGGTTGGGGAAGCGTTCGAACTTGCCGCTCATCAGCCAGTCGACCATCGAGAAGCAGCAGTTGGCGAAGGTGATGGTGGAGCCGACCGCGGGCGGTGCGTCGGCCGAGGTGGAGGGCATGCGGGAGGAGGACCCGATGTGCATGGCGATGACCGTGCCGGTCTCGTTGCACGCCTCCAGGAAGGGGTCCCACTCGTCCGTGTGGATGGAGGGGAGGCCCAGGTGCGGGGGTATCTCGGAGAAGGCCACTGCGCGCACTCCGCGCGCGGCGTTGCGGCGGACCTCGGCGGCGGCCAGTCGGGCGTCCCAGAGCGGGACCAGGGTGAGGGGGACGAGACGGCCGCGCGCTTCGGGGCCGCACCACTCCTCCACCATCCAGTCGTTGTAGGCCCGGACCCCGAGGAGTCCCAGCTCACGGTCCTTGGCCTCGGTGAAGGTCTGGCCGCAGAAGCGGGGGAAGGTCGGGAAGCAGAGGGCCGACTGGACGTGGTTGACGTCCATGTCCGCGAGCCGGTCGGGAACCGAGAAGGACCCCGGGCGCATCTGCTCGTAGGTGATGACTTCCAGTTTGATCTCGTCGCGGTCGTACCCGACAGCCGTGTCGAGGCGGGTGAGCGGCCGGTGCAGGTCTTCGTACACCCACCAGTCGCCGATGGGGCCCTCGTCGCCCTTGGCCCCCATGACGGGGGCGAACTTGCCGCCGAGGAAGGTCATTTCCTTCAACGGGGCGCGGACGACGCGGGGACCGATGTCGCGGTACTTGGACGGGAGCCGGTCCCGCCAGACGTGGGGGGGCTCAACCGTGTGGTCGTCCACCGAGATGATCTTCGGGAAGGTCTCCATGACCCCTACGGTAGCGCTGATCTGACGAACCGTCAGCTAGTTGACCAGTGATCGCTCGGACACGGGCTGACGTGTGCGCGCGAGACAAGGCAGACTGACCCTTACACCGACGGAAGGCAGGGGGACGACAGATGGACGGCGTACCGGCCATCCCGAGCCCGCGGAAACATCCCGAGGCCCGTACGGCTGCCGTCGTACCCGAATCCGGTCCGGGGGCGACCCCCGCACGACGTGCGACCCCCGCGCCCGGCACCACTGCGCCCCGAACGGGTCCAAAACGATCCGCGCCCACGGGGTCCGCGGGGCCAACCGAGCCCACCGCATCCGCCCGGTCCGCCGAGCCCGCCGCAGGCGAGACGGCAGGCGAGACGGCGGGTCCGGGCGAGTCCCGCTTCGCCGTCCTCGGCCCCGTCCGGGCCTGGCGGGGCGCCGAGATCCTGCCCTCCGGCACCCCCCAGCAGCGCGCCCTGCTCGCCGTGCTCCTGCTGCGCGACGGCCGCACCGCCACCGCACCCGAACTCATCGACGCCATCTGGGGCGAGGAGCCGCCGCAGCAGGCCCTCGCCACCATCCGCACGTACGCCTCCCGCCTGCGCAAGGTCGTCGCCCCCGGCCTCCTCGTCACCGAGTCCGGCGGCTACGCCATCCGGCTGCGCTCCACCGCCACCCTCGACCTCGGCGTCGCCCGTAGCCTCGCCGCCGACGCCGAAGCGGCCCGGGCCGCCGGTGACCGCTCGCTCGCCCGTACGCTCCTGACCCGCGCCCTCGACCTTTGGGAGGGCGAGCCCCTCGCGGGCGTCCCCGGCCCGCACGCCGAGACCGAGCGCATCCGGCTCGTCGAATGGCGCCTCCAGCTGCTGGAGACCCGCCTCGACCTCGATCTGGAGGTCGGCCACCACGCCGACGCCGTCTCCGAGCTCACCGCCCTCACCGCCGCCCACCCGCTGCGCGAACGCCTGCGCGAGCTGCTGATGCTCGCCCTCTACCGCAGCGGCCGGCAGGCCGAGGCCCTCGCCGTCTACGCCGACACCCGGCGCCTGCTCGCCGACGAACTCGGCGTCGACCCGCGCCCCGAACTGGCCGCGCTCCAGCAGCGTATCCTCAACGCCGACGCTGATCTCGCCCGCGCGGAGGACCCCGCCCCGGCCGCCGCGACCGTTCACGTGAGGCCCGCCCAATTGCCTGCCACCGTTCCCGACTTCACGGGCCGCGCCAGCTTCGTCGCCGAGCTCGGCGCGATCCTCGGCGGCGGCGCCCAGGACCAGGTCATGGCCGTCTCCGCGCTCGCGGGCATCGGCGGCGTCGGCAAGACCACCCTCGCCGTCCACGTGGCCCACGCCGCCCGCCCGCACTTCCCCGACGGCCAGCTCTACGTCGACCTCCAGGGCACCGAGGCCCGCCCCGCCGAGCCGGAGGCCGTGCTCGGCTCCTTCCTGCGCGCCCTCGGCACGCCCGACACGGCCATCCCCGACTCCGCCGCCGACCGGGCGGCGCTCTACCGCTCCATCCTCGACGGCCGCCGCGTGCTGGTCCTCCTCGACAACGCCCGCGACGCCGCCCAGGTCCGCCCGCTGCTCCCGGGCACCGCCGGCTGCGCCGCCCTCGTCACCAGCCGGGTCCGCATGGCGGGCCTCGCCGGGGCCCATCTCGTCGACCTCGACGTGATGAGCCCCGAGGAGGCCCTCCAGCTCTTCACCCGCATCGTCGGCGAGGAGCGCGTGCGCGCCGAACGCCAGGCCGCCCTCGACGTCGTGGGCGCCTGCGGTTTCCTGCCGCTCGCCATCCGCATCGCCGCCTCCCGGCTCGCCGCCCGCCGCACCTGGACCGTCTCCGTCCTGGCCGCCAAGCTCGCCGACGAGCGCCGCCGCCTCGACGAGCTCCAGACCGGCGACCTCGCCGTCAAGGCCACCTTCGAGCTCGGCTACGGCCAGCTGGAGCCCGCCCAGCAGCGCGCCTTCCGCCTCCTCGGCCTCGCCGACGGCCCCGACATCTCCCTCTCGGCGGCGGCCGCCGTGCTCGATCTGCCCGAGTACGACACCGAGGACCTGCTGGAGGCTTTAGTCGACTGCTCCCTCCTCGAATCCGCCGCCCCCGGCCGCTACCGCTTCCACGACCTCGTACGCCTCTACGCGCGTGCCTGCGCCGAGCGCGACGAACAGCCTCCGAGCGGGCGCGAGGCGGCCCTGGACCGGCTGCTGGACTTCTACCTGGCCACCGCCTCCGGGGTCTACGCCCTGGAACGCCCCGGCGACCGACTGCCCGCGCACCTGTCCGACACCCACTACCCCGGGCTGGTCTTCGCCGAACCGCGCGCCGCCCTGGACTGGCTGTACGCCGAGGCCGACCCGCTGCTGGCGTGCGTACGGCAGGCCTCCGTACGGGGCGGTGAGTCGCTGGTCCTGCGCCGGGCCGTGGACCTGCTGTGGGCGGCGAAGGACCTCGCCGAGTCCGGGGCCAACTCCCGGCAGTACGAGTCGGCCGCGGTCGCCCTGCGCGACGCCGGCCAGGCGGCGAAGGAGCCGTACGCCGAGGGCCGCGCCCGCACCACCCTCACCAACGTCCACCTGGTGGCGGGCCGCTTCGCCGAGGCCGACGACGAGGCCGCCCGGGCCACCGTGCTCGCGCGCGAGGCCGGCGACCCGCTGCCCATGTGCTGGGCCCCCAACGACCGCGGGATCATCGCCCTCTACGAGGGGCGGCACGCGGACGGCGAGCGCTACCTGCTGCAGGCCATCGAGTGCTTCCGCGCCGACGGCAACAACGTCGGCGAGGCCAGCGCCCTGTGCAACCTCTCCCGCATCCACGTGGAACTGGGACGTCTGCCCAGCGCCATAGACCTGGCCCAGCAGGGCATCGCCATCTACGACCGGATGGGCCTGAGCCTGCGCCTGGCCAACGGCCGCTACGCGCTGGGCATCGCCCTCACCCAGGCGGGTCGGCTCGGCGAGGCCCTGGCGCAGCTCGCCGAGGCGCTGTCGCTGTTCCACGAGAACCGCCAGCCCCTGTGGGAGGGCGTGACGCACTTCCGGCTCGCCGAGGCCCACCTGGCGGCGCGCCGACCCACGCTGGCCGCCTCGCACGCCGAGCAGGCCATCGCGCTGCGCGGGATCGGCGGGGAGTGGCGCCGGGCGACGGTCCTGACGGTGCTCGGCAAGGCGCTGCGGCGGCTGGGGCAGCGGGACCGCGCGCGGGCCTGCTGGCGGGACGCGGAGGCCGTGTTCACGCAACTGCGGTCAACCGAACTGGGCGAGGTACAGGCCCTGTTGGCCTCGGAGATCGCTGCCTGAGCTGCGGGGACGCAAGTTGAACGAGGCGTTCATCGTTCGTTTATCGCCGTCCGACACGATGAGTGCATCGACCCGGTGCCTCGGGGGAGCATCCGGGTCGGTTGGTGGACTACCCGTTCGGCGGTCATCGGGGGAATCGCCGAACGGGCCCAGCCCTAACCATCCTTCAGGAGAATCGATGACGACGAACGAGAACCTCAAGCCGCTCGACAACCACGCCTCGGGCGTCGAGATCGAGACCCTGGAAAACCACGCTTCCGGCATCGAGATCAAGCCGCTGGAAAAGACGGCGGACCCGGCTGCGGTTCCGGTCGCACCGCCGGTCGCGGGCGAGGAGATCCTGACGCTGGACAACCACGCGTCCGGTCCGCGCCCGTAACACTCGCAAGACGTACGGGGGAGCAACGGGGGAACGGCGGTCGCGGTGGCCCGGAGGGGGAGCCACCGCGACCGCCGTACACGTATGTGCGGGGGCAGCGGCATAGGCTGGGGGTGTGTTCTCCTCCCACGGGCCGAGCGTCCGCGAACTGGCAGTGCAGGGCCTCTCCTCGGTCGAGCGGGGCTACGACCTCCTCGCGCCGAAGTTCGACCACACCCCCTTCCGCACCCCCGACCGGATGCTCGACGCGGTCGAGGAGACCCTCGCCCAGTACGAGGGCGGCTTCGGCGCCGGTCTGGACGTGTGCTGCGGCACGGGCGCCGGGATCGACATGCTGAGCCGGCTGTGCCGCGGCCGGATCACCGGGGTGGACCTCAGCGCGGGCATGCTCGCGGAGGCCGGGCGCCGGTACGCCGCGGGCGCGGACGCCGACGCCGATCGCGTGGACTTCGTACGGGCCGATGCGCGGGCCCTGCCTTCCGCCCTCGCGAACACCTACGACCTGGCGGTCAGCTTCGGCGCCTTCGGCCACTTCCTCCCGTCGGAGCGCCCCGCGCTCTTCTCCGGGGTCCACGCCGCCCTGCGCGGGGGCGGCGTCTTCGCCTTCCCGATCGGCGCCCCGCTGCCGCTCGGCTCCCGGGTGTGGTGGGCGACGACGGGCTTCGACGCGGCGATGCGGGTCCGCAACGCGGTGTGGCGTCCCCCGTTCGTCATGTACTACCGCACCTTCCCCCTGGGCCCGGTCCGCGAGGACCTCCGGGCGGCGGGCTTCACGGTGGAAACGGTCCCCCTGGCCCACTTCGGCCACCGCCCGGACGGCACCCCCCACTGGCGCCTGGTCCTGGCCCGCCGCGGCTGACCCGCCCGCGCCGACGTATCGATCTGGGCGGCCTCGTCCCCTGAACCGGCTCAGCCGGTGCGGAGGGCGCGTTTGAGGATCTTGCCGCTCGCGTTGCGCGGGAGCTCCGTCACGAACTCCACCGCGCGCGGGACCTTGTAGTTGGCCATCTCGCGGCGGGACCAGGCGATCAGGTCGTCCGCGGTGAGGGTGGAGCCGGGGCGACGGACCGCGTAGGCCTTGCCGACCTCGCCGAGGCGCGGGTCCGGGATGCCGATCACCGCGACGTCCGCGATGTCCGGGTGGAGGCCGAGCAGTTGCTCGATCTCGGCGGGGTAGGCGTTGAACCCGCCGACGATGAACATGTCCTTGATCCGGTCGGTGATGCGCAGGTTGCCGGCCTCGTCCACGTACCCCACGTCGCCGGTGTGCAGCCAGCCCTCGGGGGTGATGGTCCGGGTGGTTTCCTCGGGGTCCTCGAAGTAGCCCTGCATGACGTGGTAGCCGCGGACCACGATCTCGCCCACGTGCCCGGCCGGCTGCGGCCGCCCGTCGGTGTCCAGGATCCTCACCTCCGTGTCGGGGATGGCCCGGCCGGAGGTGGCGGAGACGGTCTCCGCCGGGTCGCCGCGGCGGCACATGGTGACGATGCCGCTGGCCTCGGAGAGCCCGTACGCCGTGAGGACGGTGGCGATGCGCAGTTCGCCGCTCAGCCGTTCGACGAGCCGCAGCGGGACCACGGCGGCGCCGGTGACGACCAGGCGCAGGGCGGAGAGGTCGTGGCGGTCGCGCTGGGGGTGGTCGAGGATCGACTGGTGGAGGGTGGGCGGCCCGGGGAGTACGGAGATCCGCTCGGCGGCGACGTTCGCGAGGACGGTGTCCACGTTGAAGACGGGCTGCGGGACCATCGTGGCCCCGCGCATCAGGCAGGCGATGATCCCGGCCTTGTAGCCGAAGGTGTGGAAGAAGGGGTTCACGATCAGGTAGCGGTCGCCCTCGCGCAGTCCGGCGAGCTCGCTCCACACGTCGTAGCAGCGCAGGGACTGGGCGTGGGTGATGACCGCGCCCTTGGGGCTGCCGGTGGTGCCGGAGGTGAAGATGATGTCGGAGGGCGACTCGGGGCGGATGGATTCGGCGCGCTCGCGGACCGCCGCGGCCGGTACGCCGTCCCCGCCCACCAGGAACTCCTTCCAGGTGCGGAAGGAGTCGGGGGCGTCGTCGGCCAGGACCACGACCTGTTCCAGGTGCGGGAGTCCGGGCAGCGGGCCGGTGCCGGGGCCCTCGGCCGCGGCGCGGCGCAGGGAGGCGACGTAGGAGGTGCCGAGGAAGGTGCCGGTGACGAAGAGCAGCCGGGCCCGGCTGCGCTCCAGGACGTACGCGGCCTCCCCGCCCTTGAAACGGGTGTTGAGGGGGACGAGCACCGCGCCGGCCGAGACGGCGCCGAGTGCGGAAACGATCCACTCCAGGGTGTTGGGGGCCCAGACGGCGACCCGGTCGCCGGGCTCGGTCCCGGCGGCGAGGCAGGCCGCGGCGGCGCGCTCGACGCGCTCGCCGAGCTGCGCGTAACTGATCCGGGTGCGTCCGTCGACGACGGCCTCGCGGTCGGCGTACCGGGCCGCCGCCGTCCGGACGAGCTGCGCGATGCTGCCCCAGCGCAGATCCCCGCGGACGTCCTCGCGCTCGCCCTCGCGCCCGTCGCCGCGCACGCCTTCGCGCACGCCTTCGCGCCCGTCGCCGCGCCCGTCGTCACCCATGCGTGCCACCTTCCCGCAGACCCAGTAGCTGACTATCCGTCAGATTAGCTGTAGCCTTCGCGGCTGTCAGTACTGGCGCACCCCGGAGGTGGCGATGGCGGCAACGCTCAAGGACGCGACGGCGATAGTCGGCATCGGGCAGACCGCCTTTGCCAAACGTCTCCCGCAGTCCGAGAAGGAGTTGGCCTGCCGGGCCATCCTCGCGGCCCTCGCCGACGCCGGCATCGACCCGTCCGAGGTCGACGCCTTCGCCTCCTACACCATGGAAGAGACCGACGAGGTCGAGGTCGCCAAGGCCATCGGCGCCGGCGACGTCACCTTCTTCTCCAAGATCGGCTACGGCGGGGGCGGCTCCTGCGCCACCGTCGGCCACCTCGCCTCCGCCGTCGCCACCGGCCAGGCCACCGTCGGCGTCGCCTGGCGCTCCCGCAAGCGCGGCTCGGGCCCCCGCCCCTGGAAGAACACCGCCGTCCAGCTACCCACCCCCGGCCAGTGGACCCGCCCCTTCGGCCTGCTGCGCCCCGCCGACGAGATCGGCATGCTCGCCCGCCGCTACATGCACGAGTACGGCGCCACCCGCGACCACCTCTTCAACGTCGCCATGGCCTGCCGCAACCGGGCCAACGCCAATCCGGCCGCGATGATGTACGAACGCCCGCTGACCCGCGAGATGTACATGACCTCCCGCATGATCAGCGACCCGCTCTGCCTCTTCGACAACTGCCTGGAGACCGACGGGGCGCTGGCCTGCGTGATCGTCTCCGCCGAACGCGCCCGCGACTGCCGCCAGAAACCCGTCTACGTGCACTCCGTCGCCCAGGGCCTGCCCGCCCAGCACCACGGCATGGTCAACTACTGGAACGACGACCCGCTGTCCGGCCCCGCCTGGACCGCCGCCCGCCACCTGTGGAAGCAGGCCGACTTCGGGCCCCAGGACGTGGACGTTGCCCAGATCTACGACGCCTTCACCCCGCTGATCCCGCTCTCCCTGGAGGGCTACGGCTTCTGCGGCCGCGGCGAGGGCGCCGCCTTCACCGAGGGCGGCGCCCTGGAGACGGGCGGCCGGCTCCCCATCAACACCGGGGGCGGCGGCCTGTCCGAGGCGTACGTGCACGGCTTCAACCTGATCAACGAGGGCGTCAAGCAACTGCGGGGCGTCTCCACCGCGCAGGTGCCCGACGCCGCGACCTGCCTGGTGACGGCGGGCGAAGGCGTCCCGACGTCCGCGATCCTGCTGAGGAGCTGACCGATGACCACCGCGTCCGAAGCCGCCGCCGAGGCCGCGGCCGAACTGCTGCTGCCGGTCCCCGACGAGGACGGCGCCCCCTTCTGGGAGTACGCCGCGCGGGGCGAGCTGCGCGTCCAGGCCTGCGCCGCCTGTGGCCGGCTGCGCTTCCCGCCCCGCCCCTGCTGCCCGCACTGCCGGTCCTTCGACGGCGAGTGGCGCCGGATGAGCGGCCGCGGCCGCATCTGGTCCTACGTCCGGCCGTACCCGCCGCTGCTGCCCGCCTACGCCGCGCAGGCCCCGTACAACGTGATCCTCGTGGAGCTCGCCGACGCCCCGCACATCCGGCTCGCCGGGAACCTGGTGACCTCGGCCGACGCGCCGCTCGACTCGGTGGACCCGGCCCGGCTGCGGATCGGCGCCCGGGTGCACGTGGTCTTCACCGAGACGGGCGGCATGGCCGTGCCCCGCTGGGTCCTGGAGAAGTCATGACCGTGCGGGTGGAACGGGACAGGGCGACCGGCGTCGCCGTCGTCACCCTGGACCGGGAGCACCGGCACAACGCCGTCGACCTGGCCACGGCGGCCGAACTGGGCGAGGTGTGGCGGGAGTTCCGCTTCGCCGAAGAGGTGCGGGCGATCGTACTCACCGGCGCCGGGGCGACCGCCTTCTGCACCGGCATCGACCGCGGCGTCGACGTGCCCCAGCCCGCCTCCCCCTACTCGACCGACGACCCGCTGATCGCCATCGGCCCCAAGGCGGGCGACCTCTGGAAGCCGGTCGTCGCCGCCGTCAACGGCATGGCCTGCGGCGGGGCCTTCTACCTGCTGGGCGAGGCGGAGTTCCTGATCGCCTCCGAGACCGCCACCTTCTTCGACCCGCACACCACCTACGGAATGGTCAGCGCCTACGAGGCCGTCTACATGGCGCAGCGGATGCCCTTCGGCGAGGCGGCCCGAATGTCCCTGATGGGCACGGCCGAGCGGCTCTCCGCGCGCCGGGCCCACGAGATCGGACTGGTCTCGGAACTGACCGCGCCCGACGAACTGCTCCCGGCGGCCCTCCGGGCGGCACAGACCCTGGCCGGCTTCCCCACGGAGGCCGTGCAGGGCACCGTACGGGCCCTGTGGTCGGCGAAGCAGGCCGCGCTCCAGCAGGCGCTGACGCACGCTCCGGCGCTGATCGCGCTGGGGAACCTGGCGCCGGAACGGCAGGCGGAGCTGTTCGCCTCGCGGCGGCCCGGCACGGAGTTCCGGCTGCGCTGACGGGCCGCACCTCAGGCAGGCCGGTCCGCGTTCGAGGTGGACCTGACCGTGGTGAGCGGCGGAGTACCGCCGACGCACGCACGGCGCGGCCACCGGACCCCCGTGGCCCACCCCCGTGGCCCCCCCCTGTGGCGGACCCGAGGTGCGGGTCGCAGGGGCCCGGCGTAGGGTCGGCACCGAGACCCCCTACCTCGAAGGGCCGGGCATGCTCCGCAACGCACTCGGCTCCCTGATGGGTCTCGTCGGAGCGGCGGCCGCCGTCTGGAGCCCCTTCCGTGCCTGGTACGACGGCCGTCTCGGACGCGACTACCGCGTCCAGGAGCTCTTCACCTCCACCGGAATCACCGACCACGGGTCCACCCTGGCGGCCTCGATCCTGCTCCCGTACCTCTTCGCCGCCGTCCTCACCCTGTGCGCCGTCCTGCTCCGCTCGCGCCTGCTGATGGCCCTGGCCGGGATCGTCGTGCTCGGCTTCACCGTCCTGTGGACGGTCCGCCAGGGACAGGCGGCCGGCAGCCTCTCCATCGGCGGCACCACCCGGGCCCTCGGCGACGGCCTCGCGAACGCCTACGGCGCGGGCGCCCTGATCCTCCTGGGCGCAGTGGTCATGCGCGGCCGCCCCGGCCGACCCGCCCGCCCCCTCCCCCCGACGACGCCCGCCTAGGGCCTGTCGTCGACAGCGGCTCGGCCATCACCGCAGATCGCCCGAGCGAACGAGCACAGGGAATCCGGACCGGCCCCAAATGCTCCGCATTGCCCCCAACTGGCGCCCCCGCCAGGCGGTGTTGTCGCACTGCCGTGCAAGGATGATTCGCAGAAGCGTCGGGGAATTCCAATGAGCACGGGGGTGCGGGAGCATGTCTGTCACGGTGCCGGACTGGGCGGACACCCTGCTGGATCTGATCGGTGTGGCCTGGCCGAACGTGGACGAGGACGCCTACCGGGACATGGCGGACTCGCTCCGCGAGTTCGCCGAGGACCTGCTGGACGACGGCCAGCTCGCGAACAACCACGTCGAACGCCTGCTCTCCGCGAGCAAGGGCGAGTCGATCGAGGCCCTCAACAAGCACTGGAACACCGTAAAGACCAAGCACTTCAAGGACCTCGCGTCCGCGGCCCGCACCATCGCCGGGGCCATGGACCTGGCCGCCGACGCCGTGGTCGCCATGAAGTCCGCCGCCCTGGTGCAGCTCGGCTACCTGGCCGCCGAAGCGGGCATCGCGCTCTCCCTCATACCCGTCACCGGCGGCCTGTCGATGCTGATCGGGGCCGGTGCCATGCGCGCCACCCAGGAAGTCATCAAGCGCCTCATCAAGGAGTGCATGGAGGAGGCCGTCGGCTACATCGTCTCGGCCATGACCGAGCCGGCCGTCGCCGCCCTGGAAGGCATGGCCGCCGACCTCGTCGTCCAACTCGGCTCCATGGCACTCGGCTTCCAGGACGGCGTGGACCTCGACCAGGCCAAGGACGCAGGCAAGGACGGCTTCAAGGAAGGCGTCCAGTCCGGCAAGGAATCCCTCCACCTCGCCTCCGCGGGCGGTGGCGGCGGTGGCGGCGGTGGCGGTACCGGCCTGGTCGACCTGCACATCGAGCACTCCGAGCACGACCGTGCCGGGACCAGCCTCAACACGGTCAGCACCGGCATCCACGGCAAGACCAGCTCGAAGCTGACCAAGGCCAAGTCACACCACGGCCGCACCCGAGGGCGCGACTCCATAGCCCAGGCCATCGACCCCGTCGCGGACAAGGCCCTGGCAGCCCTCACCAAAGCCACCAAGGCCATGGGCGACCACGTGGGAACGACCCTCCCCAAAGCCGTCAAGCAGATCTCCACCGACCACAAGAAGAACGACCAGGCCCTCCACGACGACTTCAACCGGCTGAAGGGCAAGGGCTCCGGCGACGGCAGGGCCGGGGACCACAAGTACGCCAAGGGCGACGCCGCAGGCGGCAAGGACGCGAGCAGCCGCACGAAGCCCGACTCCTTGGGCAAGGCCAAGGACGAGCCCCGCCGCAACGGCATCTCGCTGGACAAGAAGCGGTGCGAGAACGATCCGATCGATGTCGTCACCGGCGAGATGACGCTGCCGCAGACGGACCTCGCACTGCCCGGCACCCTCCCGCTCGTCCTCAAGCGCACGCACCTGTCCGAATACCGCTACGGCCAGTGGTTCGGCCGCAGCTGGGCCTCCACCCTCGACGAGCGGCTGGAGGACGACCCGCTCGGCGGCGGCCTGATCTGGGCCCGCGAAGACGGCTCCCTCCTCGTCTACCCCCGGCTCCCACAGGCGGGCGGCGACCCGGTCCTGCCGCTCGAGGGCCCGCGGCTCGCCCTCGCCCACGACGGCCAGCACGACGGCGAGACGACCTACACGGTCACCGACACCCGGTCCGGGCTGACGAAGTCCTTCACCGGAAGCCCGTACCGCACCTCCGCGGCGTACTGGCTGACGACGATCGAGGACCGCAACGACAACGTCATCTCCTTCGCCCGCGCCGGCGACGGAGCCCCCACCACCGTCTCCCACAGCGGCGGCTACACCGTCCGGCTCGCCACGGACGACCAGCGGGTCACCGCCATGGACCTGCGCACCGGTGACGGGCCCGTCACCGTCATGACGTACGGCTACGACGAGTCCGGCAACCTGGCCGCCGTCGCCAACTCCTCCGGACTGGCCCAGCGTCTGACCTACGACGAGGACGCCCGCGTCACGTCCTGGACCGACCGCAACGACTCCACCTTCCGCTACGTCTACGACACCACCGGCCGGGTCGTACGCACCATCGGCCCCGACGGCTTCCTCTCCTCCACCTTCGCGTACGACACCGCATCCGGGACCACCCGGTACACCGACTCCACCGGTGCAGCCACCGTCTTCCGGTTCAACGACCACCTCCAGGTCATCGCCGAGACCAACCCGCTCGGCCACACCGTCCGTCGGCTCTGGGACCCGTACGACCGCCTGCTCGCCCAGACCGATCCGCTCGGCCGGACCACGACCTACACCTACGACGGACGTGGCGACCTCGTACGCATCGACCACCCGGACGGCAGCACGGCCACGGTCGAGTACAACGACCGGCACCAGCTGACCTCCGTCACCGGCCCCGACGGCTCGACGTCGCACCAGGAGTACGACGACCGCGGGAACCCGACCCTCTTCACCCGCCCGAACGGCACGGCGACCCGGCTCACCCACAATGCGTCGGGCCACCTGACCGGCATGGACGATTCCGGCGGCACGTCGGACCGCCTGCTCTGCGATGCCGCCGGCCTCCCCCTGGCCGTCCGGGGTCCGCTGGGCACGGTCACCCGCTACGAGCGGGACGCCTTCGGCCGCCCGATCCTGATCTCCGGGCCGGACGGCCGCACCACACGGCTGGAGTGGACGGTCGAGGGCGAACTGGCCCGGCGCACCGACCCCGACGGCTCCACCCGGTCCTGGACGTACGACGGCGAGGGAAACTGCCTGACCCACGTCGACGCCGTGGGCGGCGAGTCCCGCTTCGAGTACACCCACTTCGACCTGGTCACGGCCCGCACCACACCGGACGGAGCTCGCCACTCCTTCGCGTACGACACCGAACTGCGCCTCACCCAGGTCACCGACCCGGCCGGCTCGTCGTGGAGCTACACGCACGACGCAGCCGGACGCCTCACGTCCGAAACGGACTTCGACGGCCGCGTCCTGCGCTACACCCACGACGCGAACGGACAGTTGGCCAGCCGCACCAACGGCTGCGGTCAGATGGTCCGGTACGAACGCGACGCCGTCGGCCGGGTGGTGACCAAGGACGCCGAGGGCGCACTCACCCACTTCGCCTACGCCGCGTCCGGCCGCTTGGCCCGGGCAGCGGGCCCGGATGCCGAGATCCTGTTCACACGGGACGACTCGGGGCGGGTCGTGCGCGAGCTGTGCAACGGCCGAGAGCTCAGCCACACCCACGACGAGGCCGGCCGCCGCGTCGGTCGCACCACGCCGAGCGGGGCGGTCAGCTCCTGGACCTTCCCCGCCGACCACAGCGCGCTGCTCAACGCCTCGGGCCGCCAGGTGACCTTCGAGTTCGACGGGACGGGACGCGAGACCACGCGCCGCATCGGCGAAACGCTCACCATCGACCATGCGTACGACGACCAGGGGCGCCTCACCGACCAACGCGTCCGGGTCGCCGGCGACCGGACCGTCCAGCACCGCGTCTACGGCTACCGCCCGGACGGCCATCTGACCTCGGTCGACGACCACCTCGCCGGCCGACGCCGGTTCGATCTGACCCGCGAGGGCCGGATCACGGGTGTGACCGCCGCGAACTGGAGCGAGCGGTACGCCTACGACGAGTCCGGCAACCAGACCGAGGCCTCCTGGCCTGCGGACGACAGCGCTGCAGGGCCCCGCACCTACGTGGGCACCCGCCTCACCGGGGCGGGCTCGGTCCGCTACGAACACGACGCGCAGGGGCGGGTGGTCCTGCGGCAGAAGCGCCGCCTCTCGCGCAAACCAGACACCTGGCGCTACGGCTGGGACGCGGAGGACCGCCTCGTCTCGGTCACCACGCCGGACGGCACCCGCTGGCGGTACCTGTACGACGCGCTGGGCCGCCGCGTCGCGAAGCAGCGCCTGGCGCCGGACGGGGCGTCGGTCACCGACGAAGTGACCTTCACCTGGGACGGCGACACCCTCATCGAGCAGGTGACCCGCACCCACGGCTCCCGAGAGGCCGTCGCGCTGACGTGGGACCACGACGGCGTGAAGCCGGTCACCCAGGTGGAACGCCGCCTCCTCGACCAGGCGGAGATCGACAGCCGCTTCTTCGCCATCGCCACGGATCTGATCGGAACCCCTCGCGAGCTCGTCGACGAGCAGGGCGAGGTGGCCTGGCACACTCGCGCCACGCTCTGGGGCGTCACCACCTGGAACCGCGACGCGACGGCCTACACCCCCCTCCGCTTTCCGGGCCAGTACTTCGACCCGGAGTCCCAACTCCACTACAACCGCCACCGCCACTACGACCCGGCTTCCGGCCGGTACGTCTCCCCGGACCCCCTCGGTCTGACCCCGGCACCCAACGCGTTCGCGTACGTCGACAACCCAACGACGTGGATCGACCCGCTGGGCCTGGCGATGTGCCCGCACAGCAAGAACAAGGAGAACCGGCACAGCGTGGTCCTGGGCGCGAACGTCGCCCCGCACGACCAGTCCGACAGTCTCGCCAGGTACCTGCGGAACGACCCGAACGACCCGGATTACCACGACCCGGCCAGACCGCGGGATCCGGGCGCCCACACCTACAACGGTTCCGCCTACTCGGGGCAGGAGGCAGGCGGTCCGGTATGGATGACCAACGTCATGAGCGCCGTCAACGATCGGGGCACGACGTTGTCGATCACCCTTGACGGCATGCCGAACAGCTCCGGCCAGGTGGGCAACTGGAACACGCCCGAGGACATCGTGGACGCGTTCCAGACGGCGGCCAAGCACGGCGCACAATTCAACAGCCGGCACGAAGACAACTACCCGGGCCGCGGCGACGGAACGGCTTGGGAGATGAGCCAGGTCGCTCTCGCCGTCACGCAGCACGACGGCGCAGCCGCCTGGGGCGATGCCGACCACGAACGCCCCGGACGCCCTTGGGAGGAGATCCACTGGTACTCCGAGAACCAGCGGATCCACGTACCCAAACCGGATATCCCGGAGATCACCCCGGACCTGTCGCTGCTACACAAGAAGAAGTGATGTCACCGCATGACGAACGATGAAGCCCCGCCGACCGCAGCGGAGATCGTGGCGACCGCATGGCGGACCGTCCTCGCCTACGGCCCTGACCGGGTCGATCCCGCCGTGCCGCGGGCCGCACACAGCCATGCGGCACTGCGGGAACTGTTCCCCGCCGTCAGCCACGGCGTGCTGTACCTCAGCCGTTGCATCCAGTTCCCGTGGACCCGGGACATCGGTACCGCCTTCCCGCAGGCCAGCGGCGGCTACCGCGTGCGCCGGCAGTCCGACAACACGCTGCTCGGCGTGACGGAGACGGCAGAGGAGGCCTACCACCTGATCGCCGCGCGCCTCCCCGAGGACTGCGGCCCGGCGATCGACGGCACCGCGAACGACCTGTGACGTCCGCCCAACGCACGGCACGCGGTGCGGTGCGGCGGGCCCGGCCCGGAAACGGCGGCGGCCCCGGCCCCCGGGAGGGGGCGGGGCCGACCGGCCGGTGGGGCGGGGTGGGGATCAGGCGGCGTCGACGACGCCGGAGGCCGAGATCTCGACCTTGCCCTTGGGGGCGCCGGACTGGGAGCCCAGGGCCTCGATCTGATCCACGAGCTCCTGGCCCTCGACGACCTCGCCGAAGACGACGTGCTTGCCGTCGAGCCACGAGGTGACGACGGTGGTGATGAAGAACTGCGAGCCGTTGGTGTTGCGGCCGGCGTTCGCCATCGACAGCAGGTACGGGCGGTCGTGCTTCAGCTGGAAGTTCTCGTCCTCGAACTTCTCGCCGTAGATGGACTTGCCGCCGGTGCCGTTGTGGTTGGTGAAGTCACCGCCCTGCAGCATGAACTGGGGGATGACGCGGTGGAAGCCCGAGCCGGCGTAGCCGTAGCCGTTCTGGCCGGTGGCCAGCTCACGGAAGTTGCGCGCCGTCTTCGGGACGACCTCGTCGAAGAGGCTGAAGACGATGCGGCCGGCAGGGGCGCCGTTGATGGTGATGTCGAAGTAGACGTTGCTCATGGGGTCCATCCTGTCACTCCCGGTGCGGTGCGCTACCCGGCGGGGCCGCAGCCCCGCCTCCGGGCAGGTCAGCCGCTCGTACGGGTGCCCGTCCCCTTCGCCGCGTCCAGGGCGTACACGCAGCGGTCCTTGCTGCATGCGTAGACCACGCCCGCCTCCGCCACCGGGGCGCCCGTGATCTCGCCGCCCGTGGCCAGCTTCCAGCGCAGCTGGCCGCCCGCCGCGTCCAGGGTGTACAGGCAGTGGTCGGCCGAACCGAAGTGCACCCGGCCGTCCGCGACCGCCGGCAGGCCGGTGATCTCGCCGCCCGCCGCGAACCGCCACTTCGGAGTGCCGGTGACCGCGTCGAGCGTGTACAGGGCGCTGCCCGCGCCCAGGTGGACGTTGCCGTTCGCGACCACCACCGGGTCCGGGGACTGCCGTCCCTCGGTCGCGATCCGCCAGCGGTCCTGACCGGTGGCCGCGTCGAGGGCGTAGACCGTGCCCAGGTAGTCGACGAGGTAGACCCCGCCGCCCGTGATGGCCGCGCCGGGCGCGAAGGCCGGGGGCGCCAGGAAGACCGCGGGGGCCTCGAAGTGCCAGCGGACCCGGCCCGAGGCCCGGTCCACCGAGATGACCCGGGTGCCGGCCGCGACGTACACGTTGCCGTCCGCGGCCGGAGTGACCCGTACGGGCACGTTCCCGCAGGAGGCCGCGTCACCGATCGGGTAGGACCAGGACTCGCGGCCGGTGCGGGCGTCCAGGGCGCGCAGCCGGGCGTCCTGCCACACGTACACCGTGCCGTCGTGGAGGACGGGGGCCGCCTCCGGGGTCTCGAAGTCGCTCTGCGCGCCGGTCAGCTCCCACAGCTTGTGGCCGGTGGAGGCCTCCCGGCCCTGTACGCCGCCGCCGCGGCTGGCGGTGACGACGGTGCCGCGCTCGGCGCGCAGGGCGTACACCCAGGCGTCGGTGGACAGCCGCCACCGCTCGGAGCCGTCGCCGGCGTCGAGCGCGTAGAGGGACGGGCCGTCGGAGGCGTGGATCCGGCCGTCGGCGACCGCCATGGACCAGGCGACGTCGCGGGTCTTGAACTGGCGCCGGCCGCTCGCCACGTCCAGGGCGTGGACCTCGAAGGAGGTCACGTACAGCAGGTTCCCGGCAACGGTCGGCGTGCCCCACACCTCGTTGGACATGCGGAAGCGCCACGGCCGCCAGCGGCCGCTGTCCGGGGCCGGACCGGGGCTCGGTACGGGCTGCACCGCCGACGGGGTGGCCACCGACCCGCCGGGCGGGCGGATCCAGCCGGTCGCCGAGTCCGCGGCGGCCGGGGAGGCGTGTGCGGCCGGGGCCGCGGCGGTCGCGCGCGGCCCGGGCCCGATCGGCACCGGCGAGCCGCCCAGGCGGACCGGCTCGCCCGAGGGCACCGGAGACCTCGGCGGGTGGTGCGGGCGCTGCGGGACGGCCTGGCCGGTCCGCGGGTCCACCCAGGAGTCGGCCCCGCGCGGACGCCGGTGCGTGACGGCCTCGGCGGCCGCCCCGCGGCCCCCGGAGCCCGATCCGGGCGCCGGCAATGCGGGGAGCGGCGCGGGCGGCGTACGGTGCCCCGCACGCCGTGCCTCGATCATCGCGACGGCCCTGGCGGGCAGCCACGCCGAGGCGGTGCCGCTGTCGTCGCCGCCGTCGAACAGGTGCGGGGCGAGCTGCGCCTGCAGGTCGGCCGGGGTGGGCCGGAGCGTGGCGTCCATCTGCATGCAGGAGTCGATCAGCGGCCGCAGCTCGGCCGGGAGGCCCTCCAGGTTGGGGCCCTCGCGCAGCAGCATGAAGACCGTCTCCACCGGGTTCGCGCCGTGGTAGGGCGGGTGCCCGGTGGCGGCGAAGACGAGGGTGGAGCCGAGCGAGAAGACGTCGCTGGCGCCCTTGACGCTGCGCGAGTCCTTGGCCTGCTCGGGCGACATGTAGGCGGGGGTGCCGACGGCGACGTTCGTCATGGTCAGGCGGGTGTTGGAAACCCCGCTCGCGATACCGAAGTCGATCACGCGCGGGCCGTCCTCGACGACGAGCACGTTGGACGGCTTCAGGTCGCGGTGGACCAGGCCGGCGCCGTGGATGGACTGCAGGGCCTCGGCGATGCCGGCCGCGAGCCACCGTACGGCCTGGGCGGGCATGGGCCCGCACTCGTTGACGATCTCCTCCAGGGAGGGCGCCGGGACGTAGGCGGTCGCCAGCCACGGCACCGCGGCGCGCGGGTCGGCGTCGACCACGGCCGCGGTGTAGAAGCCGGACACCGCGCGGGCCGCCTCCACCTCGCGGGTGAAGCGGACCCGGAAGAGCTGGTCCTCGGCAAGCTCGGTGCGCACCGTCTTGATCGCGACCCGCCGTCCGGACGCGGACCGCGCGAGATAGACCAGCCCCATGCCGCCGGCGCCGAGCCGTCCCAGCACCTCGAAGGGGCCGATCCGTCTCGGGTCGTGCTGCGTCAGCTGCTCCACCACTCGCCTCCACACCTCCCCGTACGGGCCACTCAGCGGGCCCGCATCCACCGGCACGGGGCCCTGCCCCGTGCAGCGTCTCACTCCGGGCGCCGCCCGGGTCGAGCAACCCCGATTCTGTCAGGCCCGGACCCGGTCCGGCCCCGGCACGTCGAGCGGGGTGGTGTGATCTGCTCGACGATCCCTCCGGGACCGGGGGGACACGGGCCGGATGCGGGCCCGATGCGGGCCGGATGCGGGCCGGATGCGGGCCCCGCGGCCCGGCGGGTGGGGGGTACTCGACCGGTCATGCGTCCGGCTGCGCGCCCGGCTGCGTACGGGGTTCCGAGAGCAGCCCGAAGACCGCCCCCTGGTTGTCGGCGACGACCGCGATCCGCCCGTAGGGGGTGTCGAAGGGATCGGCGGTGACCCGGCCGCCGAGCCGCTGCACCGTGGCGACGGACCGGTCGCAGTCCGGTACGGCGAAGTAGGCGAGGAAGTGCGCGGGCATCGCTTCGGGGAAGGCGTCGGTGATCAGGCTGCGACCGAGGACGGCGGTGTCCGTGCCGGGCGCGGTTCCGGGCGGGGACCAGATGCGGTACTCGACGCCGGCGTCGTCCTGGTCCTGCGGGACGTAGCCGAAGACCTTGGCGTAGAAGGCGTCGACGGCGTCGCGGGCGCGGGTGTAGACCTCGCTCCAGCAGTACGTGTACGGCTCCTGCTGGGCCTCGAAGCCGTGGTGGGTGCCGGGCTGCCACAGGCCGAAGACGGCGCCGCCGGGGTCGGCGGCCATCGCCGCGGTGCCGTACGGGCCGACCGGCATCGGGTCCATCACCATCTGGCCGCCGGCGGCGCGGATGCGTTGGGCGCAGGCGTAGGCGTCGGTGGTGTAGAGGTAGATCCCCCAGACGGTGGGCATGCGGCCGTCGGGCTTGGGGGCGAGGGCGGCGACGTTGCGGCCACGGCTGTAGGCCTGGGTGTAGTGGCCGTACTCGGCGCCCGCAGCGTCGGCGAAGGTCCATCCGAAGAGCTCACCGTAGAAGCGCTTGCCCCCCTCGACGTCCGGAAGCGAGGCGTCCACCCAGCAGGGGGCGCCTTCCACGAATGCGGCCATGGGCCCGTTTCCTTCCGTTGTGCGGGGGTGTGTACCCTCCCAACCCTCTCAGCCATGATCCGCCCGAAAACTTGTCCACAGCCTGTTGATAAGACTATTCGGGGGAAATCCCATGGAACCGGGCGACACGCCCGGGCCGGGGCGGGGGGCGGGGGTGGCGCGGGGACACGGCCCGGCCGGGGGCGCGCGGGGGCCGATTTCCGTCCGGAATGCGCCTGCCCTACCGCCCGGGAGCCCCTTCGGCCCAGGCCAGGGGCCCCGTAACCCCATTTGCAGGCGGCCGAATAGCGCCCCGATCACCCCTCGGTAAGCTGACGGCATGACAGGACAAGTACGCACCGTCGACGGGCGTGTCGCCGGCCGGCGCGGCCAGGCGACGCGGCAGAAGCTGCTCGACTGCCTCGGCGAGATGCTCAGCTCCTCGCCGTACCGCGACGTCAAAGTGATCGACGTCGCCCGCAAGGCCGGTACCTCCCCCGCGACCTTCTACCAGTACTTCCCGGACGTCGAGGGCGCCGTCCTGGAGATCGCCGAACAAATGGCCACCGAGGGCGCACAGTTGACGTCGCTCGTCGAGGGCCGGACCTGGGTCGGCAAGTCAGGGTGGGCCGCCGCCGAGGAACTCGTCGAGGGCTTCCTGGAGTTCTGGCGCCGCAACGACGCGATCCTGCGGGTCGTCGACCTCGGCGCGGCCGAAGGCGACAAGCGCTTCTACAAGATCCGCATGAAGATCCTGAACTCGGTCACCAACTCCCTCACCGAATCGATGAAGGAGCTCCAGGCCAAGGGCAAGGTCGACAAGGACATCAGCCCCGCGGCGATGGCCGGTTCGCTGGTCGCGATGCTGGCCGCGGTCGCCTCGCACCAGAAGGGCTTCCAGACCTGGGGCGTCAAGCAGGCCGAGCTCAAGCCGAACCTGGCGCTGCTCGTCCACCTCGGCATCACGGGCAAGAAGCCGACGAAGTAGCGGCGGCCCCCGGACGCCCTCCAGGGGCCCGCCGACCACGCCCGATCGCCTGCGATCAGCGACGCTCCAGGCGGAACAACCGGATCTCGCGCTCGATGCGCGCCTGGTACGTCGCGTAGGGCGGCCAGAACCCCAGCACCGCCCGCCACGCCTCCGCGCGTTCCTCACCCGCCAGCAGCCGGGCCCGGACGGGGATGTCCCGACCTTGCCAACTCACGTCCGCGTCCGGGTGCTTGAGTAGGTTCCCGGTCCATGCCGGATGCCCGGGCCGGCCGAAGTTGGAGCCGATCAGGATCCACGTCGTCCCGCCGTCCTCCGGCATGCAGGCGAGCGGGGTCGTGCGCGGCTCACCGGTCTTGGCACCCTTGGCGGTGAGGATCACGCCCGGCAGCATCTGGGCGCTGAGGATGACCTTGCCGCGGGTCAACTTGTGCACCGCCTTGTCCAGGGCGGGGATGAAGTGCGGTGCGATCTTGGCGAAGAGCACGGTCGAGGAGATCTTCTGCATCAGCTTGACGCCGGGAGCCACGCGAGCCATCAGACGGCCACCTTCTCTTGTGCGGGCGGGGGTGTGGGCTCGGGCGAAGGTTTCGACGGAGGTTTTGGTGGAGCCGGAGCCGGAGCCGCCGCCGGGTCCGCGAACAGGCCCGCGCGGTCGGCGGCGTGCGCCCGCAACCGGTGGACCGGGCCGAACAGCAGCTCGTCGGCCGCCGCCCGCTTGAAGTAGAGGTGCGCGTCGTGCTCCCAGGTGAAGCCTATGCCGCCGTGCAGCTGGATCGCCTCGCCCGCGGTCACCCGTAGCGCCTCCAGGGCCTGGGCCAGCGCGAGGCCGCCCTGGTCGGGGTCCCAGGCGGCGTAGTAGGCCGCCGAGCGGGCCGCCTGCACCTGCACGTACAGGTCGGCGAGGCGGTGCTTGACCGCCTGGAAGGAGCCGATCGCCCGGCCGAACTGCTCGCGCTGGCGTACGTACTCCACCGTGCGGGCCAGCGCCTGACCGGCCGCGCCGACCGCCTCGGCGGCCAGTACGGCAGCGGCGGTGCGCCCCGTGGCGGCGAGCGCGCCGAGCACATCGACCCCTTCGGCCCCTTCGACCCCTTCGACCCCGAGCAACTCCGCCGGCACGTCCCGCAGTTCGATCCTGGCTTGCGGGCGGGTCTCGTCCAGGACGACCTGCCGGGACCGTACGAGCCCCGGCGCGTCCTCCCGCACGAGGAACAGCAGCGTGCGGCTGCACGCGAAGCCGCCGGTGTGCGCGGCGACCAACAGGAGCCCGGCGCTGTGACCGTCGAGCACCTGGGCGACCTCCCCGTACAGCCGCCAGCCGGCGCCGGTATCGGCGGCGGTGGTATCGGCGGCGGCGGCAACGGCGCGGGCCTGGACGCCGCCCGCGCGACCGCCGCCGGACCACTGTCCGGCGGCGTCCTCCCCGGTCAGTGCGAGGGCGGTGGCCAGCGCCGGGCCGCTGATGGCGAGGGCGGCGGTCAACCCGCCCGTCGCCAGCAGCGGGAGCAGCGCGGAGCGCTGGGCGTCCGTGCCGAGGGCGGCGATCAGGGGCGCGCACAGCGCGGCGGTGGCCAGCAGCGGCGAGGGCAGCAGCGCCCGGCCCGTCTCCTCGCAGGCCAGGGCCAGGTCGGCGGGGGCGCAGCCGACGCCGCCGTACTCCTCGGCGACGGCGATGCCCGGCAGCCCGAGCTGCCGGGCCAGCTGCTGCCAGAGCTCGCGGTCGTGCCCAGCGGCGGTGCGGACGGCCGCCTTGACCTCGTCGGGGCCGCAGCGTTTGCCCAGGATCTCGCGCAGGGTACGGCGCATCTCGTCCTGCTCCGCGGTGAAGGCGGCATCCATCGTCGAGCTCCTCCCGGGGGCACCTCCCAGCGGTAGCTGGGCTGTATCTGACGGGCCGTCATGTTAGGCCCGACGGGGTCAGATGCACAGGGGGCTACGGGAGTCGGTTGCGCGGCGGGGTCTAGCGTCTGACACTTCGTCAGATATACGGTCCCCTCATGCCTGGACCCACATCCGGACCCTTCTCCGGACCCACGATCGGCCCCACGACAGGCCCCGCGACAGGACCCACGACCGGCCCCGCACCTCGCACCCGCCGGCGGGTCGCGGTGGTCGGCGTCGCCCTTTCGGACTGCGGCCGGGTCGACGGCCCCACCCCCTACGCCCTGCACGCACAGGCCGCCCGGCGCGCCCTGGCCGACTCCGGCCTGCAACGTTCCGTCATCGACGGCTTCGCCTCGGCCGGCCTCGGCACGCTCGCACCGGTCGAGGTGGCCGAGTACCTGGGTCTGCGCCCCACCTGGGTCGACTCCACCTCGGTCGGCGGCTCGACCTGGGAGGTCATGGCCGCCCACGCGGCGGACGCGATCGCCGCCGGGCACGCCAACGCCGTGCTCCTGGTCTACGGCTCCACGGCCCGCGCGGACATCAAGGCGCGGCGCCGCACCTCCAACCTCTCCTTCGGAGCGCGGGGACCGCTGCAGTTCGAGGTCCCGTACGGCCACACGCTGATCTCCAAGTACGCCATGGCCGCCCGTCGCCACATGCACGAGTACGGGACGACGCTGGAGCAGCTCGCCGCCGTGGCCGTACAGGCCCGGGCGAACGCGGCCACGAACCCGGACGCCATGTTCCGCGACCCGATCACGGTCGAGGACGTGCTCGGCGGGGACATGATCGCCGACCCCTTCACCAAGCTGCACTGCTGCATCCGCTCGGACGGCGGCTGCGCGGTGCTCCTGGCGGCGGAGGACTACGTACCGGACACCGCGAAGGCCCCCGTCTGGATCTTGGGGGCCGGTACGTCCGTCTCCCACACCACCATGTCGGAGTGGGAGGACTTCACGGTGTCCCCGGCGGCGGTCTCGGGCCGCATCGCCTTCGAGCGGGCCGGCCTCACCCCGGCGGACGTGGACCTCGCGGAGATCTACGACGCGTTCACCTACATGACCCTGGTGACCCTGGAGGACCTCGGCTTCTGCGCGAAGGGCGAGGGCGGGGCGTTCGTGGAGAAGGGCCGCCTGCTGCGTGACGGGGAACTCCCGGTCAACACCGACGGCGGCGGCCTCTCGGCCTGCCACCCCGGCATGCGCGGCCTGTTCCTCCTGGTCGAGGCGGTCCGCCAACTCCGCGGCGAGGCGGGGGCCGGCCAGGTCACCAAAGCCGGCGGCCGCCTCCCGGAGGTCGCCCTGGCCTCGGGCACGGGCGGCTGGTTCTGCTCGTCGGGAACGGTCCTGCTGGGGCGGGGGTGACCGGCCCCCGGCCCGGGTGCGGTCTTGCCGGGACGGCTACTTGCTCTTACTTGCCCTCGGCGAGGGTGTGCGCCACGAGCGCGTTGGCGTGACCGTGCCCCAGACCGTGCTCGGCCTTGAGCCACGAGACGAGCTCCATGTGCTTCGTCAGCGGCGAGGACCGGATGAGGTCCTGCCACTCCCCGATCGGACGTCCGTACTTCTTCTCGATCGAGGGGAAGTAGCTGGCGGGGCCCTTGACTGTCTCGGCCATGATGCGTGTCCCTCCGGGGGTGCGTGCGGGTGTGTGCGCGGGGCGGGGTACGGAGTGGTGCGGTCTCGTACGTATGACTGCGTCGGGGAGGAAAACTCATCGGTGGGGCGAAAGATTTCTTCGGGGGCGGGGCGGGGCGGGGCCACCCGGCCGGCATCAGGGATGCGTATGGGGTTTTCCCGTCAGTCCGATCGTCTCCGGGGCGGGCCGGTCCCTCAAGGGCGCTCCTCCGTCGCGTCGCTTCGCGATGGCCTTCGGCCACCCTTGACCGACCGTCCCGCCACGGAGAACCGAAGACTGCCGAGAAACCCCCAAAAGAACGAGCCGGGTGTTCAAGGACCAGGGCGGGGCGGTCGGAGACGCCCGTCCCCGTCCGGAGTGAAGAGCCGCGGCCGAGAGACGGGGCCCGTCCAGACCCGGGCCCGGGTCAGTGGGCGCGTCCGATCGCTACGCGCTCGTCACCGCTCAGCGTCCGACGGCCGTCTTGGGCCGAACATAGGCCGCCCACGGCCTCGGGTCCGGCGCTCGACCTGCGTCCGACGACCGGCCGGGGCTGGAAATAGGCCGCCTCAGATTGCCACGCTCTTCTCAACGACCCCGACCGGCTGTCCACGTCACTTGCTGTCCGTCGCGCGTGGGTGCCCGGTTCCGGCAAAGGTGATCCAACAGGTGTCACGAGCCGTGTCCACGAGGTACCAAATCCGACCGCCTCCCGTCACCTCGATCTGCCACTGCGCACACGTCTGTCCACGGTGAATTCCGTGGGACAGAGTTCCCTTGAGACGGTGGTGACGAGATGTTTCGACCGCGGGCCTGGGTTCCGTGCGCATCATGACCCAGGCGCGGTACGTGTTCTCACGTGCTTGCTGGGCGAGACATTCCCAGCCCTTCGCCGATGCGGCATCGGCGAAGCGGACATCCCATTGACCCTCAGGTGCCGGAGGTGCGGCTCGGTCACCGCGTCCTGTGGTCAACGGACGTCAAGCGGGTCGGATGCGGGGCCGTAGTCCGCACCGTGGTCCGTCGTCAGTGCCGACAGGAGAACAGGATCGGAATGCACCTCGGCCGTGTGCTGCCAGGCGATGAGCAACTGAGCGACGGACGCGTTGTTGCCGATCGAGTCGGCGGCGCGCATGGTGTCGACCAATTCCACAGCAAAGGCATGGACGTCCGGCTCAGGAAGGAAACGGACCCAGGGAAATGCCTCCGGCAGTATGTCGAGGAGCAACTCCATGCTGCCGGGCTCTCGCCTCGCCATGGCTGACAGCATCTTTGTGGCGGCCGAGACCACGGTCTGGTCCTGCTCGGCTCTGGCCGCGGTGGTGAGGACCAAATCCTCACCGTCCCTACGGTGCAGCAGCAACCGTGGTGACTCCTTGAGCCGAGCCAGAGTCTGCTTGTTCTTGTTGACCAGCTCGGAGAAGTTCACGGCGGCGTTCTCGGCACTCATGACTTTGAAACTACTTCGAAAGCAATGGACCCGCCATCGCCCGCACGAGGGACAGAGACGGGACCAACCCCGGACGGCCGTCGGACGCGTGCAGGAGGAACGCCAGCGGGTCGTGGGCGGCCTATGTCCGGCCCGAGACGGGGTGGAGACGCTGAGCAATGGGGAGCGCGTAGCGATCGGACGCGCTCCCCCCGACGCGGCAAGTGGCTGTCGTGGGTCCCGTCTGGGCACCGTGCCCTGCCGGTATCTGCCTGGGTGTCTCCGACGGCCCGTCCCTGAAGCTTGGACCGGCCCGTTCTTTTGGGGGTTTCTCGGCAGTCTTCGGTTCTCCGTGGCGGGACGGTCGGTCAAGGGTGGAGCGCAGCGACATCGCGAAGCGACGCGACGGAGGAGCGCCCTTGAGGGACCGGCCCGACACGGAGACGATCGGACTGACGGGAAAACCCCATGCACAACTCTGATACCGCCCCGGCGACCCCCGCCCGCCGAAGCCCGCCCGCCCTGGTTCCATAGGCCTCATGACGAGCGAGACCAGCGGTTCCGGCCGGGCCGGCGAAGTCGCCACCGACGCCTTCCACTCCACCCTGCACTCCCTGCGCGTATGGGACTCCCCCTTGCCCGACTTCGACCCGGAGGCTGCCCCCGCCGAGCCCGTTGCTCTGTTCCGGGAGTGGTTCGTGCATGCCGCGCGGGCGGGGCAGTTGGAGCCGCACACGATGGGTCTGGCGACCGTGGACGGGGACGGGCGGCCCGATGTGCGGACGTTGATGCTGCACGACGTCGACGCGCGCGGCTGGCACTTCGCCTCGCACGCCACCAGCGCCAAGGGCGTGCAGCTGGCCGGGCACCCGGAGGCCGCCCTCGGGTTCTACTGGCCGACCGTGGGCCGCCAGGTCCGCGTCCGGGGCCGGGTCGCCGCCTGCGGGCCGGAGGAGAGCCGGGCGGACCTGGCGGTCCGCTCGCGGGGTGCGCTCGCCGCCGCGCTCACCGGGCGGCAGAGCGAGGTGCTCGGCTCGGTGGCGGAGCTGGCGCGGGTCTCGGCTGCCGCCTGGGAGCGGGCCGGCGTCGAGCCGGACGCGCCGGCCCCGACCTGGACGCGGTACGTACTGGAGCCCACCGAGGTGGAGTTCTTCCAGGGGGACGCCGCGCGCCGGCACGTCCGCCTGCGGTACTCCCGTACCGCGGGCGGGTCCTGGGACCGCGAGCTGCTCTGGCCCTGATCCCCGGCCCGAGTGACCCCCGCCCGGAAGACCCGGGCCCGGAAGACCCCCGGCCCGGAGGGCCCTCAGTCCGGTGCCGGCCGAAAGACCGCCACCCGCACCCCGTCCGCGGCCTCGCGGAAGGTGACCGTCAGCGGCATGCCGATGCGCAGGTCCGCCGCCTCGCAGTCCACCACCTCGGTCATCATCCGCGGGCCCTCGGCGAGGTCGACGACGGCCGCCGCGTACGGGACGCGCGTACCGAACGGCGGGAGGTCGTTGCGGTGGATGACCGACCACGTGTAGAGGGTCGCCCGGCCGCTCGCCGGCTCCCACGTCACGCGGTCCTCGCCCGCCCAGCAGAACGGGCAGAACTCGCGCGGGTAGTGGTGCGCCCGCCCGCAGTCGGCGCAGCGCCGCAGCAGCAGCCGGCCCTCCGATGCCGCGTCCCAGTAGGGGCGGGTGAAGTCGTCCGCCTCGGGGAGGTCGTACCGGACCGCGCCGCTCACGGGAACAGTCCGATCGCCGCGTCGAGGGACCAGGTCTGCCAGGACATGGCGAGGAGCGCGACGAGGGAGATGAGCGCCATCATCGCGTTCTGGCCCTGCTCGGCCCAGTCGTGGATCATCAGCACCAGGTAGAGCAGGTTCAGCAGGAGTCCGCCGATCAGTGCGACCGGGGTCAGGAAGCCGAGTACGAGGCCCAACCCGAGGGCGAGTTCCGCGTAGACGACGGTGTACGCCATCGCCTTCGGCCGCGGTGCGACGACCAGCTCGAAGCCGCCCTTGACGAAGGTCCACCGGTGTTTGCCGGCGACGTCGGCGGCCCAGGCGATGCCGGTGCCGCGCTCGAACCAGCCCTTCTTGTCCTTGTGCCGCCAGCTCTCCAGCCACCACAGGCCGAGGCCTATCCGGAGCACGGCGAGCCATTCGGCCCCACTGAGCCAGATGGTCTGCATCGGCGGCCCCCACCCCTCTCGCGATCGACGCGCACGCTCTATCTGACGGTACGTCAGTTGAGCGGATCCGAGGCGATCGCGCAAGGCCCCGGCCGGCCGGGGATCCGCGCTCCTGCGGCCACCGTGCGCGCCCGTGATCGATCCGCAATCGATTCCCCGCCCGACCGAGACCCATCAACCCAGCGTGGCGATACGATCACACCTCATGCCCGGAGACCCCACAGCACCCGACATGACCACCCGCCCCCGCCCCGTGTACGTCATCGGGGCCGGCCCCGGCGGCCTCGCCGCCGCCGCCGCGCTGCGCGCCCGCGGGGTCCGTGCGGTGGTCGTCGAGAAGTCCGACGAGGTCGGCGCATCCTGGCGGCAGCACTACGACCGGCTGCGCCTGCACACCACGCGCCGGCTCTCCGCCCTCCCGGGCCTGGCCATGCCGCGCCGCTTCGGGCGCTGGGTCGCCCGCGACGACGTCGTGCGCTACCTGGAGAAGTACGCCGAGTTCCACGAGCTGGAGCTGGTCACCGGCGTGGAGGTGACCCGGATCGAGCCCGCCGCGCCCGAGGGCGAAGGCGAGGGTGAGGGCGGCTGGACCCTGCACGCCAGCGGCGGCCGGGAGCTGGCGGCTTCGGCCGTCGTCATCGCCACCGGGTACAACCACACGCCGGCGCTGCCCGACTGGCCGGGCCGGGACGCGTACGAGGGCCGACTGCTGCACGCCCGCGCGTACCGCAACCCCCGGCCGTACGCCGGCCAGGACGTCCTCGTCGTCGGCGTCGGCAACACCGGCGCCGAGATAGCCGTCGACCTCGTCGAGGGCGGCGCGGCACGGGTGCGGCTCGCCGTGCGCACCGCGCCGCACATCATGCGCCGCTCCACCGCCGGCTGGCCGGCCCAACGCAGCGGGATCCTGGTGCGCCGACTGCCGGTGTGGCTCGTGGACCGGGTGGGTCGGCTCGCCGCCGGGGTCTCCGTACCGGACCTGTCGGCGTACGGGCTTCCGCGCCCGGCCGCCGGGCTGTACAGCAGGGTGAAGCAGGGGTCGATACCGGTTCAGGACGTCGGCCTGATCGACGCGGTCCGCAGCGGCAGGGTCGAGCCGGTGGCCGCCGTCGAGTCCTTCGACGGCGCCGAGGTGGTGCTCGCGGACGGCTCGCGGATCACCCCGGACGCGGTGATCGCGGCGACCGGCTACCGCCGGGGGTTGGAGGGGCTGGTCGGCCACCTCGGGGTGCTCGACGAGCGCGGCCGTCCGCGCACGCACGGCGCCCGCACCCCCGAGCAGGCCCGCGGCCTTTACTTCACCGGATTCTCCAACCCCATCAGCGGCATGTTCCGGGAGATGGCCCTGGACGCGGAGAAGATCGCCGGGGCCATCGCCCGCCGCGCCGCAAAGGGGGCGCGGTGAGCAACTCCGACGCCGCCGCCGTCCTGAGGACACCGGACCTGGCGCGGGCGCTGCGCGCCGTGCGCACCCTGCTGGACATCGCGGACACCACGGGCGGGGAGGTCGACTTCGAGGCGGTGATCCGGTCGCCGGAGGTTCTGGCCCGTGTGCGCGAGGTGCTGCCCGCCCTGAAGTGGTCGGCCGCGGCCGGAAGGGAGCACGGCTCGTCGGACGCCGGCGACGACCCGGTGCGGTGCCTGCCGGTCTCGGTCTTCGACTTGTGCCACCCGCTCGATCTCGCCGAGCCGTTCGTCGCCGCGCTGTGTCCCGACCCGGCGGCCGTCCGGTTCGATCTGAACGCCTGGCCCGAGGTGCCCGAGGCCGGGCTGGAGTACGTCTCGCAGAAGTACGCGTACCTCACGCTCTCGGTCAACTCCCGCTACCTCTAACAGTGCGAGCTGTCCGAGGACCACCCCCTCCACGTCCACGTGCGGAACACCGCGCTCGCCGAGGACACCGCCCGCATCGTGTGGCTCGCCGATCAGGTCGGCGGCCGGTTCACCGGCCGGGTGGAGACGGCGCTGCTGTGAGCGACCGGGGCTGCCGGGCTGCCGGGCGGGACGGACCCGCCCGGTCGTCGTGTCGGCCGAATCCCGCCCTGGACCGGTCCGGGCGGGATCTGTCACCGTTCACTTCACCGGAATTCTCTCAGGAGGCCGCGGCCTTGGGGCCGGGGAGGAATGGGTGCTTGGGTCGCAGGCGCGGAGCGCTGGAGGTCGGTTCGCATCTGGTCCGACCTGTGCTTTCGGCTGTTGTCATTGGTCGGGGATAGGTTGTTGGGATGGTGACGACGCAGATGGCGGGGGATTCCGGACATGCCCGGTGGACCTTCCGCGTGCGCGTGTCGTCCACTGCGCTCGCCGCCCTGACGGCGGAGTGGGACCGGTGTCGCTGGGTGTGGAACGAGTGCTGCGCGAAGTCGAAGCAGACGCACCTGTGGAACAAGGACCGGCCCGAGGGCGTCGACAAGCAGACCTGTGGTCCGGCCCAGCTCGACAAGATGCTGACCGAGGCCCGAACAAAGAAGCTCCGCCATCTTGAAGTGGCTGGTCAGCGGGGTGGCGTGACCTCGTTTCGGGGTGCTCGTGCTGGTCGTGGGCGGCAGTCTGTGTTGTAGATCGTCCGGCGGGGTGGTTGTACCGATGAGTTCACTGTCCTCGAACGGTCTACCCAGCGACACGACTGGCTTTGTAGGCAAGTTCCAGGAACGTCTGTTGCTCAGCGCCAGAAACGCCCGGTTCTGCGGGAGAGTGATGTCGCTGAGATGAGATTCGAGAACACCTCGGTGCTTGCTTCGGGACCATGATCGTGCTGCGCAGGGACCTGGTGCTGCCGAAGCCGATCTGTACGCGGCCACCTGCCGTGACGCAAAGGCCGGCCTGTCGCTGCGTGCGGTCACGACGTCCTGCACTGCGCGCACGGTGGTCACATGGTGGAGGCCATCATCGCCACGAAGATGAGGCCCGCCGTGACGGCCCACAGCAGCAAGGTCCCGATGGTGGCTGCCACACGTGTGAAGGGGCGACGGACAACGCCCGGGTGGCCGGGGCTGTCCGGGTGTTAGCTGATCTCGATCTGGCTCGCGAAGTTGCTCCGGTAGCAGCTGTGGGTCTGGCCGCTGGAGTCCGTGTACGCGTACTCCTCCGCCTTGCCGGTGTATGGACGGGTGCGCAAGGCCATCACCGTGATGGCGTGCCGCGGGAACAGCCACATCTGGAAGGTCCCGTACGTCGCGGCGGCACTCGCGACGTTGAAGAGCACGGTCACGAGTCCCGCGGGGACCGCGAGGAGGAGCATGCCCGCCTCTCCCTTCATGACGACCAGCACGCAGGTCAGGATGAGCGTGACGACACCAGGCCCGAACGCGATCGCGAGCGAGGCGATGTCCTGCGCCTTCGCGCCGGCGCTGAGGGACGGAGGGCGCAACGAGCGGGTCGTCACGAGCGACGCGCCATCGAAGGACGGGTCCGGCTCCGGCAACTCGGCCAGGGCCGTGCCCACCGCCATCGCGAACAGGTCTGCGGCAGCCTCGCTGACACCATCGATCCGGTACGTAACGGGCGTGCCGCCGGCCGGGACCCGCAGTTCGACAGATACGGCACGACGGTTCGGTATGACGTCGCGGATGGCCCGCAGGGGGATGAGTAGCTCTTCGTCCCTGCGGCGCAGCGTCAGTGCGTCGTCCTCGTGACGGAGAACGGCGCCGCCGCCGCGCAGGACAGGGATGGAGGGTGTGGTCGACATTGACGTGATCGTAAGGGGTGATCACTAACCCTGACACGACGCTGCCCTCGTAGGTTGGCGTCACTGTCCCTACTTCTCGCCAACATCCGTGGCGCCAACCACCCATCACCGTTCCTGGAACGCGGCAACAACTGTTCCTGGTTCTCGGTTCTGGCACAGATCTTGGGGAGCGGTCGCGGAGAGCGACGGTGCCGTTCGATTACAGGGGGAGGGGCGCGAGCCCAGGGCCCCCTGTTTCAGTGCCCCTTTGGTCGCTCATCCGGCACTCATCGATCGCATGGGCACAGGATCCGGTGTGCGTCGATCAGTGTGAAGGTGTCTTCGCTCCAAGAGCAGACCTCAAGCCACGCCAGATACCCGTCCTCGGCGAACACCAGAACCTCGCCGGCGGTCTCTCCGTCCGCGCCGAACAGTTCCATGTCGGCCACCACCTGCGTGCCCGTAAGCGCGGGTGCAGGTGAAACACCGTCCGCATCGAGACTGAAGTACGTCGAACCGCAGCCGCACGCACAGCACTTCTCCAGTCGGAGATGCCGCATCTGCCGATGCAGCGCGAGACCTGGGTCCACCACCATGCTCAAAACGGTGTCCAGTACGTGAGCAACGTCAGTAGGCAACACTCTGGTCATGTCTGCAAGGTATCTGACCTGCGCAGTACTTCTCGGTTCTCGCGCAGCTCTTGGGGAGCGTCTCGTAGTGCTACTGGAGCAGGATCATCTTTCGGAGAAGTTCGAATCCGGCGCGGCCATAGAGCTGCCGCTTGATCTTCTTGATGCGGTTGACGGCTCCCTCGATACTGCCGGAGCTCCAGTTGAGAGTGAGACCGGCTGTCACTGCGTCGAGGTCTCGGAGCAGATGGAGTGCGAAGCCGGTGAGGCCGGGTAGCTGGCTGGCGTCGACGGCATCGATCCAGGTGGGGAGTGTGGCGCCGAGGCGTCCGGTGAGGATCTCGCCGAACTCGCGGACATGCCTGGAGGCCGTGTCAAGTTCAGGGCAGCGGGCAAGGATGCCCTTCAGTCCGGCGCGGTCATCTTCGGTCAGGGCGGTGGGGTGGCGAGTGAGCCAGCCGGTCACCTGCCGCACCGACGGCGGCCGCGGTGCCGCGTCGGCCGGAGTCCTGCGGAGGGTCGCGATGTGGGCGCGGACCATCTGGTAGGTGACGGGCGCGTTGGCGGCAATGAGTTCGCCGTGCAGTCGGGTGACGCTGGTGCATCCCTCGGCGAATCGCCGCTCCAGGTAGGGCTTGTAGGGGTCCAGCTTGCTGGACCGGGGCCGGTTCTCGCGAAAGGTGTCCTGCCAGCGTGCGGCGTTCGCGTACCGGAGCACGGTGTTGAGACCCCAGCCCAGGTGCCGAGCAATCGCCCGGCGTGAGTGGCCTTGGGCGAGGAGCTCGTGGACCAGGGCGTGTGCTGCCTTCTTCCGTTCGGCCCGCCGGCCGACAGGTGCCGAGTCGTCCTGCGGCCGAGCGGGGTCGGGACGGGTCGCGCCTGGCAGTGTGCCGGTGGGCGACGGGCTGCGCAGGCAGTCGCGGTGGGCGGCGACGCAGGTCTCAACGGCTCGGCCGAGGCCCTGCCACAGATGGAACCGGTCGGCGACCTGCAGAGCGCCGGGGGCGCCGCGGCGGGCGCCCTCGGCGTATGCGCCAGCTCGGTCCCGGCAGATGATCTCCACGCCTGGGTGCTGGATCAGCCAGGCGGCCAGTGGCCCGGCTTCGCGGGTCGGGAGCACATCGACCACGCGATGGTCTTCGACGCTGGTCAAGACGGTGGAGTAGGTCTGGCCGCGACGGATCGCGAAGTCGTCCACGCCCAGCACACGCGGCGTGCTGGGCGGCCAGCCGGGCCCCGGCCCGCCCGGCCAGCGCGAGCCCCACCCGCTCCAGGGCGCGGTTGAGCCGCGTTGTAAACCGTGCGTGAGGGACGGCCAGCCGTGAGAACGGCTCGGCGAACGTCCGGCGCGGGCAGTCCGCCGCTCCGCAGATGAAGCGCCGGACCGTCAGCAGGATCACGAAGCCCCGTTCAGCGAGCGGAAGGTCTTTCAGCCTGCGTTGGTACCGGTCGTGGACTCGGTCCGAGAAGCGACCACAGTCCGGACATGCCGCCCCCACCGCGCGGCCTCTCGCCATCACCTCGACTGTGCCGAACGCGGCCGTCACCGCCTCGACGTCCACATCGTCGATCCCGTCGAACACCAGCGAGTCCCAGAACGGTGCATCGGTCTGCATGACCAGCACCATCACCGCCCACAACCGAGCGCAGCAGCGGCAGGCAGGCACCTGAGGGAGCGTCAATTCTGATCGAGGGATGCCAAGGCGTACGCGGTCTCACGCGAAGCGTCTCCTCGCAATCGAACAACGGGGTAACGCTCCGCGACGACTCCCCAAGATCTGTGCCAGAACCTGGTTCTCACCTATGTAGCCAACACGACCGTTCTCGGCAGGAGTACCATGTCCACCATCCAGCCAGTGATCTTTACTGCCAACCAGGACGTTCTGCTCGGCTTCTATACGAAATTGTTCGGCGCTGAGGAGATCTTCCGGGTACCGGCGGAAGGCCCGGCCTTCTACCTCGGCTTGCGCATCGGCGACACCGACCTCGGGCTGGTGGCCAAGGCGAACCTGGGGACCGGGGCGGCGTCGCGGATCCTGCTCAGCATCGGTGTCGACGATGTCGACGAGACGCTCGGCCGGGTGGAGGCGCTGGGCGGCTCGGTCCGCAGCGGCCCCAACGACATGCCGTGGGGACAGCGCGTCGCCCACATCCAAGACCCCGACGGCAACCCGGTGAACCTCACTCAGTACTAGGCCGGGCCCAGTTCCGGGTCGCGGGTTTCGTGGACTTCCCAGTGGCCCAGGCGGTCCGTGAGGGCCGCTCGGCGGCGGGCCAGGAAGACGAAGGCGGCGACGGCGGTGGTTGCGGCGGCTGCGGTCGTGGACAGTGCGGCGCCCCAGGACATCGGGACCATCAGGACGTAGGTGGCGAGGGCGTAGGACAGTAGCAGGCCGCCGAGCCAGGGCCAGTGGGCGCCCGGCAGCACGGTGGTGGGGGTGGGGGCGAGGACGGTACGGCGATTTGGGTCGGGCTGTACGGGGGTCGCGGGGGCGAGGATTCGCTCGAAGTCGGCGCGGTCCAGTTCCAGCCACGCCGCCTCGCCTTCGTCGGTGACGAAGACGACCGGCTGGTTGTTCCTGATCAGGCGCCAGTTGCGGGCGCCGCACAGCCAGCCCGGCCGTTCGCCCATGGTGGCCGCGAGCAGGGAGAGCGCGTGGGGCGGGCCGCCGCGGTTGGCGGCCAGTACCTCGGAGCCGTCCTCCAGTGCGAAGCGCAGCTTGTGGTCCGAGGTCACGCGGACGGTGCCGTCGACGTCGCCGAGCGACACGTGGTCGCCGCGCCGGGCCGAGGTGATCCGTGCACGGACGGCGGGCAGGGCCGATCCGCCGGCCGCGTCCTCGCGGAGGGTCCGAGCGGCGGCGTCGGCCTTCGGGGCGTACCAGGTCACGCGCAGCACCCAGATGTACAGCAGGAGGCCGCCGGGAACGAAGGCGGCCACCGTGAGATAGGGCGGCAGGGAGAGCGCGAACGGGGAGTCCGTCTCCGCGTACCGGCCGATCTGGCCGGAGTAGTCCACCACGCCGCCGAGTTCGGGTGCCGAGGGGGCGTACAGGACGATCACGGGTCTGGGCGAGCTGCGCCTGCTCCCCCCTCCCCGCATCCCGAAGTGGCCGTTGAGCACCGCGACCCGCCCGGTGACCCGGTGACCGTCCGGGGCGAGGACGGGGACTTCGACCGTCACGTCACCGCTGGACATCGCGACTTTCGGGTCGTCTCTCGTCAGCCGGTGAACGTCGACGATCGTGCCCTCGGCGGTTTCGGCGCCGGCCTTCTGTATCGCGGCGATGCGCCTGAGGTCGTCGCCGTCCGGCCGGATCGCCAGCTCGGTCGCCACGGACAGGGCGGGCAGTATCACGGCCACGCCCAGCAGCCACGGTGTGATGCGGCGGATCCACTGCGGCTCGACGGGCAGGTGTGCGGGCGGTGGCGTGGGATCGGCCTGCTGAGGGGCCGCAACGCGGACCGGCCGGGAACCCGACCACACCCATACGGCGCCCAGGACCAGAGCCACGGCCCCGAGTACGGCCACGTCCGGCCGGTACGCGGACATACCCGCCCGCAGCAGCAGTGTCCAGATCGCCAGCACTGCGAACAGCAGCGCGCCCCCACCCGAAGTCCTGGTCAGCCAGGTGTTTCTCGCCATGATCGCGGACTGTACCAACGCCGGTGCGCGGGGCGGCAGGCCCGCGGTAGAGATCAATTGTCTGTAGTGGCCTCGATGTTCGTCAAGACGAGCAGCGCGCGAAACAGGTGGGTGGCGCGGGCGGGGTCAGTACGGAGCTTGGTGAGGATCCGCCAGTTCTTCAGGTGGGCAAAGCCGCGTTCGACGGGGACGCGTCCGGCGGCCAGGACCCGGTTGGCCTCCTTCTCGGCGGGGGTGAGCTTGCGGGCGCGGGTGGCCTTGAAGCCGGTGACGACCACGGGATCGTCCAGGCCGAGGAAGCCGAGGTCTGCCAGGGCGCCGAGGCCGGCAGCACGCAGGTGGGCCAGGATGCGGTCGCGGCGGGCGGCGGTGATGTCGTGGGTGCGGCCGGGCCGGGCGGCCGATATCCACACCAGACGGCCCCGCTCGTCGGTCAGCGCGAGGACGTGCAGGCCGTGGCGGCGATGCTTGCCGGAGTAATTTGGGCGGTTCGCCTCTCCGGTACGGCGCTGGGTGGGGATGAGGGTGCCGTCGATCAGGACGACCTCGCCGCCCTGCCGGGCGATCTTCTTCAGGGCGCGGTCCAGGCGAGGGGCCTTCGCGGCCAGCAGGTGGATCAGCTCGTCGCGCCAGCACCGGATGGTGGTGGCGGAGATGTCGTTGCCGCCGGCCATGTCGGCCAGGCGCTGATCGTGCCGCAGCACAGCCAAGACGATCACCGCGATCCTCCCGGGCGGCAGCGCCCGCCACCTCGACCGTATCGCTTTGAGATGGCGTCGCAGCAGGTCGGAGAGGTAGTTCAGGGTGTGCGTGGACAGCGGCAGGCGGCACTGGTAGACGAGGGACACAGTGTCCCCAGCGTGCTCTTTGGTTTTCGTCATACAATTCCAACAGCCGCCGGGGGCACCTTGGTTACGCCCCGATCTCCGTGCGGACCGTTCACGGGCGGGTGGTGAACTTCCCATCGGGTCGTTTGTGCAGCCAGCCGCGGTCGGCCAGCTTCGTGAGCTTCCCGCGCAACGGCTCCAGCTTGCCCCGTACCCCGGTGTCCAAGCCCAGCAACTTGCCGAGCTGCCGGGTGGAGACCGGGCCGGCGGCCTGCCGCACCGCGGTCAGGATGCGCTGATACTCCGCCGGCAGTGCGGACTCAGCCACCCCCGGACCATGGTCCGGGACCAGCCGCACCGCCCGACCTGCCACCTGGACCACCGGCGACCCGGCCTCCGTGCGCTCGTCGGCGAGCTGCTCGCTCATCCGCTGCCACACCCGCTCGGCCACGGCCAGCTCATCGCGCTCAGCTCGCACCTCCGACAGCTCCGCACGCCGCGCGGCGATCCGCTCCAACACCTCGGGATCCATCATGGGCCGGAGCGTAGGAGCGGCACCCGCGACGACGGACGGGAATCCACAAACCCACTCCTGCCAGACGATCTACACCCCAGACTGCCGCCCACGACCAGCACGAGCACCCCGAAACGACATCACACCAGCACCCTGACCAGCCACTTCAAGATGGCGCAGCTTCAAAGAACACCTGGCTTCGGGATGGATCCTCGGTTCCGCAGCAGCAGTTGATCCGGGACTTCGGCAAGTCCAAGGCCAGGGCGCAGAAGGACATCCGCGCACGACTGCCCATGGCGCGTCGGGCCGGGATGCCGAAGTGGAAGAAGAAGCGGGAGGCGCTGCCGTCCCTCAACTACACCCGGCGCGGTTTTCGGTTGAAGGACGGGAATCTGCACCTGGCGGGCGGGATCGCCCTGACGGTCGTGTGGTCGCGCGGCCTCCCTGCCGACCCGACCTCCGTGCGTGTCTACCGGGACAGTCTCGGGCACTGGTACTGCTCGTTCGTCGTCCCCGCCGAGGTCGAGCCGCTTGCGGAAACCGGCGCGGTGATCGGTATCGACTGGGGTGTGAAGGAGACCGCGACCACCACCAGCGATGCCCACGACCTCCCGCACTCCGAGCACGGCAAGAAGGCCGCCGTCGGCCTCGCGCGCTACCAGCGGATGATGGCCCGCCGAAAACCGAAGAAGGGCAAGCCCTGCTCGAAGGGCTACGAGCGGGCGAAGAGGCGAGTCGCGAAGCTGTACAAGAAGGTGGCCCGGCAGCGCCAGGACACCGGCCGTAAATGGGCCAAGCGTGTGGTCCGCAACCACGACGCCCTGGCGGTGGAGGACTTCCGCCCGAAGTTCCTCGCCAAGTCCACCATGGCGCGGAAGGCGGCCGACGCGGCGATCTCCGCGACGAAGACGGCCCTGGTCGAGATGGGCCGAAAGCACGGCCGTGCCGTGCACCTAGTACACCCCGCGCACACCACCATGGATTGCGCGCAGTGCGGAGCGAGAACCAAGCACGCACTCCCCCTCTCGGAACGAACCTATGCCTGCACCGTGTGCGGAGCCGTGTCCCCCAGGGACAAGAACTCCGCCCGCGTGATGCTGGTCCGGGCTGGTCTCAACCCGGCTGGTGCCGAGGGCGTAAGACCGCCTGGGGCGCTGCCCCGGGTGGCTGCCTGAGCCAGAAATCCCCGATCAGCCCTGGAGGGTGAAGAATCCCCTCCCTTCAGGGAGGGGAGGATTCAACACACCACCTCCACACCTTTCCTGCGCAGCCCTGTTCCTGACGGCACGTCAGTTCAGTAATCTGACTACACGTCAGTTATCGAGTTCCATCGAGGTTCATCGAGCAGGAGCGGGCGGCAACGATGCTTGGATCTACTCACGGCACCCTCACCACCGACTTCCGCGCACGTGTCGAGGCCTGCGGGGAGTCTCCCAGGACCGCCGTCCATTCGTCGGCGGCCCCCTCCGCCGACGACGCGGTCCCCCTGGACGTCAGCGGACGACCGCTGCACGCCGAGGTCCCCGACCTGGACCGGTTCTTCCGACCCGAATCCGTGGCCGTCATCGGCGCCTCCGACGCGGAGGGCCGGCCGAACACCGGCATCACCCGCCAGCTCATCGCCTGGGCGGAGCGCGTCGGCGCCCGGATCCACCCCGTGCACCCCACCCGCCCCACCGTCTTCGGGCTGACCTGTCACGCCTCCGTGGCCGACCTGCCCGAACAGGTGGACCTCGCCGTCCTCCTCGTCGCCGACCCGCTCCCCGTCATCCAGGAACTGGCCGAGACCAAGGTCAAGTTCGCGGTCGCCTTCGCCTCCGGCTTCGCCGAGACCGGCGACGCGGGAGCCGCCGCCCAAGAACGGCTCGGCGCCGCCGTCCGGGGCTCCGGCCTGCGCCTGCTCGGCCCGAACACCAACCTCAACGCCTTCCAGGAGTTCCGCGAGGACCTCGACGGCCCGGCCATCGCCCTCATCACCCAGTCCGGCCACCAGGGCCGACCCGTCTACACCCTCCAGGAGCTGGGCATCCGGCTCTCCCACTGGGCACCCACCGGCAACGAGGCGGACCTGGAGACCTCCGACTTCATCTCCTACTTCGCCGAGCAGCCCGAAGTCGGGGCCATCGCCTGCTACGTGGAGGGCCTCAAGGACGGCCGGTCCTTCCTGCTCGCCGCCGACCACGCCGCGCGCAACGGCGTCCCCGTCGTGGCCGTCAAGGTGGGCCGCACCGAGACCGGCGCCCGCACGGCGGCCTCCCACACCGGGAAGCTGACCGGCGCCGACACCGTCGTGGACGCCGCCATGCGCCAGTTCGGCGTCATCCGCGTCGACGGCCTCGACGAACTCCAGGACACCGCCGCACTGCTCGCCCGGGCCCGCAGGCCCACGGCGGACGGGGTCGTCGTCTACTCCATCTCCGGCGGCACCGGGGCCCACTTCTCCGACCTGGCCACGGAGGCGGGCCTGACCCTGCCCGCCCTCTCGCAGGCCAAGCAGGACGAGCTCCACCAGTGGATCCCCGAGTACCTGAACGTCGCCAACCCCGTCGACAACGGCGGCCACCCGGTCGGCGACTGGCGCGGCCGCAAGATCATCGACGCGATCCTCGCCGACCCCGCCGTCGGGGTCCTGATCTGCCCGATCACCGGCCCCTTCCCGCCCATGAGCGACAAGCTCGCCCAGGACCTGGTGGACGCCGCCGAGCAGAGCGACAAGCTGATCTGCGTGATCTGGGGCTCCCCCGTCGGCACCGAGGACGCCTACCGCACCACCCTCCTCGGCTCCTCCCGCGTGGCCACCTTCCGTACCTTCGGCAACTGCATCACCGCCGTACGCGCCTACCTCGGCCACCACCGCTTCACCGCCCGCTACCGCTCCCCCTTCGAGGACGCACCGCGCACGCCCTCGCCCTCGTACCGCAAGGCACAGGCCCTCATGCGGCCGTCCCAGCAGCTCAGCGAGCACGCGGCGAAGCAGCTCCTGCGCGCCTACGGGATACGGGTCCCCCGCGAGCAGCTGGTGACCAGCGCGGCGGCGGCCGTCCGCGCCGCCGGGCTGGTCGGCTACCCGGTGGTGATGAAGGCCTCGGGTCCGCAGCTGGGCCACAAGACGGAACTCGGCCTGGTGAAGATCGGTCTGACCTCGGCGAGCCAGATCCGTGACGCGTACCGGGAGCTGACCGACATCGCGCGCTACGAGAACGTGCCGCTCGACGGGATCCTGGTGTGCCAGATGGTGGAGCGGGGCGTGGAAATGGTCGTCGGCGTGACCCAGGACGACCTCTTCGGCCCCACCGTCACCGTCGGGTTGGGCGGGGTCCTGGTGGAGGTCCTGCACGACGCGGCGGTCCGCGTGCCGCCGTTCGGCGAGGACCAGGCGCGGGCGATGCTGAGGGAGCTGCGCGGGCACGCGCTGCTGGAGGGCGTACGGGGGGCGCCCCCGGCCGATGTGGACGCCCTGGTGGAGGTCGTCCTGCGGATCCAGCGGATGGCCCTCGAACTGGGCGACGAGCTGTCCGAGCTGGACATCAACCCCCTGATGGTCCTCCCCCGGGGGCAGGGGGCGGTGGCCCTGGACGCCCTCGCCATCTGCCGCTGACGCTGCACCGGCCCCGCGAGCCGTTTCCCGGGCTCCGCCCGGACCCGCGCCTCAATCGCCGGCGAGGCTGAAGGATCCAGCCCGCCCGGCGTTTGAGGGCACGGGCGCGAAGCGCACGTACGGGGTCCGGGGCGGGGCAGGCTCCGCGCAGCGGCGACCGGCACCCGGCCACGGCACCCGGCCACGGCCGCAACCACCGACCACGAAGGGAGCCAGGCCCATGACCGCCGCCCCCGAGGACGAAGTCCTCCACCGCATCGAGAGCAACGTCTCGTGGATCACCCTCAACCGCCCCGGGGCGATGAACGCCGTCACCTGGGACCAGCGCGAGCGCGTCGTCGCGCTGCTCGCCGAGGCCTCCACCGACCCGGCCGTGCGGGCCGTCGTCGTCACCGCCACCGGCAAGGGCTTCTGCGCGGGCGCCGACCTGCGCGGCGGCCCCGCTGCCGGTGGGGAACGCATCGCCGGCGACGTCGCCCGGATGATCCGCCTCGGCGCGCAGCGCCTGATCACCGCCGTCCTCGACTGCGAGAAGCCCGTCCTCGCCGCCGTCAACGGCACGGCCGCCGGCATCGGAGCCCACCTCGCCCTCGCGTGCGACCTCGTGATCGCCGCCGAAGGGGCCCGGTTCATCGAGGTGTTCGTCCGTCGCGGCCTGGTTCCCGACGGCGGGGGAGCGTACCTGCTGCCCCGGCTGGTGGGCCCGCAGAAGGCCAAGGAGCTGATGTTCTTCGGCGACGCCGTACCGGCCTCCGAAGCCGAGCGCCTGGGCCTGGTCAACCGGGTGGTTCCGGCCGAGGAGTTGGAGGCGACGGCACGGGAGTGGGCGGAGCGGCTCGCCCAGGGGCCCACCCGGGCCCTGGCCATGACCAAGCAGCTGGTCAATGCCTCCCTGGACGGCGACCGGGCGGCCGCGCTGGCCGCCGAAGCCACCGCTCAGGAGATCAACATGACGACCGCCGACGCCAACGAGGGCGTGGCGAGCTTCGTGGAGCGCCGTACGCCCAAGTACCTCGGCCGTTGACCCCGGCGCCCCGGCGCGCGCGACGGCGCACTACATCCGCGGGTCGGGCTTGAGCAGCGCGAACACCGCTCCGGCCGGGTCGGCCAGCCAGGCGATCCGGCCGACCTCGGGGAGGTCGGTGGCCGGCATGACCACCGTCCCGCCGCCCGCCCTGGCCGCCGCGACGGTGGCGTCGACGTCCGCCGAAGCGAAGTACGGCACCCAGCGCGCCTGCTCCTCCCCGCCCTCCCCCAGGAAGGGGGCGACCCCGCCGAAGGAGGCGTCCTGCTGGTCACCGTCGGCGGTGCTCAGCACCCGGTACGTCATTCCGGGTGCGGGCATCTCGGCGCTGCGCCAGCCGAACAGCCCGGCGTAGAAGGAGATGTCGGCGACGGGGTCCGGCACGTGGAGCTCCGTCCACACCAGCGAGTTGTCGGCGGAGGTCAGCTGGAGCCCGGCGGTGTTCCCGGGCTGCCAGCAGGCGAACTCGGCGCCCTGCGGGTCGGTGAACTGGGCCAGCCAGCCCTCCCCCATGACGTCCATGGGTTCCATCCGGACCGTGCCGCCGCCGGCGGTGACGGCCGTGGCGGTGGCCTGGATGTCGGGGGTCATGAAGTGCTGCATCCAGGCGGAGCCGGCCCCCTCCTCGGTGAGCGGCCCGAGTGCGGCGACGGTCTTGCCGTCCACCTGGAAGAACCCGTACCCGCCCGCCTCCGGTCCGGCGGAGACGAACTCCCAGCCGAGGACGGCGCCGTAGAACGCGGCGGCCGCCGCGGTGTCGGGGCTGCCGAGGTCGAGCCAGTTGGGTGATCCGGTGGTGAAGTCGGTGCCGAGCATGGGTCCTCCCGGGAGTACGGCGGCGGTACGAGGTCGCTGCCACGATGCCGAGCCTCCACCCGCGCCGGGGCCCGCGGAGCCGCCCGGCCGGCCGGTTTCACCCGTGTGGGGGCGTCACCACCGTGCCGGTGCGGCGCAGGATCCGTACGTCCCCGGCGTCCGGGTCGCCGACCAGGTGGAACAGTGCCGGACGCGCCGCGGTGCCGGTCACCTGCCAGGTCTTCTCCCATCCGGAGCAGTGGCTCACGTCGATCTCCACCCCTGCCCGCGTCCCGGTTCGGGGATCGTCTGCGCGTTCCGTCCAGGTGCCGGTGGCAGTGCAGTACGTGACGGAACCGTCGAAGTGGTGCACCGCCACGCGTTCGACCGCTGCGTCGCCGCCCTCGTACAGCCGGACCGCCCCGTCGCCGTCGTCCCCGCGCCACTCGCCGACGTACTGGGCGCGGACCAGGGTCGGTGGCTCGTAGGTCTTGAAGGCTCCGGCGTCGCTCATGGCCGCCACGACCGCGGCTGCCACGAGGACGAGTACGGGAGTGGCGATGCCCGCCCTCGCCACCAGCGTGCCGGGCCGCGTTCCCGACCGGTGCGCCAGGTGGGCCACCAGCAGGGGCGGCACACCGATGCCCGCGATCCAGGCCAGGGCCTCGAGGTACGGGGCTCCGGCGAACCGGGCGAGCAGGGCGGACACCGCTGACACCGAGCAGAGCCAGGCCACCGCGGCTGCGGCGCGGCCGGTCCTGCGGGCGAGGGCGAGGGCCGGCCGGGTGAAGACCAGGGCGTGCAGGAGGCCGAGGCCCAGGAACACCACGGGGGCGAGCACGCTCAGCACCAGGAACAGGAAGACGACCGCAAGCGCCCATACCGTTTGGCCATAGGTGTCACCGGAGTCCGGCACGGCGACCCAGACGGTCAGGCCGACGATCATCTCCACGGCGAACACGGCCTCGGCTCCGGGCGCCGACGCCCACCACGAGGGGCGTTCCACACCCGGCTCGCATGCCCTCCCCGCCACGACACCCACCTCAACTCAACTCACTTGAACGCGTTCAATGGCCCTTCGACCCCACCATACACCCGACTTGAACATGTTCAAACAAGGCCGGATCCCGCACCACCCTTCCTATCTGACGCATCGTCAGCTTCAATCGTGAGTGTGATGGGACACGCAGGGATGGCGGCCACCGTCGTCCGATACCTCAGGTCAGTGGGCTCCCCCACCTCCGCCTCGGCGCAGCGGGAAGCCGGGTCCGTCGACGCCCTGCCGCGTCCCGACCTGCGCGCGGTCGGCGAGGACGAGCGCGCGCCGGTGTCCCCCGCCGAGTTCCGGGCCGTATTGGGGAACTTCGCCAGCGGGGTCACCGTCATCACGGCACCGCCCGGCGAGGACGCTCAGGGCCCGGCCGGCTTCGCCTGCCAGTCGTTCGCCTCGCTGTCCCTCGACCCGCCCCTGGTCACCTTCATGGTGGCCCGTACGTCGACCACCTGGCCGCGGATCGCCCGCGCCGGGGTGTTCTGCGTCAACATCCTCGGTGCCGAACAGGGCGAGTTGTGCCGGTCCTTCGCCGTCAGCGGCGCGGACAAGTTCGCCGGGGTGACCCACACGCCCGCCCCCGTCACGGGATCGCCGCAGCTCGACGCCGTGCCCGCCTGGATCGACTGCCGCATCCAGGCCGTCCACACCGGCGGGGACCACCTCATCGTCGTGGGGCGGGTGGTGGCCATGGGTGCGGCCGGCGAGGGCGAACCGCTCCTCTTCCACAAGGGTCGCTTCGGACGCCTCGCCGACTGACGGACCGGGTCGGCGAACCGAATCGGCGAAACGAGCCGACGGGCCGGCCCGCCGGTCTTCCTGCGGCAGTTCGATGTCCCCGCGCCCGTCCGCTGCGTAAGCTCCCCAGGGGCTGGAGCACCTCGGTGTTCCAACCCCTTCGGAATTCTTCGGATACGCGGGGATTTGATTTGATACTGAACCTGATGCGCCGCACGCGCGGCGCCGTTGCCGTCACGGTCGCCACCGGAGCCCTCCTGGTGGCCGCCACGCCGTCCTCGTCGGCGGCTCCGGTCGCCGCACCTCCCGTCACGGCCGCCGGCTCGATCCTGATCGACGGCACCAGCGGGGCCACGCTCGCCAGCAAGGACGCCGACACCCAGCGGCAGGGGGCGAGCACCACGAAGATCATGACCGCCCAGGTCGTGATGCGCACGCCCAACCTGAACTACGACCAGAAGATCACCATCAAGCAGGAGTACCTGGACTACGTCGCCCGCGAGGGCGCGAGCTCCGCCCACCTGAAGGTGGGTTCCACCCCGACGGTCCGCCAGCTGCTGTACGGGCTGATGCTCCCGTCGGGCTGCGACGCGGCCTACGCGCTCGCCGACACCTTCGGCAAGGGCGCGACCACGCAGGCCCGCACGGCGGACTTCATCGCGCAGATGAACGCCAAGGCGAAGTCGCTGGGCATGACCAAGACGGTCTACGACTCCTTCGACGGCATCTCGCCGACCGGCAAGAACGTCACCACCGCGCGCGACCTGGCGAAGCTCACCAAGTACGCGATGTCGGGCGTGACCTTCCCGAAGATCGTGGGCGCGAAGACCTACAGCACGGGCGGCACTTCGACCGACGCCACGTGGGGCAACAGCAACCTGCTGATCAGGGAGCGTCCCACCGGCTACGCGTACCCGGGTGCGATCGGCGTCAAGACCGGCACCGGCTCCGCCGCGGGCAAGTGCCTCGTCTACTCCGCGACCCGCAACGGCAAGACCGTCATCGGCGTCCTGCTGAACGACGAGGAGCGCTACGCGGACTCGATGAAGCTCATGGACTGGGCGCTCGGTTCGAGTGCCGGCTCCGGGGCGGCACTGCAGCGCGGCAACACCGACCCGATCCCGGACGTCCTCGACTGACGGTGACACGGTGGACGGCTCCTGCGCCGGCGGGTTCGCACCCGCCGGCGCAGGAGCCGAGCCGTTTCCGGGGACCGGCGGCGCCGGGTCAGAAGGTGAGCACGCCCCTGGCCACCCGCCCGTGGTGGGCGTCGTCCACGGCCTCGGCGAAGTCCTCGACCGGGTAGACCTCCGTCACCAGTTCGTCCAGCAGCAGCCTGCCCTGCCGGTAGAGCTCGGCATAGAGCGCGATGTCGCGCTGCGGGCGCGAGGACCCGTACCGGCAGCCCATGATCGTCTTGTCCAGGTACATGGACGACACGAGGAACGACGCCTCCTCGCGGAAGCCGGGCACCCCCAGCAGGACCGCCTGCCCGTGCCGGTCGAGGAGGTCGATCGCCTGACGGATCAGCTTGACGTTGCCCACGCACTCGAAGGCGTGGTCGGCGCCGGTCGGCAGGATCTCGCGGACCGCCGCCGAGGAGTCGGCGACGGCGGACGCGTCGATGAAGTGCGTGGCGCCGAACTGCCCGGCCACCGCCTCCTTCGCCGGGTTCGCGTCCACCGCCACGATCGTCGTGGCGCCCGCGATCCGGGCCCCTTGCAGCACGTTCAGCCCGATGCCGCCGGTGCCTATGACGACCACGCTCTCGCCGCGGTCCACCCGCGCCCGGTTCAGTACCGCCCCCACTCCGGTGAGGACCCCGCAGCCGATGAGCGCCGCCGAGGTCAGCGGGATGTCGGTCGGGATCTTCACTGCCTGCACGGCCTTGACCAGCGTGCGCTCGGCGAAGGCCGAGTTGGAGGCGAACTGGAACAGCGGCGTCCCGCCCCGCGAGAACGGCTGGCCCGGCATCCCGATCGCCTTGCGGCACATCGTCGGCCGGCCCCGGTCGCAGTCCGCGCACGCCCCGCAGTTGGCCAGGGTGGACAGCGCCACGTGATCACCCGGCACCACGTGGGTGACGCCCGGGCCCACCGCCTCCACGACCCCCGCGCCCTCGTGCCCGAGCACCACCGGCGGGGGGAAGGGGATCGTCCCGTCGATCACCGACAGATCGCTGTGGCACAGCCCGGCCGCGCCGATCGCGACCAGCACCTCCCCCGGCCCCGGGTCCCGGATCTCCAGGTCGTCGACCACCTGAGCCTGCTTGCCGTCGAACACGACGCCTCTCAACCGGACTCCTTAGGCAGGCCGAGCACGCGCTCGGCGATGATGTTCCGCTGGATCTCGTCCGAGCCGCCGTAGATGGTGTCGGCGCGGGTGAACAAGAACAGGCGCTGTTCCTCGTCGAGTCCGCGTTCGTACGGGAGCCCGGGCGTCCAGGCGGCCGGCCCGGCCGTGGCCGCCGCGCCGCGGACCTCCACCGCCAGCTCCCCGAGCCGCCGGTGCCAGCCTCCCCACAGCAGCTTGGCCACGCTGGGCGCGCCCGCGCCGCCCGCGCCGCCGCCCGAGCCCGCGCCGCCGCCCGAGCCCGCGCCCGCGCCCGAGCCCGAGCCCGAGCCGAGGGTGCGCAGCGCGTTCCACCGCATCGTGCGCAGCTCGGCCCACTGCCGGACCAGCCGCTCCCGCAGGACGGGGTCCCCGGCGCCGGCTGCGACCCGCGCCGCGTACGCGGCCAGGACGCGCTCCAGTTCGGCCGCGAAGCCGATCTGCTGGACCAGGGTCGAGACGCCGCGCTCCAGGGCGAGCAGGCCCATGGCCACCCTCCAGCCGTCGCCCTCGGCGCCGACGACCTCGGCCGCGACCGCCCCGTCGAAGAACACCTCGTTGAACTCGCTCGTGCCCGACATCTGCCGGATCGGCCGGACCTCGACGCGGCCGGGTTGGTCCATGCGGACCAGCAGGAACGACAGCCCCCGGTGCCTGCGCGAGCCGGGCTCGGTGCGGGCGAGCACGAAGCACCAGTCGGCGTCCCGGGCCAGCGAGGTCCAGATCTTCTGGCCCGTCACCCGGTACCGCCCGTCGGCCGCGTCCCGTACCGCGGCCGTACGGATGCCCGCGAGGTCGGACCCGGCGCCCGGCTCGCTGTAGCCCTGGCACCACAGCTCCTCGCCCCGCGCGATGCCGGGCAGGAAACGGTCCTGCTGCTCGGGCGACCCGTGGGCGATGAGCGTCGGGGCGAGGAGGTTCTCGCCGATGTGGCCGACCCGGCCGGGCGCGCGCAGGGCCGCGTACTCCTCGGCCCACACCACCTGGCCGGTCAGGGACAGCCGCCGGTTTCCCCACCCGTCGGCCTCCCAGCCCTGCCCGATCCAGCCGCCCCGGCCGAGCTCGCGCTCCCACGCCCGCCGGATTCCGGCCCCCTCGTGCTCGCTGCCCGGCCCGCCGAGGCCGAGGGCTTGCGCGTACGGGCCCACGAGGTGCTCGGCCAGCCACGCGCGGGCGCGCCCGCGCAGCTCCTCGTCCTCGGCCCCGAAGCTGAAGTCCACGCCGCTCCCCCTGCTCCTGTCCGGTCGGTCGGTCCTACGCGTTGGGGCGGTCCTTGGCTGCCGCCGCCTTGGCCATGGCCTCCAGTTGCGCGAGCATCGGCATCGGGTCGGTGCCCACCGTGCCGGGCAGGAAGTCGGCGATCTTCTCCGGTGTCCAGGAGCCTTCGGCGTATCCGGCGCGCAGTTCGCGCGGCTGCGCCCAGACGGCGATCTTCGGGCCGGCGATCGTGTAGACCTGCCCGGTGATGTCCTCGGCCCTGGCCTGGTCGCTGAGCAGGTAGGTGACCAGCGCCGCCACGTCCTCGGGCTCGCCGATCTCCTTGAGTTCCATGGGGACCCCCGCGGACATGCGGGTGCGGGCGACGGGGGCGACAGCGTTGGCCGTGACCCCGTACTTGGCCAGGCCCAGCGCGGCGGAGCGGACGAGCGAGATGATCCCGCCCTTGGCGGCGCTGTAGTTGGCCTGGGCGACGGAGCCCTGGTGGTTGCCGCTGGTGAAGCCGATCAGGGTGCCCGTGCCCTGCCTGCGCATGACGGCGGAGGCAGCGCGGAAGACGGTGAAGGTGCCCTTGAGGTGGGTGGCGACGACCGGGTCCCACTCCTCTTCGGACATGTTGAACAGCATCCGTTCGCGCAGGATGCCGGCCACGCAGACGACCCCGTCGATGTGGCCGTACCGCGCGAGTGCGGTGTCGACGAGGCGCTGGCCGCCCGCCATGGTGGAGATGTCGTCGGCGACGGCGACGGCCTCCCCGCCGAGCTCGGTGATCTCCTTCACCACGGCCTCGGCGATCTCGCTGGTGGGCTCCGCGCCCTCGATCCCGACCCCGTAGTCGTTGACGACGACCTTGGCGCCCTCGGCGGCCGCGGCGAGTGCCACGGCCCGCCCGATGCCCCGGCCGGCGCCGGTGACGGCGACGACCTTGCCTGCCAAGAAGTTCCCCACGCCCGGCCCCTTCCCGCGATTTCTGACGGACCGTTAGATTCTATGGGTAGTCAGATGCACCTGCACAAGCCCTCGTTGTTGCCGTAACCGCCGCATCCACGCAAGGAGCTGTCGACGCCCATGACCCTGCCCGCCGAGTTCCACGACATCGCCAAGCGCGTCAACAACTGGGGGCGCTGGGGCGCCGACGACGAGATCGGCACCCTGAACCTGATCACCGACGAGGTGGTCCGGGGCGCCGCGGCACAGATCCGTACCGGCCGCCGGATCCCGCTCGCCCTCCCGCTCAAGGAGGACGGGGTCCAGGTCGGCATGATCCCCGGCCGGATCAACCCGCTCCACACGATGGTGCAGATCAACCAGGAGCTCTTCGGCCCCGGCACGGTGGCGTGCAGCGACGACGCCGTGAGCATGGGCCTCCAGGCGGGCACCCACTGGGACGCCCTCACCCACGTCTCGCACTCGGGGAAGATCTACAACGGCCGCCCGGCCGGCACCATCACGGCACACGGCCGCGCCGAGTTCAGCGGCATAGACAAGGCCGGCCACATCGTCTCGCGCGGGGTGCTCCTCGACGTGGCGCGCGCGAAGGGGCTGGACCGGCTGCCGGGCGACCACGCGGTGACCCCCGGGGACCTCGACGAAGCCGCGGAGTTCGGCGGGGTCACCGTCCGCCCCGGGGACGTCGTCCTGGTCCGCACCGGTCAGATCCAGGTCTACCTGGCGGGTGACAAGCACGGCTACGGCTTCCCCTCGCCCGGGCTGTCGATCCGCACGCCCGAGTGGTTCCACGCGCGGGACGTGGCGGCCGTCGCGAACGACACCCTGACCTTCGAGATCTTCCCGCCGGAGATCGAGAACCTGTGGCTGCCCGTGCACGCCCTCGACCTGGTCGAGATGGGCATGCACCAGGGCCAGAACTGGAACCTCGAAAAGTTGTCCACAGCCTGTGCAGAAGAGAACCGGTACGCGTTCCTCCTCTCCGCGATGCCGGAACCGTTCGTCGGCGGCACCGGTACCCCCGTGGCCCCGGTGGCCGTCCTCTGAGCCCGGCGGGGCAGGGGGCGGACCCGAAGAATCCGGCCACCCGCAGGCCGCCGGAGTGGAACCATGAGGTGTACATGACGCGTCACCGTTCGCGTGCGTCACACCCCGTCCCCGCCACGTTCCCCGCAGGAGAAGCCCGCATCATGGCCAACCCGTACCAGGTAACGCCGCCACCCGCCCCCAGACGCCGCTCGGGCGGCAACGTCGTCGCCGTCATCGTGCTCGCCGTGCTCGTCGTCGGCGGCTACTTCTTCATGCAGTCCCGCAAGGACGACGGAAAGCCGTCGGCGTCCCCCTCGGCCTCCCCCTCCGCCAAGCCCACCGCCAAGGACCCCGGATCCCCCGAGTCCTCCTCCGACACCTCCAGCGCCTGGAAGGTCGGCGACTGCGGCGGCCCCGACCCGGCCAAGGCACCCGACGGGTACAAGCGGCAGGGCTGCTCCGACTCCGGGGCGACCTTCAAGGCCATCGACATCAAGGAAGCCAGCATCTTCCCGGGCGGGGTCCAGTGCCCGCCCGGCACGGACCTGATGATCGACGTGAGCATCTCCTACGGCGGCAAGGGCAGCGGCATCCCCACCAACACGGTCTGCGGCCGCAACCTCTCGGGCGACCACCCCGGCGACGCCGGCGCCGGCGGCGGCCAGCTGGTGAAGGGCGACTGCGTGACCTCCCAGGCCAAGGAGGTCGCCTGCGGCGGCTCGGGCGCCCAGAAGGTCCTCGGCCTCGTCAAGACGCAGGCCGAGTGCCCCTCCGGCACCACCGACCCGATCAAGCTGACCATCGCGGTCGGCCGCCCGTACGACGTGATCTGCACCGACGGCTGAGACGCCCCGAAAGACGCGACCGCCCGCCGCCCCGGCACGCCGCCCGGGACGGCGGGCGGTCGGCTGTCGGCGGTCGCCTGTCGGCCGTCAGCTGTCGACCGCCGCCGAAAATGCCGCGCCCCCGCGCCGGCGAAGGCGCAGACTCGCCCCATGGCGGACATGCGGGCGTTCCGGGAAGCGGTCGACGACTGGGCGAGCGGCGGTACCGGCCGGGCCGCGCGCGAGCTGGCCGCCCACCTGGACGTGCGGACGGCGGTGCTGCTGGAAGGCCCCAGCGACCTGGCGGCCGTCGAGGCGCTCGCCGAGCGGCGCGGCCGCGACCTCGCCGCCGAGGGCGTGTGCGTCGTACCGATGGGCGGGGCGATGAGCGTGGCCCGGTACACCGACCTCCTGGGACCGCCCGGCCTCGGCCTGCGCCTGACGGGACTGTGCGACGAGCGCGAGCAACCCTTCTACGACCGGGCGCTGGAACGGGCCGGGGCGCCGCGGCAGGGCTTCTTCGTGTGCGTGGCGGACCTGGAGGACGAACTCATCCGCGCGCTGGGCACCGCGAGGATCGAGGAGGTCTTCCGGGTCGAGGGCGACCTCCGCTCCTGGGAGACCTTCGTGCGCCAGCCCGCCCAACACGGTCGGCCCCGGCAGCAGCAGTTGCGGCGCTTCTTCGGCACGAAGAAGGGGCGCAAGATCCGCTACGGGCGCCTCCTCGTCGAGGCCCTCGAAGCCGACCGGGCACCGGACCCGCTCGACGACCTCCTCGCGAGCCTGTGACCGATCGGGCCGGGCTGCTCGATCAGCCCGGCCCGGCGGGTTCTTCGGGTGGCGGCGGCGCGCATGCACGCCCCGAGCGCGGCACGGCAGCCGCCACCCCACGACCCGCACTCGTCAAGGCCTGCCCTTGGCGTCCCCTCGCGTCGAATCGCTCCACACCAGGGTGATCAAGACGTGACGAACCGTCAACACCTCGTTAGAGGTACACGCGCGGTTCCCGCGGCGGAGTATGAATTTCCGACGGGCCGTCCGCGGGCCTCTCGGACGCGCAGTCCGAGGTGAATTTCTGCGCGCGGTCGATCTCGCACCAGATCCGTTTGCCCGCGCCCTCGCGCTGCCAGCCCCAGCGGTCAGCCAGCCCGTCGACCAGCTCCAGGCCGCGCCCGCCCGTGTCCTCCCCGCACGCCTGCCGGCGGTTCGGCGCCCGATCGCTCGCGTCGGCCACCTCGACCCGCACCCCCGGCCCCCCGAACAGCATGCGCAGCACGGCCGGACAGCCCGTGTGCACGACCGCGTTCGTGACGAGCTCGGAGATCAGCAGGATCAACGTCTCGGCGAGCGGCTCGTCGTCCCCTATGCCCGACCCCGCCAACCGGGAACGCGCCCACCGGCGGGCCCGGCCGACCTCGGCGGGATCCGCACCGACCTCCAGCTGAACCTGAAGCACCTGCACCGCTCACACCATCCGAACCGGCGGACACTTCGCCTCGCGACAGGACGGGACCACCGACTGTGATCCCCTTCCGTAGCAGCATGGTTGACGTACAGTCACCACAACAAGCGCTTCGGGCATATTCCCGCGCGAAGGAGTGGGCGTGGTGCATACTGTGCGACGCTCGCGCCGCTCAACCGCTCGCATTCGTGGGAGCGTACCGGAGCAGGCCCCCGCTTCCGGGGCGCAATGAGTCGGGCGAAGGACACAAACCGATATCAACTCTCTGTAATCGGAAATGCGTCCCGCGCCGTTGCTGCCGTGCCTGCAGGTCACCGTGAGCAACGCCCGCCGAAACCTCCGGCCGACGGGCCTCCTACCCCGCCCGCCCCACCTACCCGCCCCGCCCCACCTACCCCAGCCGCCCGGCCCCCTCCTCCGAGTCCACCAGTTCCCGCGCCAGCAGCTCCTCCGCCTGCGCCGCCGTCCGCCACTGCTCGGCCCGCACCCAGGCCCGCTTCAGGTGCAGGTGCACGTCCGCCTCCCAGGTGAAGCCCATGCCGCCGTGCACCTGCAGGCAGTCCCGGGCACCCTGCACCGCCGCCCCGTCCGCCAGGAGCTTGGCCGCGGCCACCTCGCCCGCGTCCCCCGTCACCGCCGCCGCGTAGACCGCCGTACGGGCCACCTCCGCCCGCACCAGCATCCGCGCGCACAGGTGCTTGACCGCCTGGAACGCCCCGATCGGCTGCCCGAACTGCTCGCGCTCACCCGCGTACCGCACCGCCAGCTCCACCGTCCGCAGCGCGCTCCCGACCTGGAGCGCGGCCGTCAGCAGCGCCCCCGCCTCCCGGTACGCCGAGGCGTCGCCCGCCACCGCCACCCGGTGCAGCGGGGTCAGCGGGTCCACCGAACGCACCGGCTCGCCCGCCGGCACCCCCGACGCCCCCAGCACCGCGTCCGCCTCCGCGAGGTGGGCCACCAGCGGCCCGCCCAGGTCGAAGGCGCTCACCACCGCCGTCCCCGCCGCCGCCCCCGGGACCACCCCTGCGGCCAGGTGCGTGGCGACCAGCGGCCCCGGCACCAGCGCCCGGCCGGCCTCCTCGAAGACCAGGACCGCCTCGGGCAGCCCCAGGCCCACACCGCCCTCGGATTCCGGCAGGCGCAGCGCGAAGAACCCCGCATCGCCCAGCTCCCGCCACAGCGCGCGGTCCACCGTCACCCCCGTGTCCACCGACGCCCGCAGCGCCTCGCGTCCGTACCGGCCCGCCAGCAGGTCCCGTACGCCCGCCCGCAGGTCCTCCTGCTCCTCGGTCGGCTGGAAGTCCACGCCCCTCACCGGCCCTTCGGGAGGCCGAGGATCCGCTCGGCGACGATGTTCCGCTGGATCTGGGAGGTGCCCGCCGCGATCGTGTACGAGAGGGACGAGAGCCGGTCCAGGGTCCACTCCTCCTCCAGGGACAGGGACCGGGCCCCCAGGACCTCCGCCGCCGTGTCGTACAGCTCCTGGCGGGCATGCGAGTAGGCGAGCTTGAAGACGGAACCGCCGATGCCGGGGACCCCGCCCGCCGACCGCTCGGCCTCGCTGACGTTCCACTGGGTGAGCCGCCACAGCGCGCCGAACTCCCCGTACAGCCGCCCCAGCCTGCGCCGCAGCACCGGGTCGTCCCACCGGCCGTTGGCCTTCGCCGTCCGGGCCAGTTCCCCCAGGGTCCGGCGGCAGGCGACGACCTCGCCGACGAAGGCGGTGCCGCGCTCGAAGGACAGCGTGACCATGGTGACCCGCCAGCCGTCGTTCTCCGCGCCGACCCGGTTGGCCACCGGGACCCGCACCTCGTCGAGGAACACCTGCGCGAACTCCGCCGACCCGGCGAGCGTGCGCAGCGGCCGTACGCTCACCCCCGGCGCGTCCATCGGCAGGGCCAGCCAGGAGATCCCCCGGTGTTTGGGCGCCCCGGGATCGGTGCGCACCAGCAGCTCGCACCAGTCGGCGACCTCCGCGTGCGAGGTCCAGATCTTCGACCCGCTGATCACGTAGTCGTCGCCGTCGCGCACGGCCCGCGTCCGCAGGGAGGCCAGGTCGGAGCCCGCGTCCGGCTCGCTGAACCCCTGGCACCACACCTCGTCGCCGCGCAGCACGGGCGGCAGCCAGCGCGCCCGCTGCTGCGCCGTGCCCTCGGCGGCGATCGTCGGGCCGGCGTGCAGCAGCCCGACGAAGTTCGCGCCGACGTACGGGGCGCCGGCACGCTCGGTCTCCTCCAGGAAGATCAGGTGCTGGGTCGGGGTGGCCCCGCGGCCGCCCGCGTCCACCGGCCAGTGCAGGCCCGCGTACCCGGCCTCGTACAGCCGGCGCTGCCAGCCCAGGTCGTACGCGCGCCGGCCCGGCCAGTCGTCGGGGGACGGTCTGGCGGGCAGTTCGGGGAGCACCTTGGCGAGCCAGGCGCGCAGCCGGGCCCGGAAGTCCTGCTCCTCCTCGGTGTAGGTCAGGTCCATCAGCGGCGGCTCTTGTCCAGGTCGAGGCCGAGCATGCGGATGGCGTTGCCGCGCATCAGCTTGTAGACCGTCTCGTCGTCCAGGCCCTTCACGTGGTCGAGGGCGACCTCCTTGGTGTGCGGGAAGGTCGAGTCCACGTGCGGGTAGTCGGTCTCGAAGGTCGCGTTGTCGCGGCCGACGACGTCGAGGGCGGCGATCCCGTGCTTGTCGCGGAAGAAACAGCAGAACATCTGCCGGTAGTAGTACGTGGACGGCGGCTCGGGGATCAGGTCGCGGACGCCGCCCCAGGCCCGGTGCTCCTGCCAGACGTCGTCGGCGCGTTCCAGGGCGTAGGGGATCCAGCCCATCTGGCCCTCGCTGTAGGCGAGCTTGAGCGTCGGGAACTTCACCAGGACGCCGCTGAAGAGGAAGTCCATCATCGAGGCCATCGCGTTGTTGAAGCTGAGCGAGGCCTGGACGGCGGGGGGTGCGTCGGGGGAGGCGGCGGGCATCTGGGAGCTGGACCCGATGTGCATGTTGACCACCGTGCCGGTCTCCTGGCAGACGGCGAAGAAGGGGTCCCAGTAGCCGGAGTGGATGGAGGGGAGCCCGAGGTAGGTGGGGATCTCGGAGAAGGTCACGGCCTTCACCCCGCGGGCCGCATTGCGCCGGATCTCGGCGACGGCGAGGTCGATGTCCCAGAGCGGAATGATGCACAGCGGGATGAGCCGGCCGCCGCTGTCGCCGCACCATTCCTCGACCATCCAGTCGTTGTAGGCGCGCACGCAGGCGAGGGCGACCTCCTTGTCGTGGGCCTCTGCGAAGGTCTGGCCGCAGAAGCGCGGGAAGGTCGGGAAGCAGAGCGAGGCCTCGACGTGGTTGAGGTCCATGTCGGCGAGGCGCGCCGCGGGGTCCCAGCAGCCCCGGCGCATCTCCTCGCGGGTAATGCCCTCCAGGGTCATGTCGTCGCGGTCGAAGCCGACGGCGGCGATGTTGCGCTTGTACGGGAACTTCAGGTCCTCGTAGATCCACCAGTCGGTCGGCGGGCCGTCGGGGTCCATGGTGATGACGTACTTGCCGCCGGTGTAGGCGAGTTCGCCGATGCCGGCGGTGAGCGCCTTGGGGCCGCGGTCGCGGTACTTGGCGGGCAGCCAGACGTCGAACAGGTGCGCGGGCTCGATCACGTGGTCGTCGACGCTGATGATCCGAGGCAGTCCCAGTTCCATAGCAGTCTCCCCAATTCACCGATCTGATGGATCGTCAGAAACAAGCTAGCCCCGCCACCCCTGGACCGACAAGCATCGGCGCCCTACGCTCTGCGGTTGATCTGACTATCCGTCAGCTATGGGGAGGTCTGGGATGACGGACACCGCGACCGCGACAGAACTGAGCCGCTCCCGCACCCTGTGGGAGCTGGTCTCCCGCCGGGCCGCACTGACCCCCGACGCCCCCGTCCTGATCGAGGCGGCCGAGGACCGGTCCGAGGACCGGTCCGACGACCGCCGACTCACCTTCGGCGAGCTGCACGACCGCTGCGAACGCGTCGCCGCCGGCCTCCACGCCATGGGGGTGCGCCCCGGCACGGTCGTCGCCTGGCAGCTCCCCACCCGCATCGAAACGGTGCTGCTCTCCGTCGCCCTCGCCCGCATCGGCGCCGTCCAGACCCCGGTCATCCCCTTCTACCGGGACCGCGAGGTCGGCTTCGCCCTCCGCGAGTCCAAGGCCGAGCACTTCGCCGTCCCGGGAACCTGGCGCGGCTTCGACCACACCGCCATGGCCGCCCGCCTCGGCGCGCGCGGCACCTTCGAGGCCTACGCGGACCTCCCCGACGGCGACCCGGCCGTACTCCCCGCGCCACCCGCCACCGGCACCGACGTCCGCTGGATCTACTGGACCTCCGGCACCACCTCCGACCCCAAGGGCGTCCTGCACACCGACCGCTCCCTGATCGCGGGCGGCTCCTGCCTGGCCCACGCCCTCCACCTGGGCCCGTCCGACGTCGGCTCCATGGCCTTCCCGTACGCGCACATAGGCGGCCCGGACTACCTGGTGATGCTCCTCCTGTACGGCTTCCCCGCCGTGCTCTTCGAGAAGTTCGCGCTGCCGGACGCCCTGGCCGGCTACCGCCGCCACGGGGTCACCGTGGCGGGCGGCTCCACCGCCTTCTACTCCATGTTCCTGACCGAGCAGCGCAAGGCCCCGGACGTCCCGCTGATCCCCACCCTGCGCCTCCTGGCGGGCGGCGGCGCCCCCAAGCCGCCGGAGATCTACCACGCGGTCGTACGGGAGCTGCGCTGCCAGCTGACCCACGGCTACGGCATGACCGAGGTCCCGATGATCACCATGGGCTCCCCGGACGACACCGCCGAGCACCTCGCCACCACCGAGGGCCGCCCCCCGGAGGGCATGTCCATCCGCATCACCGCCCCGAACGGCACCGAGCTGCCGCCGGACACGGACGGCGAAGTACGGCTGCGCGGCGAGGCGGTCTGCCGGGGCTACCTGAACGGCGACGACCCGGCCGGGGCCTTCGACCCCGACGGCTACCTGATCACGGGCGACCTCGGCCACCTCACGCAGGACGGCTACCTGGTCCTCACCGGCCGCAGCAAGGACGTCATCATCCGCAAGGGCGAGAACGTCTCGGCGAAGGAGATCGAAGACCTCCTCCACCAGCTCCCCGGCATCACGGACGTGGCGGTCATCGGCCTCCCGGACCCGACCCGCGGCGAACGCGTCTGCGCAGTGGTCGAACAACCCCCGGGAGCGGCCCCCCTGACCCTCCCCCAGCTGACCGCCCACCTGCGCGCCCAAGGCCTGGCCCCCCACAAGCTCCCGGAACGACTGGAACTCCTGGAGGCCCTCCCCCGCAACGAGACCCTGCGCAAGGTCCTGAAGTACAAGCTCAGGGAGCGGTACGCGTAGGGGTCGGGCCGGTACGGGTGCCACGGTGCCCGGGGCCTTCACCCCCGCGGCCCCGCCACCCCGGGTCGGCGGCTGCCCACCCGCCCCCGAGGTGCAGCGGGGTCGGAGCGCGGCGGAAACCGATGGGCGTGGAGAGAGAAGTACGGCGGGGTGCTGGGGGCGGGTCTGCGCTGGGCGGCATCAGGGACGTGCTGGGGGTTTCCCGTCAGTCCCATCGTCCTTCCGGGTCGTGCCGGTCCCTCAAGGGCGCTCCTCCTTCGTCGTCGCGTCGCTTCGCGATGGCCTGCGGCCACCCTTGACCGACCGTCCCGCCCCGGAGATACGAGGACAGCCGGGAACCCCCCAGAGGAACGGGCCGGGGGATCCTTTCCAGGGACGGGGCGTCGGATACGCCCATGCCTGTCCAGCGTGAAGGACGAGCAGGAGACGGGCCCCATCAGAGCGGCAGGCCGTGTCGGGGGAAGCGCGTCCCATCGCTACGCGCTCCCGACGTCCCAGCGTCCGACGACCGTCCGGGGCTGGACACAGGCCGCCTCAGATCGCTACGCGCTTCTCGATCACGCGTCTGCGAGCGTCACATCAGGTGGCGGCTTCCTCGATGGCCTCGAAGATGTCGGCGTCAGTCTCCTGCTGCCAGGACGGCAGGTCTGGCCAATCAGCCACGTAGCCCGGCTTCGGGTCCTCGAAGTGCTTGAACATCTGGGCCGTCCAGCACGTCGCGACAAACCGGCTCTTCTGCTCACGGGACAACCTCGACGTGTGGCCACCGCTGATCTCGATGAACTGCCGGACCTGGTCGTACACCGAACCTGCGGCCTCGCGCTCCCAATCCGGGGTTTCCTCCCACGGAGTGACGTAGCCGGCCTTCGGCTCTCCCGGGTAGTGCTGGCGCACTCCCCCGATCCAGGCCTCACGGAACAGTCGTGCACCCTCGGTCTGCAACATGCCTACCCCTCTCGTCACGGCGTGCTCAGTGCGGCGATCTCCGCCCCCAGCTCCGCTACGCGGTGGTCTCGACTCAAGGGACCGAACTCGGCGCACAGGGCTTGGAGTCTACGGGCGACGTATCCGGATGATGAGGCTCGGGCCAGGCTCACGGCTTCCTGCCCGTACGCCAGAACCTGGTCTGGATCACGCCGCTTCGCTCCAATGGCAGCCAGGCTGGTCAGCACTGTGCTCCGGCGCCGATACGACTGCCCCGAGGCGAGCGCCGTCTGCGCCAATGCTGTCTTCAACGTCACTTCCGCCAGGTCCAGACGGCCGAGCTGCACGTAGCGGGCTCCCCGCTCCTCGGCCAGGCGGGTGCCGTCGAAGCGGAGCCATCCACCGTTCGTGCTGCCAGCGGTAAGGTCCCTGACCTTCTCGGCCTGGTCCAGGGCGCGTTCGCACGCGGTGAGGTCCCCGAGACCCGCATACGTCTCCGCTTGGACAGACGCGACCCAATGCCGTGTCGAAAGGGCGTTGTCCCCTCGACCGGCCAGCCGTTCGGCCGCGCCCAGCACCTGCGCCGCCTGGCGGTAGCGCCGCTCGGACATGTCCACGTAGGCGTGGCGTACAAGGGCGCAGGCCCACAGGTCGTACGCGCCCGCGTCCTTACTGACCGAGGCAGCGAGCGAGTACGAGGCTGCGGCGTCGGTGTACCGGTCCCCGTCGAAGGCGACTTCACCGGCCAGCTGGAAGAGGTCGGCCGCTGCGCTCAAGAGAGGCCGGGAGCTGCCTCGGCTGGCGGCCAGCGCTTCGTTCAGAGTCGTCAGCTGGTCACGGATGACGGGGTAGACCGAGCCTTTCGAACGCGCCAATTGGTAGACCTGCCACAGGTGGCCGTTCATCCGCTCGAAGTCGGCAGGCACCCCCCTCAGCACCCCATCGGTGAGGGCCTCGGCCTCGTCGACCGGCAGGGCCGTCAGGGCCCCGCTGACCGTGAGGATGCGGAGGAATTCGCGGCGGATCATTTCGTCGGGGGCTCCCGCGCTCGAGTGGTCACTGGACTGCCGCCCTGTGGCCTCCTGCCCTGCGGCTCGTAGCTCTGCCAGGAGGACATCAAGCTCTTGGAGGCTGACTTCGAGGGCACTGGCCAAGCCTCGCCGCTGGGGTGGCTGCGGTTCGATCCTGCCGCTCTCCCAGCGCCCGACCGTCGTACGGTCCACGCCGAGCAGCCCGGCCAATTTCTCCTGACTGTAGCCCAGGGTCTTGCGTCGTTCAGCTAATCCCATAACGACCTCTTTCCGCGGCCTCGAAGCCTGCGGCACCCGTGCACGGATCTGCTCCAAGAATGCGGCATGCATGCCGTGGATCCCCTCGACTGCCACCGGTTCTATGGGAGTTGTCGCGAACCGATCGGGCATGACGCAGCGAAGGGTGCCGATATGGCAACACAGACTGGCACAGAGGAACACGTCCGCGAACCACACTCGCGTACTCGCGAACTCACGGCGGAGCCTTGCCCCCTCATGACGCTTCGCGTGTCCCGCGACTCAGGTCGTACGTGGACTCAGACGACCCATGTCCAGGCGGGTGACTCGTACGTCATCCTCTCGGACCCGGGCCGCTACCCGCCGTGCGAGTGCCCGCGCTGTGGTGACCAGCGGGGATCTGCCTGTGCACAGGGTCTGCACCCCGCGGGTTGAAGCCAGCACGTCCTCAAGACGCGCGCACAGCGCGTCGCCTCCCGATGACCTCGGTGCGGCAGGCACGTTCCCGGCCCCGTCCTCACGACGGTGTCCAGACATGAAGGAGAAGACAGGTGTTCAGTCACGCCGACCGCGTACCCACCAGTGACGCCTTGCCCATGGGACATGTCACGTCCGTCCCATGGGGCGTTCAGCGGATGGCTCCCTACCCTGCCGTGGCACCCGAATACCGGCACGTCGAGATCGACGCGCACACCCAGACCGCCCGCTACTACGGTGCCGATGGCGAGCCGATGATGATTCCCGAGCACGGGACCAGCACCGGCACCAACCCGGCGACCAACACCGGAAACCCGTCCGACGGCAGCAGCGGCGGCGGTTCGGGCGGCGGGGACCAGGACACCGGGAACGACAACGACCAGTGAGCCACTCCGGCCCGGTGATGGTCGTCACCATGAAGGACGACCCCACGGCCGACCTGGTGATCCGCGAGCTGCACGACCGGGGCGTACCGGTCGTGCGGCTCGACTCCGGGGACTTCCCCGCCACCTTGTCGTTCGCGGCATACGTCACGCCTGAGGGCATCGAGGGGTCCTTGACCACCCCGACCCGGACCGTGGACCTGACACGAATCCGGTCCCTCTACTACCGGCGACCGTCAGGATTCGCCTTCCCCCACCTGCCCGAGCATGACGCCCGGTTCGCGCTCACCCAAGCGCGGTACGGGCTCGGCGGCGTCATCGCCTCCTTGCCGCGCTGCCTGTACGTCAACCACCCGCACCGCATCGGCGACGCCGAGTTCAAGCCTTCCGGCCTCGCAGCCGCCGCCATCTCCGGTTTCGACGTCCCCGCCACGCTCATCACGTCCGACCCCGGCGCCGCCCGCACCTTCATCAAGGATCATCACGGGCCGGTGATCTACAAGCCTCTGTCGACGCCGCTGTACCGCATCGACGGCGTCTCCTGCACCGTCGAAGTGAACGAGGTGACGGACGACGAGATTGACGACCGAGTCTCCGGGACAGCTCACCTGTTCCAACACCTCGTACCCAAATCGGCCGACGTGCGGGTAACCGTGATCGGTGACCGCGTTTTCGCGGTTCGCATCGACTCCGACCTGTTGGACTGGCGGACCGACTACGACCGGCTCGGCTACAGCGTCGTACAGCCCCCGCCCCAAGTCACCGCGAGCCTGTTTCGATACCTGTCGCTGTTCGGGCTGGTCTTCGGAGCTTTCGACTTCGCAATCGACCAGACGGGGACATGGTGGTTCCTTGAATGCAATCCCTCCGGACAGTGGGCGTGGCTGGAGCCCGAGACCGGATTGCCCATGGTCGCAGCCATGGCTGATCTCTTGGAAAGGAACGGCACGTGAACGACCAGGCGCAGAAGCTGCGATTGCAGCTTGCCAAGCAGCTCGCCGACGCCGGTCACCTGCGCACGGACCCGTGGCGCCGAGCAGCCGAGGCCGTGCCGCGTCACGAGTTCCTGCGGGGCGGATACTTCGAACGCAGCGACGTGCCGGGCCGCCCCACGGCCTGGACACCCGTCATGCCTGAGAGTCCGGCATGGCTGGAGGCCTGCTACACGGACGACTCTCTGGTCACGCAGATCGCGGGCACCATCGTGCCTGGTGACCTGCGTGGGGAGATCACGCGCCTGCCCACGTCGTCCAGCACCCTGCCGTCCTTGGTCGTGCGGATGCTCGAAGAGCTCCGGATCGAGGACGGACACCGTCTGCTCCTCGTCGGCCTCGGAACCGGATACTCCAGTGGCCTGGCCTGCCACCGCCTCGGCGACGATCGCGTAACCGCCGTGGAGATCGATGCAGACGTCGCCGCGCGTGCCCGAAGCGCGCTCGGCCGCTGCGACTACGCGCCTACGGTGGTCGTCGGCGACGGTCTCGCCGGGTGGAGGGACGGCGGCCCCTACGACCGGATCGTCGCCTACTGCGGAACGGTCACCGTTCCCTACGAGTGGGTGGAACAGACGCTGCCCGGCGGAGTCATCCTGGCCACCGTAGGTGGGTGGATGTACTCCTCCGAACTCGCTCGCCTCACAGCCTCCGGGGACGGCACCGCCACAGGTCGGTTGCTCGACGGCCGCAACTCGTTCATGCTCGCCCGCCCACAGACGCCCCCACCCATCGGGCTCCTCCCCGACCTCGATCAAGCCGACGAACAGCCCACAGAGCTTGCCGCCCCCGTACTCGACGACTGGGACACCCGGTTCGTCGCCCAGCTTGCCGCTCCCCGTGCTCAGCGCATGACCTTGAACCGCAACGGCGGCACAGAACACGTGCTCCTCGACGTCGAGGCGGGAGCATGGGCGGTACTGCGACAAGACGGCAGCAGGTGGCTGGTACGCCAGGGTGGGCCGGACGAATTGTGGGACCGGATCACAGACCACGTCACCCGCTGGCGCCACGACGGATCGCCCACTCTCGACCGGTTCGACATCACGGTCACGCCTGAAGGGCAGACGATCACATGGCGGCGCTGATCGCCCACTCTGTGCCCCAGACGGATCGCAGCCGCGTGATCGAGAAGCGCGTAGCGATCTGGGGCGGCTCATGTCCGGCCCCTGACGGCTCGCGGACGCCGTCGGGCAGGAGCGCGTAGCGATGTGGGGCGCTCCTGGCTCCCGCCCGGGCTCCTCCGACGTCCCGATGGTCTCTTGACGCCCGGCCCGTTCCTTCGGGGGGTTCCCGGCTGTCCTCGTATCTCCGGGGCGGGACGGTCGGTCAAGGGTGGCCGCAGGCCATCGCGAAGCGACGCGACGACGAAGGAGGAGCGCCCTTGAGGGACCGGCACGACCCGGAAGGACGATGGGACTGACGGGAAACCCCCAGCACGTCCCTGATGCCGCCCAGCACGGATACCGCTCCCGAATCCCCGCCGCACCTCCCCGGCCCCGCCGCGCCGCGGGGGCGGGGGCCGCGGGGGCGGGGGCCCCGCGCGCAGTGATACCCGTACATGCGCCGGCCCCGCGCCCGCGCCCCGCTCCCCCGCCCCGACCCCTACAGCCTGCTCAGTGACGCCGCCGCGAACAGGACGTCGCGGATCGCCTCGCGGTCACCGTGCTGGCCCACCGCCGCCTCCTCCGGGGAGATGTGCCCGGCTGCCAGCTGACAGAACTCGATCCCGTCCAGGGCGATCTCCGCCACCGTGCGTTCCGGCGACGGCTTCGCCCCCGGCGAGTCCAGCGCGATGTCCCAGCCGCCACCGCCCGAGCCCTCGATCTCCAGGTGCAAGGTCCGCCCGGGCGCGCCCGCCGCGACCAGGCCCCGCGCCGGAGCCGCCAGACCGGCCCGTCTGCGCTGCGCCAACGCGCCCGGCAGGAGCCGCGCCGCCAGGTCGATCATCCCGTGCAGGTGCGGGCCGGCCGGCGGCTCGTACGGGTAGTCCACCGCCTCCGCGATGTCCCACGCGTGCACCCAGCACTCGAAGGCCCGTTCCAAGAACGCGTCCCCGAGCGGCAGCGCGAAGCCGCCGTAGTCCACCGCCAGCTCCGCGACTCCCCGGCCGGCGAAGGAGACCGTACGCACCAGCGTGTGGCCCTGCTCCCGCCACGGGTCGCGGACCTGCCGCGTGACCGGGTGCGGGGTCGCACCCCAGAAGTGCTCCGTCCGCACGGTCGGCCCGCCCTTCGGCGCGTCCGGACCCAGCGGGTCGTCGAGCCCCAGCGCCGAAGCGACCAGTCCGTCCACCGTCAGCAGATGGCCGATCACCCCTGCCACCGTGGTCCGCTGCGACCGCAGCCGCTCCTCCTCGAACCACTTGAGCCGCACCGGGGTGTGCCACTCCGAGTCCCCGAAGTCCTGGAGCAGCGCGTCGAGCCGCGCGGTCTCGGTGTCGTACGGGCTCGCCCACACCGGCACCGGGATGCGGGCCGGCCGCTTGCCCAAGCAGTCCTCCAGGACGCGCGAGCGCAGCAGCGGTTTCAGGTCGAGGCTCTCCTCCGGGTGCAACAGCCCCACCGCGTCGCGCAGCCGCAGCGCCTCTTCCGCGCAGGGCGCGCACTCGGTGAGGTGGTCCTCCACCGCCTGGGTCTCCTCGGCCGAGCAGGCCGCCAATGCCCATGCCCCGAGCAGGGACTTCAGCACGGCGTGCGAGGGCGGGGGCGGCACCTCGACCGGCGGCGGCAGCGGCGGCAGCGCCCGCGGCGCGTGCCCCGGGTCGAGGTCGTCCGCAGCCCCGCGCGGACCCGGTATCCGCGCCCGACCGCCGGGACGCTCGTATCCGTCATCGGGCGGCTGGGGAGGGCCGTTCATCGGGGCGTTCCATATCCGGACTGGGCGCTCTCCTCCTGCGGGAGGGCGTTGGCGGTCGACAGCAACTGCAGTCCGAGCCGCAGCCTGCGCCGCGCCTCGTCCTCGCTGATCTGCAGGTCGGCGGCGGCCTGCCGGTAGTCCCGCCGCTTGAAGTACGCGAGTTCCAGCGCGGCGCGCAGCGGCGCGGGCATCGAGGTGACGATGTAGTCGGCGCGCGCGGCCGCATTGGCGGTGCGCACCTTCTGCTCCAGCTCCTCGCGCGAGCCGCGGCCCAGTTCGGCCTGGCGCAGCCGGGCCACCGCCTGGCCCTGGGTGATCCGGGCGACCCAGGAGCGCATGGAACCCTGCTTGGGGTCGTAGGCGTCCGGGTTCTCCCAGATGTAGCCGAAGACCTCTCTGGTGATCCGGTCCGCCGCCTTCTCGTCGCCCAGCACCCGGTGCGCCAGGCTGTGCACGAGTGAGGCGAAGCGGTCGTACAGCTCCCCGAGCGCGGCGGCCTCGCCACGGGCGAGCCGCTGCTGCATGCGGCGGTCCCAGCGCGGTGGTGCGTCCTTCGGCATGAATGCCCCCAGCCGTGTGTCGACTCAACGAATGTAGTGGGCACATGGCGGATCGCGCCTGTTTTGGAAGAACCTCTCCCCGGAAGTGCGCCCTGCGTGATAGGGGCGTGGCAGGGCGTGAACGGTGGTACGTCCGACGGCACATGGGGACAGGTGTACGCGCCCCACCGCGCTCCCCGTGCGCGGGTTCGATGCGGCCGCCTCCTTGACCGCTTCGCTTAACGTGCAGGCCGCATAGGGCTTACGCTCCTGCCTTGTCTTGATCTGAACCCCACTGCACATGTGAAGGCGGAACGCCGAAATGGACAGCGCAGAATACGAGCGCAAGATCGCCGCCCGATTCGCCACCTTCGACCAGGACGGGTCCGGGTACATCGACCGGGAGGACTTCAGCGCTGCCGCGAAGTCCGTCCTGGCCGAATTCGGTACCACCGCCCGGTCGGACAAGGGCCAGGCCGTCTTCGCGGGCGCCGAGGCCTTCTGGCAGGGAATGGCCGGCATCGCAGACGTCGACGGGGACCAGCGGGTGTCCCGCGAGGAGTTCATCACCGGGGCCGCGAAGCGGCTGCGCGACAACCCGGAGCGGTTCGCGGAGATCGCGCGACCGTTCCTGCGGGCCGTGATCGCGGTGGCGGACGAGGACGGCGGCGGCACGACCCCGCCGAATGCCGCCCGGGTCCTGCGCGTCCTGGGCACCGCCCCGGAGCTGGCCACTCAGGTGGCCGCGGCCCTGGACGCGGACCACGACGGTCGCATCTCGGAGGACGAGATCCTGGCGGCCTTCGCGGGCTACTGCGGCGTGGAAGCCCCCGACGCGTAACGCCTGCGGCGCGCTCGGCAGGTGACGGCGGGGCCCCGGCCCCGCCTCACGCTCCCGCGGCCGGGGCCACAGGCCGCCGCGCTGGCCCCTGCGGCCCGGGGCGCCGCCCCGGACCCCGCGCCTCAAACGCCGGCGAGGCTGTCTCGGCTACCCGAAGACGACCGTCCGGGCGCCGTTGAGCAGCACGCGGTGCTCGCTGTGCCACTTCACCGCCCGTGCGAGCGCCTGGCACTCCACGTCCCGCCCGATCGCGACCAGCTGGTCCGGTGTCACCTCGTGGCCCACCCGCTCGACCTCCTGCTCGATGATCGGCCCCTCGTCGAGGTTCGCCGTCACGTAGTGCGCGGTCGCGCCGATCAGCTTCACACCGCGCGCGTGCGCCTGGTGGTACGGCTTGGCGCCCTTGAAGCTCGGCAGGAACGAGTGGTGGATGTTGATGATCCGCCCGCTCAGTTCCGTGCACAGGTTGTCGGACAGCACCTGCATGTAGCGCGCCAGGACCACCAGGTCGACGTTCTCGGCGCGCACCAGCTCCAGCAGCTGCGCCTCCGCCTCCGCCTTCGTGTCCTTGGTGACGGGGATGTGCACGAAGGGGATGTCGTAGGAGCCGACCAGTTCGGCGAAGTCGGTGTGGTTGGAGACCACGGCCGCGATCTCGACCGGCAGGGCACCGATGCTGGTACGGAACAGCAGGTCGTTCAGGCAGTGTCCGAACTTGGACACCATGAGGATGATCCGCATGCGCTCCTCGGAGCGGTGGATCTGCCAGTCCATCTTGAAAGAGTCGCCGATCGCGGCGAAGCTGGCGCGCAGCTTCTCGACCGTCACCGGGGGCTCGGCCTCGAAGTGCACCCGCATGAAGAAGAGCCCGGTCTCCCGGTCTCCGAACTGCTGGCTGTCCACGATGTTGCATCCGGTCATGAAGAGGTAACTCGACACGGCATGCACGATGCCCTGCTTGTCGGGGCAGGACATGGTCAGGACGTATTGGGGCTGGGCCTGGGCCTCGGTGTGCGGGTCGCTCATGACCGCACAGCCTTTCACACCGCGCGGGTGAGGATCTTCAACACATCGAGCGATGTCGGTCGCACGTCCGGGTCGTCACCGTCGGCCTCCGCCAGCCGCACGTGCGCCTCGCGCGCGGCACGTACCGCCTCGGGCCACGCGTGGTGCTCCAGGTAGGCGGAGACGGGGGCGTCGGGCCCGACCTGGTGGAGGATGCGGAGCACCCGCAGCACGGCGAGGTCGACGACGGCCGCCTCCTGCGAGTCGCGGAAGATCGTGCCGACGTACTTCTCGGCGGACCAACTGTCGAGCCAGGTGTCCTCGACGAGCCGGTACACGGCGTCGGTGATGTCGCCGTACGCCGCGTCGCCGGTCAGCCAGGTGTCCTCGTGGAAGACCGGATCGGAGAGCATGTGCAGCGCCGAGCGCACGTTGCTGCGCCAGCGCCACCACGGCATGTCATTGAGGGGCATGCCGCCCATGGTGGAGGAGCGGCCGCCGCGTCGGGAAGGGTTCTTCGAACCTTGGGCGAATGTCACGCTTTCGATCGTACGTTCCTGGTCAGTGCGATCTTGAGGCGCCCACGGGGACCACGCCCCCGCAATTCACCTGGGCGTCACCCGATGTTGTGTCCATCTCACTCGACAGTTACCGGTGGGGCGGAATGGTGCATGGACATGACCCTTTCGCGACGCGTCGCATCCCGCTCCCGCACCTTCGCGGCCACGGCCATGGGCGCGTGTCTCATCGCCGGGTGCGGGACGCTCCCCGGGGGCTCGGGGGGCTCCGGGGAAACCGTCACCGTCATGACCTTCGCCCCTGAAGACACCAAGGCGACCAACATGCCCGGAATGACCGGCATGGCCAAGGCGTACGAGCGCTACGTGAACTCCAAGGGTGGGATCAACGGGCGCAAACTCCGCGTATTGACCTGCAACGAGAAGAACACGCCCTCCGGCGCCGCCGACTGCGCCCGCAAGGCCGTCGCCGAGAAGGCCGTCGCCGTCGTCGGCTCCTACAGTCAGCACGGACGCGCCTTCATGGCCCCGCTGGAGGCGGAGAGCGTCCCCTTCATCGGCGGTTACGGAGTCTCCTCCGAGGAGTTCCAGTCCCCCCTGTCGTACCCGGTCAACGGCGGCCAGCCCGTCCTCATCGCCGGCGCCGGCCACCAGCTGAGCCGCGCCTGCAGCCAGGTCGCCCTGGTCCGCCCGGACACCCTCGCGGCCGACACCCTGCCGGTGCTGCTCAACGCCGGACTGCGGGCCAACAAGATGGCGGACGCCTCCGACATCCGGGCCGCCGAGGACTCCGCCGACTTCGGACCGCAGGCGCGCGAGGCCCTCGCGCACACCAGCGGCACCGGCAAGGACAAGGAAAAGGACAAGGGTTGCGTGACCGCCGTCCTCGGCGAGCGCACCGAGACGTTCTTCGACGCCTTCCGCCGGACCGACGCCCAGCGCAAGAAGCCGCAGATCTCCTCCGTCCTGGGCAGCGTCAGCCAGTCCCTGGTGGACCGCACGGGCGGCAAGGAGAGCCCCTTCGAGGGGGCGTACCTGACCAGCTGGTACCCGGTGGCCGCCGATCCCCTCTGGGAACCCATGCGGAAGGTGGTCACCGAGTTCGCCTTCGGCGACGACAACGTCGACCCCGACGACAGCGGGGCGCAGACCACCTGGATCGCCTACACCGTGCTCAGCGAGGTGCTGGGGCGCTTCAAGGAGGACGATCCCGTCACCAGCCGCAAGGTCAAGCGCGCGCTGAACGAGTCGCAGCCGGTCAGCACCGGAGGCCTGACCCCGAACCTGAGCTGGCGCTACCAGGACATGCGCGCCGTCGCCGGCTTCCCCCGCATCGTCAACGGCCGGGTCACCTTCCAGATCGTGCAGGCCGGGCGGCTCGTGGCGCAGCCCGGCGAGCAGTCCCTGGACATGACCCCGACCCTGGTGACGGCCCCGCCCATGGCCTGACCACCCGCATCGGCTCAGAGCTGGGACTTGTCCCGCTTGGTGAGGCCGTACTTGCCGGCGATCGCGTTCCACCCGGTCGCGGCGGACTCCTTGGCCCTGGTCGCCTCGCCGCTCGACCGGTTGCCCTCGGAGGCGTTCTTGGTGACCTTGGCCTTGCCGTCCTTGCACTTGTCGTCGTCCACGTCGTCGGCCCAGGCCGCGTAGCTGTTGTCGGCGTCCGCGGAAGACTGCCAGGCCTTGGTCAGCGACGCGGACAGCTTCGCGTGGTCCGGGAGCTGGTCCAGCTTCAGCTCCTGGAGTCGGGTGACGAGCTCCTCGCGCTGGCGGGCCGCGTCGCGCAGGTCGGCGGCCGCCTGGTCGAGGTTGTTGCAGCCCTTGATGTCCTCCACGGCCTTGATCACCGCGGCCCGGCTGTCGTTGCTGTCCGCGAGGAGCTTGTCCAGCTGGACGGCCTGCGGGCGGGCCGGGTCGACGGGGGCCTCGCCGCCGGGGGCCGCGGAGCCGCCGCTCGTGGTCGGGGTCCCGGCGACCGCGCCGGGGTCGTTGTTCTGCGGCTTGTCGTCGGCGAGCAGCGAACCGATGCCGAGCCCGGCGACGGCCAGGCCGATGACCACCGCGCCGATGATGACGGGCGAGACCTTGCGCGCGGGCTCCTGGGGCGGCGGGGGCGCCGCGTACTGCTGCTGCTGCTGCGGGTGCGGCTGCTGGTACTGGGGCTGCTGCTGCCGGTACTGGGGCTGCTGCGGGCGGGCCGGATGCGGGCGCGGCGGCGGCTGGCGCAGCACGGGCTCCTGGACGGGCGGCAGGTGCTGGGTCTGCCCGGGGGAGTCGTCGCCCCGGAAGAGCCCGTCAAAGCCTTCCACGCCGCGGTCGGCGGGGACCGGCGGTATGTACTGGGTCGCCGCCTCGCCGTGCGCGGGCGCCGCCGGGACGGGCGGGATGTACTGCGTCGCCGCCTCGTCATGGCCGGAGGCCGCCGGAACCGGCGGAATGTACTGCGTCGCCGCCTCGCCGTGCCCGGGCGCCGCCGGGACGGGCGGGATGTACTGCGTCGCCGCCTCGTCATGGCCGGGCGCCGCCGGGACGGGCGGGAGGTACTGCGTCGCCGCCTCGGGCAGCGGGGGGTAGCCGTAGCCGTGCGGATCCCCCGGCCCCTCGTAGCCGGGCCCCACCACGTGCCCCGGGGCGCCCTCCGCGCCGGGATAGGCCTGCGGATATCCGTACGCGGCCCCGGGCTGCACCTGCTGCTGCACCTGTTCCTGCGGCTGCGGCTGCTCCGGGTACGCCGGGTAGCCGGACGCCGGGTCCGGACCCCACGGGGCACCCGGCTGGGGGGCGCCCCCTTGTCCGCTCTGCGTCACCGGGACTCCTTCTCCGACTCGCCCGACCCTACGGAACCGTCAGGTCACGCTACCCCGTCACGCACCGCCACCGTGAGAGCACCCCGAACCCCGACCGGCCCCGACCGGCCCCGACCGGCAAGACGCGCCCTACGCCGTCACCTCCAGCCGCGCCGCGAACTCCCGCACCGCTGCCTCCTCCCGGTACGGCTCCAGCCGCGCCCGGAAGTCGTCCAGGTACTCCACGCCCCGGTTCGAGCGGAGCCCCTCCAACAGTTCCGCAGCCCGCGTCGCCGTCAGGCAGGCCTGTTCCACTTCCCGCTGCTGCACCTGCGCCGCCGCCAGCAGCAGCAGCCCGATGGCCCGGCGGCGCGCCTTGCCCGCCGGCAGGCCCCGTAGGGCCTCCTCCGCCCGCCTGGCCGCCGCGTCCGCCTGGCCCAGGTCGCGGTGGCAGTGCGCCAGCTCGTCCGCGAGGTACGCCGCGTCGAAGTGGCGGATCCACACCGGGTCGTCACCCGATTCCGGCTCCGCCCGCTCCAGCGCGCTCACCGCCCTCCCGGACAGCACCGCCGTCGCCCGGGCGTCCCCGAGCAGCGCGTGGCCGCGCGCCTCGGCCGCGTAGAACATGGCCTCGACCCGCGGGGTGACCTGCCCCCGCGTCCCCTCCTGGGCGGCCCGCGCCAACTGCGCGATCTCCCGCGGGTTGCCCAGTTCGGCGGCGAGGTGGCTCATGGACGCGGCGAGCACGTAGCCCCCGTACGCCCGGTCCCCCGCCGCCTGGGCGAGGCGCAGCGCCTGGATGTAGTACCGCTGCGCCAGCCCCGGCTGGCCCGTGTCCACCGCCATGTAGCCGGCGAGCTCGGTCAGCCGGGCCACCGAAGCGAACAGGGCCCGCCCGACGGGTTCCCGGTAGGAGCCCCCGATCAGCCCGGACACCACCGAGTTGAGGTAGTGCACGACCACCGGCCGGACGTGCCCGCTACCAAAGCGGTGGTCGAGGTCCTTGAGGGCCTCGGTGGTCGCCCGGACCGCCTCCACGTCCGGCATGCCCACCCGCGAGCCGCCGCTGCGGGCGACCTGGGTGTCGGCCCCGGTGATCAGCCAGTCGCGGCTCGGCTCCACGAGCGCGGAGGCGGCCACGCTGGAGCCCGCGAGGAAGTCGCGGCGGCCGACGTCGCTGCGCCACAGCTCGCAGACCTGCTCGATCGCGCCGATGACGGTCGGGGAGAACTGCAGGCCGACGCCGGAGGCGAGGTTCTTCCCGTTGGCCATGCCGATCTCGTCGATGGTGACGGTCCGGCCGAGCTTGCGCCCCAGCGCCTCGGCGATGATCCCGGGAGCCCGGCCGCGCGGCTGCTGGCCGCGCAGCCACCGGGCCACGGACGTCTTGTCGTAGCGGAGATCGAGGCCGTGTTCGGCCCCGCACATGTTCACGCGCCGAGCGAGCCCGGCGTTGGAGCACCCGGCTTCCTGAATGAGCGCCTGCAGCCGTTCGTTCGGCTGGCGGGCGACGAGAGGCCTGGCTGCCATGAAAACCCCCTGCTGACCGCGGGTGATCCGTTGGAATGATCACTTCCCGCCTGATGTGCGGAGAATCTTCCGCTCTGCGTCGTGTCGCTACCCAGTAACAGCGCCCCGGCCTCCTACGCGCCCCCACGCGTGCATCAGTGCGCCCCGTTTGCAGGATCGATGCTCCGCCCGCCGCCGGGTTTACGCCCGTAACCCCGGGTGACCCGAGAAGTTGTGATGGGCGTGGAAGAGACCATCGGAGTCACGGAGACCGCACCCATCCCCAAGCAGCGCGGCGAGCAGCTGCTGGACCATGCCGTGCGGTACGCGGAAGAACGGCACTGGGATGTCTTCGCCGGCACCTGGTTGGAGCCCGCGGACGGCCGCGAGCTGTGCTCCTGCGGGGCGGCGGACTGCCCGGCTCCCGGCGCGCACCCGACGGTGGAGGACTGGGCGGCACAGACCACCGGCAGCGCGGTGCAGGTCAGGCGGATCTGGGCGAAGCAACCGCAGGCCTCGATCCTGCTGCCGACCGGCCGCGCGTTCGACGCGCTGGACGTGCCCGAATCGGCCGGGTTCCTCGCGCTGGCACGGCTGGAGCGGATGGAGCGCACCCTCGGGCCGGTCACCCTCACGCCCGACCACCGGATGCTGTTCTTCGTCCTGCCGGGCGCCGGCGTCAAGGTGCCCGACCTGGTGCGCAAGCTGGGCTGGCCGGCCGCCACGATCGACCTGGTGGCTCGGGGCGAAGGCGAGTACGTCGCGGCGCCGCCCACCCGCTTCGGCGGCCGGGGCTCGGTCCAGTGGGCGCGGCGGCCCACGCCGGCGAACCGGTGGCTCCCGGACACGGAGGAGCTGATCGACGCACTGGCGTACGCGTGCGGCAGCGAGGCCGCGGCGGAACGCAGGCGCCGCCAGGGCTGACCCCCGAACTCACCCTCCGCACCTGCGAAATCAGGGCGAGAACTGATGACATAAGTAACTGCTCAAGCCTCTCCCCCTCCTCCTATGGTGAAGGAGGAACGACCAACGGGGACGTGATGAGAGGCAGGCGCATGCCGGACCAGGGCGATGCGACGGGTGGACCGAACGGAACGGGTGGCGCGCGGTCCGCGCCGCCCGCCGTGCGGGTGGAAGGCCTGTGGAAGCGGTTCGGCGACCAGGTGGCCGTCGAAGGGATAGACCTGGAGCTGCCCGCGGGGCAGTTCATCGGCCTGGTGGGCCCCAACGGCGCGGGCAAGACGACCACGCTGTCGATGGTGACCGGGCTGCTGCGCCCGGACATGGGGCGGGTCCACGTCGCGGGGCACGACGTATGGGCCGACCCGACCGCGGTGAAGGCGCGGATCGGCGTACTGCCCGAGGGGCTGCGGCTCTTCGAGCGGCTGTCGGGGCGCGAACTGCTCGGCTACATGGGCCGGCTGCGCGGGCTGCCGGGCGAGGAGACCGACAAGCGGGCGACGCAGCTGCTGGAGGTCCTCGACCTCGCGGGCTCGCAGCACAAGCTGGTCGTGGACTACTCGACCGGCATGCGCAAGAAGATCGGTCTGGCGGCGGCGCTGCTGCACAACCCCGAAGTGCTCTTCCTGGACGAGCCGTTCGAGGGCGTCGACCCGGTGTCGGCGCAGACCATCCGCGGGGTGCTGGAGCGCTACACGGCTTCCGGCGCCACGGTCATCTTCTCCTCCCACGTGATGGAGCTCGTCGAGTCGCTGTGCGACTGGGTGGCCGTGATGGCCGCCGGCCGGATCCGCGCCGCGGGCCCGCTGGCCGACGTACGGGGCTCCGCGCCCTCGCTGCAGGCCGCCTTCCTCGAACTGGTCGGCGCGCACGGGCGCGACGCGGCAGGGGACTCGCTGGAGTGGCTCGGCGGCGGCTCCGGGGCGGGATCGCGATGACCTCGCCCGCCAACCCGGCCGCAGGTCCGGCCGCAGGTCCCGCCGGCACCGTGACCGCTCCCGCCACCGGGTCCACCCGGTCCACCGGAGCCCCGTCCGTCGCGTCGGTCCCGCTGACCCCGGTCTTCGTCCGCCTCAAGCTGTCGCTCCTGCGCAACGGGCTGAAGGGCTCCTCCAAGCGCAAGGCCGCCTACTTCTCGTCGCTCGCCTTCGCCCTGGCCGTCGGCTTCCTCGTGACGCTCGGCCTGGCCCTGCTGCACGGGAACGCCCACGCCAGCACGGTCGTCGTCCTGCTGGCCGCGATCCTGGCCCTCGGCTGGGCCTTCATGCCGCTGTTCTTCCCCACCGGGGACGAGACCCTCGACGCGAGCCGGCTGGTCATGCTGCCGCTGCGCCCGCGTCCTCTCGTACGGGCCCTCCTCGTCTCCTCGCTGGTCGGCATCGGGCCGCTGTTCACGCTGTGCCTGGCCATCGGCTCCGTACTGGCCGTCGCGCGCGGCGCCGCCGGCGCGGTGGCCGCCGTGGTGGCCGCGCCCCTGCTGGTGCTCGGCTGCGTGACCCTCGCACGGGCGGTGGCCACGGCCAACGTGCGGCTGCTGAGCAGTCGCAAGGGGCGGGACATGGCGATCCTCAGCGGTCTGCTGATCGCGGTGGGCGGCCAGCTGGCCAACTTTGGTAGCCAGCGCCTCTTCGAGGTGGGCGGCCTCACCACGCTGGAGCCGGCCGAGGCCGTGGTGCGCTGGCTGCCGCCGGCGACCGCCGTCGGCATGGTGGACTCGGCGAGCGAGGGCGCGTACGGGGTGGCGGCCGCCCAACTGGCCTTGACCCTGGCCGCCGTGGCCGCCCTCCTGTGGTTCTGGGAGCGGAGCCTGACGCGGCTGATGGTCACCCCGGACGGCTCGACCCTGACGGCGGCCCAGCCGACGAGGGACCGCGGCGCGGGCGGCCTGTGGTCCCTGCTGCCCGCCGGCCGGACGGGCGCGACCATGCAGCGCACGCTGCGCTACGCCGTGCGCGACCCGAAGACCAAGGCGTCTTGGGTGACCGGACTGGCGATCGGCCTGATCATCCCCGTCTTCAACGCCCTCCAGGGCACGGGGTCCGTCTACCTCGGCTGCTTCGGCGCGGGCATGCTCGGCATGCAGATGTACAACCAGTTCGGCCAGGACACCTCCGCGTTCTGGATGGTCGCGCAGACCATCAGCTCCCCGCGCGACGCGTACGTGGAACTGCGCGCGCGGGCCGCCTCGCTGGCCCTGGTCACCGTCCCGTACACGGTCCTGGTCATGGTGGTCACGGCCGCGCTGCTCGGCGACTGGTCCACCTTCCCGGCGGCCACGGGCCTGGCCCTGGCCCTGTTGGGCTCGATGCTCTGCACGGGGGCGCTGGCCTCGGCCCGCTTCCCGTACTCGATCCCGTCGGACGGCGCCTTCAAGAACGTCGTCCCGGGACAGGCCGGACTCGCCTGGGCGGGCATCTTCGCCGGGATGCTGGCCTCGGCGGTGATCTCCGCCCCGGTGATCGCCCTGACGATCTGGATCAAGGTCGGTGGCCACCAGGACATCTCCTGGATCGCGCTCCCGCTGGGTGTGGCCTGGGGCGCACTGGCCACCTGGACGGGCCTGCGGCTCGCCGCCCCGACGGTGGCGCGCAAGCTCCCGGAGATCCTGTGGGCGGTCAGCAAGGGCTGACCGCCGACCGTACTGGAACGGGCCGGCCTCCCCTCCCCTCGCGGGAGCGGAGGCCGGCCCTCTTCGCACAGGCCCGGCGTCAGTTGGCGGCGAGCAGGACGAGTACGACGACCGAGCCGGCGAAGACGACGACGTGCCGGAGGTTCTGGAGGTACGGCATCACCCAGTCGGGGAAGCCGTCCTCGGCGGCCCGGAGCATGGACCTGACGTCGATGCGCTGTAGTTCGGCGTCACCGGACTTGGCGAAGGCGGCGGTCACGGACGGCACGGCGGTCAGGTTCGAGTAGAGGATCACACAGTTCACGAGGATGACGAGCGGCTGGACGATCCAGGACACCGTCCCGCTCCACGAGCTACCGGCGATCCCGAGCACCGCGGGCAGGGCCAGCGCCGCCGCGATCCCGACGGGGGCCCAGGTCTCGTGCCCGCCGGCGTCGAGCCGCATGCCGTTCTCCGCCATGACGCTGGTGCGCACCCCCTGCCGCCCCAACTCGGCCTCGACGGCGGCCTGGGCGCGGGCGCCGTAGCGGCTGCGCACGACGGGAATGCTCAGGAAGGCGACGGCGATCAGGAGCTGCAGGGCGGCGACGGCGTTCATCGGGGGACCTCGTTTTCTCGGTGCTTGCCTGGCGACGTCGCCACCATGAGGCCGCCCCCTGACAGGCCCCGAACACCTCACTGACAGACCGCTGACACGCTCGGTCGTACGACGGCACGACCGCCGACGGCACGACCGCCGACCGTTCCGCCCCTCCCTGCGCACCGGGGGGCGGAACCGTCGGGGTGGTCAGGGAGCTTCGGCCTTGATGCCGTCGAGGAAGGGTTCCAAGACCTCGCGCCAGGCCGTCGGCTGGTCGTAGTGGAGGTAGTGACCCGCATCGGGGATTTCCGCGTACTGGCCGGCCGGGAGGACGCGCACCATTTCCTGGGCCTCGGCCCGGCCCAGTTCGCCGTCGAGGCCGCGGACCACCAGGGTCGGGCAGCGGACCTGGGCGAGCTCCTCCCAGTGGGCGTCGTGGACCCAGGTCTCGCGGGCCGTCAGCATCTGGCGGCGGGAGAAGACCGGGCGCCAGCCGTCCGAGGCCTCGTGCATGACCTCGGCGAAGAAGGCACCGCGGCCGGGGTCGGGACGTTCCACCCGGGGGTCGTCCTCGCCGAACCAGCGGCGGGCCGCGTCCTGGGTGGGGAAGGGGAGGGGCCAGTGGTGGAACCAGTCCTCCCATTCCTGCTGGGAGGCCGCGCCCAGGGCGGAGGCGCGCATGTCGCAGATGACCACGGCTTCGACCAGGTCCGGGCGGCGGGCCGCGAGCTGCCAGGCGGTGAGGGCGCCCATGGAGTGGCCGATCAGTGTCACGGGGGCGAGGCCGAGCTGCTCGACGGCCGCTTCGGCGTCGGCCACGAAGGCCTCACGGCCCAGGGAGGTGGGGGTGCCGTCGGGGGCGGCGGGCGGGCGGGCGCTCTGGCCGTGTCCGCGCTGGTCCAGGGCCACGACGCGGCGGCGCTCGCGGAGCCAGCGGGCGGTGCCGGCCCAGTGGAAGGCGCGGCCCATCAGCCCGTGCAGTAACAGCACCCCGGGGCGGGTGTCGGGCTCGGCCTCTGCTTCGCGGAACTCCCAGGCGGCCAGGCGGACGCCTTCGGCCCCTGTCACATCGACGCGCTGTACCACCGCAGATGCACCCCCTTCGCTCCCCGCCAGACTATCGAACCCGTATTCGAGAACGGGTTTTTCGCCTACAACACCGCTCTTTCGAGTGACCTTGCTCAAGGATTGACCGCCGCTGCCGATGGAGATCCTTTCAACAGGGAGGCGGGCCGCTCGGGGAAGACGGTCCGAGGGGACGACCTTGAGAGCTCGGGGCTCCAGGTCACAAGGGGAGGACCGGTCCCGGCGCCGAAAGGCGCCGGGACCACCCACACCAAGGGCTGGTCATCCGTACGGGTCACGACCCGTGGGACAGGAACCCCCGGAACGCGTCTCGTACGGATCGATCCCCCGGACTCATCCGCGTCGACGCGAACGCCGACGCGCCGGGATCAGCGCTTCGCCACGAACACGTGCGAGGCGACCTCCACGTCCAGCTCGGCGGCCTCACCGCCACTGCCGACCAGCACACCCCCCGGAGACTCGGTCACGCTCACCACCGCGCCGGGCTGCACGCCCGCCCGCCGGAGCGTGTACATCAACTGGGCGTCCGTCTGGATCGGCTCACCGATCCGCCGGACGACCACGGTCTTGCCTTCGGTGCCCGCATCGAGCTCGGACAGGCTGACCATGCCGTCCTCCAAGAACGGGTCGGCCTCGGCCTTCTCACCCAGCTCCTCCAGCCCCGGGATCGGGTTTCCGTACGGCGACTCGGTCGGGTGGCGCAGCAACTCCAGCACCCGCCGCTCCACCGCTTCGCTCATCACGTGCTCCCAACGGCAGGCCTCCGCGTGCACCTGCTCCCACTCCAGCCCGATGACGTCGACGAGCAGACACTCCGCGAGCCGGTGCTTGCGCATCACGCGCGTGGCCAGTCGGCGGCCCTCCTCCGTCAGTTCGAGGTGCCGGTCGCTGGCGACGGCCACCAGGCCGTCCCGCTCCATGCGCGCCACCGTCTGGCTCACCGTCGGACCGCTCTGGTCGAGCCGCTCGGCGATCCGGGCGCGCATGGGGACCACGCCTTCCTCTTCCAGCTCGAGGATGGTGCGGAGATACATCTCCGTGGTATCGATCAGTCCGGACATTCGTGCCCCTCGGATTGCGTGCGCTGGCCCTGCCCCCAATTCTGACGCATCGGGCCGACAACCGTCCCGTGCCGAGCGTCAAGACGGCTCCCGGACATCCCCCCGACATCCCCGGGAAGATCGTTCGGGGATGTCGGGGGCGCGCGACCAGAGCTTTCGGCACGGGATTGACGTTCGTATTGACACACCCTTGGTCCAGACCGCACGGTGAGCGGCGGACACGGACGCTCCCCCACCCCTGGAAGGGCCATCGGCGTATGAGCGAGAGCAAGCTGGCCGGCCAGTTCTTCGATGCCGCCATCGGTCTGCTGGAGCGGGTGCGGGACGAGGAGGCCCCGCACATCGCCGAGGCCGGCTCCCTCATCGCCGACGCGGTCGCCGCCGGCAACCGGCTCTTCGCCTTCGGCGCCGGGCATTCCTCGCTGCCCGCCCAGGACGTCGTCTACCGGGCCGGCGGCCTGGCCCTGATGAACTTCCTCGCCGTCCCCGGCACGGCCGGCGTCGACGTCATGCCCGCGACCCTGGGCAGCGCCCTGGAGCGGGTCGACGGCCTGGCCGGCGCCGTCCTCGACAGCAGCCCCGCCTCCGACGGCGACGTCCTCGTGATCATCTCCCTCTCCGGGCGCAACGCCCTGCCCGTCGAGATGGCGATGAACGCCCGCGCCATCGGCCTCAAGGTCATCGGCGTGACCTCGGTGGCGTACGCGACCGGGACCAAGTCACGGCACCTCTCCGGCACCTTCCTCAAGGACCACTGCGACGTCGTCCTCGACAGCAAGATCGCGGTCGGCGACGCCGAGCTGAGCATCGACGGCATCGACGCGCCCTTCGCCCCCGCCTCCACCGTGGTGACCAGCGCGATCATGCAGGCCGTCATGGCGACGGCGGCCGGCGAGCTCGCCGCCCGCGGGGTGGAGCCCCCGCTGCTGCGCTCGGGCAACGTCGACGGCGGCCACGAGTGGAACGGCCGCGTGATGCAGGAGTACGGCGACCGGATCTTCTTCCGGCACTGAGGGGTCGGCCCGGGAGGCGCCTGCGGGCACCCGGGCCGCGCTCACTCCTCGCCCGGACCGGCCGGACCCGCCGGACCTGCCGGACCCGCCGGACCCGCCGCCAGGTCCAGGTCGGCCGCGACCCGGGCCGCGACCTCCTCCGCGTACACCGCGTCCGCGCGCTCGAAGGCCGCCCGCGAGGGCCCGCGCAGGAACGTCAGCGCCCCCAGGGTCCGCCCCCGGCTCCGCAACACCGTGCACAGCCCGTGCACGGCGCCCTCGGGCCACTGGCGCGCCCGCGCCCACTGCGCGTCCGCCTCCCCGCGCGGGGCGCTGGTGCGCACCGAGCCGATCCGGTCCAGCGCCTGCAGCGCCGGGTGCCCGGCCGCGTACCGGACGGGGATCGACCCGGGCCCCGGCAGCACCGGCGGCGACGCGGCGGACCGTACGAGCCTGCGCCGCTCGGGGTCGGCCGTGGGGTCCAGTACGTCCAGCAGCGCGTGCTCGGCGAAGCCGGCGAGGGCGAAGTCCAGGCGGACGGCGGCCGCTTCGGCCGGATCCTCGCACTCGGCGGCGGCCCGCCCCGCCCGGTGGAGCTGGTGCGAGCGGAACCGCAGCTGCGCGGTGTCCAGTTGCTCCTGGCGGGCCTCGGTGACGTCCTGGAACAGCCAGCCGACGCCCAGCGGTACGGGCTCCTCCGCGAGCGGCGAGGCCAACCGCAGGAACCCGCACCGCCAGCACCTGCGCCGCACCCCCTCCGCCGTGCGCACCGACACCCACATCTCCACCGGCGCGGGCGGGGCCCCTTCGGCGAGCACGTGCTGGAGCGCGCCCTCCAACTCCTCGACGCCCTGGGTCAACAGCTCTCCCAGGGGCCGCCCGAGCAGTGCGGTGCGGCCGGTCCCGAAGGCCCGGGCGGCGTGCCCGTTGACCACGGCGGGCCGCAGGTCGACGTCGACCAGGACGACGCCCCACGAGGCGTCCTCCATCAGGGCCTCGCTCAGCGCGATGGAGCGCTCCAGGTCGATCTGGGCGTGCACCTCGCTGAAGGCGCAGTACACCCCGGCGGGTTTCCCGTCCGCGCCGGGCACCCCGGCGGACTGGGTCCGTACGAGGACGCGCCCGCCGTCCTTGGTCAGCAGCGCGAACTCGTGCACCTGCCGGCCGGGCACGTGCTGGACGGCCATCAGCCGGTCCTGGACGTCGTGCGCGTCGGCGGCCCGCACTGCCCAACCCTCGAAGCCCTTGCGACCCACGGCCTCGGCCGCGGTCCACCCCAGGATCCGCTCGGCCTCGCGGTTCCAGTGGGTGATCACGCCGTCGGAGTCGAACGCGCACAGGGCGGCGTCCATCCCGTCCAGCAGCGCTGCGAGCAGATCGTCAGCGGTCTCGTTACGTCCGTAGGCACTCACCTGGGACCCCCAGCAGGTGTTCGCGTATGCGGCACGTCAGATCATTGAACTCGAACGTGACCCACACCACACCACTTTCGGGGAAATCGGCGCGCATCCCCACACACCTGGGAAAGCACCACCGGAACGGCCACACGTTCGAGTGACCAGCCCCAGTCATCACGATCCCCGGATCAGTAGAGGTGCCTAGATGACTACGTTCCGCACGGGCGAGCGGACCCACCAGGCTGTGCTTCCTCAGCAACCTGCTCTGGAATCCGCGGGCGCAGACACCCCTGGGAGCAGGGACGAAACGGCTCACGGGCTCCCGGCCGCAATGCCGGGCACCGGTGTGGAACATGGGCGAGGGGAGACCGGCGAAGTCCGCACCGGGACACGTCGGCGGCACGCCCGATCTGCCGCTTCGGCAGCGGAGACGGCAGAGACCGGGAGCGGTGACGCTCCCCGCCCGGCAGCAAGCCGAGTGTTCGTGCTGGCCAAGGGGGGCGAGCCGCTGATGCCCTGCCATCAGGCCCGTGCACGCGAGTTGCTCGCTGGTGGACGTGCCGTCGTGGCACGGCGTGCTCCGTTCACCATCCGGCTCAAGCACCGTACCCGTGCGGGCTCGGCCGTCGAAGGCGTACAGCTGCGCCTCGATCCTGGCTCCAAGGCGACGGGTATCGCCATCGCCGACGAGCGTCACCGGAACGGCCCGAAGGGCCGAACCGCGGTCGCCCGCCGGGGTCTGATCACTCTCGAACTCCGGCACCGGGGACAACAGATCCACGGCGGCATGGTGCGACGCGCCGCCTATCGGCGCCGGAGGCGCTCGGCGAATCTCCGGTACCGGGCGCCCCGGCACGACAACCGCCCGCGGCCGGACGGCTGGCTCCCCCCGTCCCTGCGCCATCGCGTCGACTCGACCACGGCCGTGGTCGCGCGACTGTGCCGATATGCACCAGTGCGTGAGATCCACGTGGAGCAGGTGGCATTCGACACGACCGCATTCGCCGGAGTCATGCCGTCCTGCGTGCAGGACGGCATCGAGCCGACGTACGCCGCCTCCGAGGTCCCTCAGTTCCTCCGGGCCAAATGGAAGAGGTCCTGCGCCTACTGCGACGCCACGGGGGTGCCTCTCAACATCGATCACGTCCGTGCACGAAGCCGTGGTGGATCGGATCGGGTATCGAACCTCGTCCTCGCTTGTGTTCCCTGCAATCAGGCAAAGGGGACGGCACCCGTCCAGGAGTTCCTCGCCGACCGGCCGGCCCGGCTGGAACGCGTGATCAGGCAGCTGAGGAAACCTCTGCAGGACGTGGCCGCCACTAACGCCACCAGGCTCCAGCTCGTGAAAGCGCTCGCAACGCAGAGTGTGCCGGTGCATGCGTGGTCGGGCGGGCGTACCCACTGGAACCGGTTCGCGATGGGCTTGCCGAAGAGCCACACGCTCGACGCCCTGACCAACGGAGTCATCGACCACGAGCGGGGGACGCGCTCGTCCGGGTACCCGCGCAGATCCTAGTGGTGTCGTCGACCGGGCGTGGTTCGTACGCCAGGACCACCCCTGACCGCTTCGGATTCCCCCGCTTGCAACGGCCCCGCGGCAAGGTCCACCACGGGTACGCAACCGGAGACCTGGTGGCGGCCGTCGTGCCCAGAGGAAAGTGGGTCGGCAGGTGGGTGGGACGCATCGCGGTCCGGACCAGCGGCCAGCATCGCATCACGACGTCGACCAGCCGCTTTGACGTCTCCCACCGGAACTTGCGGCTACTTCAGAGAGCCGATGGATACACCTACGGATTCGCCGAAGAAATTCGATTGAGCGGACCGCACGGGCCTGCCTAGAGTGGAGGCACACTGAAAGGAGGTGATCCCGGAAATGTACGAACTCCGGACGCGTGAGGTGGCTGCGGGCTAGGGCCCGTCGTCAGTAGCGCACCCAGTGCGGTGCCCGGCGGAATCGCCCGGCGCCAATCCCAAGCAGTCACCCGACCCGCGGGCTCGCCGGCACGTCCGGCCGGCTTCTCTCACTGCAGGAGAGAAACCCGAGCCCGCGGGTCGCCTGCGTTCACCGCTCCCGCTCGGGGTGAGCGGGAGCGTACGGTCCCACTGGCGGGAGCCGCCGCAGACCCGCCCGCCCGGCTACGGGCAGAGCCGCTCCACGCGCCACTTGGCCCCGTCCAGGACGTAGTGCAGACGGTCGTGCAGGCGGTTCTCGTGGCCCTGCCAGAATTCCACCTCCTGCGGGACCACGCGCAGGCCGCCCCACTCCGGCGGGACCGGCACCTGCTCGCCCTCCGGGTAGCGGGCCGCCAGCTCGGCGTAGCGCCGGTCCAGCTCCGCACGGGAATCGATGACGCTGGACTGCTCGCTCGCCCAGGCACCCAGCTGGGAACCGTGCGGGCGGGAGCGGAAGTACGCGGCTGTCTCGTCGCGGCCGATCCGGGCCGCCGTACCGGTGACGATCACCTGGCGGGCGATCGGGTGCCACGGAAACAGCAGCGCGACCTGCGGGTTCTCGGCCAGCTCGCGGCCCTTGCGCGAGGCGTAATTGGTGAAGAAGACGAAGCCCCGGCCGTCGAACTGCTTCATCAGCACCGTCCGCGAACTGGGCCGGCCGTCCGGGGTGGCCGTCGATACGACCATGGCGTTCGGCTCGAAGAGGTGCGAGTCGGCGGCCTGCTGGAACCAGAGCGCGAACTGGTCCATCGGATGCTCGGCGAGGCTCCCCTCGTCGACGATCTCCGAGCGGTACTGCTTGCGCATCATGGCGGGGTCAATGTCCTGATCGGTCACGCTTGCCATCCTGCCGCAGCCGGACCGGCGACGGTGTGCCGTATGTCACGCTTCCGCAGTCGGGGCGGAGCGGCCAAAATCTTGGGGCCGGTCCGAAGGTCCCCGAGCGGGTGACCGACGGCCGTGCCGGGCATCAACGGGGATGACCGCGCCGGACCGCGAATCACGCCGGGAGCCGCGCGTGTTCGCACTATCTGAGGAGCCGCCTGATGTCCGACTTCGTACCCGGGCTCGAAGGGGTCGTCGCGTTCGAGACGGAGATCGCCGAACCCGACAAGGAAGGCGGGTCGCTCCGCTACCGGGGCGTCGACATCGAAGACCTCGTCGGCCACGTCTCCTTCGGGAACGTCTGGGGCCTGCTGGTCGACGGTGCCTTCAACCCGGGCCTGCCCGCCGCCGAACCTTTCCCCATCCCGGTCCACTCCGGTGACATCCGCGTCGACGTCCAGTCCGCGCTCGCGATGCTCGCCCCCGTGTGGGGTCTGAAACCACTGCTGGACATCGACGTGCAGACCGCCCGTGACGACCTCGCGCGCGCAGCCGTGATGGCACTGTCGTACGTCGCCCAGTCCGCCCGCGGCCAGGGCCTGCCCATGGTGCCGCAGCGGGAGATCGACAAGGCCGAGTCCGTCGTCGAGCGGTTCATGATCCGCTGGCGGGGCGAGCCGGACCCGCGGCACGTCAAGGCCGTCGACGCGTACTGGACCTCGGCCGCCGAGCACGGCATGAACGCCTCCACCTTCACCGCGCGGGTGATCGCATCGACCGGCGCGGACGTCGCCGCCGCGCTGTCCGGCGCCGTGGGCGCCATGTCGGGACCGCTGCACGGCGGGGCGCCGTCCCGCGTGCTCGGCATGATCGAGGAGATCGAGCGCACCGGCGACGCCGTGGCGTACGTGAAGAAGGCTCTCGACAAGGGCGAGCGGCTGATGGGCTTCGGGCACCGCGTCTACCGTGCCGAGGACCCGCGCGCCCGCGTGCTGCGGCGCACCGCCAAGGAGCTCGACGCGCCGCGCTACGAGGTGGCCGCCGCGCTGGAGAAGGCCGCACTGGAAGAACTGCACGCGCGCCGCCCCGACCGGGTGCTCGCCACGAACGTGGAGTTCTGGGCCGCGATCATGCTGGACTTCGCCGAGGTCCCCGCGCACATGTTCACGTCGATGTTCAGCTGCGCCCGCACCGCCGGCTGGTCGGCGCACATCCTGGAGCAGAAGCGCACGGGCCGCCTGGTGCGGCCCTCGGCCCGCTACACCGGGCCCGGGCGGCGCAACCCGCAGGAGATCGAGGGCTACGCGGACATCGCCGAGACGGCGTAACCGCCGCTCGTGTCCTGGGGCGCCGTATCCCGCTCTCGCGGGGTGCGGCGCCCTTCCCGTTCCCGCCGCCTCAGCCCAGGGCCGCGTCCAGGATCCGGGACCACTGGGCCACCACCCGGGCCCGGCGGGCCGTATCGTCGGTGAGCACGTTGGCGAGGCCCAGGCCCCGCGCCATGTCCAGCAGACCCTGCACGGTCTCCCGTACGCCCGGCACCGACTCGTCCGCACCCAGCAGCTCGACGGCGATGCGGTGGGTCTCGCGACCGACCCGGGCCTCCAGTTCGGTGACCTGGGGGCGCAGCTGCTCCTCGTTGGAGGCGGCCACCCACAACTGCAGGGCGGCCCGGAAGAGGGCGCCGGTGTACAGGTCGACCAGCGCCTCCACCACGGCGGGCCGGGCGGCCGGGCCGGCGTGGAAGAGGTCGCGCAGGGCCGTGGAGCGCTCCTCGGCGACGTACTCGACGGCCGCGGTGAACAGGTCCTCGCGGGTCGGGAAGTGGTGCTGGGCGGCGCCGCGCGAAACCCCGGCCCGTTCCGCGACGACCGAGACGGTCGAACCGGCCCAGCCGTGCTCCGCCAGGCAGGACACCGCCGCCTCCAGGAGGTGGCGGCGGGTGACGCGGCTGCGCGCCTGCTTGGGGCCGGTCACAGCGACCATGACGGTTCCCGGCGCTCGAAACGGGCGGTGATGCCTTCGCGGGCCTCTTCGGAGGCGAACAGTCCGGCGGACAGCTCGGTCAGGCGGGATCCGTCGCGGGCGAGGGCCTCGCGTACGGCGGCGGACGTCAACGCCTTGGTCGCGGCCAGCCCCTGCGGGGAGGCCTTGCGCAGGCCGGCGAGTACCGGCTCCAGGGCCGTGTCCACGTCCTCGCCGTGCAGGGTGAGCAGTCCGATCCGGGCGGCCTCGGCGGCGTCGAAGGCCTCGGCGGTGAGGAAGTAGCGGGCCGCGGCGCGCGGGTCGAGGCGGGGCAGCAGCGGCATGGAGATCACCGCGGGGGCGAGGCCCAGGTGGGTCTCGGTGAAGGCGTACGAGGACTGCGGTCCGGCGGCGGCGACGTCGCAGACACCGAGCAGCCCGAGGCCGCCGGCCCGGACGTGGCCGGTGACCCGGGCGACGACGGGCTTGGGGAGCTCGGCGGTCTCGCGGAGCAGGGCCAGGAAGTCGGCGGGATCGCAAGGTGACTTGAGGTCGGCCCCGGCGCAGAAGGTGTTGCCGGTGTGGGTGAGGACGACGGCCCGGACGTCCGCGTCCGCGGCGGTGGCGGCGAGCGCGGAGCGGAGCTCGGCGACGAGGTCGACGGAAAGGGCGTTGCGGTTGCCCGGGGAGTCCAGGGTGAGGGTGGCGATGCCGGTCGCCTGGGCGGCGTGCACTCGTGGGGCCATGTCTCCTCCGGAGTGGCTTGCGGATGGGGGTACTTCGGGAGCCGGGTCCCTCCGGGAGGGTACGTGGACGGCTGCGGTGTGCCCTGCGGTGTGCCCTGCGGGCGGCTCGGCGGTGTTCGGCTCGGTGGCACGTTGCCTCGTGCCGAGGTGGGTCGCCTCAATCGCCGGCGGGGCTTCAAAGGGTGGGGCGGGGCCCCGCACGAGGGTCTCCTCGGCTCGGCGCGCGCGGGCACGTCTCGGCTGTACCCGGCGGTCGCGCCTCGTCCTGCGGGGACCCTCCTGCGTGTCCCCGCCCCACGGCAGAGCTTCGACAGCTACGACCCATCCCCCCAACGCCAAGGCTCCTCCTCCCTCCATCCGGGCCCGTGCCGCCGAGGTGTGGGGGACGTGCGGGCGTGTGCCGCTGAGGGGTGGGGGGACGTGGCGGGGTGTCCCCGCAGGACGAGCGCGCACCACCGGGCACAACCGAGACATGGCGCACCGCGCGAGCCGAGGAGACACCCCCCCCCCGCCCCCCCCCCCCCCCCCCCCCCCCCCCCCCCCCCCCCCGGCCCCCGGACCGACCCACACCAACAACCCGCCACCCCCAACCCCGCCCACCCGCCGAGGCGCGGGCCCGCCCATTCAGCCTCGCCGGCGATTGAGGCGCGGGCCCGGGCAGCGCCCGGCAGACGGCAGCAACACGACCAAGCAGCCCGCAGCGCAACGGCGCGGGCCCGGGCAGAGCCCGGCGAGGATCCGGACCCCGCGCACCGCCGACCAGGCCTCACGGCAAACGCGTCGATATGTGACGCTTGAGCCGTGCGCATCCTCGTGGTCGAAGACGAAGAAGGCCTCGCCGAATCCCTGCGGCGCGGCCTCTCCGCCGACGGCCACCGCGTCGACGTCGCCCACGACGGCCACCGCGGGCTCGACCTCGCCCTCGCCGGTGGCCCGTACGACGTCGTCCTGCTCGACCTGATGCTCCCGGGTCCCAGCGGCCACGCGATCTGCACCCGCATGCGCGCCCACGGCGACACCACCCCGGTCCTGATGCTCACCGCCCGCGACGGCGAGTACGACGAGGCCGAGGGTCTGGACTCCGGCGCCGACGACTACCTCACCAAGCCGTTCTCCTCCGTGGTCCTGGCCGCCCGGATCCGGGCGGTGGCACGCCGCGCCGGCACGCCGGACCGCGGCACCCTGCAGGCCGGCGACCTCGTCCTGGACCCGCAGGGCCGCCGCTGCCGCCGCGGTGACCGGGACATCGAACTGACCGCCCGCGAACTGGGCGTCCTCGCTTGTCTGATGGAGCAGCCCGGCCGGGCCGTCGCCAAGCAGGACATCCTGGACGAGGTCTGGGACACCCCGCACGGCATCGACCCGAACATCGTGGAGGTGTACGTCTCCTCGCTGCGCAAGAAGATCGACGCACCCTTCGGCCGCCACTCGATCCGCACCGTCCACGGAACCGGCTACCGGATGGCCCCCGACGGTGGTTAGGCCCCGGCGGGCGGATCCCGTGCGCCGTGAAGCCGCCCGCCGCAGGCGACCCGGCATCCGGGCGCGCACCGCCGCGGCCGCCGCACTCGCGATGGCCGCCGTCCTCGCCGGCGGCGGGCTGTGGTTGCACGCCCTGCTCCGGGCCAACCTCCTCGAGAACACCACCGGCCGCGCCGAGCTCGCCGCCCGCAAGGTCGCCGCCCAGCTCGACAACCGGACCCTGCCGACCGGCGGACGGCTGGCCGCGCCCGAGAGCGGAGTGGACCTGGTCCTCGTACGGGACGCGGCCGGGCGGACGGTCGCGTCCACCGGCGATCCGAAGCACGCCCCCGACCTCGGCGGCGCCCCACTGCCCGGCCCCGGTGACGACTCCCGGTCGGCCGTGCTCCCGCCGGCGCACTCCGGCGGGGAACGGCGTGCGGTGGTCGTCGTCGAGGCGCCGGGGGCGCACAGGGTGTACGCAATGACCGTGCTCGGCGACGTGGACGACGCGACCCGGGCCGTCGCGGTCGGGCTGCTCGCGGGGGCGCCCCCGCTGACCGGCTTCGCCGCCGCCCTCGCCTGGTGGGTGACCGGCCGCGCGCTGCGCCCGGTGAGCGCGATCCGCTCCGAACTGGCGGCGGTCACGGCGAGCGAGCTGGACCGGCGAGTTCCGGACCCGGGCGGGGTGGACGAGATCGCGCAGCTGGCCCGGAGCGTCAACGAAACCCTGGACCGGCTGGAGCGTTCCGACGCCCGGCAGCGGCAGTTCACCGCGGACGCCTCCCACGAGCTGCGCAACCCGCTGGCCGCCGTCCGGTCCCGGCTCGAGGTGGCCCTCGCCATGGACCGCCCCGACCGGGAGTCGGTCGCGGCCGCGCTGGCCGATACCGAGCGGCTCCAGGCCGTCGCGGCGGACCTGCTACTGCTGGCCCGCCTCGACGGCGGACCGGCGTCGGCGCCGCGGAGCGAGCCGGTGGACCTGGCCCTGCTGGCCGCGGAGGACGCGGCGCGGCGGGGTGGCTCGCGGATCGCGCTACGGCTGGACGCGCGGGCGCCCGTACCGGCCTCCGGGGACCCGGCGCGGCTGGAACGGGCCCTGGCCAACCTCGTGGACAACGCCCTGCGGTACGCCAGCGCCGAGGTGGTCGTACGGGCGGCGGCGCACGACGGATGGACGGTGCTGGAGGTCACGGACGACGGCCCCGGCATCCCGGAGGCGGACCGGGACCGGGTCTTCGAACGCTTCGTACGGCTGGACGCGGACCGCGGCCGGGCCAGCGGCGGAACCGGGCTGGGCCTGGCCATCGCCCGGGAGATCGCGCGGGCGCACGGGGGCGACGTACGCGCGCTGCCGGCGCCCGCCGGGGGCGCTCGGCTGGTGCTGCGCATCCCGTAGGCCGGCGCCTCAGGATTCCTTCAGCGGACCTGCGTCAGCATCGGCAGGCATGAGCGCGCACCGGAGGAAGCCGACGACCCGATCCCGCCGCCGCCACCCGGCCCGCCGCCGGCGGCGGCTGGGCCGCACGCTGCTGGTCACCGGTTGCGCGCTGGTGGGCCTGACGGGCGGCGGAGCCTGGTACCTGTACCGCGACCTCGCCGCCGGCATCGGCAGCTCCAAGGCCCTCGAAGGCGCGGAGAAGTCCACGTCCGGCGACAGCAACATCCTGCTCATGGGCCTGGACAGCCGCCGGGACCAGAACGGCGAGAAACTGCCGGAGGAGGTCCTCGACAAGCTGCACGCCGGCAGTTCGGACATCGGCGGCTACAACGCGAACACCCTGATCCTGCTGCACGTACCCGGGGACGGCGGCCGGGCGAAGGCCTTCTCGGTGCCGCGCGACGACGTCGTCGACATACCCGGCCACGGCAAGGACAAGATCAAGAAGGCGTACGGGCTGGCGAAGGAGAAGAAGCAGGAGCAGCTCGCCGCGCGGGGGGTCAAGGACGTCCGGCAGCTAGAGCGGGAGGGCCGGGAGGCGGGGCGCGCGGCACAGATCGAGACGGTGCGGAACTTCCTGGGGGTCCCCATCGATCACTTCGCCGAGCTGAATCTGGCCGGTTTCTACCACCTCGCGGACGCGCTGGGCGGGGTACCGGTGTGCCTGAACAAGGCGGTGAAGGACACGTACTCGGGCGCCGACTTCCCGGCGGGCCCACAGACGCTCGACGGCCGGCAGTCGCTCGCCTTCGTGCGGCAGCGGCACGGCTTGGACAGGGGTGACCTGGACCGGACCAAGCGCCAGCAGGCCTTTCTCGCGGGCGCGACGAAGAAGCTGAACTCGGCCGGGACCTTCACCGACCCGGCGAAGCTGATCAAACTGATCGACGCCGCCAAACAGGACGTGGTCACGGACGAAGGCTGGGATCTCCTCGCGTTCGTGAAGCAGGCGAAGAACCTGTCCGGCGGGAAGGCGCAATTCACGACACTTCCCATCGAAGGTTTCGGGAGGAACCATGGGGAGGACATCAACGTCGTAGATGATATGAAGATAAAGCGCCTCATTGCCGAACAGATCGGACCCGAAGCTTCCGCTGACGCCGGTGCATCGGGCGCCACGTCCTCGCCCCCGTCCCCGTCGCCGTTCTCGCCTTCGTCCTCGTCCTCACCTTCGTCCTCGCCCGATGCGGCGCCCCCGCCGCCCTCGCCGTCCGCCCCCAAGGAGGGTGGCGGCATCCCGTGCGTGGACTGAAACCCCTGACGTCGGCGGTCGCCCGCCGCCGCACCGAGGCGCTGCTCCTGGTCTTCGTCATCGCCATCGCCGTGTTCGGCCACGCCGCCGCGGGCCTCGCCATGAACGGCGAGCTGCCGCCCAAATTCGTCGACTTCACCATCAGCATGACCCTGCTATCGCTGGTGGGGCACCTGGGGATACGCCGGTTCGCGGCCTACGCGGACCCGTTGATCTTCCCGCTCGCCATGCTGCTGACCGGCCTGGGACTCGTACTGATCCACCGGCTCGACCAGGGCTACATCGAGCGGTGGAACTCGGACGCGAACGCCCCGGGCCAGCTGTTGTGGACGGTGGTCGGCGTCGCCGCCTGCATCGCGGTGCTGGCCCTGTTGCGCGACCACCGGCTGCTCCAGCGGTTCATCTACATCACGATGGCCGTCGCGCTGGTACTGCTGATCGCGCCGGCGTTCTTCGGCGCGGACACGTACGGCGCCAAGCGGTGGATCATCCTCTTCGGCTTCTCGGTCCAGCCCGGCGAGTTCGTGAAGATCATGATCGCGATCTTCTTCGCCGGGTACCTGGTCATCCACCGGGACTCGCTGGCCCTGACGGGCCGCAGGTTCCTGGGCATGCGATTGCCCCCGATGCGGCAGCTCGGCCCCATCGCCACGGTGTGGATCCTCTCGATGCTGGTGCTGATCTTCGAGCGCGACCTGGGCACGTCACTGATCTTCTTCGGCGTCTTCGTGGTGATGCTGTACGTCGCCACCGAGCGCACCAGCTGGATCGTGTGCGGCGTGCTCATGGCCTCGGCGGGCGCCTTCGTCGTCGGCTCGACGGAGCCGCACGTCAAGGCGCGCGTGGCGGCCTGGTTGAACCCGCTCTCCGTCTACTGGGACACCCCTCCCCCGGGCATCACCTCGGACCAGTCGGCGCAGGCCCTGTTCAGCTTCGGCACGGGCGGCATCTCGGGGACCGGCCTCGGCATGGGCCACCCCGAGCTGATCAAGTTCGCCGGGCGCAGCGACTTCATCCTCACGACGGTGGGCGAGGAGCTCGGCCTGGCCGGGGTCATGGCCGTACTGATCCTCTACGCGCTCCTCGTGCAGCGGGGGCTGCGGATGGCCCTCGGCGCGCGCGACCCCTTCGGCAAACTGCTCGCGGTGGGCCTGGCGGCGGCGCTGGCCCTGCAGGTCTTCGTGGTCGCGGGCGGCGTGACGGGCCTGATCCCCCTGACGGGCAAGGCCCTGCCCTTCCTCGCCAAGGGCGGCTCGTCCCTCCTGGCCAACTGGGTCATGATCGCCCTGCTCCTGCGCATCAGCGACAGCGCGGAACGCCAACGCGAGGCGGACACCCACGGCCCGGTAGAAACGACGATCACGCCGGTGGTGCGGGTGTAGGGGGCGGGGCTCTTGGCCGGCGTCGGGGACGTGTACGGGGTTTCCCGTCAGTCCCATCGTCCCTCCGGGGCGGGCCGGTCCCTCAAGGGCGCTCCTTCGTCGCGTCGCTTCGCGATGGCCTACGGCCACCCTTGACCGACCGCCCCGCCACGGAGATACGAAGACTGCCGGGAACCCCCGAAGGGAACGGGCCGGGGGAGGCTTTCAGGCGCGGGGCGGTCGGCGACGCCCGGGCAGATCCCGGCAGGGCACGTCCCGAGACGGGGCCCATGACAGCCACCTGCCGGGTCGGTGGGCGCACCATGTCGCTACGCGCTCCTCACCCCTCAGCGTCCGACGGCCGTCTTGGGTCGGGCATAGGCCGCCCACGGCCCCGGCCCGACGCTCGACCCGCGTCCGACGGACGTCTGGGGCTGGGCATGGGCCGCCTCGGATCGCTCAGCGCGTCTCCGTGGACGTGTCCGGCGCCCGTACCGGGCTGATCACGGTCTTCGCGGGGGCCTCATTCGGCGGGCTCGACGTTGGCGGCGGACGTGGTGAATTCGCGCCCGGACGGGCCACGGATGTAGGCCAGTTCCACCCAGTGCTCGGTGTAGGCGTCCGAGACGTTGTCGTTGACCACGGCCATCAGCTCGCCCTCGGCGCCGGAAGCGATGCCGCGGACACGGCGGCGCAGGAGACGGTGAGGCACGTATTCGTACCGCTCACTCATCGGCCGCCCCTTGCAAGGTGCTGAGGAAGCGCTCCCAGCCGACCAGCGCCCGCCCGAGCAGGTCTTCGCTGGGCTCGCATATGACGGCCACCCTCACCGGGAGGGCGTCGCCCGTGTCGACGGTGAAGACATCGCGATGCTGCGGCATACAGATCACTCCTCACTCATGAGGCCACCCCACGATCGACCTCTCTAGAGATGCATTCACTACAGCCGACCCTGCCTCGATCCGTCAGTAGTTCTCTAGAGATGCCATGGGAAGGGGGGCCGCCGCTGGTGCGTGCGGTGCCTCACCTCTGGACCTAGGGTGTCTAGAGAGGAGAAGGAGTGATCGGTTTCATGACCAGCCAGGGCAGCAGCCGTCATCCGAAATACCGGCGGATCGCCGATGCGCTGAGGACGGCCATTCAGGCGGGCGAGTACGGTCCGGGCGACCGGCTGCCGGGTGAGAACGACCTCATGGCCACCTACGAGGTCGCGCGGATGACCGCGCGCCAGGCCCTCGGCGTACTGCAGAACGAAGGACTCGCGGAGGCCCGGAAGGGCGCCGGCGTCTTCGTCCGGGCGTTCAGGCCCCTGCGGCGGCGCGGTATTCAGCGGCTGGCGCAGGAGCAGTGGGGTGCGGGGCGGTCGATCTGGTCCGATGAGTCCGAGGACCGGGAGCTGGTCGTCGACCAGGTCGAGGTGCGCGAAGGGGAGGCGGACGACCGTGTCTGCGACGCACTCGGCGTTCCGGCGGGGACTCGGGTGTGGGTGCGCAGCCGCCGTTTCGTGCTCGACGGCAAGCCCGCGCTCTTCGCGGTGTCGTACCTGCCGGCCGACGTCGTCGGGGACTCCGCCATCACGCAAGTCGACACCGGTCCCGGCGGGACGTACGCGCGGCTGGCCGAGCTGGGGCACGGGCCCGTTCGTTTCCGGGAGGAGGTGCGGTCCCGGATGCCTTCGGCCGCCGAGGCCGAGCGGCTCTCGCTTTCGACGGGCACGCCCGTGATCCAGATCGTGCGCACCGCGTTCGCCGGGGGCGGGCGGGTCGTCGAGGTCAACGAGATGACGCTCGACTCCGCCGCCTACGTGCTGGAGTACGACTTCGACGCCTAGAAGACTCGTGAAGATCTTGTTGGAGGGCCGTCCGGCCGTAGGCCGGGAGGCCCTCTCGCTTATGCGGTGGCCGTGGTGAGCGTCCAGG